>CAYXBN010000009.1:22868-44298 GCA_964463215.1 uncultured Mycobacterium sp. | reverse complement strand
GCCTCGGCGGCGGTCTCGGCGTCGGATCCTTTGTTGGTCATGATGGGCATTCTCGCGTATGTCTCCTGCCGGGCTCAGCGGGGCGGTTCGATCGGCAGCGTCGGGCCACCGTAGGGCGTCGGGACGGAGAACCGGCCTTGCGGGGAGGGATCGGTTCGCTGACCCAGATCAGCACCGGGTGGTGGGCCGTAGGTGTCGTCACCGGCGGGCCGGGGTGCGTTCTTGGCTCCGCGGATCAACACCGCAGGATCGGTGTCGCGGCAGTAGGTGTGCATGAACGGCTCCGGGTAGTCCGCCGAGGCCGGTGGGAGCCGCGGGGTGCCGTAGTCACAGGTGTACCGGGGGTAGATGTCCATGTTCACCCAGAACCCGCCGTCGTGAATGATGCTGCTGAACGAGTCGAACAGCGATCCGCGGTAGGTCGGGAACAGCGCATTGAGTGCTGGCACCCGCAGGTACATCAGTTCCGAAACGGTGGTGAGGTCGCCGAGCAGCTTGACCATCGTTTCGGAGTTGTCGGTGAACAGATTGTCCACCGCGCCAAAGGTTTTGGGTCCTTGTTCGGTCAACTGGCGGAACCCGCCGGTCATCCGCTTGACCCCGTCGAAGACCTTGTTGAAGTTGTCGTTGGCGACCTTCATGCCCTCTTGTTTGTCCGACACCAACTGCAGTGTGGCCCTGCTGGTGTTGAGGATGCTGGTGGTTTGCGGCAGTACCCCGTCGAGGGTCGAGATCAGATAGAGACCGCCCTCGACGAGGTCGTCGAGCTTCTGCGGTCCGTCCTTGCTCATGCCCAGTTCTTTCTTGATGAGCTCGAGCTTGGTGGTGTCGATCTGTTTGAGCATCCCGTCGGAATGCGCGAGCAACTGCGCCAGGGTGACCGGGATCTCGGTCTTGCCCATCGCGAAGGTCGTCCCGTCGGCCAGGAACGGCGCCGAGCCGTTGCCGCCGTCAAAGTCCAGATACTGCTCCCCGGCCGCGGACAGACCGGCCACCCGGGCCTTGCTGGACTCGGAGACCTCGATGCCGTCGTTGATCTTGATCCGGGCGTCGACCCCATCCCGGGTGATGGAGAGCTTGTCGATCTTGCCGATCGGAATACCGCGCAGGGTGACGTCCTGGTTGACCAGCAGACCCCCGGATGCGGGCAGTTGCACGTTGACCAGATAGGTCGACTTCAGCGGGTTCCACCGCAGCGCACCCAGCGTCAGATACGCCAGCCCAACCACCAGGGTCATCAGCAAGGCCAGCGCCGACAGCAAGGCTTTGTGTCGATAGCCGTACTTGACCGTCCCAACGATGCCGTCGGCGATCGCCCCGATCATGGTGCGGACTCCGCGACGGGCGCGGCCGGCACAGGCGGCGCGGCCGGCGGGGCGGGCGGGGGCGGGGGCACCGGACCGGGCGGCGGACCGGCGGGCTGCACGAACTGACCGGGCGCGGTCGGCCCCGGCGGCGGACCCACCACCTCCCACTGCCCGGCCTCGGTCGGACTGGGAATCACCGGCACCTGTGGAACATTCGGGCCGCGGCCCACCACCCGTTCCTGAAGGCGGAACAGCGTGTACTTGAACGAGCCGACGATCTGGTTCCAGTTGTACCACTTGGGCCCGTGGAACCCCGGGTCGCCGGCGAAACCGATGTCGGGGATGTGGCCGAGGATCAGCCGGTCGATCCCGCCGCGTACCGCAATCCCGCTGCCGGAGGTGGATTTGATGATCGGTGGCATCAGCCGGTTCAGTGCGGCCAGGCTGGTGTCGGGGTCCAGGACGACGTCGTTGAACGCGCTGGAGATCGTGTTCATGTCGGCGATGACGCTGCGACCACTGGTGTCGGTACCGGCGACGGACGGGAACTTGTTCAACGATTCGGTGGTCGCTCCGGCCTGGACGACCAGATCGGCGATCTGGTTGGTGTGCTGGGCCAGCACATCGGTTGCCGGGGCGGCCGCTCCCATCAGGTCGACGAGGACGTAGTTCTTCTCGTCGATCCGCCGCGACACACCGGCCAGGGCGGTCAGCGAATCCGAGATCTGATCGGTACGCCGGTCCATCGTGCCGAGCAACTGGTTGGTGCGTTCGACCAGAACCCGGAAGTTCTTGCCGCCGCCCTCCCCGGCGGCTTTGCCGGCGCCGTTGATCAGGTCAGTGAGGTTTTGCACCGCACCGCCATTGACCAGAACCGCAGCGCCGGTCAGCAGGTTCTCGACGGTGGCGGCCTGCATGGTGTTCTCGATCCCGATGGTGTCGCCGTTCTTCAGCAGCGGCGCCCCAGACGAGTTCGCCGGGGGCTTGACGGCGATGAAGACGTCACCCAAGGGTGTCGCAGACCGCAGTTCGACGGTAGTGCCCTGCGGCAGCTCGACACCGTCCCGGATTCGCAGCGTCGCCACGGCGGTGTAGTCCTTGGCCTGCAGGGTTTCCATCTCCCCGACGTCGGCGCCGGCGAGGCGGACCTTGGCGAAGGCCGGCAGGTTCAGCGCGTTCTCGAAGACCGCGGTGATGGTGTACGCCGACCCCTGGCTGAGTCCCGGTTTGGGCAGCGGCAGACTGGACAGGCCGCTGGTGGCGCAGCCGGACGTGGTGATCGACACCGCCACCAGTGCCACCGCGAATCGCTTCTTGTCGGTCATTACCTCTGCCCCATCGCCGCGAGGCCGTCCAGGATGTAGGAAATCCCGAAGTCAGGGCCGAAGTCCTGCAATGTTCCTGTGCTGCAACCCAACTGGCGCAAATGCAACAGGTTGCACATCTCTTTGACGGTCTGGCTGTCGAAGAGCACCTTGTCGGTCAGAATATGCACCCGGGCGGCGCCGTTCTTCCGGTCGATGATGTTGTAGAGGTTGTCCAGCGTCAACGGTGCGATGTCGAGGAGTTCGGCAAGGTCGCGCTGATGGTCGACGGTGACGCCGAGTGCGGCGTCACCGCTGCTGACCGCCCCCCGGATGGTGTCGCGGTTCTGGTCGAGCAGGTCACCGAGTTGGGTGAGCACCAGATTCAACTGCTTGCCGGTGGTGCCGCTGCCGAAATCCTGGTCCGCCAGCACCTGGGAGAGGATCCGGACATTGGAACCGAAGTCACGCAGGGTGGCCTCGTTGGCGGCCGCGCTGTCCATCAGCACACTGAGATTGTCGACCACGGTGGTGAGTTGTTCTTTGGTCGCCGCCCCTCCGTCGGCGCTGAGCTTGAGGGCTTTGGACAGTTCCCCGAGAGCGGATTTGATCCGCTCGCCATTGCCGTCGGCCATCGCCGCGCCGGAGTCGATCAGCGTGCGCAACGCCCCGTTGCCCTTGCCGTCGCCCTGCAGCGAGACGGCCAGTCGGTCCACCATGTCCAGGGTCTTGGTGAACTCGACCGGGGTCTTGGTCTTGGTCAACGGGATCGTCGCGCCGTCAGCGAGCACGTCACCGCTGCCCTGATACACCGGGGTGAGTTCGATGGAACGCTCGGCCAGGATCGAGGTCTGCAGGGTGACGGCCTGGGCGTCGGCGGGGACCTTGACGTTCTTGTCGACGGTGAACTCCACCTCGACATAGCCGGTCTTCGGGGTGATTTTCTTGACGCTGCCGACCTTCATACCCAGTACCTGGACGTTGTTGGTCGGGTACAGACCTGCCGAACTGTCGAACTGGGCGATCAGGGTGATGGTGTTCATCCGGGCCTGGGCCAGCTTCCAGCTGTTGTACCCGAAGATGCCGACCGCCACCAAGGCGACGATGCCCAGGATCAGAAAACCTCTGCCGCGCTTCACTGGCAGTCCTTGTAGTACTGGATCATTCCGAATTGCTGGGCGCGGCCACTGATGGCGCACATCCAGGAGTCCACCAGGATTCCGTTCGGGATGTTGGTGTCCAGGGCGTTGCCGCTGCCGGTGGCGTTGGCCAATCCGCGCAGGGCCACCGGGGCGCTCTGCAGGATGCTGCGCAGCATCGCCTGGTGTTTGTCGGCCAGACCGGCGAGGGTGTTCATATTGGCCAACAGCGACTCCACCTGGGGCCGGTTGGTGACGACGGTGTCATCCAGCAGATTGAGCAGATCGTTCAGCGCCCGCAGCATCTCGGTGAAAGCGGCTTGCCGCATCACGAATTCACCGATCAGTTGGTTGCCCTGGTTGACCATGGCGCCGATGCTGGTCTGCTGGCGGCGCAGGGTGGCCGTCACGATGTCCATCGTCTTGAGCATGCTGCCGAACTGGTCGCGCCGTTGCGCCATCACCGTGGAGAGCCTCTTGAGGTTGTCCATTGCCTTAGGCACCAGTGGTGGCATGTCCCGCACCTGTCGCCCCAACGCCTCCACCGCGGCCGCGAGTTGGTCGGTGTTGACCTCGCCGTAGTTCACCGCGACGTCCTGCAGGGCCTCCTGCAGGTCATAAGGCACCTCGGTGTGGTTGATGTCGATGGTGTTGTTCTCCAACGGGCCGCCGCCGCCCGGGCGCAGCGACACGTAGCGCGAGCCGAGAATGGTGGTGACCATGATGACCGCTCGGGAGTCCTTCCCGAGCGCCACGTTGTTCTGCACTTTCATGTCGACGGTGACCTTGTCGCCGTTGAGGCGCATGCCGGTGACGGTCCCGACCGGGATTCCGGCGACCGTCACCGGGTTCTTCGGCAGTAGCGCGGCGGCCTGAACGAAGTCAGCGCTGACCGTCCGATAGCCGGGACCGACCCTGGTGATGATCACCAGGGTGGCCATCAGCGCCACCAGAATGGCCAGAGCCACCAGTCCGACCGCGGTCCGGTTGCGGTCCTCCAGCATCCGCTTGCGCGGGGTGCCCTTGTACTTGCGCTCAACCATTGGCCATATTCCTGCACTTGGGGGTGTGCTGTGCCTTGTTGCCGGGGGTGGCCGCGGCCACCACGATCGGAGTCACGTCGTTGAGGCCCGGGAAGAAGCCCAGTGCGTTCAGATCGCAGACATAGACGTTGAGATAGGCGCCCTCGTTGGTGGCGCGGGCCAGACCCTTGAGCATGATCGGCAGGTTGCCGCCCATGAACGCCAGTTGCGGTTCGATGGTCACCAGGTGCGCGGCGAAGCCGGGTTCCCGGGTGATCAGCGCCTGCAATGCCGGATTGACCTCGCTGGTGACAGCACCGAGTGAGCGCATCACCCGCGACAACGAACCCATCGACGCCACCAGTTCGGGGCGGCGCGCGTTGAAGGTCCCCACCATCTGCTGGGCGTTGTTGATGGTGGTCTCGATGTTGTCGTTCTGCTGAGCCAGGGTGGCGAACAAGCGATCCAGGCCGGTGATCAGATCACCGAGCAGTTCGTCACGCCCGGCGAAGGTCTCGGTGAGCTTGCCGGTGCGGTCGACCAGGGTGGCCCACGACGCCGAATCACCCTGCAACGCCTGAACGGCGGCCTCGGTGATCTGGTCGGCGGCTTTGGGGTCGATGGTGGCGAACAACGGCTCGTAACCGTTGAGCACCACGCCGACGTCGAAGGACGGGATGGTGCGCTCGACGGGGATGACGCTGCCGGCTTCCAGCACGGTCGGATTCGCTTGGCGCGCAATACCCTGACGTAGATCGAGATAACGCTGACCGACAATGTTCTGGTAGAGGATCGACGCCTCGGTGTCGGAGTACAGCCTCTGATCGTTCTGCAGCGCGAACTCGACGTTGGCGCGGCTGTCCTCGGTCAACTCAACTTTCATCACGCGGCCGACCCGGACGCCGGCCATCCGGACGTCGTCGCCCTCGCGAAGACCGAACACATCGGTGAATTCCGCTCCGTAGCGGGTGGTCTCGCCGGTGACCGAGCGCTGCAGGGTGGCATAGACCAGCCAGGTCATCACCGCGGTCACCACTAGGAAGGCCACCAGGCCGAATGCCACCTTGGACAGTTTCCCCTTCATCAGGCTCCCTCACCGGCTGAGACGGTCATCCCGCGGACAACCGGAGCCATCAGCAGTTGGGTGGCGGTGGTGGCGGGCGCGCCGGTGATATAGGCCAGCTGGTCCCGCTCCTGCCGGCTGCCGACCGGGCCGACGTTGCCGCCGTAGGAGGCCGGGGCGGCCTCGGCCGGCAGTGCGCCGGACGCCGGGGGTGCGGGCGGGGCCGGCGGTGCTGCCGGGGCGGGCGGCGGCGCACCCGGGTAGTTCGGTCCGCCGGGGGGCAGCCACCCGGGCATGTGATCGGGCCGGAACGGGGCCACCGGAGCGGCCGGCGAACCGGGTTCGGCCGGCACCGGCTCCGGGGTGAAGGCCGGGTTGGCCGTACCGGGGACCGGCGGGGCCGGCGTCATGGGCGGGCCGTTGGTGCCCAGGATCCCGGTGCCGATACCCAATTCCAGCGGCGGGTTCGGGTCGATCAGGTTGGGGCCGTTGGGAAGGATGTACGGCGGTCCCACCGCGTGCAGGTTTCCACTCGGCCCGACGACGGTTCCCGGCGGCGGCATCAGGTCCTTGGGCGGCTGGTAGTTCTGCGGGAGCAGCACCTCGGGCAGATCGGGACGCACCGCGATCAGCGGCGCGGTGAAGCAACTGGGCCCCTTCAACTCGCCGTAGGCCGGGCAGTCGGCCCGGGTGTAGGAGTGCGTGGGGGTCAGCGCCAGGTTGGCCCGCAGGTTGAAGGAGTCCACGTCCGGCAGCCAGCCCTCGAAGAACTTCTCGGAGAACTTCTTCATCTTCTGGAAGCCGGGCAGCCAGTTGTTGGACGTGTCGGCCAGCACCCCCATCACCGGTGTGAGGTTGCGGCCGATGGTGATCATCCGGTCGGTGTGGTTGGCGAACGCGACCTGGGTGTTGTTCAGTGTGCTGGCCCCGCTGGACAGCATGGCGTCGAGATTCCCCCGCTGTTCGACCAGGACCTGCATCGGCTCGACCGCCTTGTGCAGGGCGTCGAGCAGGTCCGGCGCGGTCTGCTGCAGGCCCTCGGCGGCACCGACCAGGGCGCTGAGCATCGACGGGCTGTCGGCGTCCGGGGCGACCGTCGCATTGAGTTGGCTGACGATGCGATCCAGTTGGGCGCCGGCGGTCAGCAGTTTGGCGCTGCGGTTGTGCGTGACCGCTTTGACCGCGGCGAGGATGCCGAGTGTCTCGTCGGTGCGGCCGCGGCCGGTGGCGAAGAGGATGTCGCGCAGCTTGCTGATGGTGGTCTGGAAGAGCACCGTCGGTAGCTCGGTGTCCTCCTGGATGTGGTCGCCGCTTTGCAGGGCCGGCGCGTCGCCGTTGTCGACCAGTTCGACGCTGGACACGGCGAACACGTTGCTCGGCACCACCCGGGCGGTGACGGTGTTGGGGATGTCCTTGGCGTAGTCGCCGATCAGGTCGATGTCGACGAAGTTGGGCTTACCGAACTGGGCCGGGGTGACCTTGGTGGTCGTGCCGACCAGCAGGCCGTGGTAGCGCACGTCGGACCGGGACGGTAGGCCGTCGCCGACGTTGGTCAGATCGGCGGTGATGCGGGTGTAGTTCTCCAGTCGACCGGTGGACTTGGCCACCAGCAGCGAGGCGATGACCGCCGAGGCGACGATCATGGCGATGCCGGCGATCAGCAGCTTCCGGTTGCTCGGCCCGCGGCCGCTGATGTCGAAGATCTTGGCCATCAGCCGCCGAACCTCGCACCGGAGTCCAGGCTGAAGAAGGCCATGGTCAGCAGCATGTTCACGATGACCACCACGGTGATCGCGGCCCGCATGGCGTGTCCGGCGGCCACGCCCACGCCCTCGGGTCCGCCGCTGGCGTAGAAGCCGTAGTAGCACTGCAGGACCGCCGCGATGGCGACGAAGGTGACGCACTTGACCACCGAGAAGAAGATCTCCTGGCCGCTGAGCATCAGTCCGAAGTAGTGCATGTAGCCGCCCATCGACCCGCCGCTGATCAGCGAGACGATGACCTGGGTGCTCAGATAGCTCACACCCAGGCACATGATGTAGAGCGGGATGATGGCGGTGATCGAGGCCATCAGTCGGGTGGTCACCATGTACGGGATGGGTTGGATCGCCATTACCTCGGTGGCGTCGATCTCCTCGGAGATCCGCATGGCACCCAACTGGGCGGTGAACCGGCAGCCGCTCTGTGTGGCGAAGGCCAGCGCGCAGGCGATCGGCGCCAGTTCTCGGGTGTTCACCAGCGAGGAGATGATGCCGACCGCTGGGCCCAGACCGAGCAGTTGCAGGAAGTTGTAGCCCTCGATGCCGACCATGACGCCGACGACCACGCCGAGTACCAGCGCGACACCGGCGGTGCCGCCACCGACGACCAGCGAGCCGTTGCCCCAGGCCACATCGGAGAGCAACCGGGTGTATTCCTGTCGGTAGCTGCGCAGGACGACGGGGATCCCGGCCAGGGCACGGCCGAAGAAAATAATGATGTGCCCGAGTTGCATGATCGGGCTGGCGATCTTGGACCCCAGATTCTTGAACGGCTGGAGTACCGGTGGCAGCGGTGTCGACGGCTTGGCGACTGTCGGTCGTTCCTTCAGGGCCATGCGCTACAGCCCTGTCTTCGGGAAGAGGATCAGATATAGCTGGCTGATCGCGACGTTGACGATCATCAGCAGCAGGATCGACTCCACGACCGAGGAGTTCACCGAGTTCGCCACCCCGATGGAACCGCCGCGGGTGGACAGCCCTTTCTCGCAGGCGACGATGCCGACGATGGCGCCGTACACCACCGCCTTGACCATCGCCAGCTTCATATCCGCGGTCGTGGTGAAGGAGGCGAAGGTACCGACAAAGCTGCCCGGTGCGCCGGCCTGGAAGTAGACGTTGAACAGGTAACTGGCCAGGAACCCGGTGAACGTCACCAGGCCGGTCAGCGCGACCGACACCAAGATGGCGGCGACGAATCGGGGCACCACCAGCCGTTGGATGATCGAGATGCCCAGCACCTCAAGGGCATCGATCTCATCGCGGATCTTGCGGGCGCCGAGGTCGGCGGTGATCGCCGAACCGACGGCGGCGGCCATGATGATGGCCGCGACCAGGGACGCGGCCTGCCGGATCACCGCCAGGCCACTGGCCGCGCCGGCCATCGAGGTGGCGCCCACCTGTCCGGCGAGCAAGGCGAACTGCACCGACAGGGTCACCCCGATGGGAAGCGCCACGAAGATGGTGGGCAACACCGAGGTGCCGGCCATGAAGGCGGCCTGGCGGATGAACTCCTGCCACTGGAACTTCCCGGTGACCAGATCGGTCACAAGGGTCTGGATGACCCGGACCGCCATGATGGCTTGGTTGCCGAGGGTGTTGATGGCGGCTCGGGGGTGCCGCTCGACGTACCCGACGGCCCACTCGTCGATCTCCCGGATGCCGTCGCGGCCTTTGCGGCCCGCCTCGGAGGTGGTCATCGGCCCGCCTGCCCCCACCAGTCAACGGGCAGGCGGCAGCCGAGCATGAGAAGCGAACCAAAAGGCGGTTTCACGGCCTTAAAACCCCCTTTCCGGCGTCAGGACAAGCCCTGCGGTCTCGGCACAGAGTAGGGGCACCCTTTGGCGATTGTGGCCGGTTTGTGGATTTTGCCAAGGGAATCATTCGCGCGCCCGACTGATACCGAGCAGAAGGCCGAAACCACCGACAACGGGCCGTTTTGCGGCCGGTAGCGTGACAGATTATGGCTTCCGCCCCCGAAACTGTGGTAACCGGCGACGCGGTGGTTCTCGACGTGCAAATCGCCCAACTGCCGGTACGAGCCGTCGCAGCGTTGATTGACTTGCTCGTGATGGGTACGGCCTATGTCCTGTCGATGATGCTGTGGGCCGCTGCACTGCCACGCTTCGATGAGGCGTTCACCGCGGCGATCATGATCGTTTTCACCGTCACGGTGATCGTCGGCTATCCGGTGGCGATGGAGATGGCGACCCGCGGGCGCTCGCTGGGCAAGATGGCGATGGGTCTGCGGGTGGTCGCCGACGACGGCGGGCCGGAGCGGTTCCGGCAAGCCTTGTTTCGTGCCCTCGCCGCGGTGGTGGAGATCTGGCTGCTGTTCGGCAGCCCGGCCGTGATCTGCAGTCTGCTGTCAGCCCGGGGAAAACGAATCGGCGACATCTTCGCCGGGACTGTAGTCATCAGCGAACGGGGTCCCAAATCGCCGGGGCCACCGGCGATGCCACCCGAACTGGCCTGGTGGGCCCAGTCCCTGGAACTGTCCGGGTTGGGTCCGCATCAGGCCGAGATGGCGCGGCAGTTCCTGTCCCGCGAGTCGGAGTTGACCCCGGCGGTGCGTCAGGAGATGGGGTATCACGTTGCCGCCGAGGTTGTTTCGCGCATCTCCCCGCCGCCCCCGGCTGGCGCGCCGCCGCAGCGGGTGCTCGCTGCGGTGCTGGCCGAACGGCACCGGCGGGAGCTGAGCCGGCTGCAGCAACCGCCGACCCGCACGGCGCCGATACCGCCGGCGGCCGGCGGGCCCCTGCCCAACCCGCCGGGCGGTTTCGTCCCGCCGGGCTGAGGGCTTGAGCCCGCCGGGCTGAGGGGCTTGGGAAAGCCTTCGGGACAAGGTCAGGCGCTGATCCAGTTCCCGTGGAATCCGTAGGGCACCCGGCGCGGCAGCCGGATCCGGGCGACCGGTTCGGCGGCGATGTCGCCGGCAGCAAGGATCACCAGTTCGCTGCTGTTCTCGGCCGGGTCATAGACGTATGCCATGTACCAACCGTTGCTTTCGTCGGCCGGCCCATTCGGCGAGGGGACGAAGACCGCCTCCCCGGGTCCGCCGGGCGCGTCCGGGTACCCGAATCGGTGTTCGGTGGAGGCGCCGGTGTTCAGGTCGTAGCGGACCACAGCCGCATCGCCCACGGACACGGCGTACTTGGCGGGCAATCCGGCCAATCGGTCGTCGATGCGCGGAAACTCCACCGCACGATCATCGAGTTGGCGCTCGGCGACCGTACCGGTATCGAGGTTGATGGTCCACTCCCACAGCACGGCACTGGCGCCGAATCCACCGTTTTCGCGCCACAGCTCCGGATATCGAACCGCCTGCACCACAATGGAATTGGAGCCAGCGGGCTCGTAGGCGTTGGCGACGTGGAAGATGTAGCACGGATCGACGTCGAACCAGCGGACCTGTCCGAAGGGGTCGTCGCGGCGCAACACGCCGAAACGCGCGCCGTAGTTGTCGTCCCACCGGAACGGCATGTCGCCGCCGCCGTTGATGGCGATGTCGAGGTTGAACACGATCGGCAGGTCCAGGAAGATCACGTGCCCGGATGTCATCGCAAAGTCGTGCATCATCGTCAGAGCAGGGACCTCGATGGGCCGATCGACGGTCAGCACCCCGTCGGCGTCGACCCGGTGATAGCTGACGTGTGGTTGGAACAGGTTGCCGTACCCGAAGAAGTGCAGTTCCCCGGTCGTGGGGCAGATCTTCGGGTGCGCCGTCATCGCATCGTTGAGCTTGCCGCCGAAGTCATAGCAGCCGATGGTCTCAAGGTCATTGGTGATCTGGTAGGGCAGCGAGGACTCCACCAAGGCCAACGTTTTGCCGGCGTGGTTGACGACGTGGGTGTTGGCCACCGAGGAGCGCAGGTTGCGGGTGCCGTCGGGGTTGTAGACCGGAAACGGGTTGTCGAAACTCTCGGTCCGCACCCACCGGTTGCGGTACCACTTGGCGGCCCCGTTCTCGATGCGGACGCCGTGGATCATCCCGTCTCCGATGAACCAGTGACCGGTCGGGGTGCGCGGATTGGAGCCGTTACGCAGGTACCAGCCGTCCAGTTCGGCGGGGATCGCTCCCTGCACAGGCAGGTCGTACTCGGTCAGTTCATCGGGCACCGGGGCGTAGTTGCCCCGCAGGTGAAACGGGGTGCCACCATCGTCGGCGGCGTTCACTGAGTCGGCGGTGGGGAGGTTACCGATGTCGTCGGCGGTCTGGGTCATACCTCCACTGTTACACCAACCGGCGGCAGCGGCGCGTTTTCCGCTGGGGCCGACTGACCCTGGGGCTGACTAACCCTGGACGCTAACCCTGGACGTCGACCCACCCCAGGGTCCGGTCCACCGCCATATGCCAGCCCGCGTAGCCCTTGGCGCGCTGTTCGTCGGTCCACTGCGGGGTCCAGCGGCGATCCTCCTGCCAGTTGGCGCGCAGATCCTCTGGGTCCGACCAGTACCCGACGGCCAGTCCGGCGGCGTAGGCCGCACCCAGTGCCGTGGTCTCGGGCACTTTCGGCCGGACCACGTCGACGCCGAGCACATCGGACTGGATCTGCATGCACAACTCGTTGAGCGTGACCCCGCCGTCGACCTTGAGCACCTCCAAGCGGACACCGGAGTCGGCCTCCATCGCCTCCACCACATCCCGGCTCTGGTAGCAGATCGCCTCCAGGGTGGCCCGGGCAATATGGGCGTTGGAGTTGAACCGGGACAGCCCCACGATCGCCCCGCGCGCATCGGAGCGCCAGTACGGGGCGAACAGCCCCGAGAACGCCGGGACGAAATAGATGCCGCCGTTGTCCTCCACCTGGGAGGCCAGCGCCTCACTGTCGGCGGCTCCGCCGATGATGCCCAACTGATCACGCAGCCACTGCACCGCCGAACCGGTCACCGCGATCGAACCCTCAAGGGCGTAAACGGGTTTGGCGTCTCCGAACTGGTAGCACACCGTCGTCAACAGCCCATTGGTGCTGCGGACGATCTTCTCGCCGGTGTTGAGCAGCAGGAAGTTTCCGGTGCCGTAGGTGTTCTTGGCCTCGCCGGGTTTGAGGCAGACCTGCCCCACCATCGCCGCCTGTTGGTCGCCGAGGCTGGCGGTCACCGGGACCTCCCCGATCATCGGACCGTCGGCCCGGGTCACCCCGTAGGGCTGCGGCGAGGACGACGGGCGGATCGCCGGCAGCATCGCCCGGGGGATCCCGAAGAAGCCCAGCAGTTCGTCGTCCCAGTCCAGGGTCTCGAGATTCATCAGCATGGTGCGACTGGCGTTGGTGGGGTCGGTGACGTGCACCCCCCCGTTGGTCCCGCCGGTCATGTTCCACAGCACCCAGACATCGGGGGTGCCGAACAGCGCCTCCCCACGTTCGGCGTCCTCGCGCAGACCGGGGACGTTCTCCAGCAGCCACTGCAGTTTCCCGCCGGAGAAATAGGTGGCCGGCGGCAGACCGGCCTTCTGCCGGATCACGTCACCGCGACCGTCGCGGTCCAAGGTGGCGGCGATCTGGTCGGTGCGGGTGTCCTGCCAGACGATCGCGTTGTGGTACGGCTGCCCGGTCTTTCGGTGCCAGACGATGGTGGTCTCACGCTGATTGGTGATGCCCAGCGCGGCGATGTCGGAGGCCGTCAGTCCGGTGTTGTTCAGCGCCGAGGTCACCACCGTCTGGGTGCTGCCCCAGATCTCGGTCGCGTTGTGCTCGACCCAGCCGGCCCTGGGCAGGATCTGCTCGTGCTCGATCTGATGGCGGCCCACCTCCAGGCCGTTGTGGTCGAAAATCATGCAGCGGGTACTG
Source organism: uncultured Mycobacterium sp. (assembly GCA_964463215.1). Lineage (GTDB taxonomy): Bacteria > Actinomycetota > Actinomycetes > Mycobacteriales > Mycobacteriaceae > Mycobacterium. Next base: position 30,917 of record CAYXBN010000009.1, on the reverse strand, counting down.
GTCGTGCCCTGGTCGATGGAAGCGACGAAGTCAGCCACGATGCTCCTGTCATGGGGGACAAACTGTGCACGGAGTCTGCCACCGTCCATGCTGGAGTACATGGGCTCTGAGAATTCTGCTCCGAATGCGGCGGGTCTGGCCGCGATGCCGCGGGGCGGGCCGCGGGCCTCCTGGCTGGACCGGATGCTGCAGACCGACCGCCTGGAGTACCTCGACCGCGACGACGTCGACGACGACGTCAAGCGCGGCGTGATCACCGCCTTGGACCGGCTCGGCGCGCTGGTCGGGGAACACCGGCGCAACGCCGGGCTGGTGCTCGAGCAGGTCGCCGAGGTCGCCGACCCGGCGATTCTGGAACTCGGCGCCGGCCACGGAGCGCTGTCCCGCGTTCTGCTCGAGGAGCATCCCACCGCCCGGGTCACCGTCTCCGACGTCAACCCCGAGTCGGTCGCGGCGATGGCCGCCGGCGAACTGGGCCGGAACCCCCGCGCCGACGTTCGGGTCATCGACGCCACCGCGATCGACGCTGCGGACGGTGCCTTCGACGTCGCGGTTTTCGCGCTGTCCTTCCACCACCTGCCGCCGCCGTTGGCGGCAGCGGTGCTCGCGGAGGCCACCCGGGTGGCCGACTCGCTGGTGGTGATCGACCTGGCGAGGCCGCCGTCAGTGCTGCATCTGGTCAAACTGGCCACCATGGCGCCGCTGGCGCCGGTGTGGCCGTTCGCCCACGACGGTCTGATCAGTTCCCTACGCGCCTACAGTCCCTCAGCATTGCGCGCGCTGGCCGAACGGGTCGGGGTGCAGGTCGACTTCCGGCAGAGCAGATTCGATCGACTGGTCGCCCTAGCCCGCCGACGCTGATCGCCATTTCCTTGCGCCCGGGCCGCTGAGCAGGTTGCATCGTCACCGTGGGCGAAGAGGTCAAGCAGACCAGCTATAGCCGGGCGCACCGCCAGCAGTACCGGCACAAGGTGCAGCAGTGCCTGGACGTGTTCGAAACCATGCTGGCCGAATCGAGCTTCGAGTTCGATCACCCGCTGACCGGGATGGAGATCGAATGCAACCTCGTCGACGCCGACTACCAACCTGCGATGACCAACCAGGAAGTGTTGGCCCTGATCGCCGATCCGGCCTATCAGACCGAATTAGGCGCCTACAACATCGAATTCAACGTTCCGCCGCGACCGCTGCCCGGCCGCACCGCACTCGAGCTTGAATCCGAAGTGCGGGCCAGTCTGAACGCGGCCGAGACCAAAGCCAACACCGACGGCGCACACATCGTGATGATCGGGATCCTGCCCACATTGATGCCCGAGGACCTCACCGGCAGTTGGATGAGTCCGTCGCTGCGCTATCAGGCGCTCAACGATTCGATCTTCACCGCCCGCGGCGAGGACATCCACATCGACATCACCGGCGCCGAGCGGCTCAACATGTACGCCGAGTCCATCGCACCGGAATCGGCCTGCACCAGCATGCAACTGCATCTGCAGGTCTCCCCCGCCGACTTCGCCGACAACTGGAACGCCGCCCAGGTCATCGCGGCACCGCAGTTGGCGATGGGCGCCAATTCCCCGTACTTCTTCGGCCACCAACTGTGGGCCGAGACCCGCATCGAATTGTTCGCCCAGGCCACCGACACCCGGCCCGAGGAGCTGAAAAGCCAAGGGGTGCGACCCCGGGTGTGGTTCGGGGAGCGCTGGATCACCTCTATCTTCGATCTGTTCGAGGAGAACGTCCGCTACTTTCCGTCGCTGCTGCCGGAGATGTCCGAGGAGGACCCGGCCGCCGAGTTGGCCGCCGGCCGCACCCCGCAGCTATCCGAACTGCGTCTGCACAACGGCACGGTGTACCGGTGGAACCGTCCGGTCTATGACGTCGTGAACGGCCGGCCACACGTCCGGGTGGAGAACCGGGTGTTGCCGGCCGGGCCGACCGTCGTGGACATGATGGCCAATTCGGCGTTCTACTACGGCCTGCTGCGAACGATCTCCGAAGAGGAACATCCGCTGTGGACCAAGATGAGTTTCGTTGCGGCCCAGGATAATTTTCTCGCGGCCGCCCGGCATGGCATGGCCGCCCGGCTGTACTGGCCGGGTCTGGGCGAGGTCACTCCCGACGAGTTGGTGCTGCGCCACCTGTTGCCGATGGCCGACGAGGGCCTGCGACGCTGGAAGGTGGCCGCCGACGTACGGGATCGCTATCTGGGAGTCATCGAAGGCCGCGCCAAGACCGCCCGTAACGGCGCGGACTGGCAAGTCGCCACGGTCAGCCGACTCGAAGAACGCGGGCTGGATCGGCCCACGGCGCTGGCTGAGATGCTGCGGCGATACTGCGATCTGATGCACAGCAACGAGCCGGTGCACACCTGGCCGGACTGACCTCCGGTCAGGACCGGACCCGGGTTTGCACTGATCGGGACGAAAATTTCCCGACCGCATGCGCCGGGCAGTGCCGGGTGCGAGGATTCCGGCATGTCCGAGGACGCCCAGACCGTCGACCCGCCGATGGGCGACTTGAAGTCCAAGGGCCTGAAAAAGGGTTCGGTGTCGCTGATCGGCGCGGTGGCGATCGGATTGGCGGCCACCGCACCGGCCTACTCACTGACCGGCGCGCTGGGACCGGGTGCCCAGATGGTGGGCTATCAGTTGCCGATCGTCTTCATTCTCGCGGTCATCCCGATGTTCTTCGTGGCGCTGGCCTACAAACACCTGACCGACGCCGCACCCGATGCCGGCACCGTCTTCACCTGGGGATCCAAGGCGATCATGCCGCACATCGGCTGGATCGGCGGCTATGCGCTGATGATGTCGAGCATCCTGGCCGGTGTCGGCGCCTCCGGCATCATCGTCAACGCGGTAAGCGTCGGACTCGGGCTCGAGGACCCGCCGACCTGGTTCAAACTCCTCATCGCCGCGACGTTCATCCTGATCACCACCTGGCTGGTCGCACGCGGGGCCGAGGAGTCGTCGCGGACCACCATCATCCTGACAGTCATCCAATACGGCGGCCTGGCCGTCTTCGCCGCGATCCTGATCGCCAACATCATCGGCCGGGAACCCAACCCTTCGGTGGAGCCGTTCTCCTGGGAGTGGTTCAACCCCTTCGCCATCAGCAGCGTGTCGGATCTGGTGGGCGGATTCCTGGTGGCGATCTTCATCTTCTGGGGTTTCGACGCCGCGCTGTCCATGTCGGAGGAGACCGACGGCACCCCGGAGCAGTCCGGTCGGGTCGGGGTGACCGCGATCGTCATCATCCTGATCACCTACGTCATCATCGGGGTGGCCGCCCTGGCTTTCGCCGGGGTTGATGCCACCGACGAGGGCAGTTTGACGCACGAGAACAACCTCGAGGACGTGTTCTCCGGGATGGCCCGGGCAGCGGTCGGGCCGGGCGGGGCGATCCTGGCTGCGGTGATCGTCGGACTGTCGGCGTTCTCGGCGACCATGTCGACGGTGATGGCCACCGTCCGCGGCCTGTTGGCGATGGCGACCTACAAGGCGCTTCCCGAACGGTTCGCCTCAGTCGATCAGGTGGTGCAGACGCCGAAATTCACCACCTGGTTCATCGGTCTGACGACGCTGGCGATCTACGGCGGACTGACGATGGTCAGCGACAGCATCGTCGAGGACTGCGTCTACAGCGTAGGCATCTCGATCATGCTGTACTACACCGTCGTCGCGGTGTCCTCGGTGGTGTACTTCTGGGACACCGCCTGGCGTTCCTGGCGCACCGCGCTGGGCCAGGTCATCCTGCCAGGGATCGCGGCGCTGATCCTCATCCCGGTCGGGGTGTTCGAGGCCTACCTGATGTTCAACCCCGACTACGGCAGTGGTGCTTCATTGGCCGGGGTCGGAACGGTGTTCATCGTCGGTGTGCTCAGCATCGTCCTCGGCGTGCTGCTGATGGTCTTCTGGAGCCTGAAGTCACCGGCGTTCTTCCGCGGCGAGACTCTGCACCGGGAGCGCACGCAACGACAGCCTCCCCCAGGGGCGGGCGGCTGAGCCGTTTAAACCTTGGTCACCAGGGTGGCCTCGACGTTGCCGCGTGTCGCCTTGGAGTACGGGCACACCTGATTGGCCTGCGCCATCAGCGCCTCAGCCTGATCCTTCTCCAACCCGGGCAGATAGCCGATGATCTCGCTGGTCAACCCGTAACTGGTGGCGTCCTTGCCGATCCCGATCCGGACCGTGACGCCGGTGGCGTCGTCGAGTTCGACTCCGCTGTTCTTGGCGACCAGTCGCAGCGCCCCGAGGAAGCAGGCGGCATAGCCGGCCGAGAACAGCAGTTCGGGGTTCACACCCTCCCCGCTTCCGCCCATCTCCTTCGGCGGCCGGGTGTCCAGGTCGAGTTTGCCGTCCGAGGACGTGACGCGACCGTCGCGTCCCCCTCCGGTCGCGGTGGATTCAGCGGTGTAGATGGCGTCGATGGTCATGCCCCGATCATGCCAGCGACCCCCTTGCGGGCGCGAGCCTGCATCCTGGGCGGAAATCCATGGAGAGGACCGCCCAGGTTTCAGCGTCGGCGGGTCATCGCGCGGTGATCCAGCGCCGCCATGACCCGCCGCACTACATCATCGGGGCGATCTTCTGCCACCACGCGCACAATGATCCACCCCAGCTGCTGTAACCGCTCCAGGCGCTGGATGTCTCTCAGGTACTGCCGCCGATCAGCGAGGTGGTGGTAGCCGTCGTACTCCACGGCGACTTTGAGGTCCTCCCAGCCCATGTCCAAGCGCGCCCTCCAGCCACCATCCACTACCTCAATCTGGGTCGCGGGTGTGGGTAGGCCGGCATTGATCAACAGCAGTCGCAAACAGGTCTCCTTCGGCGACTCCGCGCCGGGATCGACCAGGCGAAGCACCCTGCGGAGTTGCCGCGAACCCCGCGCACCGGGATGCCGGGCGGCAACATCGGCAACGGCGTCGGGGGGCAAACCCGTCGCACGGCAGAGCGCATCAAGTCGCGCCACTGCCATACCCTGCGGCCGCCGCCGTGCGAGGTCGAATCCCGTTCGCGCGATCCCGGTGACCGCAATCCCCCGCCGGCAGACGATCTCACCGTCCAACAGCGTGTCGTTGTGCGTAGTGAGGCCGCCGGGTGGGTGGGTGTTGGTGCTGGTCAGTTCAATCGGTACGTCATCGTCAACCCATTTCGCACCGTGCATCGCCGAAGCCGCCACTCCTGAGACGACCCCCTGCCGCTTCGACCACAGCCAGGCCTCCATCGTGCGGGCTTCGAGTGTCGCTGGAACCGTGTTGGGAAGGTAGACCCCCGGGAAGATCACATAGTGGCCGCTGCGCAGCCGATGCCGGGTCAGCGATCCGGAGGCCATCGCCTCCGCGCCGATGAAGGGCCAACGCATCCCGGCAGCATCACCCGACGGCCGCGAGCGGGGTTTCGGCCATCCACAGCCCGCGAGGCTGAAGCCTTGGCCGGGAACAACCGCCAGGAGCCGCCCAGATTTCAGCCTCGCGGAGCGCTCAGAGTTGGGCGGCGAGCAGCTCCGCGATCTGAATGGTGTTGAGCGCCGCGCCTTTTCGCAAATTGTCCCCGGAAATGAACAGCGCCAGGCCCCGGGAATCGGGCACGCCGGGGTCCTGCCGGATGCGACCGACCAAGGAGTCATCCCCGCCGGCGGCCGCTAATGGGGTGGGTACCTCGACCAGTCGCACCCCGGGGGCATTGGCGAGGATCTCCCTGGCGCGCTGAACGGAAAGCGGGTTGGCGAACTCGACGTTGATCGACAGCGAGTGCCCGGTGAAGACCGGCACCCGCACACAGGTGCCGCTGACCGCGAGATCCGGAATGCCGAGGATCTTGCGGCTCTCATTGCGCAGTTTCTGGTCCTCGTCGGTCTCGCCGGAACCGTCATCGACCAGCGAACCCGCCAACGGGATGACGTTGAACGCGATCGGCGCGACGTACTTGCTCGGCGCCGGGAAATCCAGCGCACCGCCGTCATGCACAAGCCGTTCAGCACCCGAGATGACTGCACGGGCCTGGCTTGCGAGTTCCTCCACACCGGCGACCCCACTGCCGGAGACCGCCTGATAGGTGGAGGCGATCATCCGGACCAGTCCGGCCTCGTCATGCAGCGGTTTGAGCACCGGCATGGCGGCCATGGTGGTGCAGTTCGGGTTGGCGATGATCCCCTTCTTCAGGGTGCGCCCGCGAACGTCGCGGTCGAAGTTGACCTCGCTGACCACCAGGGGCACATCGTCGTCCTTGCGCCAGGCCGATGAGTTGTCGATGACGGTGACCCCGGCGGCGGCGAACCGCGGCGCCTGCACCCGCGACATGGTGGCGCCCGCAGAGAACAGTGCGATGTCCAGGCCGTTCGGGTCGGCCGTCTCGGCGTCCTCGACCTCGATCTCCGCTCCGCGGAAGCTCAACTTCTTGCCGGCTGAGCGCGCGGAGGCGAATAAACGGACGCTGGTGGCGGGAAAATCGCGCTCTTCCAATAGCTTCCGCATGACGACGCCCACCTGCCCGGTGGCGCCGACCACACCAATGGCGACCATGTCAGCGGCCCGTCCCCGCGTAGACGACCGCCTGCTCCTCGCCGCCGAGGCCGAACGCCTCGTGCAGGGCGGCGACAGCCTTGTCGAGTTCAGAGTCCTTGATCAGCACCGAGATTCGGATCTCCGAGGTGGAGATCAGGTCGATGTTGATTCCCACACGGGCCAGGGCCTCGCAGAACGTGGCGGTGACGCCGGGGTGGCTGCGCATGCCGGCGCCGACCAGGGACACCTTCCCGATGCGGTCGTCGTAGAGCACGCTGGTGAAGCCGATCTCGTCCTGCAGTGAGGTAAGTTTCTCCACCGCCGTCGGCGCCGAGTCGCGGGAGCAGGTGAAGGTGATGTCGGTCTTGCCGTCCTCCACCTTGGAGATGTTCTGCAGCACCATGTCGATGTTGACGTCGGCGTCGGCAACGGCGCGAAAAACCTTGGCCGCGTAGCCCGGAACGTCGGGGACACCGACGACGGTGACCTTGGCCTCGCTGCGGTCGTGGGCAACTCCGGTCAGGATGGCGTCTTCCATGGCGGTGTCCTCGATAGATCCGGTGACGATGGTGCCGGGTCTGTCGGAGTACGACGACCGGACATGAATGGGAACGTGGTAGCGCCGCGCGTACTCCACGCAGCGCAGCATCAGCACCTTCGCGCCGCAGGCCGCCATCTCGAGCATCTCCTCGAAGGTGACGGTGTCCAGGCGTCGCGCGTTGGGCACGATGCGCGGGTCAGCGGTGAAGACGCCGTCGACGTCGGTGTAGATCTCGCAGACGTCGGCGCCCAGAGCGGCGGCCAGGGCGACGGCGGTGGTGTCCGATCCGCCGCGGCCCAGCGTCGTGACGTCCTTGCTGTCCTGGCTGACACCCTGGAAGCCGGCGACCAGGACGATCTGACCCTCGTCGAGGGCTGAGCGCAGCCGGCCGGGAGTGACGTCGATGATCTTGGCGTTGCCGTGCGTTCCGGTGGTGATGACACCGGCCTGCGAACCGGTGAACGAGCGGGCCTGGGCGCCGAGGGACTCGATGGCCATGGCGACCAGCGCGTTGGAGATCCGCTCTCCCGCGGTCAGCAGCATGTCCAGTTCCCGCGCCGGCGGTACCGGGCACACCTGTCGGGCGAGGTCGAGCAGGTCGTCGGTCGTGTCGCCCATCGCCGAGACCACGACGACGACGTCGTTGCCCGCCTTCTTGGTCTCCACGATGCGCTCAGCGACGCGGCGGATCCGCTCGGCGTCGGCTACCGAGGATCCGCCGTACTTCTGCACGACGAGCGCCACTGTCGTCCCTCTCCGGGTTCGGGTCTGCCACTAAAGGATAGGGGTCTGTGAGGTGGCCATTTCCGTGGGTACCGGCGGGTAATCTCACTGCGATGCCCGACCAGCCGACCGATCGCCTCGCCGACACCAGCGTTCCCATCCACCCGCCGATAGCGCAGCGCTGGAGTCCCCGCGCTTTCGATCCGGATGCGGTGGTGACCGGCAACCAGGTGACCGCCCTGCTCGAGGCGGCCCGGTGGGCCGCCACCTGGGGACGGCG
>CAYXBN010000009.1:0-22768 GCA_964463215.1 uncultured Mycobacterium sp. | reverse complement strand
ACCAGGTGACCGCCCTGCTCGAGGCGGCCCGGTGGGCCGCCACCTGGGGACGGCGCCAACCGGTGCGGTTCGTGGTGGGACTGCGCGGCGACGCCACCTACACCACGCTGGCCGAACTGCTCAGCCGGGGGAACTCCTACGCCAAGGCTGCCGGCGCACTGATCCTGGTGTGCGCCGACGAAGGTGATGAGCCCGACACCGCGCTGTACAGCGCGGTCGACGCCGGCGCGGCCGAGGCCAACCTGATCATCGAAGCCGTGTCCCGGGGCCTGATCACCCACCCGATGGCCGGGTTCGACGTCGACGGGGCGCGTGCCGCCTTCGACATACCCCAGCACGTGCGGCCGCTGATGGTGATCGCGGTCGGGTCGCTGGCCGACTACGACCGGGTCGACCCTGAGATCGCCGAACGGGACGCCGCACTGCGAAGCCGCAAACCGCTGAGCGAGGTGGCGTTCGCCGACTCCTGGGGCCAGCCCTGGCGGTAGGGCCGCCGTCACTGCAATGCCGCCGTCACCGCACTACAGAAGCAGCCAGCAGGAAGCCGACCCCGAAGGTCAGCGCCACCAGAGCCACCGCGACCACCGGCCAGATCCACATGACGGTCCCCTGGCGGGCCGCGCGCACCATACCCACCACCGCGACCAACGCCGCCAGCGCGACGCCGCCCCAGGTCACCACGTAGGCCCAGGTGAGCCAGGTGAAGTTGCAGTTGTCGGGGCCGCAGGCGTCAGTAGTCATCACGAAGAACGGCGAAATCAGCACCGAACCCGCGCCGGCCAGCAGGGCCAGCGCCGCGGTAAACACGGCGGCAACCCGGTCCGACACCGGCCGGGGCGGCCTGGGTGCCGGCGGGGGTGTCATACCAGCGACTATGCCCGCTGGGGCAACCGGAGTACAGTAGGCCGGGTGCAGCGGGTGCTCCTTCTCGGACGCCGCGACGGGGTCTGATCCAGACCGGCCTCCCGTCGCGGGTGGTCGCGATGCGCCGGTCTGAAGTCCCCCTTCCACTTCCCGGAGCGAAATCGTGAACACCCACAACTTTGATTCCGTCGACGCCTACGTGTCGGCCCGCACCATCACGACCCCCACCGGCCCGGCCCGCCCGGGCCAGCCCGCATGGAACGCCCAGCGCGGCAGTGCCATGCCGGTGAACCGCTACCGGCCGTTCTTCGCCGAGGTCGAGCCCATCACGCTGCCCGACCGGACCTGGCCGGACACCGTGATCGAGCACGCCCCGGGGTGGTGCGCGGTGGACCTGCGCGACGGCAACCAGGCCCTGATCGACCCGATGAGCCCGGCCCGCAAGCGGCGGATGTTCGAACTGCTGGTCAAGATGGGCTACAAGGAGATCGAGGTCGGCTTCCCCTCGGCCAGCCAGACCGACTTCGACTTCGTCCGCGAGATCATCGAGCAGGGCGCGATCCCCGATGACGTCACCATCCAGGTGCTGACCCAGTGCCGACCGGAACTGATCGAGCGCACCTTCGAGGCCTGCCACGGCGCGCCGAACGTGATCGTTCACTTCTACAACTCCACATCGATCCTGCAGCGCCGGGTGGTGTTCCGGGCCGACCGCGAGGAGGTTAAGAAGATCGCCACCGACGGCGCCCGGAAGTGCCTGGAGGAACAGGCCAAACACCCTGGAACCCGGTGGCGTTACGAGTACTCCCCGGAGTCCTACACCGGAACCGAACTGGCGTATGCGGTGGAGGTCTGCGACGCCGTCGCCGACGTCATCAACCCCACCCCGGAATGGCCGCTGATCGTGAACCTGCCGGCCACGGTGGAGATGACCACCCCCAATGTCTATGCCGATTCGATCGAGTGGATTAGCCGCAACCTGGCTCGTCGTGACTCGATCATCTTGAGCCTGCATCCGCACAACGACCGCGGAACTGCTGTCGCCGCAGCGGAATTGGGCTATCAGGCCGGCGCGGACCGAATTGAGGGCTGCCTGTTCGGCAACGGTGAGCGCACCGGCAACGTGTGCCTGGTGACCCTCGGCCTGAACCTCTTCTCCCGGGGGGTGGATCCGCAGATCGACTTCTCCAACATCGACGAGATCCGCCGCACCGTCGAGCATTGCAACCAACTAGCGGTGCCGGAGCGTCATCCCTACGGCGGTGATCTGGTCTACACCGCGTTCTCGGGCAGCCACCAGGACGCCATCAACAAGGGTCTGGACGCCATGAAGATCTCCGCCGACGAGGCCGACGCCGACGTCGAGGACATCCTGTGGCAGGTGCCGTATCTGCCGATCGACCCCAAGGACGTCGGCCGCACCTACGAGGCCGTGATCCGGGTGAACTCGCAATCCGGCAAGGGCGGGGTGGCCTACATCATGAAGGCCGACCACGGTCTGGTGCTGCCGCGGCGGCTACAGATCGAGTTCAGCCAGGTGATTCAGAAGATCACCGACGGTGAGGGTGGGGAGGTGTCGTCCAAGGAGATGTGGGACGCCTTCGCCGACGAGTACCTGGCGCCGGTGCGCCCCCTGGAGCGCATCCGCCAGCGGGTGATCGGCTCAGAGGTCGACGGCGGCATCGACGTCATCGAGGCGACGGTGAAACTCGACGGGGTGGAGACCGAGATCCGCGGCGAGGGCAACGGACCGCTGGCGGCTTTCGTCGACGCACTCGGCGGGGTGGGCATCAACGTGCACGTTCTGGACTACTCCGAGCACGCCATGTCGGCCGGACAGGAGGCCGCCGCCGCGGCCTATGTCGAGACGTCGATCGACGGACAGACGGTGTGGGGCGTGGGCATCGCCACGTCGATCACGACAGCGTCGCTGCGAGCGGTGGTCTCGGCGGTCAATCGGGCGGCCCGGCTGAACCGCTGAGCGGATCGGGCGGATCAACCAGGGCCGTGCGGATCTCCACCTCTGAGGTCAGGGTTCGGTGCACCGGGCACTTGTCGGCGATCTCCAGCAGGCGGGTTCGTGTGGTCTCGTCCAGGTCGCCGGCCAGGGTGACGGTGCGCTCGATGCGGTCGATCTGGCCCTGAGTGGTCTCGCAGTTGGCGCAATCCGTCGCGTGGACTTTGGAGTGCCGCAGTGAAACCGAAACATGTTCCAGTGGAATCTTTTTGCGTTCGGCATACATCCGCAGCGTCATCGAGGTACAGGCGCCGAGGCCGGCGAGCAACAAGTCGTACGGCGACGGTCCGCTGTCCATCCCGCCGACGTCGACCGGTTCATCGGCCACGAGGTGGTGCCGGCCCATGGTGACGGACTGCTCGAACGCGCCGCGACCGGTCTCGCTGACCAGCACCGCACCGGGGGCCTGCGGATCACCCGTGGAGTCTTCGGGCGCGGGGAGGTAGCGCTGGCTCCAGGTTCCGATGACGTCGCCGACGTAGCGGGCGTCGGCGCGGCGGGCGAGCAGGTGGTCGGCGCCGTCGAGGGAGACGAAGCTCTTCGGGTGCCGGGCGGCGAGGAAGAGGGCACTGGCGTTGTCGATCGAGACGACCTCATCGATCGGTGAGTGCAGGATCAACAGCGCTCGACGCAAGGTGGCCACCTGGTCGGCCAGGCGTTGCTCGGCCACATCGTCGAGGAAATCACGGCGGATTCGGAACTCCCGCCCACCGATGCACACCTGCGCATCGCCGCGTTCGCGGATCGCACCGATCTGCTCGGCGAAAAGGTTCGTGACATGGCTGGGATCCGACGGGGCGCCGATGGTGGCCACCGCCCGCGACTCCGGGATCCGGGCGGCCGCGGCCAGCACCGCGGCGCCGCCGAGACTGTGCCCGATCAGCAGGGCGGGGGCCTGCCGAGTGGCGCGCAGGTGGTCGGCGGCGGCGACGAGATCCTGGACGTTGGAGGAGAAGTCGGTGTTGGCGAACTCGCCTTCACTGGAGCCCAGGCCGGTGAAATCGAACCGCAGCACCGCGATGCCGCGGCCCGCCAACGCATCGGAGATCCACCGTGCCGCGCGGCTGTCCTTGCTGCAGGTAAAGCAGTGGGCGAACAGCGCATAACTGGTCGGCTCCGGCCCCGGCGGCAGTTGCAGCAGGGCGGTCAGCGTGTGGCCGCTGGGGTTGGTGAAGTCGAACCGCTCGGTCTTCATCGGCACCTCCGGGACTGTGCCACCTCAGAACAGCGCGAACTGCTCGCCCAAGTCAACCGGTTGGACGAACTCCTCGACCCCGACGCCGCCGACGACTTCGCGGACACTGCTCATGAACTGCTCGTCGGAGACCATCGGCACGCCCAACTCCCGGGCCTGGAAGCCCTTGCCCTGCTCGGCGAGCGGTTCGTTGCAGATCACCAGCGAGGTCTGCGGGTCCACGGCCTCGGCGTAGGCCAGACCGGCGTGCAGGATGCGTTCGACGAGTTCCTCGTGGGTGCGGGTCACCTCGACTGAAAGGGCCACCCGCATCCCCTGGACCAGCGGCCCGCCGCGCTGATAGCGGCCCGGGTTGAGGTAGGGGCAGGGCATCCGGGAAGCCAGCATCTTCAGCGGCCGCAGTTCCTCGTGGGTGACCGTGCCGTTGGGCCATCGTCGGCGGCTCACCGGCCGGATCGGCAGCCAAACATCACGGTCACGCGCCCGCTGCAACGCCGGCGTCAGCACCCGGGACAACACCAGGGCGTCATCGAAGGCGTCGTGGGCCCTGGTTTGCGGGACATCCCAGTGCCGGGCAAGGGTTTCCAGCCGCAGATTGTCCAGACCCAGGTCGAGCCGCCGGGTCAGTTCGACCGTGCACATCACGGTGTCCACCGGGAGGGCGGTGCGGGCCAGTTCAGCCTCGGCGACGAGGAAGGAGTAGTCGAATGCCGCGTTGTGGGCCACCAGGGTGCGGCCGTGCACCAGTTCGGCGATGTCGGCGGCGACGTCGGCGAAGGTCGGTTGGTCTTCGAGCATTTCCGCGGTCAGGCCATGGACGTGGGTGGGCCCCGGGTCGACGCCGGGGTTGAGCAGGCTGACCACGGAGTTCTCCACCCTGCCCTGCGCATCGAGTGCCAGGGCGGCGATGCTGAGCACCCGCGCGTGCCCGGGCCGAAATCCGGAGGTCTCGACGTCGACGACGATCCAACCGTCCGCGGCCTGACTTGCCGGCCTGCCCCAGGTATGGCTCACAAAACTCAGGATGGCACGCGCCCCCGACAGCCCGGGGGACTTCGGGTCCGTGTCGGCATACACTCACCTGCGATGTCGCCCACTGAGCCCGACGTGCCGCTGCGCGGCACAACGAGACCGACCTGCCGCAGCGCGGCGGATCGACGATGAAACTGCGCGGACGCTGCGCACTCGCGCTGGGATCGGCCGCACGCTGGGCATCCCGCGTGACCGGCCGGGGCGCCGGGGCGATGATCGGCGGCCTGGTGGCGATGAAACTGGACCCCTCCGTGCTGCAGCAACTCGGGTCGGGCCGGCGCACCGCGGTGATCACCGGCACCAACGGCAAGTCCACCACCACCAGGATGGTGGCCGCAGCACTGCGCACCCTGGGACCGGTGGCAACCAACGGCGAGGGCGCCAACATGGACGCCGGCCTGATCGCCGCCCTGGCCGCGGACCGGGATGCGAGGCTGGCCGCCCTCGAGGTCGACGAGATGCACGTCCCGCACGTGGCCGATGCGGTGCGACCGGCGGTGATCGTGCTGTTGAACCTCTCCCGCGACCAACTCGACAGGGTTGGTGAGATCAACCACATCGAGCGCACACTGCGCGCGGGCCTGGCCCGGCATCCCGACGCGGTGGTCGTGGCCAATTGCGACGATGTGCTGATAACCTCGGCGGCCTACGACTGCCCGAAGGTGGTGTGGGTTGCCGCGGGCGGGAGTTGGGCGAATGACTCGGTGAGCTGTCCTCGCAGCGGCGAGATCATCGTCCGCGAGCAGGCGTACTGGTACTCCACCGGGGCGGACTTCAAACGTCCCGAACCGCAGTGGTGGACCGACGATGAGAAGATCTACGGCCCAGACGGTTTCGTCGCACCGATGAGGCTGGCCCTGCCCGGCGCGGTGAACCGTAGCAACGCCGCCCAAGCTGTCGCCGCCGCGGTGGCGATGGGGGCCGATCCGGCTGCCGCAGTGGAAGCGGTGTCGGGCGTCGATGAGGTCGCCGGTCGTTACCGGACGGTCCGGATCGGTGGTCACACCGCCCGGCTACTGCTTGCCAAAAACCCGGCGGGATGGCAGGAGGCGTTGGCGATGGTTGACAACAACGCTGCGGGCGTGGTGATTTCGGTTAACGGGCAGGTGCCCGACGGCGAGGACCTGTCCTGGTTGTGGGACGTCCGCTTCGAGCATTTCGCCGATGAGCGCGCGGCACGAAGGGAGTCCGGGCAGGCGACAGCGGTGGTCGCCGCCGGAGAGCGCGGCACCGATCTCGCGGTCCGGCTGGGCTACGCCGGTGTCGAACATTCCCTCGTGCACGACACCGTCGCGGCGATCGAGTCCTGCCCACCCGGGCATGTCGAGGTGGTGGCCAACTACACGGCCTTCCTACAGTTGCAGCGGGCACTGGAGCGATCCTCGTGACCGTCCGGATCGGTCTGGTGCTGCCCGATGTGATGGGCACCTACGGCGATGGCGGTAACGCCGTGGTGTTGCGGCAGCGACTGCTGCTGCGCGGAATCGCCGCCGAGATCGTGGAAATCACTCTGGCTGAACCGGTTCCGGATTCACTGGATCTGTACACCCTGGGCGGAGCGGAGGATTACGCCCAGCGACTGGCCACCCGGCACCTGCTGCGCCACCCGGGGTTGCAGCGTGCCGCCGGCCGCGGGGCGCCGGTGCTGGCCATCTGCGCGGCTATTCAGGTGCTGGGTCACTGGTATGAGACCTCCGCCGGCGAACGAGTCGAGGGGGTCGGCCTGCTCGACGCCACCACCTCCCCGCAACCCGAGCGCACCATCGGCGAAGTGGTGTCCACCCCGTTGATCGAAGGACTCTCCGAACCGCTCACCGGGTTTGAAAACCACCGCGGCGGAACGGTTCTGGGCCCGGATGCCCGCCCGCTGGCCGCGGTGGTCAAAGGGGCGGGCAACCGGCTCGGCGACGGCATCGACGGCGCAGTGCAAGGCAGTGTGTACGCCACCTATCTGCACGGACCGTGTCTGGCCCGCAACCCCGAGCTCGCCGACCTGCTGCTGGCGCAGGTGGTGGGTCCGCTGGCCCCGCTGGAGTTGCCGGAGGTGGACCAGTTGCGGCGCGAGCGGCTGGCGGCACCGCGACGGGTTTAGCCCGGGTTTAGCCCACGCCCGCTTCGAATCCCCCAGGGCGCCGAGACTGCGCTCACGCCGACAATCTGCGATTCCTGGGCTGCGGGAGTGCAATCTCGCCGCGCCATCCGCGGGCCCGCAAAGAACCCGCGACCCGCGCGATGACCTCCGCCGGGTGGTCCTCCTTGATCACCCGCACCGCATCCCAGCCCAACCTCGCCACCATCCTCGCCCGGCGCTGATCCCACACGTACCGCCGCCGATCGGTTTGGTGCTGGTCCCCGTCATACTCCGCGGCGACCTTGTACTCCTCCCAGCCCATGTCGAGGACCGCCAGGCGACCGGTGTGGTCCACCACTGGGATCTGTGTCGTCGGGCGGGGAAAGCCGGCGTCGAGAAGGAGAAGTCCCGAGGTGACGCCGCCCCCGGGTCGACGAGCGGCAGCGCCCGGCGGAGCCGGCGCACACCCCGGACGCCGGGGTGTGCCGCGGCCATTGTCACGACGGTCTCGGCGCGGAACGGGGTCGCCCGCATCAGTGCGTCGAGGCGTGCCACCGCACGGTCCCGGGGCAGGTGTCGGCCTAGGTCGAAGGCTGTGCGGGTCAGCGAGGTCACCGGTATGCCACCGATTCGGGTGATCTCGTCGGGGTGCAGCGTCTCGTTGCGGACACTCAGGCCGGCGGGCGGGCGGGCGCAGGTCCAGATGAGTTCGACGGGCTCGTCGACGTCGACCCAGTGCGCTCCGTGCAGGGCCGCCGCCGCCGAACCGGCAACGACGGCGCGCCGCCGCGACCACAGCCAAGCCGCTACGGTGTGGTCACCGCAGCGTGAGGTCGGCGGCCCGGGGCGCGTAGACGTCGGGCAGCAGGCGGCGGTACCGGCTGAGTTGGTAGCGGGTTACGGCCCCGGACGCCAGCGCTTCGCTGCCAATGAGCACCTCGTTCATGGCGGGCAGCATGCCGGGGGGTTCTGACAGCGGTCCCGGCAACGCCGCCGAGATTGCACTCACACGGCCGGTTTCGGGTTCTTGCCTGCCTGAGTGCAACCTCGGCGAGGTCGGGGCCGGGGCGAACTAGACCATGGCGCGGCGGCCGGTCAGCGCACGGCCCAGGGTCAGCTCGTCGGCGAATTCCAGGTCTCCGCCCATCGGCAGGCCTGAGGCGATGCGGCTGACGGTCAGACCGGGGATGTCGCGCAGGATCCGCACCAGATAGGTCGCGGTGGCCTCGCCCTCGGTGTTGGGGTCGGTGGCGATGATCACCTCGGTGATGTCGACGCCGTCGACTCGCTCCCCGATTCGGTTGAGCAACTGGCGGATTCGCAGCTGCTCGGGTCCTATTCCAGAGAGCGGGTCCAGCGCGCCGCCGAGCACGTGGTAGCGGCCGCGGAACTCGCGGGTGCGCTCGACGGCCTGGACGTCCTTGGGCTCCTCCACCACGCACACGAGTGAACCGTCCCGACGGGCGTCCCCACAGACCCGGCAGCGCTGGGCATCGGAGACGTTGCCGCACACCTCGCAGAACTGCACGCCGTCGCGCACCCGGGACAGCACCGCGGTGAGCCGGTCGATGTCCGGGGGTTCCACCGAGATCAGGTGAAAGGCGATCCGTTGCGCACTCTTGGGCCCGATACCCGGCAGCTTGCCGAGTTCGTCGATCAGATCTTGGACCGGGCCTTCGAACAAGTCAGGACCCCGGCTGCTGCCCAGGCTGCTGCTGCTGGGCGGCGGCGGCCAGCGGACCGAGAATTTCCTTGACGGTCTCGCGCATGTTCTCCGCGGCGTTGGTCAGCGCCCCGACGATGAGGTCCTGCAAGGTCTCGACGTCGTTCGGGTTCACCACCTGCGGGTCGATGTGGATGCCGAGGACCTGACCGTTGCCGTTGAGGGTCACCTGCACCAGACCCCCGCCGGCCTGTCCGGTCACTTCGGTGACCGCGATTTGCTGCTGGGCCTCCATCAGCTTGTGCTGCATCATGTGAGCCTGGACGAGCGCGGCCTGCAGTTGCTGCACGGCCTGCGCCGCTTGCGGCGGGACCTGCTGCTGCGGGACCTGCAGGCCGAAGGCTCCCAGATCGCCGGGATCACCGGGTTGCATGACGGTCTCCTTGCGTTGTGGTCTCAAGTTCGTTGCGGCCTGGCGTTTCGGCCAGTCGGTGTCTTTCGAGCCTAGTCGCCGAGGGATTACCGTGGCGCCCGTGTCGAAGTTCGTCCCCGTGCGTGTCGTCGCCGCCGCCTCAGCCGGCATGGTGCTCGCCGCGTCGGCACTGGCAGCGCCGGTGAGCCAGGCCGCACCGGGCAGCGTCGCCGGCATGATCGTGTTCCTGGACCCCGGTCACAACGGCGCCAACGACGCCTCGATGACCCGGCAGGTCAGTAACGGCCGCGGCGGCACCAAGGACTGCCAGACAACCGGCACCAGTACGGGCAGCGGTTACCCCGAACACACCTTCAACTGGGACACCACGCTGCGGGTCCGGGCGGCGCTGCACCAACTCGGGGTGCGCACCGCGATGTCCCGCGGCAACGACGATCAGGTGGGCCCGTGCGTGGACGAACGGGCGGCGATGGCCAACGCGCTGGCGCCCAACGCGGTGGTGTCGATCCACGGCGACGGCGGCCCGGCCACCGGTCGCGGGTTCCACATCCTTTACGCCAATCCACCGCTGAGTCTGGTGCAGGCGGGCCCGTCGGTGCAGTTCGCCCGCTTGATGCGAGACCAACTCGCGGGAGCGGGCATACCGCCGGCCACCTATATCGGCAGCAACGGACTCAACCCGCGCGCCGACATCGCCGGGCTGAACCTGGCGCAGTACCCGTCGATCCTTGTGGAACTGGGGAACATGAAGAACCCGGTGGACTCCACCCTGATGGAGAGCGCCGAGGGCCGGCAGAAATACGCCGACGCGGTGGTGAAGGGCATCGTGGCGTTCCTTCAGACCCAACCGCCCCGGACCAGCTAGGCGCGCCGGACCAGCGCAGCGTCCCGCCTCACCCCTCGACCTCTTTTTTGAGGTTGGCCAGCACCTCGGCCTGGATCTTGCGCAGCCCCAGTGGGGCGAAGGTCTTCTCGAAGAAACCCTTGACGCCGCCCGCCCCACTCCAGGTGGTCTTGACCGTGACGGTGGAGGCAGGTCCCGCCGGGGCGACGGTCCAGTTGGTCAGCAGCGAGGAGTTGGCATCCTTCTCGATGACGGTGTGCCCGGCCACGTCGATCGAGGCTTCGACGTGCCGGGACCGCGACTTGGTGGCCTGCAGTTTCCAGGCGGCGATGGTGCCGCGGCCCTGGCCGCCCTGCAGGACGCGGTACTCGCTGTAGTGGGGAGACAGGATCTTCGGCCGCACCGTCGCGTAGTCCGCAATGGCGGCGACTACCGTCGCCGGTTCGGCGTTGATCAGGATTGTGCTGGAGGCACTGACCTGTGCCATCAAGTCTCCTCGGCGTCGGCTGCTATTCGGTCGCCAAGCCTAGCCGTGTCCGTGTGCTCCCAACCAGCCGACTACCGCTTCACCCGAGATATCGGGATAGCCAGTCCTGCAGTTGATTCCATGCTTGGACCGCGGCAACGGGGTTATAGCGCTTGCCGGTGTCGTTGAAGAAGGCGTGATCGGCGCCAGGCTCAGTGACCAGTTCGAAGTTCAGCCCGGCCTTCTCCAAGGCGGCCCGGGCCACCGGCTCCGAGGCGTTGACCCGGTCGTCGAGCTCGGCGTAGATACCAAGCACAGCAACGTCTTTCGAGCCAGCAAAGTTCGCATCGTCCGGGGTTGGCCCGTAGAAGGGCACGCCCGCGGACAGTCGCGGCTCACCGGCGGCAAGGAGTTGCCACACCATCCCGCCGCCGAAGCAGAACCCCACGACGCCCACCTTTCGGTCGGGCGTCCGGCGGGTGAGCTCATCAAGGCCGCTACGCAGATCGGCGATGAATCGTTGCGGGTCGACCTTGGCCAGCGCCGCGGTGGCCTCAGCAGGGTCGGTGAACGAGGCGGTGCCGCCCTCCTCGGAGAGCAGATCAATGGCCAGTGCCGAGTAACCGATCCCCGCCAGGCGCCCGGCCACTGAGCGAACCCAGTCGTTGAGGCCCTTGTTCTCGTGAATCACCAGCACCGCGCCGCGCGGTGCCTGGGCCGCCGCCCAGGCGCCCTGCAGCGGACCGTTGGGGCCTGCCCAGGTGATCGGCTCGGTGGATAGCGCGGTGTCCATGCCCGGCGGGGAGCCCGGGGCCGGCGCGGCTGCCGTCGCGGACTCCGGACTTGCCGTCGCAGCGGGGCCGGACTGCGCGGACGGGCGCTTCTCCCCGCAGGCGGCGATCAGCGCGGAGGCGGCAGGGGCGCCGATCCCGAGCAGCGCGAGTCGACGCAGCGCCTCGCGGCGCGAGAGCAGGCCGTCGACGTGGTCGGTGGCGATCTCCTCGGCGATGTAGCGCTGCAGTGGGGTCACCCTGCCAGTATGCGCCGATTCAGCCGTCGATTCGGCGGGCACCCAGTTCGTTCTGCAGCAGTTCCAACGCGACTTCCTCCGGGTCACGCCGGGGCGCCCCATGAGTCTCGTCATCGCGGGCCTCGGCGATCATGTCGTCTTCCTCGGCGCGCTGGGTGTCCGCCGGGTCGGGTTGCGGTTCCGGAGGCAGCGGCTCGGCTGCCGTCCTCGGCTCAGCGGCTCCCACCTCGCAGCGCAGCTGCCAGTTCACCCCGAGGGCGTCTTTGAGGGCATCACGAATCACGTCGGCGTTGTGCTGTTCGGTCAGCCGCTTGGCCAGCGCCGGCGCCTTGTGGGCGAGCACGAGCGTGTCGGCCTCCACAGCTCGGACGATGGCGTCAGCGAGCATGACGTCGAGAGTGCGGCTGCGCTCCCGGACCTTGTCCCGCACCGTCGACCACATGCTGCGTACCGCGGCGGCGTCGAGTTGGCCGACGGGCGCCGGGGCTGGGGCCGGTGACGGCGGTGCTGGCGACGGAGGCGGGGGCGAGGGTTTCGGGGCGGCCGGTGGAGGCGGGGCCGGCGGGGCCGGCGGCGCCTCGAGATTGCTCTCACGCTGCTCGGCACCCATGCTTTGACTGCGTGGCCGCAATCTCGGCGGGGGCGGCGGGGCAGGGGGCTCGGGCGGCGGGGCAGGGGGCGCGACGGGCGCGGGTGCGGCGGGCGGGGCCGGCGCGGCCTGCGTCTTGCGCACATACTGCCGACCACTGGCCGGCGGAGCGCTGGCGGCGGCCTCCCCGGCCGGTAGGGAGATGTCCAGCCGGGTCTCGATGCGTTCGACACGTTGCAGCAACGCGGACTCGGTGTCGGCCGCCGACGGCAGCAGCAGCCGCGCGCAGACCACCTCCAGCAGCAGACGCGGCGCGGTGGCGCCGCGCATCTCCCCCAATCCGGCGTGCACCACCTCGGCGTAGCGGGCCAGTGTCGCCGGCCCGATCCGGCCGGCCTGATCGCGCATCCGCTCGAGTACATCCCCGGGTGCGTCCACGACGCCGCGGCTGGCCGCATCCGGAACGGCTTGCAGCACAATGAGATCGCGGAATCGTTCCAACAGATCGCTGGCGAACCGGCGCGGGTCATGGCCGGCGTCGATCACCGCCTCGACCGCGCCGAACAGCGCCGCGCCATCCCCGGCGGACAGCGCGTCCACAGCATCGTCGATCAAGGCGATGTCGGTGGCTCCCAGCAGCGCCAGGGCCCGCTGGTAGTGCACCCGGTTCCCCTCCGCCCCGGCCAGTAACTGGTCGAGCACCGAGAGGGTGTCGCGCGGGGACCCGCCGCCGGCCCGGATCACCAGGGGAAATACCGCGTCGTCGACCTGCACATCCTCGGCTGCCAGGATCGTCTCGATAAGCCCCCGCATGGTGCGCGGCGCCAGCAGCCGGAACGGATAGTGGTGGGTGCGGGATCGGATGGTGGGCAGCACCTTCTCCGGTTCGGTGGTGGCGAACACGAAGATCAGATGCTCCGGGGGCTCCTCGACGATCTTGAGCAATGCATTGAATCCCGCGGTGGTGACCATGTGCGCTTCGTCGACGATGAAGATGCGGTAGCGCGACTGCGCGGGAGCGTAGAAGGCGCGGTCCCGCAGTTCGCGGGTGTCGTCGACACCGCCGTGGCTGGCCGCATCGAGTTCAACGACGTCCACCGAGCCGCCGCCGCTGGAGGCCAGCGCCATGCAGGAGTCACACACCCCGCACGGGTTCGGGGTTGGCCCCTGCTCGCAGTTCAGTGAGCGCGCAAGGATGCGCGCCGACGAGGTCTTACCGCACCCGCGCGGCCCGGAGAACAGATAGGCGTGATTGATCCGTCCGGCAGACAATGCCGTCGACAGCGGTTCGGTGACATGCTCCTGGCCGACCACCTCGGCGAACGTCGCCGGCCGGTACTTGCGGTAGAGCGCCACGTCGGAAGGCTACCCACCCAGGCTGACGGATTCGGAGCCCAGCATCGTCTCGGTCGCCGCCAGCAGGGCGCAGGTCGCCAGACCGTCGATGGCCTCGGCCAGGTCGGCCGGGGACGGGAAACTGGGCGCGATCCGGATGTTGGTGTCGTCGGGGTCCTTTCCGTACGGGAAGGATGCCCCGGCTGCGGTGACGGCGATCCCGGCGTCCTTAGCCAGGGCGACGGTGCGCTTGGCCGTCCCGGGCAACACGTCGAGACTGACGAAGTAGCCGCCTTTGGGCTCGGTCCAGGAGGCGGTCTTGGACTCGGACAGTCGCTTGTCGAGGATGTCGAGGACGAGGTCGAACTTCGGCGCCAGCACCTTCTGGTGGCCAAGCATGTGCCGGCGCACCCCGTCGGCGTCACGCAGGAACCTCAGGTGCCGCAAGTGGTTGACCTTGTCCGGGCCGATCGACTTCTTGCCCGAATGCTGCAGATACCAAGCGATATTGCCCAGCGACCCGCCGAAGAAGCTGACCCCGGCCCCGGCGAAGGTGATCTTGGAGGTGGAGGCGAAAACGTAGGGACGGTGCGGATTCCCGGCGGCGCCCGCAAGCCCGAGCACGTCGATCTGCCGAGGGAACTCTTCTGTCAGTGTGTGCACCGGGTAGGCGTTGTCCCAGAAGAGCCGGAAATCGGGTGCGGCAGTGTGCATTTGTACGAGTCGGCGGACGCTCTCCCAGGAGTACACCGCGCCGGTCGGGTTGGAGAACACCGGCACGCACCACATGCCCTTGATCGCCGGGTCGGCGGCGACGAGTTCCTCGACAAGGTCGACGTCGGGTCCGTCGTCGCGTATCGGGACGGCGATCATCTCGATGCCCAAGCTCTCGGTGATCGAGAAATGACGGTCATAGCCCGGCGACGGGCAGAGGAACTTGACCACCGGTTCGCGCACCCACGGCCGGGGCGAGTCGACCCCGCCGTACAGCATGGAGAACACGACGGTGTCGTGCATCAACTCCAGGCTGGAGTTGTTGCCGGCGATCAGGTTGGGCACTGCGATACCGAGCAGTTCGCCGAAGATCGCCCGCAGGCCGGGCAACCCGTGCTGGCCGCCGTAGTTGCGGGTATCGGTTCCCTCCGCGTCCCGGAAGTCCCCGCTGCCGGGCAGTTCCAGCAGCGCGTTGGAGAGGTCGAGTTGCTCCGCCGAGGGCTTACCGCGGGTCAGATCGAGGGCGAGTTTCTTGCCCTGCAGGTCGCTGTAGTGGCGCCGCAGCTCATCCTGCTGGAGTTGCAAGTCGTCGCGGCTGAGGGACTGGTAGGACACCGCCGGGCCTTTCGCAAAAGAAGGGGACCCCGCGCACCCGCCAGAGCCCGTTGACCCTTGCTGCCTTCCAGCCCTGGGGGAGTTCACAGGTTGGACGCCGCGCGGGGTCCATGGCGAGTGTAATACCGGCCGGTCGTGCCAGAACAGCCGGTCGAGGAGCCCCTAGAGGTTCGGTTACCATTGCCGACGGAGGATTCGCCTAGTGGCCTATGGCGCTCGCCTGGAACGCGGGTTGGGTTAATAGCCCTCAGGGGTTCAAATCCCCTATCCTCCGCACCGGTCCCGGGGTGCGACCTGATCAGGTCGCACCCCGGACCTCAATTCTCAAGGAGGACCATGGGGCGGCGCGGCGCAAAGGCTTGCCACCTTGCCCTGTTCCTGGTCGGCGTCGTGCTGTACGTGACGTTCGTGCTGCCGCGCTGGTGGGTGCTGACCGGCGACATCCCTAGCGCGGTGGCCACTGCCGGACGGATTGCGGCGGGCATCCCGATCGCTCTGGCGGCACTGCCGGTGCTGGCAATCCTGCGCCTGGCGTTGAGCCGCAAGGCCAAAACCCCAGAGTTGGCGCTACGACTGCGGGCGTGGTCGGCGGTGCTGCATGTAGTGGCCGGCGTACTGATCCTGGTGACCGCCGTGGTGGAGATCTGGCTTCGACTGGCCGTCGGCGGCCCCTATCTGTTCGCCGTGTACGGTGCGGCCGGGGCGATCGCGATCCTGGCGGTGCTGGCGCTGTACCTGTCGTTCGACGCCGAAAAACCACCCGCTCCGCCCAAACCGGCGAGAGTTAGGAAGCCGAAGCCGCCCAAGGCAAAGAAGGTCAAACCAGCAAAGTCGCTGGGCAGGAAGCAGACCGACGGGGAGTCGAGCGAAGGCGCGCCGGAGACGGCCGACACCAAGTCTGACTCCGGGCCCGACACCGGGTCCGACACCGGGTCCGATCTCGAATCAGTGGCCGCGTCTGAGTCAGCCGAAGCAGATACGTCGGCGGGATCGGAGGAGGAGGCGATCGTCGTCGTCGAGTCCGACGAAACACCCGACACGGCAACCGTTGTCAGCGGACTCGAGCCTGCACCTGGACCCGAACACGGTGACGCCGAACCAGTCACGAGCAGCATCCTGCGCAACAAGCGCCCCGCCAGCAGGCGTCACCGCCTGCGCCGCTGAACCAGACCGCCCGCCGTCGGCGGACCGACAGCGGGCGGTGGTGCGTGCATGATCCAGCCGACCCGTTGGGGGAGCAAGGGCCGGCCCGATCGCCGGACTACACCGGGAGCAGCCCCGGAACGGGATTCGGAATCGCCGTCCCGGTCGTCGGCAGGCTCACCGAGATGTCCTTGATGCTCGTGTTCCAGTTCACGCTGGTGTTTTGGTACAGCGACGAGTTGCCGAGGAACTGCAGGGTCAACGTCGCACCC
Organism: uncultured Mycobacterium sp.; assembly: GCA_964463215.1. GTDB lineage: Bacteria > Actinomycetota > Actinomycetes > Mycobacteriales > Mycobacteriaceae > Mycobacterium. The sequence continues at coordinate 6,485 of CAYXBN010000009.1, read as the reverse complement.
GGTGTCACAGGCGCGGTGTAGGCGATGTTGGCAATCTCGAAGTCGGTGATCGTGCGCTCCTTGCCGTCGAGAGTGACCGGGATGGCGGTGTTGATATTCCCGAGCACCTGGCCGGTGGCGTTGTCGACGATCTGCGCATAAACCGCCTTGGCGTTACCGATTCCGGAATAGGTGAAGCTCACCTTGGGCGCACCGACGATGTACCTCGGACCGGCCCCGGCGACTGGGATGTCGACGTTGACGGCGTTGCGCGCCTTGGTGGCGAAGACCTGGTTGAGCGGGAACTCGCACGCCGATGCAATACCTGCACAGGCCGCCCCGGCAGGGTCATCCGCCGTCAGCGGCCCCGAACGACTGGTGAACGAATTGATCTGGCCTCCGGTGGCCTGGGTGACCACGATCGGTGCGGTGTTCTGGAACGCCGGGGTCCAGGGCATACCGATGAAGGAGGCCAAGGCGGTTCCGTTCTGATCCCACCATTGGAACGGCGCGGTGGCGGCAAGTAGTCCGTTGATCGTGTTGTTCACCGAGGGGATTCCGGCCAGATAGTCCTTGGTGTACTTGTTCACCCAGACCATGTTCTCCAGGAAAATCACGGTATTCTGCGCCAATTGCTGTTGCGGGCTCAGCGTGGTGCACACGCCATGGCCACCGCAGTACCAGATCATCTTGACCAGATTGGCGTTGTTGCCGGCGAAGAAGGGGTTCTGCTCAAGTTGTGTCTGGGCATTGTCCAGAGCCTGCTGCAACGGGAACAGAGCGTCGACGATGCCCTGGACATACATCGTCGGCGCGTTCAGCTTGGTCAGCAGCGCGGTCGGACCACTGCTGGCGAGCACGGCCTGGGCGGTCTCGCTGATGAATGCGAACAGGTTGCCGGTAATCAGCGCCTCGGTGACCTGGGCGTTGATCCGCTCGATCGACGACGCCCCCGACAGCAGCAGAGCGTCGGCGAGCGCGTTGGCCCACGCGGTCTTGAACACTCCGTCCGGGTACAGAGACTCGTTGAGCGAGTGCCAGGCGATGGCCGGCACGATCGACTTGATGCGCGGATCGACGGTGGTCATCTGGATACCGCCGCCATAGGAGCCACCCATCATCGCGACGTCGGGTTTGCCGCCCTCGTTGAGCAACGGGGTGTTGGCGTCGGCCCAGTCGATCAGCGAGGAGACGTCCCGGCCCTCGTAGAACGGGCTGTCCAACTGCAGGATGCCGCCAGAGTCCCATTCACCACGCGGATCCCAGGTGATCACGTTGAAACCCAGTGGGGCCGAGGCGAATGGCCCCGGCAGCCCCTGACCACGCATCAGGGCAAGGCCTGGGGTCGAGCCCGCGGCCTGGAAGCTGGCGTAGGGATTGGTCTCACCGGGTGACCCCAGGCCGGGGCCGTTGAATATCGTGGCCTGCTGGTTGCCGAGCGATGGCAGCAGGGAGGGCGCCGAGGCCGGGAAGTAATTCATGCTGATCGGCGTGCCGTCGAACGAGTCGACGGTATAGGTGTAAGCCACCTGCTTACCGGCGGCCAGTTGCCCCACATTCACCGACACCGTTGTCGTGACCGATGCGCCAATCAGTGGCACCAGCAGGCTGCCGATCAGCGGAAGTTGTTGCAGCAGTTGAATGATCGGCTCGGCGAACAATCCGATCAGCGGGATGCTGGTGACGGTCTGGTTGAAGACGGTGTTTTCGCTGACTCGCGCAGTGAAGGTCTGAGTTCCGGTGGGGGCGGGGAATTTGGTTGGGTTCTCCGGGTCGATCCAGGTCGCGTAGGGAAGGAAGGTGAAGCTACCGTTGCCGCCCTTGGCCCCGTTTGGCAGGAGCGGATCGAGCGCCTTCGGCACGTTGCCGAAATTGGCCTTGCCGCCGTCGGAGGAGCCGACGAAGGAGTAGACGAGCTTGCAGTCCGAGCCGGCAAGGCCGCATCCGCTCGCGCTGACGACGTTGAGGTTGCCCTGCAGCACCCCGTCGAAGTAGGTGCTGACCGGGTCGACCGTCAGCGGGGCGGTCGCGGCCTTGGCCGTTGGTGCGGACGGAGTTGTCGCGCTCGAGGCGAATGGGGCGATCGCGGTCGTCTCCGCACGGAGGACCGTCTCGGGTGCCGGCGGCACTTCCTCGGCGGGTTCTGGATCCACGTCGGCCACCGCCTCGGAGCCCTCGACGGCCACCGGCAGCGGATCGGGTCCGGCGGTTCGCGGTTCGAATGCCACCTCGGCTGAACCGTCCACCGCGGCCGGTTCCGCGTCCGCTGAGGCTGCGTCGAGGGTCTCCTCGATGACCGCTTCGAGATCGAGTGCCGCCTCAACGTCGGGCAGGTCGATGAGCTTCTCGCTCGCGGTTGCCGCACCGGCCGGAGTGGCGGACTCGGCGGCCGCTGATCCGCGGACCGTCGTCGTGGCGCGGCTGCGGGTGGGTGTGCCGGCTTCAGCGGAATCTGCGGCAGAGCCGGCGGACGCCTGGGTGTCTGGTGAGGACCCGTCCGCCCATGCCACCCCCGCTCCGGCGAAGACTCCCGAACCGATCCCGAGGGCGACTGCCAACCCGCCGACTCGGCCTACGAATCTCGATGCACCCATGACGCCCTCCAGATTGCCGGGAAACCTGTGAGGACAGTAACTCCGATTAGGTCAATTCCTAAGACGTTTTTCAGAGATTGCCGGAAAACAAATCCGCCGCAGTGTCGGCGGCGACCGGTGGATAAGCTGCGCCGCCGGGCGTCGCAGTCCGGCGGCGCGCTCACCAGATCACCACCAGATGGCCCTGCTCACCAGATGGCGAAGTCCGTCGACCCGATTCCGTAAGGGTTGGTGAAGCCGTAGTTGAGGTAGATCGGGCCTTGGGCGTACGGCGCGTTGCCGGTGTTGAACAGACCGGACTCGATGTACGGCGTGGCCTCCGCCCCACTCTGCGTGGTGTAGCTGTAGAGCAGGGTGGTGCCGTCCATGGCGTACACGTCGATCTTGGTCCCCGCTGGCACGGTGGAACCGGCCACTGGGAACAGCGAGCGGTTCAGCGTTCCGTAGACGCCGCCGGAGTCGATGATCGCACCGGCGGTCTGCTTGGGCCCGCCGTTGACGCTGACCTTGACGAACGCATCCGGGGCACCGGGCAACGACACTCTGGTCGGGTACAGGTTCGGCCCCAGGATCATGTACCCGCCCAGTCCGAACGGGTAGACGTTCTGGTGGATCAGCAGGCCGTCGCTGAGTTCACCGGGCATCGCGGCGGTCGGGATCGGGGACGGTCCGGGGCCGGCGGTGTTCGCACCGACGCCGAGGATGCCGTCGGCGCCCCAGGAGAAGAACTGCTTGAAGTTGGCGACGCTGTTGGCATATACCGGGTCACCGGGAATGTCGGTGACGATGTTGACCGGTGCCACACCCACCGCGCCGTCGCCGAGGTCGACGGTGGTGTTGTAGGTCTCGTAGTGGTAGCACAGCCCGCCGCTGAAGCAGCTTTGACCCTCACCGGTCTTCTCCCCCAGCGAACCGGATCCGACCTTGTCGCGGGTGGTCACCAGACCCGATGCGCCGGTGTCCAGCAGCAGTTCGGCGTTGCGACCGCCGTTGATCTTGGTATTCACGATCGGCTGGGTGCCGAGTTTGATCCGGATGGGCACCTGCGCGTAGACCTTGCCGTTCTGCTTGGCGGCAGCCACCGTCGCCTCGGCCTCGGCGATGTCGGCGCCGAACCAGCCCAGGGTCGGGATCAGCAGCTCGGCGGTGGTCAGCGAGGCCTGCGACAGCGCCGGCCACAGCAGTTGGCTCTGCAGGTTGGCCTGCGCGATGTTGTGGATCAACGGAACGCCCACGGTGTCGGCGACGAATGTCTGCGCGTTGGTGATGCTCGAGCCCCAGACAGCCAGCATGAGCTGCGCCGTGGCCAGCGCGGCCTGCGGACCGAAGGCGCCGAAACCGGCCAGGATGTTGCCCGCACCCCAGGTCGCCTCGGTGATCAGGGCCTGGGACTGCTCGATCTGTTGCAGCGCTAATGCAACCCTCTGGCCGGGAACGATCTGGGTGCCGGGATTGTCACCGCCGGGCAGCCAGGAATCCATGTTCGGTGCGGGGTCGCCCACCACAGCGACGGCCGCCGCCGGGGCCGGGGATTCAGCAGCCGCTGCCGGGACCGTGGAACCAGCCGCCGCGGAGGCCTGATCGACGGTCTCGTCGACAACCGGGACGTCGGTCACCGGTGACTCTGCGGCAATCGGATCCGGAAGCGACGGGGCTGCGGTCTCGGTGATGGTTTCCCGGCCCAGCCGAACGGTGGCTCGCCGCGGCGTGGCCGCCGGTGTGGCCGCGGCAGGAGGTGGTGTGTCGACGACGATGGACTGCTGCGTGGGTTGGACGGCAACCGGCTCGGCGGCCGGGTCAGGCTCGGGTGCCAGCTCCTCGGGCACCGCCACCGGGTCGAGTGGGGAGACCCGGGCTTGGCCGCGCCGGGCCGGGCCGGCCACCGCTGACTCCTCGTTATCGGCGGCCGCACTGGCCCGCGGACCGCGGGTCGCTCTGGTCTGGGCCGGTGCCCGGTCGGGCTTGGTGGCATCGCCGGAGGTGCTGCCGGAAGCGCCCGCGGTGGAGTCGGCGCCGGGAGCGGCGAAGGCGACCGCCGTTCCGCCCACCATGGCTGCGCCCATACCCAGCGTGACGGCGCCGGCACCCAGCCAGGCGTAGGGCTGAAGACGACGGCGGGTGGCCTTGCGACCGACTTTGGACATGGAAACCCCTCCGACTAGCGACTGGCGACCTTAAGTTTTGCTGAGATGTCTACCACACTTTTCTGAGACGGCGTTTAACTTCCGGACTTCCCTGTCGGCAATCGGCGAGCGCCCGCATCCTGGGTCATCGACGCTGCGTGGAGATCGCCACCCCACCCGACTCGGCGATCTGGAGGCAGAGTGGATGCACCGCGGGGTCGCGCCTAGGTTCCGTCACGCAGGGGGCGGCCCGCCGGGTCGCGCACTCTGTCGGTGAGGATCAAAACGGCGTCGATGATCCCCCAGATGACCGCCCCGACACCACAGGTCACCAGTCCGACCACCAACTGGATGACACCCAACTTGGTGTCGCCGAGATAGATGCGGCCGATGCCGACGATCCCGATCAGGCCGAACAGTTGCAGCAGGCCCGCGACGATTTTGGATTTATCCGAGAGCGGCTCCCCGGTCAGCGGATGCCGACCGTACGGCGCTGCGGGGTCGAAGTAGTAGCCGGGTGGGGGGTACGGCCCGGGCGGGGGGTAACTCCCGGGTGGGGGATAGCTGCCCGGCGGGGGGTACTGCCCGGGAGGAATGTACGGCGGCGGCATACCGCCGTCAGCGCCCCCGAACTGCGGTTCGGTCATACCTGGAGCATGCCAGAGCAAGGGCTGCGCGGCACCGCGGCTAGTTTCCCTTCAAGTCCCGATCCCGGCTGGGCTGCACCCGTTTGGGTTCGCCGGGCATCTTCGGGTAACTCGGGGGATACGGCAGATCCCCCAGCCCACGGCCGAGGTCGTCAGACCACATCTGCAGCAGCGGCACCAGCGACTGGGCCAGGGTGTCCAGACCCGCCATCGGGTCACCGCGCTCGGCGACCAGTGCTGGGACCGTGGCCATGGTGTAGTCGTCTGGGGTTGTGGCAGTGGCCAACTCAGCCCAGGTGAGCGGTGTGGAGACCGTTGCAATCGGCGTCGGGCGCACCGAGTAGGCGGCGGCGAAGGTGCGGTCTCGGGCGTTCTGGTTGAAGTCGATGAAGATCCGCCGGCCGCGCTGCTCTTTCCACCACGCGGTGGTCACCAGGTCCGGGGCTCGGCGTTCGACCTCGCGGGCCAGGGCGATACCGGCATGGCGAACCTCGATGAAGTCCCAGTCGGTGGTGATCCGCAGGAACACGTGCACCCCGCGCCCTCCTGAGGTCTTCGGGTAGCCGACCAGTCCGAGTTCGTCGAGCAGGGGCTTGAGGATGTCCACCGCGATGGCGCGCGCCTCGGCGAATCCGGTACCGGGCTGCGGGTCGAGGTCGATGCGCAGCTCGTCGGGATGCTCGGTGTCCGGGCAGCGAACCTGCCAGGGATGCAACGTGATTGCCCCCATCTGGGCGGCCCACACGATCGCCGACGAGTGGGTGACCATCAACGCGTCGGCGGTGCGACCGGACGGGAAACTCACCCGGCAGGTCTTGAGATAGTCGGGGTGCTTTTCCGGGACCCGCTTCTGGTAGATCATCTCCCCGTCGATGCCGTCGGGAAATCGCTGGAGGTGGGTCGGGCGGTCACGCAGTGCAGTCAGCATCGGACTCGACGTCGCACCGGCACTCTGCTCGCTCAGGCAGGCCACCGCGCGGTAGTAGTCGATCAGCGCACCCTTGCTTCCCGCGACCCCGAGTTTGGGGAAGAACACCTTGTCCCGGTTGGTGATTCGCACCGACACACCGTCGACGTCGATCTCCTCGGCCGGCGCACTCACCGCGCCCCCAGCACGTCGTTGAGGTCATAACGAAGCGGCA
>CAYXBN010000008.1:57834-104206 GCA_964463215.1 uncultured Mycobacterium sp. | reverse complement strand
ATCAGCTGCTGGCCTACAACTGCTCGCCGTCGTTCAACTGGAAGCAGCACCTCGATGACGCCACCATCGCCAAGTTCCAGAAAGAGCTGGGCGCCATGGGATTCAAGTTCCAGTTCATCACGCTGGCCGGTTTCCACGCACTGAACTACTCGATGTTCGATCTGGCTTACGGCTACGCCCGGGAGCAGATGAAGGCCTACGTCGAACTGCAGGAGCGCGAGTTCGCCGCCGAGGCCCGGGGCTACACCGCCACCAAGCATCAGCGCGAGGTCGGTGCCGGCTACTTCGACAAGATCGCCACCACCGTCGACCCGAACTCCTCGACGACCGCGCTGGCAGGTTCGACCGAAGAGGGTCAGTTCCACTGACCCCCCAACTCCACTGACCCCCAACTCCACCGCCGAGCAGACACAAACTCGCCCATTTCACCGGCGTGTCGGGTGAGTTTGTGTCTGTTCGTGGAAGGCCAGGGCAGAAGAGGGAAGCGATGACACATTCGATTGAACGAGTCGGCGTGATCGGCGCCGGTCAGATGGGCGGCGGAATCGCCGAGGTCTGCGCGCGCGCCGGGGTCGACGTCACCGTCTTTGAGACGACCGAGGCGCTGGTCACCGCGGGCCGCAACCGCATCGTCAAGTCGCTGGAACGCGGGGTGAGCGCCGGCAAGATCACCGAGCGCGAGCGGGACGGCGCCGTGGAGCGACTGCGCTTCACCACCAAACTGTCGGACCTAGCCGACCGCCAGCTCGTCATCGAGGCGGTCATCGAGGACGAGAAGATCAAGGCCGACATCTTCGGCCAACTCGACCAGATCATCACCGACCCCGATGCGGTGCTGGCCTCCAACACCTCCAGCATCCCGATCATGAAGCTGGGTGCGGCGACCAAGAATCCCGGCCGGGTGCTCGGGTTGCACTTTTTCAACCCGGTCCCGGTACTGCCGTTGGTCGAACTGGTCACCACCCTGGCGACCAGCCCGGAGGCCGCCACCAGGACTGAGCATTTCGCCGGGTCGGTACTGGGCAAGCAGGTCGTCCGGTGTTCGGACCGATCCGGTTTCGTGGTCAACTTCCTGCTGGTGCCCTACCTGTTGTCGGCGATCCGGATGGTCGAGTCGGGGGTGGCCACCGTCGAGGACGTCGACAAGGCCGTTGTGGCCGGGCTGTCCCACCCGATGGGTCCGCTGCGGCTGTCGGATCTGATCGGACTGGACACTCTGAAGCTGATCGCGGACAAGATGTTCGACGAATTCAAGGAGCCGCTCTACGCCTCGCCCCCGCTGCTGTTGCGGATGGTGGAGGCGGGACGGCTCGGCAGGAAGTCCGGCCAGGGTTTCTACACCTACTGACCGACGACACCTACTGATGACATGGGCTTATCCAGGGCGGAATGTGCAATTGACAGGCGCGTTGGGCTAACCTGACGGGTGCGCTCGGGCGGGTGAGCCGACCGGCGACCGGCGAATATTTCCGAAGGGCAGCAGAATGACTAACGTCGACTCGGACCTGACTCCCTACTACGAGGAGTCGCAGTCCATCTACGACGTCTCCAATGACTTCTTCGCGTTGTGGCTCGGCCCGACAATGGGCTACACCTGCGGGTATTACGAGCGCGAGGACATGAATCTGGAGGAGTCCCAGAACGCCAAGTTCGATCTGGCCCTGGGCAAGCTCAACCTCGAACCCGGCATGACACTGCTGGACGTGGGGTGCGGTTGGGGTGGCTGTCTGGAACGCGCCGTGGAGAAGTTCGACGTCAACGTCATCGGGATCACCCTGAGTAAGGCGCAGTCGGAGTTCGCCCGGGAACGGCTGGCCAAGTTGGACACCAACCGCTCCATCGAGGTCCGACTGCAGGGCTGGGAGGAATTCAACGAGCCCGTCGACCGGATCGTCAGCATCGGCGCTTTCGAGGCCTTCAAAGCCGACCGCTACCCGTTGTTCTTCGAGCGGGCCTATAGCATCCTGCCCAGCGACGGCCGGATGTTGCTGCACACGATCCTGGCGCACACCCAGAAGTTCTTCCGGGACAACGGAATCAAGCTGACCATCAGCGATCTGAAGTTCATGCGGTTCATCGGGACCGAGATCTTCCCGGGTGGTCAGTTGCCGGCCGTGGAGGACATCGAAAAGCTGGCCGCCGACTCCGGTTTCACGTTGGAGCGCATCCACCTGCTGCGTCCGCACTACGCCCGGACCCTGGACATGTGGGCGGAGAATCTGGCGGCCAAACGCGACGAGGCCATCGCCATCACCGATGAGGCGACCTACGACAAGTACATGAAGTACTTGAACGGGTGTGCCGACTTCTTCCGCCGTGGCATCACCAACATCGGGCAGTTCACCCTCGTCAAGGGCTAAAGCCGCTACAGTTCGGCAACCCGCTTGCGCTCTGCCTCCAGGTCGAAATCCGGTGGTGGCCAAGACAGGTTCATCGACTCCATGGCCTCGATCAGCAACTCGTTGACGGCCAGTCGGGCGTACCACTTCTTGTCGCACGGCAGTACGTACCATGGCGCGTTGTCGGTCGAGGTGCGGTCCAGCATGACCTGGTAGGCCTCCTGGTAGGACGGCCACAGTTTGCGCTCGTCGATGTCACCGGGGTTGTACTTCCAGTACTTGTCGGGGCGTTGCAGCCGCTCGGTCAGCCGGGCCTTCTGCTCATCGAGTGAGACGAACATCGCGACCTTGACGATCGTCGTGCCGGCCTCGGCGAGTTCCTTTTCGAAGGTGTTGATCTCGTCGTAGCGGCCCTCGAGTTCATCGGCCGGAACCAACTGGTGCACCCGGACGACAAGCACGTCCTCATAGTGCGACCGGTCGAAGACGCCGATCTTGCCGGCTCCGGGCAACGCCTTGTTGATCCTCCAGAGGAAATGATGTGACCGCTCCTCCGGTGTGGGTTTGCCGAAGCTCCGGTACTCGATGCCCATCGGGTTGCCCGCGGCCACCACGTGGGTGACGATTCCACCCTTGCCCGCGGTGTCCATCCCCTGCAGGACGAGCAGCACCGACCGGTGGTCGCCCTCCCGGCCGTTGGCGTAGAGCATCTCCTGGAGTTCGGCGAAACGCTCTTCGCGTTCGGCGGTGATCTGCTCGGCGTCCGCGCGCTTTCCGGCAAACCCCGGACTGGAGTCGGTGTCGATGGCGCTGACTTTGTCCCCGGGCCGGAAACGCAGCGCCTCCGACGGGTGGTGGGTCCACAACTTCGAATGATCGGCCATGGCCGAAGAGTAGAGACTAGGCCGTGGTCGCGGGCTGTAATGCCGGCAAAGCCGGTGCCGGGTGGGGCTGGGACCGGAACCGATCCAGCGAACCGCCCACCTCGACGATCCCGCAGAGCGCACTCCAGCACAGCATGGTCAGGTAGTCGATGAGGTCGTTGGCGCTCATCCGGGGATTGGACATCCAGGAGTGGGTGGCCTGTTGAACGCCACCGACGATGAGAAACGCCCAGGGATCCACGCCGCGGGTGTCCATCCCGGCCATCTGCATCCGCCGGCGCAGCATGACCGCCAGCATTCGCGCGATGATCTGCTCGGAGTCGGCGATCACCTTGTTCTTGGAGGCCGAAGAATTGGCCATCACGAACCGATAGGGCTCGGGTTCGGCGGCGACGGTGTCGACGTAGACCCGAATGATTTCGCGGGTCAACTCATAACCATCGAGGTTCGACGACAATGCCGCAGCCATGTTGGGAATCAGCGTGGTCTGCGCGAAGCGCATCATCACCGCGGTCGTGAGGTCGTTCTTGTCGACGAAGTAGCGGTACAGCACGGTCTTGGACACGCCGATCTCCGAGGCGATCTCGTCCATGCTCACATCGCGTCCACGCCGGCGGACGGCCTCCAGGGCGCCGTCGACCAGTTCGGTGCGCCGTTCCACCTTGTGTTGATGCCAGCGCCGCTTGCGGCCGTCGGTTTTGGGCACACCGGGGCTGCCAGGGCCCACCGTCTGCGGTGCGGCCACGGGTCCTGACTGCGTCACTTTGCCGGCTCCATCGCGATTCCTCTCCTGAAGTCTACCGGCGATGCGCCGGGAAGTTGTGACGGCCGGTCACACTAACCTTCGTGCGGGTACTCCGCTCTGCTGCTGGCGAATAGCGGACAGCCCACGCACCGGAATGCTGGATGATGGGGACGTGGCTGCCCAACAACGGCTTGCGTCGCGCGAGACACCCCCCGTGCGCGAGGCACCCCCTGCGCGTTCGTTTGCTGAATCCTTTGCCGGGGCCGACCCTGAGGCCGACGCCGAGCGGGCCCGCAACCTACGCCACATGAAGGCGGTGGCGCTGGGCTTCCTGATCGGCGCGACGGTGATCTTCCTGGCCTGCCGGTGGTGGCTGTCGGTGGGTGGCCCTGGGTGGCTCGGCTATGTGGCGGCCGCGGCCGAGGCCGGCATGGTCGGCGCGCTGGCCGACTGGTTCGCGGTCACCGCGTTGTTCCGTCATCCGCTCGGGCTGAAGATCCCACACACCGCGATCATCAAGCGCAAGAAGGACCAACTGGGGGAGGGTCTGGGCAACTTCGTGCGCGAGAACTTCCTGTCCCCGGAAGTGGTGGAGACCAAACTGCGCGACGCCAAGGTCGCCAGCCGGCTGGGCAAGTGGCTGGCCGAACCCCAGCATGCCGCACGGGTGGCCGACGAGACGGCGACGATTCTGCGGGTCGGCGTGGAACTGCTCAACGACGAGGACATCCAGCAGGCCATCGACAGCGCCATCGTCAAACGGCTCGCCGAGCCGCAATGGGGCCCGCCGGCGGGCCGGGTGCTCAACCAGCTGCTCGCGGAGAACCGGCAGGAAGCGCTCATCCAACTACTGGCCGACCGGGCCTTCGAGTGGGCGCTCAATGCCGGGCCGACGATCGAGCGTGTCGTTCTGCGCGATTCGCCAAGCTGGTCGCCGAAATTCGTCGACCAGTTGCTGGGCGACCGGATACACCGCGAACTGATGGACTTCACCGACAAGGTGCGCCGCAACCCCAACCACGAACTGCGCCAATCAGCCAACCGGTTCATGTTCGAATTCGCCAACGATCTGCAGAACGACCCCACGACCATTTCCAAGGCCGAGGCGGTCAAGGAACAACTGATGGAGCGCGACGAGGTCACCCGCGCGGCCGAGACCGCGTGGAAAACCCTCAAGCGGCTGGTCCTCGAGGGTGTCGACGACCCCAGCAGTGCACTGCGCGGGCGGATCGCCGACTCGGTGGTGCGGATCGGGGAGTCCCTGCGCGACGACGCCGAACTGCGCGACAAAGTCGATGACTGGGTGTTGCGGGGAGCCCAGCATCTGGTCTCCCAGTACGGCAGCGAGGCCACCACTATCATCACCGAAACCATCGAACGGTGGGACGCCGAGGAGGCCAGCCGCCGAATCGAGTTGCACGTCGGTCGTGACCTTCAGTTCATCCGGATCAACGGCACCGTCGTCGGCGCCCTCGCCGGTCTGGTGATCTACACCGTCGCTCAAATCCTGTTCTGACCTGCGCTAGCAAGTGCTTGCAATTGTTAGCACCGTTGGGTACGCTGGCGTCATCATGCACACAACCGTTCCCGCAAGGAGGCGAGTCATGGCTCAGGAGTCAGACCTCGCCGCCGTGGTGAGTAACGCGGCCTCCGACATCGGCAGCTTCATCCGCACCCAGCGGGAAGCCGCCCAGGTCTCGGTTCGCCAACTCGCCGAGCGGGCCGGCGTGAGCAATCCCTACCTCAGCCAGATCGAGCGGGGCCTGCGCAAGCCGTCGGCTGAGGTGCTGAGCCAGATCGCCAAAGCCCTGCGGTTGTCGGCGGAAGTGCTCTACGTGCGGGCCGGGATCCTCGAGCCCGGGCAGCCGAGCCAGGTGCACGACGCCATCATCGGTGACACCGCGATCACCGAACGGCAGAAGCGCGTCCTGCTCGACATCTACACATCGTTTTGCCAGCAGAACCTCCTCGCCCACGAGGAACCGCCGACCGAGTGACGCAGCCCTGCGGCGCGACGCGGCGATAACTGAAAACTCTCTCCGAAAGCTTCACGAGAAACCGAAAGGAAACCGGCCCCATGGCTAAGAAGAAGAGCAAGAACGAGAACACCGTCGAGGACCTGAAGGCCCCGCTGCTCGCTGCGGTCGGCGCGGCTGATCTGGCGCTGGCCACGGTCAACGAGATCGTGATCACTCTGCGCGAGCGCGCTGAAGTCGCCGGCGACCGGATGGACGATCGCCGTGCCGCGCTGACCCGGCTGCAAGAAGAGCTGCCGAAGCGGACCGAGGAGCTGCGCGGTCGGCTGACCACTGAGGAGCTGCGCAAGGCTGCGGACGAGTTCCTGGTGGACGCCACCGAGACCTACAACAGCCTGGTTGCCCGTGGCGAGGCCGCTCTTGAGCGGCTCAAGGGTCAGCCGGAGTTCAAAGAGGCCGCCGACCGTGTCGAGGGGTACGTCGACCAGGCCGTCGAGCTGACCCAGGAAGCCCTGGGCAACGTCTCGGCGCAAACCCGCGCCGTCGGTGAGCGCGCCGCCAAGCTGGTTGGCGTCGAGCTGCCGGCCAAGGCCGCCCTGGCCAAGGCCCCGGCCAAGAAGACCGCCCCGGTGAAGAAGGCCGTTGCCAAGAAGGCCGCCCCGGCCAAGAAGGCTGTCAAGAAGGCCGTCAAGAAGGCCCCCGCCAAGAAGGCCCCGGCCAAGAAGGTCACCCAGAAGTAAAGCCCCCGAGGTATCGGGGACGAGACATCGGGACGAGACCCGCCTACCCTTGGAGTCGTGATGCTTCAGGGTGTGGCGGGTCTCGTTCTTTCTGTGCTGTCGTGGGCTGTGCTGGCGGCCGTGGTGTACGCGTTCGTACACGCCGCGATGCAACGCCCGGATGCCTACCCGGCGGCCGACAAGTTAACCAAGCCGGTGTGGCTTGGCATTCTCGGTGTGTCCGGTTTGCTGTCGTTGGTGCTCGGGGTGATGGGATCGGTCATCGCCGCGGTGGCGGCCGGTGTCTATCTGGCCGACGTTCGGCCCAAACTCCTCGAGGTGCAGGGGAAGTCCCGCTGACCGGACGACGGATCGCAGCGTTCGGGTTGGCGGCGCTCTGTTGGGCCGTCGCCCCGGTCGCTGCCCCGGCCCTCGCCTGGGCCGACGCGGGTACGCCGCCGCCCTACATCGACACCGTCCGGTGGGTCAGCTACGACGGTCTACCCACGTTGCGGGTCTACCCGACCTCGGCGGGCCGGGCAGTCGCCGGCGATTTCGGCAAGACCCCGGCGCAGACCAATGCGGCGTGGGCCGAGGTGGTCGCCCTGGCGCCGGACGCCGACACCGCGACCATCCGCTCGCAGTTCCTCTGCCACTGGCGGTTCGCCGAGTTCGCTGAGCCCGGCAAGAGGAGTTGGGACCTGGAAGCTTGGCGTCCCGCGGTCGACGAGAGCACCATGGTGCTGGCCGGCTGCAATCCCGGCGGGGACGAAAAGGGCTGACTGCGAGGCCTGGCCGGCTAAAGCCCGGCGAAGCACGGGTCTTGCTGGGCGTTGGGGATCGTGGCATCCCGGGTGACGAAGCGCGCCGTCACCCCGTTGTCGGTGACCCCCACGCTCTCGGCGCGGATCCCCATCGGCAGGTTCTTGGTCAGCTGGTCGGTGAATGCGTCCATGGCCGGCTGCACGGTCTCGCGGGGCAGGGTGAAGCCGAGGCCGGTCACCTGCATCACCTGCAGGGTCAATCCGCCGTCGGCCACCTGGGGTCGGATCGTGACGGTGCCCAGCGGTCCTTGAACCTCCAGGGTTCCGGCTGCCGGGTCCGGGGTGACACCGTTGACCAGGCCCCCGATCAGCGGGATCATCCCCGCCACGGTCTCCTGGATGCCGTCGGAGGACCAGGTGATGTCGGCGTTGAGCGCGCCGAGGGTGCCCGCCGAGTCGGCGGTCGGGTTCATCCGGATGTCGTCGAGTTGCAGTTGCAGTTTCATGCCCTTGGCCTCGCGGATCCGGTTCCCGGCGGTCTCGACCCGCATATCCCGGTAGTGGTGGGTGAAGTGCTGCAGAAGGAACGGCCGCACCCCGAACGAGGCGGTCGCACTGTCCTGCACCACGCAACCGACGGCCTTGGCGACGATGGAGTTCGCCCGGTGCCGTGCGTAGAACTCCCCGCCCAGCAGCGCCGCCAGCGCCAGTGCCACCACAATGACCAGTGTCAACGCCACCGACAGGGGGTCGCCGAACAGCCGGCCCAGCCTGCCCCGGGGGTCGACGACGGTGTGCCCGACCTGCTCGGTGGGCGGGATGTGTCGAGGGATGTACTGGGTCGGCGGTTCGCCGGGTCCCATCGGCGGCGGACCCGGCGGCGGCATCGGCGGCGGACCCGCCGGCGGACCCTGCGGCGGACCCCCGTAGGGGCCCGGCCCGGGATGGCGCGGCGGATTCTGACCCGGGCGCGGGGGCTGACCCGGGGGAGGGATCGTCACCGGCCGATTGTGCCCTACGAACCGAGGTGGCGGCGATTGCGCAGCACCCCGACGGTCTCCCGGACCGCCGGAAGACTGCTCTGGTCGACGTCGCAGACCAGCAGTTGCGGGTCGGGTCCGGCCGCGGCGAGGACCTCACCGAACGGTGAGGCCACCAGGCTGCCACCGACCCCGGTGGGTGCCAGGGCGGCCAACTCCGGGCCCGGATAGGCCTGCCCGGCCGCGGCGACGAAGCAGCCCGAGTCCAGCGCCCTGGCCCGGGCCAGCAGCGTCCACTGATCGAGCTTCCCCGGACCGGCCCCCCAGGATGCGCTCACGGTGATCACCTGCGCGCCGCGGTCGGCCAGTGCGGTGTACAGGTACGGAAACCGGATGTCGTAGCACAACGTCACCCCGACTCCGGTGCCGCCGACGTCGACAACCACCGGGTCGCGGCCCGGTGCGACGGTGTCCGACTCGGTGAAGCCGAACGCGTCGTAGAGGTGGATCTTGTCGTAGTGCGCTTGCACACCCGCACCGGTGGCCAGCAGGGTGTTGGTGACCCGCCCGTCCGGTGCCGGGGTGAACATCCCGGCGAACACGGTGATCCCGGCCTCATCGGCGATACCGCGCACGGCATCGGCCCACCGACCGTCGACCGGTTCGGCGATGTCGCCGAGGGGGACCCCGAACCGGCACATGGTGGCTTCCGGGAAGACGACGAGTCGCGCGCCGGCGTCGGCGGCCCGGTGGGTGTAGTCGTTGACAATGCCGAGGTTCGCCACCGGGTCGGTCCCGGCCAGAATCTGGGCCACCGCGATGCGCATGGCAGACAAGGCTAGTCGCCGTGCGGGACCTCCGGCGGTGCGACGGTCGACCACGGCACCGTCAGCACCCCGTCGCGCGGATTGCCACGCGGCGGGTCGATCGGAAACCCGGTCGCCCGCAGTCCGGCCAGCATCGCCCGCCAACGCGCCCGCGGCCCGAAGACCGACTGTCCGGCGGCGGCTGCCCACGCGTGGTCCGCGGCCTCGAACAGGGCGTGCACCGGCTGACCTGGAACATTGTGGTGGATAAGGGCTTTCGGCAACCGTTCGGCGAGGTCCGAAGGCCGCTCGATGGCTTGCGGGTCACAGCTCAGGGTCAGGCTCAGCGGGCCGCCGCGGTCCAGCAGTACCCAGCAGCCACGCCGGCCGAGCTCGTCGCAGGTGCCGTCCACCACGAGTCCGCCGGGCGCCAGATTGCTCAGCATGGTGCGCCATGCGGCTGCCACCGCGTCCTCGGGGTATTGGCGCAGCACATTGAAGGCGCGGACCAGCACGGGGCGCAAGCCGGCGAGTTCGAAACCCCCGAGGCGGAATTCGGTGCCGTCTTCCGTGCTAGCCGCGAGGCAATCCCGGGCCGCGGAAACCCGCTCCGGGTCGATCTCCACCCCGACCACCCGCACATCGGGTCGCAACGACCGCAACCGGGCCGCCAACTCCAGCGTGGTGACCGGCAGCCGCCCGTAGCCCAGGTCGACCACCACCGGCGGCTCGACGGAGTCCAAGGCTGCCAGCACCCGCGGTGAGTGCATCAACCACCGGTCGGCTCGGCGCAACCGGTTGGCCCCGGTGGTGCCGCGGGTCGGGATACCGACCGGCTTGGGCTTGACGAACTTGTCGGGGCTAGCGATGGCCGGCGACCCATTCGGCGGTGAACTCGCCCTCCTTTTCGAACAGCAACTTCAGACCGCCCATGACCAACCCCTCGATCTGCCCACCGATCAGTGGCACCCGTACCCGGCAGAGGCTCTCCAACCGCATCCGGCTGCCCCGATCGGTGTCGGTGAGTTCGTAGTCGCCAGTCAGTTCGACGGGGGCGGGAATGTGCGCGAGGTAGCGGCCGAGGGCCTTGTTGGTCGGTTCGTCGAAGGGCTCGAAATGCTGCTCGCGGGTGACCACGAAGGTGCCTGGCAACACCGGCCGGGCGATCGGCGGCAGGTCCTCGGAGGTCATGATGTGGTTGAAGGTGACATGGGTACCGGCGTCGTCGTTGGAGAAGTGGGCGATCTCGGTGCGGCCCGCATTCTCCTGGTAGAACTCGACCAGGTCCTGCCAGTAGTCCACCTTGGTGAACAGGCTGTACATCTTCGCGGCCGACAGGTCCACGTCGATATCGAACGTCATGGTGCGGGGCATGAAATCAACCTTGCCTCACCTCAGCGGTTCGCCGTGATCCACCGGGTGGTGAATTCCTGCTCGGTGTCGAGCAGGTTGATCAACTGCGTACCGATGAACTTCTCCATTTTGCCGCCGACGAGGGGGATCGCCACCTCGACGACGGCGTGAAAGACCAGTCGAGCGCCGTCGCCGACGGCTGACAGCGCGGCCTCCCCGTCCAGCGTTACCGGTGCCCGCACGATCGAACTGGCCACCGAGGCCTGCGCCCCACCGTCGGCCAGCCCGGTCCAGGTTTCGGCACGTCGGATCTCCAGGTCGCCGCGGTGGAACTGATGCACCACCCCCGGCAGCCGATCGGCGCGCAGCACCTGGGTGGTGACCACGTCCACCCCGCCGTCCCCGCCGACGGAAAAGGCGTTCAACGTCCACTCGTCGGCACCGGAGGCCGCCAGTCGGGACGTCCAGTACTGCTCGTCGCAGAAGGCGGCGTGGACCTGCTCCACGGTCCCCGCATAGTCGGTGGCCATGTCGAACGAACGCGGCATAGCGGTTGAGGCTACCGTTACCCGGCGTGGGCCTACCGGAGGATTTCGGCGGAGCGCAGGTCGCCACGAAGGTGGACTTGGCCGCGCTGACCACGCTGCGCGTAGGCCCCGTCGTCGAGCGCGTGATCACCTGCGCCAGCACCGATCAGATCGTGGCCACCCTGCACACGCTGAACGCCTCCGGAGAGCCTGTGCTGGTGCTCGGTGGGGGGTCCAACGTGGTCGTCGCCGACGATCTGACTGAGCTGACGGTGGTGCGTCTGGCCAACGTCGGTGTACGCATCGAGGGCCCGACGCTGCGGGCCGAAGCCGGGGCGGACTGGGACACCGTCGTGGACCGGGCGGTGCGGGCCGGGTTGGGCGGCTTGGAATGCCTGTCGGGAATCCCGGGTTCGGCCGGGGCGACGCCGGTGCAGAACGTCGGCGCCTACGGCGTCGAGGTGGCCGACTGGCTCAGCCGAGTCCTGCTGCTCGATCGCCGCAGCGGTGAGGTCGGCTGGGTGCCGGCCGGTGAACTCGGATTCGGCTACCGGCACAGCGTCCTGAAGAACACCTCGGACGCCGTCGTGCTGGAGGTGGAGTTCACCCTCAACCCGGATGGGCGTTCGGCGCCGGTGCGCTACGCCGAACTGGCTTCGGCCCTCGGCGTCGCCGTCGGCGACCGCAGCGACCCCGACCGGGTGCGGGCCACGGTGCTGGGTTTGCGAGCCGCCAAGGGGATGGTGCTCGACCCCGACGACCACGACACCTGGAGTGTCGGTTCGTTTTTCACCAATCCGGTGGTGAGCGAGGAGCAGTTCGCGACGATCCGCGCGCAATCGCAGGCACCCGTCCCGAACTACCCCGCCGACGGCGGCGTCAAACTGGCGGCAGGCTGGCTGGTGGAGCGGGCCGGGTTCGGCAAGGGCTTTCCGGGTTCGGGTCCGTGCCGGTTGTCCACCAAACACGCCCTTGCCCTGACCAATCGCGGTGGCGCCGGCACCGCTGACGTGCTGGCGTTGGCCCGCACGGTCCGGGACGGGGTGCAGGCCGCATTCGGGGTGAAGCTGGTTCCCGAACCGGTCCTGGTCGGCTGCTCGCTCTAGACCCGTCGGTTGTACCGGCTGGCGCTGGCCTGGTCGCGCGGCCGGATCACGATCTGGTCGATGTTGACGTGCGAGGGCCGGGAGGCGACGAAGCCGATCACCTCGGCAACGTCCTGCGCCACCAGGGGGGTGATGCCGGCGTACACCGCCTCAGCACGTTGGGTGTCGCCGCCGAAGCGGACCAGGGAGAACTCCGTCTCCACCGCCCCAGGGGCGATCTCGGTGATCCGGACCGGCTTTCCGAGCAGTTCGCCCCGCAGCGTGCGATGCAACGCACCCTGGGCGTGTTTGGCCGCGGTGTAGCCGGCGCCGCCGTCGTAAACCTCCAGGGCGGCGATCGAGGTCACGGTGACGATCAGCCCGTTGCCGGAGGCGATCAACGCCGGCAGCAGGGCCCGGGTGACCTGCAGTGTGCCGATGACGTTGGTCTCCCACATCCACCGCCAGTCGTCGAGGTCCGCCTCGGCGACCGGCTGCAGGCCTTTGGCCCCGCCGGCGTTGTTGACCAGCACGTCGACCCGCTCCAGCCGTTGCGCCAGGGCCCGCACCGCCGCCTCGTCGGTGACGTCCCCGGGCAGGGCCGTCCCGCCGATCTCGGCGGCGAGCCGCTCGATCCGCTCGGCGCGGCGGGCCATCGCGACCACGTGGAATCCCTGGGCGGCAAGGGTTCTGGCCGTCGCCGCGCCGATGCCCGAACTGGCACCGGTCACGACGGCGACGCGGGTGTGGGCATCCGGCAGTGCGCTCATCGGAACGACTCTAGCCAGGGCAGAATCGCCGTTCGTGGGTCTTCCGGCATGATGGTGAGGTGCGGCAACCTCGGGACCTGACCGACGCCGGTGTGCTGCCGCACCGGGTGGCCGTGTTGTCGGTGCACACCTCGCCGCTGGCCCAACCCGGAACTGGCGATGCCGGCGGGATGAACGTCTACGTCTTGCAGACCGCCCTGCACATGGCCGCCCGCGGGGTGGAGGTCGAGATCTTCACCCGGGCGACCTCCTCGGCCGACCCGCCCACGGTGCAGGTGGCGCCCGGTGTGCTGGTCCGCAACGTCGTCGCCGGGCCGTTCGAGGGTCTGGACAAATACGACCTGCCGACGCAACTGTGCGCCTTCACCGCCGGGGTGCTGCGCGCCGAGGCCAATCACGAACCCGGCCACTACGACATCGTCCACTCGCACTACTGGCTCTCCGGTCAGGTCGGCTGGCTGGCCCGGGACCGCTGGGCGGTCCCACTGGTGCACACCGCGCACACCCTGGCCGCGGTGAAGAACGCGGCACTGGCCGAGGGTGACGTCCCCGAACCGCCGCTGCGTTCGGTCGGGGAACAGCAGGTCGTCGACGAAGCCGACCGGCTGATCGTCAACACCGAAGGCGAAGTGCAGCAACTGGTTTCGCTGCATGGTGCCGATCTGTCCCGCATCGACGTGGTGCATCCGGGGGTGGATCTGCAGATGTTCACACCGGGTGACCGGTCGGCGGCCCGCGCCGCGCTGGGGCTGCCGCCGGATCAGCCGATCGTCGCCTTCGTCGGCCGGATCCAACCGCTGAAGGCGCCCGACGTCCTGCTTCGGGCGCTGGCCCTGCTGCCGGGCGTGCGGGCGGTGGTGGCCGGTGGTGCGTCCGGCAACGGTCTGGCCGCCCCCAACGCCCTGATCCAGCTCGCCGAGGACCTCGGCATCGCCGACCGGGTGACGTTCCTGCCGCCCCAGCCGCGCGAGCAACTGGCCAACGTCTATCGGGCCGCCGACCTCGTCGCGGTGCCCAGCTACTCGGAGTCCTTCGGCCTGGTCGCCATCGAGGCCCAGGCCTGCGGGACCCCGGTCGCCGCCGCTGCGGTGGGCGGACTGCCGGTTGCGGTTAACGACGGTCACAGTGGCGTGCTGGTCGCCGGCCACGAGCCGCAGCGGTGGGCCGAGGCGATCTCCGGGTTGCTCGACGCCGACGCCGACGTCCTGCGCCGGGCGGCGATCGCCCACGCCGGCCGGTTCTCCTGGGACCACACCGTCGACGGCCTGCTCGCCAGCTACGGGCGGGCGATCACCGACTATCGCCGCACCCACCACTCGGTGCGGGAGCTGACCGGCCGCCGGCCGGTGCGCCGCTGGACCATGCGCCGCGGGGTCCGCGCGTGACGGCCGCCGACCCCCGCGAGGCCGAACGGCGGGTGCGCGAGCAGATCGAGCAGACCCTCAACGAGCACGGCTTGACCTTCACCCGTTACGACGGCGCCCACGGCGGACTGCCGGGGCTGATTGTCGAACTGCCCGGTGAGCGCAAACTCATCACCAACACCCTGATGTCCATCGGGGAGCATTCGGTGCGGGTGGAGGCGTTCGTCTGCCGCCGGCCCGACGAGAATCACGAGGGCGTCTACCGGTTCATCCTCAAACGGAACCGCCGGCTCTACGGGGTCGCCTACACGCTGGACAACATCGGCGACATCTACCTCATCGGCCGCATCGCACTGGACGTCATCAACCCCGACGAGATCGACCGGGTGCTCGGCCAGGTGGTCGAAGCCGTCAACAACGATTTCAACACGCTGCTCGAACTCGGCTTCGCCACCTCGATCCGCAAAGAGTGGGCCTGGCGGGTAGCTCGCGGTGAGTCGCTGAAGAACCTGAAGGCCTTCGAGCACCTGATCGCTGACGATCCTGACGAGCCCGCCGAACCCGACAAACCGGACGGGGCATCGTGAGACACTGCGGCTATGGCTGACGGTGACTGCACTCTGATCCTGCTCCGCCACGGCGAAAGCCAGTGGAATGCGCTCAACCTGTTCACCGGCTGGGTGGACGTCGACCTCACCGACAAGGGCAGGGCCGAAGCCGCCCGGGCCGGTGAACTGATCGGCGCGCTCGACCGGCTACCCGACGTGCTCTACACGTCGCTGCTGCGCCGGGCGATCAACACCGCCAACATTGCCCTGGACAAGGCCGACCGGCACTGGATTCCGGTGCACCGCAACTGGCGGCTCAACGAACGGCACTACGGCGCACTGCAGGGCCTGGACAAAGCCGAAACCAAGGCCAAGTACGGCGAAGAGCAGTTCATGGCCTGGCGGCGCAGTTACGACACCCCCCCGCCGCCGATCGAACGGGGCAGCAAGTTCAGCCAGGACGCCGATCCCCGCTACGCCGACATCGACGGCGGACCGCTGACCGAGTGCCTGGCCGACGTCGTCGCCCGGTTCGTCCCATACTTCGAGAACACCATCGCCACCGACCTGCGGGCGGGCAAGACCGTGCTGATCGCCGCGCACGGCAATTCCCTTCGCGCACTGGTGAAATACCTCGACGGGATGTCCGATGAGGACGTCGTCGGACTCAACATCCCGACCGGGATCCCGCTTCGCTATGACCTCGACGGCGACCTCAAGCCGGTCGTGGCGGGTGGTACCTACCTCGATCCGGACGCCGCCGCCGCCGGCGCGGCCGCCGTGGCCAACCAGGGCTCCAAGTAGAAGCGCGCCGCCAAGTCGAACATCGGGTAAACACCCACTGAACTCGCAGTTCGGCGGTCACACTGAGTTTGTCGGGGCCCGCCCGATGCGTACGCTTTGCGCGTGAGTGTTAGCGCGGTGGCGCTCCCAGTCCTCGTCGGACTGGTGGGCTTCGCGCTCGGTTCGCTGATGGCCCGCCTGCTGCCCCGGGCCCGACTCCGCCGCCCGGCCGCCGACGAGAACGGGCTGGCGGTCGCCGAACTGCTCCAGCGTGCGGTCTCCAACGCCCCGATCGGTGTGGTGGTCGTCGACTCCACCCGCGGGGTACCGGTGATCAATCAGCGGGTCACCGAGATGGGCCTGATACGCGACGGGGCGCTCGATGATCGCCTGTGGGCAGCAACCCAGCGGACCTTGGCGACCGGCGAGGACACCGACGTCGACCTGTCCGCGCCGCGTGGTCTGGCCGGGCGCCGTGCCGGCTTGGCGGTACACGGCACAATCCGGCTGCTCAACGAGCAGTCGCCCAGGATGGCGGTGATCTACCTCGACGATCAGTCCGAGCAGGTCCGGATGGAAGCCAGCCGCCGCGACTTCGTCGCCAACGTCAGTCACGAACTCAAGACACCGGTGGCGGCCATGGCGGTGCTCTCCGAGGCGCTGCTGGAGTCCACCGACGACCCGCCGACGGTGCAGCGGTTCGGCGGCAAGATCTACACCGAGTCCCAGCGGCTGGCCAACATGGTCGGCGAGCTGATCGAGTTGTCCCGGTTGCAGGGCGCCGAGCGGCTTCCCGATCTGGTGGCCGTTGATGTGGATACCGTTGTTCAAGAGGCGATTTCGCGGCACAAGGTCGTCGCCGAGAAGGCGAACATCACCGTCAAGACCGACGACGCCACCGGTCTTCGAGTCCTGGGTGACGAGACGCTGCTGGTCACCGCCTTGGCGAACCTGATCTCTAACGCGATCGCCTACTCGCCCAACGGTTCAGCCGTGTCGATCAGTCGCCGTCGCAACGGTGACATGGTTGAGATCGCGGTGACCGACCGCGGCATCGGTATCGCCCAGGAGGACCAGGAGAGGGTCTTCGAACGGTTCTTCCGAGTCGATAAGGCGCGCTCCCGGGCCACCGGTGGAACCGGACTGGGACTGGCGATCGTCAAACACGTCGCCGCCAACCACAACGGCAGCATCCGGTTGTGGAGCAGGCGCGGGACCGGGTCGACCTTCACGTTGTCCATTCCCGCCTACAGCGGTCCGGACGCCCCCGACAATGAGGACCAGGAGGAGTTGTGATTCAGGTGTTGATTGTCGAGGACGAGGAGTCCTTGGCCGAACCGCTTGCCTACCTGTTGCGCAAGGAGGGATTCGAGGCGACGGTGGCCGCAGACGGGCCGTCGGCATTGGCGGAGTTCGACCGCACCGGCGCCGACATCGTGCTGCTGGACTTGATGTTGCCCGGGATGAGCGGCACCGAAGTCTGCAAGCAGTTGCGGGCCCGTTCCAGCGTCCCGGTGATCATGGTGACGGCCCGGGACAGCGAAATCGACAAGGTCCTAGGCCTGGAACTCGGCGCTGACGACTACGTCACCAAGCCGTACTCGGCGCGCGAACTCATCGCCCGGATACGCGCGGTTCTACGCCGCGGCAGCGAGGCGGACGTCGGCGACTCTGTGCTGGAGGCGGGGCCGGTGCGCATGGACATCGAACGCCACATCGTCAGCGTCGACGGGCATGCGATATCCATGCCGCTCAAAGAGTTTGAGCTGTTGGCGTTCCTGATGCGCAACAAAGGCAGGGTGCTGACCCGAGGTCAGTTGATCGACCGGGTATGGGGCGCGGACTACGTCGGGGACACCAAAACCCTTGACGTGCATGTCAAGCGCCTGCGGTCCAAGATCGAGGCTGATCCGGCCAACCCGGTGCGTCTGGTGACGGTCCGCGGCCTGGGCTACAAGCTGGAGGGTTAGTCCGAACCGGCGGCCCGGGTCGCCGGATGTACGGCAATCAGCGGGAATCCGCTGCGGCGCTTGCACATCCTGGCCAGTTCGGCGTAGGCCTTCGCACCGAGCAACTCGGTCAGTTCGGGGGCGTAGGACTGCCACACCGGCTTCTTGCCCACGTGGGCGGCCGGATCGCCGGAGCAGTACCAGTGCAGGTCCACCCCGCCTTCGCCCCAGCCGCGCCGGTCGTACTCGGTGACGGTGGTCTTGAGGATTTCGCTGCCGTCGGGCCTGGTGACCCATTCCTGCGTGCGTCGGATCGGAAGCTGCCAGCAGACCTCCGGTTTCATCGTCATCGGTTCGACACCGAGTTTGAGGGCCTTGCTGTGCAGCGCGCAGCCGATCCCGCCGCTGAAGCCGGGGCGGTTCAGAAAAATGCAGGCGCCCTTGTACTTGCGGGTCCGCAGGTTCGGCTTGTCCTCGTATTCGTCCATCTCGAGATAACCCTTGGGCCCCAGACCCTTATCCCGGAACTGCCAGTCCTTGTCGGTCAGCTTGGCGACGGCGTCATCGAGGTTGGCTCGGTCGTCGTCGTCGGACAGAAACGCCCCGTGCGAACAACACCCGTCGTCGGGTCGGCCGGCGACGGTTCCCTGGCAGGCGGGAGTTCCGAACACGCAAGTCCAATTCGACATCAGCCAGGTCAGATCGGCGGCGATCAGATGTTCGGGATTGGCCGGATCGTAGAACTCCAGCCATTCCCTGGGGAAGTCCAGGTCCACCTCGCCGGGCCGCCTGCCTGTCACGGAGTTCAACGGTAGACCACATCGCCCGCTAGGTTGTAGCTCGTGCGATTGGGCGTGCTCGACGTGGGCAGCAACACGGTTCACCTGCTGGTGGTGGACGCCCACCGCGGCGGGCATCCGACCCCGATGAGTTCGACGAAGGAGCCGCTGCGACTCGCCGAGTCCATCGACGACTCGGGCAAGCTGACCCGGCGCGGTGCGGACAACCTGGTCTCGACCGTCCGAGAGTTCTCCAAGATCGCCCGCAGTTCCGGTTGTACCGATGTGATGGCGTTTGCGACCTCCGCGGTCCGGGACGCCGCGAACTGTGACGACCTGTTGGCGCGGGTGCGCGCCGAGACGGGTGTCGACCTGCAGGTGCTCACCGGCGTCGACGAAGCGCGGCTGACCTTCCTGGCCGTGCGGCGGTGGTTCGGATGGAGCGCCGGCCGAATCATCGATCTGGACATCGGCGGCGGGTCGCTGGAACTGTCCTCCGGTGTCGACGAGGAACCCGACGTCGCCCTGACGCTGCCGCTCGGCGCCGGCCGGCTGACTCGCGAATGGCTGCCCGGCGATCCCCCTGACCGGCGGCGGGTCGCGGTGCTGCGGGACTGGCTGGACAGTGAGCTGGCCGAAGCGTCCCAAACCGTGCTCGGCGCCGGTCCGCCCGACCTGGCGGTCGGGACATCCAAGACATTCCGTTCGCTGGCTCGGCTGACCGGTGCGGCACCATCCGGGGCCGGTCCGCGGGTCAAACGCGTGCTGACCGCCAACGGCCTGCGGCAGCTGATTGCGTTCATCTCTAGGATGACCACTGCAGACCGCGCCGATCTGGAAGGGGTCAGTACCGAGCGAGCCCCCCAGATCGTTGCCGGTGCGCTGGTGGCGGAGGCGAGCATGCGAGCACTGTCGTTGGACGCGGTGCAGATCTGTCCGTGGGCGCTGCGCGAGGGCATCATTCTGCGCCGACTGGACAGCGAGGCCGACGGGTCTGCGCTGGTACAGGCAGCGCGGGCCGAATGAGGAGGCGGGAAAGATGAGCTCACCAGACGACGACACGAGGCCGGTCTCGGTCGCCGAGTTGCTGGCCCGCAACGAACGCATCGGATCCCCGCCGGTGGGCGGTCGGCGCCGGCGACGACGACGGAACAGCGACGGGGTGTCGGTTGCGGAATTGACCGGGGAGATCCCAGTCGTGCGTGTCGAGGAGCAGGAAAGCCCTGACCTCGGTGACGCCGATGCCACCGATGAAGAGGCCCGCTACGAGGAGGTCGCCTACGAGGAGGCCCCGTATGAGGAAGCCGCCTACGCGGAAGCCACCTACGAGGAAGCTTCGCACGAGGAATTCACCTACGAGAAGGCCCCGTACGAGGAAGCGGTCTATGACGAGGTCAGTTACGAACCGGTGACCTACGAAGAGCCCGCCGAAGCCCACGTGGTTCACCCGGTCCCCGTCGCGGCGCCGCCACTGTCCAGCGTCCCCGTCCCGCGCGCCTCCCGTGGGCCCGAACTCAGCCACGACCCTCGCCCACTGCGCCGGTCATCAGGAGCCGAGCAGATGGCCTACGACCCGGTCGATGAGTCGGTCGATCTGGCCGACCTCGTCGACGAGCCCGCGGTTGAGGCCGAGGAACTGCGCTCTTATCTGCGGGACTCGACCGACACCCTGTTCTCCGGCGGGACCGTGGCCGACGACCTCGCCCGGCGGGGCATCGCCGCGGAATCCGAGGTGTACGACGAGCGCTACGACGACGCCGACCTGAGCTCCTCGGCCGTCGCGGCGGTCCAACCCCGCGGGCTGGCCGGTGTGTTCTGGGGCAGCGCGGTGGCGGTGCTGCAATCACTGCTCGCGGTGGCCTTCGGGGCCGGGTTGTTCATCGGCTTCGATCAGCTGTGGCGGTGGAATAGCCTTGTCGCGCTGATTCTTTCGGTTGTGGTGGTTGTGACATTGGCCGCCGCGGTCCGATTTGTTCGCAAGACCGAGGACATCGTCAGCACCCTGACGGCGGTGGCGGTGGGTCTGCTGGTGACCCTCGGTCCCCTGGCTCTGCAGTCCACCTGACCCGCGACCCCTCCCCACCTGGCAATTCACTTCCGTGCGCCCAGCCATCAAAGTCGGCCTGTCGACGGCTTCGGTCTATCCACTCAAGACTGAAGCCGCCTTCGAGTACGCCGCGGAATTGGGCTACGACGGCGTCGAATTGATGGTGTGGGCTGAGCCGGTCAGCCAGGACGTGGGCGCGATTTCGCAGATGTCCCGCCGCTACGGCGTCCCGGTGCTGTCGGTGCACGCCCCCTGCCTGTTGATCTCCCAGCGGGTGTGGGGTTCGGACCCGATTCTCAAACTGGATCGCAGTGTGCAGGCGGCGGAGCGACTAGGCGCCCAGACCGTCGTGGTGCATCCGCCGTTTCGGTGGCAGCGCCGCTACGCGGAGGGATTCAGCGAGCAGGTGGCCTGGCTGGAGGAGCGCAGCGACGTCATGGTCGCGGTGGAGAACATGTTCCCGTTCCGGGCCGACCGGTTCTTCGGCTCGGGGCAGTCCTCGATCGAGCGGATGCGCCGCCGCGGCGGTCGCCCGGGGGTGGCGGTCTCGGCCTTCGCCCCCTCCTACGACCCCCTCGACGGCAACCACGCCCATTACACCCTCGACCTCTCCCACACCGCGACCGCGGGCACCGATGCGCTGGACATGGCCCGCCGGATGGGCGACGGGTTGGTTCATCTGCACCTGTGCGACGGCAACGGCGCCTCCACCGACGAACATCTGGTACCCGGGCGCGGCACCCAACCCACCCACGAGGTCTGCCAGATGCTGGCCGGCAGCGACTTCGCCGGACATGTCGTCTTGGAGGTCACCACCTCAGGCGCGCGGTCCAAAGTCGAACGCGATGCCCTGCTGGCCGAATCGCTTGAGTTCGCCCGCACCCACCTGCTGCGCTGAGAGAGGCCTGCGATGAATTCAGCGGCGATCCCGCGGTTCGCCGACGCCATGGCACTGCATCGGATCGAGTCGGGAACCCCAGAGTCGGGGTCCGAATTCGAGGCCCACCTCAACGAACACTGGACCATCGGGCCGAAGGTGCATGGCGGGGTGATGGTCGCGCTGTGCGCCAAGGCGGCGCGCGAGGCCTACCCGCGGGATACCGACGAAGTCGTCCACCCGGTTGCGGTCTCGGCGAACTTCTTGTCTGCGCCCGACCCGGGATTGGTGCGACTGCGGACCGCGGTCCGCAAACGCGGCCGGCGGATCGGACTGGTCGATGTCGAACTCCTGCAGGGCGATCGGGCCTGCGTGCATGCTGTGGTCACCCTCGGCCGTCCCGAACACGGCGAGAGTCCGCTGTGGTCGGCCGACCCGGTGTCGACGGCAATGTCCGTCGCGCCACCGGCTGAGGTGATTCCGATCGGGCCGGGTCACCCCGGGGCGGAGATCAACAACCTGGCCCGCGGTTGCCACATCCATCCGTGGGTGATCGACGACCTCGGTGTCGGCCAGGAACTGCAATTCCGCATCTGGGCG
Source organism: uncultured Mycobacterium sp. (assembly GCA_964463215.1). Taxonomy (GTDB): domain Bacteria; phylum Actinomycetota; class Actinomycetes; order Mycobacteriales; family Mycobacteriaceae; genus Mycobacterium. Next base: position 82,311 of record CAYXBN010000008.1, on the reverse strand, counting down.
CGTCCCAAATCGGGTCCCGTCGACGAATACTTCGCGCTGATGTGCGGCGACATCTCACTGCCGGTGCCTTATGCAGTCGGTCGCCGCGGTTGGGCTCCGACCGTCCAACTGACCGCGTACCTGCGGGCCCTGCCCGCCGACGGCTGGCTTCGGGTGCTGTGCACCGCGACCGAGATCGGCCAGGACTGGTTCGACGAGGACCACACCGTCGTCGACAGCACCGGGCGAATCGTGGTGCAATCCCGCCAGCTTGCCCTGGTGCCAGGTCGGTAGGGTGCTGCGCTATGGCCAGGATTGCGATCGTCGGCGGCGGCAACATGGGCGAGGCGTTGCTGGCCGGGCTACTCAAAGCGGGACGTCCGACCAGGGACCTGGTGGTCGCCGAGAAGTCCTCCGGGCGGGCCACCCACTTGGCGCAGACCTACTCGGTGCGAGTGACCGACGTGGCCGATGCGGTGGAGAACGCCGGAGTCGTCATCCTGGCGGTGAAGCCCGCCGACGCCGAGTCGTTGATCGCTGAAATCGCCGGTGCGGCAACGCGAGCCGAAAGCAACACCGTCGAACAGGTCCTGATCAGTGTGATCGCCGGGGTCACCACCGGCTTCTACGAATCCCGGCTGCCGGCGGGCTTCCCGGTCATCCGGGTGATGCCGAACACCCCGGCACTGGTCGGCGCCGGGGTCAGCGCGCTGTGCGGGGGTCGGTTCGTCACCACCGAGCAGCTCAGCGCGGCGGGGAAACTGTTCGAAAGTGTCGGGGCGGTGCTGACCGTCACCGAGAGCCAGATGGACGCCGTCACCGCGGTGTCCGGATCCGGTCCGGCATACATTTTCTTGTTCATCGAGGCGTTGATCGACGCCGGGGTCGCCAGCGGCCTGAACCGTGCCGTGGCCACCGATCTGGCGGTCCAGACCCTGGCCGGATCGGCCGCGATGCTGCTCGATCGCACCGAGGCCGCCCGGCGTGACCATCCGGGTCGGCCGGACACCTCGGCAGCCGAGTTGCGCGCCCTAGTGACCTCGCCGGGCGGGACAACCACGGCTGGCCTGCGCGAACTGGAGCGAGGTGGGTTGCGGGCCGCGGTCGCCGCCGCGGTCGAGGCCGCCAAAACCCGCTCTGAGCAGCTCGGAATTACATCCGAGTAATTTGAGAATTCTCTGGCGGATTAACAAACACCCGTCGCAGTAACACCATTGGCCACGCTATTCTCCTTCCTAACGCACGGGTTGGTGCCAGCGGTGGGGAAGCCGCTGGGACTGTCCGTGCCCGACCGATTGGGTTGCGATGACGTCTATGAATGGGCGGGACTCCGCTGGCGGAAAGTCGGCGCGAGAGGCCGGTGCGGCCGAGGGCATGCCGGCGGTGACCAAAACTCAGTTCCTCACCGTCGCTGAAGTCGCCGCCCTCATGCGTGTCAGCAAGATGACGGTCTACCGGCTGGTCCACAACGGCGAACTGCCCGCCGTGCGGGTGGGCCGGTCCTTCCGGGTACACGCCAAGGCCGTCCACGATCTGCTCGAGACCTCGTACTTCGACGCGGGCTAACCAAGCGGGCGAAGACGGCCGGCTAACGGTTCGGCCGTCGGCTTGGGTAAGGTGTGAGCCCGACACACGGTCCTCGATGGAGGCAACGCCCGCAGCGGGCGTCTTGGCACTTAGGCACATAGGTAGCGGAGTTCATGGGTTCAGTCATCAAGAAGCGGCGCAAGCGCATGTCCAAGAAGAAGCATCGCAAGCTGCTGCGCCGCACCCGAGTTCAGCGCAGAAAACTCGGTAAGTAACCCGCCGCGCTCCCCGCGCCCGCACCGCGCCGCCAGGCTGCCGGTTCGGGCGATCACCGATAGGCTTTAGCGCATGGATACCGGCAATCCCGGCGTCGATTCGCCGCACTACCCCAACGTGGTGCTGGTGACCGGTGCCTGCCGTTTCCTGGGTGCCTACCTCACCGCCCGGTTGGCGCAGAACCCGCTGATCAATAAGGTCATCGCGGTCGACGCGATCGCGCCCAGCAAGGATCTGCAACGGCGGATGGGTCGTGCGGAGTTCGTCCGCGCCGACATCCGCAATCCGTTCATCGCCAAGGTGATCCGCAACAGCGACGTCGACACCGTCGTCCACGCGGCGGCGGCGTCCTACGCCCCGCGGTCCGGTGGGAAGGCCACCCTCAAAGAACTCAACGTGATGGGGGCCATGCAACTGTTCGCGGCCTGCCAGAAGGCGCCGACGGTCCGCCGGGTCGTCCTGAAGTCCACTTCGGAGATCTACGGCTCACACGCCTACGACCCGGTGGTGCACACCGAGGACAGCGGCAGCCGGCGTCCACTCGGTGACGGCTTCGCCCACGACAGCCTCGACATCGAGGGATTCGCCCGCGGCCTGGCTCGTCGCCGGCCGGATATCTCGGTCACCATCCTGCGGTTGGCGAACATGATCGGTCCGGCGATGGATACCGCCCTGGCGCGCTATTTGACCGGACCGGTGGTGCCGACGGTGTTCGGGCATGATGCGCGGCTGCAACTTCTCCATGAGCAGGATGCGTTGGGGGCCTTGGAGCGGGCCACGATGGCGGGCCGGGCCGGAACTTTCAACATCGGCGCCGACGGCATCATCATGATGTCGCAGGCCATCCGGCGGGCCGGCCGGCTACCACTGGCGGTCCCCACCCTCGGGGTGCGGATCATCGACTCGTTGCGCAAGGCCACCATGAACAGCGAACTCAACAGTGACCAACTCGATTATCTGAGCTACGGCCGGGTGATGGACACTACCCGGATGCGTTCCGAACTGGGCTTTCACCCGAAGTGGACCACGATGGAGGCCTTCGACGATTTCGTCCACGGACGGGGTCTGACGCCGATCATCGACACCGGGTGGGTACGCTCGTTGGAAAGCCGCGCCCTGAGCTTGGTGCAGCGGCTGGGAGGCCCAGCAAGTGAAAGTCGGGGGATGTAACCGTGTCCGTTGAGAAGGCGAAAGTCATTCCGCTGCACGGCGATTCCTCCCGGGCGGAGTCCCGGTCCGGCACGGGCCGGAAAGCTTCCTCGGCGGCCTCGGCTCCGGGGGCTGAGGCCGATTTCGACGCCGTAATCCGGGAACTCGGTGCCCGTGGGGTGGAGCCCGACCAGGGTGACCTGATCGCCCGGATCGCCGGCCTGGCCGAGTTCCTGCGCAAGCGGCTAACCGGCGACTACACCGTCGACGAGTTCGGCTTCGACCCCGACTACAACGACGCCGTGGTGTTGCCGACGCTGCGGTTCTTCTACGACAAGTGGTTCCGCGTGGAGGTCACCGGGATCGAGCACCTGCCGAGCACCGGGCCCGGACTGGTGGTGGCCAACCACGCCGGCACCCTGCCCTTCGACGGTCCGATGCTGGCGGTGGCGGTCCACGACCACCACCCCGCGCACCGCAATCTGCGACTGCTCGCCGCCGACATGCTCTTCGACATGCCGGTGCTCGGTCCGGTCGCCCGCAAGGCAGGCCACACCATGGCGTGCAACACCGACGCCAACCGACTCCTCGGCAAGGGTGAACTGACCGCGGTGTTCCCCGAGGGATACAAGGGTCTGGGCAAGCCGTTCCGGGACCGCTACAAACTGCAACGCTTCGGCCGCGGCGGGTTCGTGTCGGCAGCGCTGCGGGCCAAGGCGCCGATCATCCCGTGCTCGATCGTCGGCTCCGAGGAGATCTACCCGATGTTGGCCGACGTCAAATTGCTGGCTCGGGTGCTCGGCGTGCCGTACTTCCCGATCACCCCGTTGTTTCCGCTGGCCGGGCCGGCCGGTCTGGTGCCGCTGCCCTCCAAGTGGCACATCGCCTTCGGCGAGCCGATCGACACCAGCGGCTACGACGAACACGCGGCCGACGACCCGATGGTCACCTTCGAACTCACCGATCAGGTCCGCGAAACCATTCAGCAGACGTTGTTCGGCCTGCTGAGCCAGCGGCGCAACACCTTCCTGGGCTGAGACCCGCCCGGGTCAGCCCTGCCGACCCAGTGCCCTTGTGGGTCAGCCCTGCCGACCCAGTGCCCTTGTGGGTCAGCCCTGCCGACCCAGTGCGGCCGCGGCGATCGCCGCGACCTGTGCGTTGGTCTCCTCGTCCCCGGCGGCCTCACCGATCATGGTGACGATCGTGGTCATCACCGGTTTGCCGTCGGCATCGGTGACCTCGCTGCGCAGCGTGCTGATCACCGTGCCGTGCGACTCGATGACCCCGTCCAGCCAGGAGTCGAAGTACAACTTGTCGCCGGCGCAGATCGCGCGGTGGTAGGTGATCTTCTGATCGCGGTGGATGACCCGGGCAATGTTGATGCCGACATCGAAATTGCGGAAGATATCCAATTGGACCTGGCGGCCCGGGATCGCGATGAACGTCAGCGGGGCCACCACATCGGGGTAGCCGGCCGCCTTCGCGGCCTCCTCGCTGAGGCTGATCGGGTCCTCGCACTGGATGGACTTGGCGTACTCGCGGATCTTCTCCCGCCCGACCAGGTAGTAGTCCGGGTAGCGGTAGTGGGTTCCGATGATGTCGCTGGCGATGGACATTGGGCGAGCCTATCGCGACGCGGTCGACGTGTCGGCGGCCCGGCGCGCGGGCCCGCTCTCAGGCTCCGTCCTGCTCGTGTCGGCGTGACACCGCTGCGGCGACGGCGCCACCGACAGCCCCGAGTGCCAGCGCCGAAGGGACCCCGATCTTGGCCGCCTTACGCGCGGTGCGGAAATCTTTGATCTCCCAACCTTTTTCCCGGGCCAGTTCGCGGAGGTCGGAGTCGGGATTGATGGCCACCGCGGTTCCCACCAGCGAGAGCATCGGAACGTCGTTGAAGCTGTCGGAGTAGGCGGTGCAGCGTTTGAGGTTCAGGCCCTCGCGGATGGCCAGTGCCCGCACGGCGTGCGCCTTGCCCAGTCCATGCAGGATGTCACCGACCAGGCGGCCGGTGAACACCCCGTCCACCGACTCGGCGACGGTGCCCATCGCGCCGGTCAATCCCAGCCGTCTGGCGATGACCTCCGCCAGTTCGTAGGGGGTCGCGGTCACCAGCCACACCTGCTGGCCGGCGTCGAGGTGCATCTGGGTCAGCGCCCGGGTGCCCGGCCAAATCTTGTCGGCGATGATCTCGTCGTAGATCTCCTCGCCCAGTGTGCTCAGTTCGGTGGTGGTGCGGCCTTCGATGAAGGCCAGCGCCTTGCGCCGCCCCTCGGCGACGTCGTCGCTGTTCTCCCGCCCGGTCAGCTGGAATTTGGCCTGGGCGTAGATGAACTTCCACACCTCGGCGTACCGGAAGTATTTCCGGGCCGCCAGGCCGCGGCCGAAGTGCACCAGCGACGAACCCTGCACCAGGGTGTTGTCGACATCGAAGAACGCCGCGGCGGTCAGATCCAGCGGCGGGACCGGCGCCGCGGCGGGGTTGTCGAGCCTGGCCTCGGCCGCCAGCCCCTCGACGGCCCGTTCGGCGCTGGCGTCCCCGGCCTGTTCGTCGGCGGAACGCATGTCGCTCACCCTATCGGGGGGTGCCAGACTTCAACGGTGATGAGCCGAGCACATGTCGAACTTCTCACCCGGTCAGGTTGCGGGCTGTGCGAGCGGGTGTTCGGGCGGTTGACCGAACTCGCCGCTGAATTGGACTTCACCCTCACCAGCACCGACGTCGACGCCGCCGCCGCGTCGGGGCACCCGGCGTTGCGGGCCGAATACGGCGACCGGTTGCCGGTGGTCCTGCTCGACGGCCGTGAACACAGCTACTGGGACATCGACGAACCCCGATTGCGCGCCGACGTCACGAACCGGTGACGAGCCGGCGTGATCGCGGGAGAAATTTGATCGGCTCGCTGCGAACGGATTACCGTTGCGCTTAGATTTTCAGAAGCACCATTCTCAGAAGCATCCGGCCCCAGAACCGTCCGGCAGCCGTGAGGGAGCAAGTCAGGTGATCGTGCCGTGAGCGTCCTGTTGTTCGGGGTGTCTCACCGCAGCGCGCCGGTCTCGGTTCTCGAACAGCTCTCCACCGATGAGTCCGACCAGGTCAAGCTGGTGGAACAGGTGTTGCGGTCCCCGCTGGTGACCGAGGCGATGATGCTGTCGACCTGCAACCGGGTCGAGGTCTACGCCGTCGTCGAAGCCTTCCACGGCGGACTGTCCGCGATCGGGCAGGTACTCGCCGAGCATTCCGGATTGTCGATGGGGGAGCTGACCAAACACGCCTACGTCCGCTACAGCGAAGCTGCCGTCGAGCATCTGTTCGCTGTTGCCAGTGGACTGGACAGCGCAGTCGTCGGTGAGCAGCAGGTCCTGGGCCAGGTCCGACGGGCGTACGCCACCGCCGAAGCCAACGCGACCGTCGGGCGGGTGCTGCACGATCTGTCCCAACGGGCGCTGTCGGTGGGCAAGCGGGTGCACTCGGAAACCTCGATCGACGCGGCTGGCGGCAGCGTGGTGTCGGTGGCCCTGCATGTCGCGGCCGAACGGCTTTACCGACCCGAACTGGGTCCGTCCTACACCGCCCTGACCGGGCGGACCGCCACCGTGATCGGTGCCGGCTCGATGGGCAGCCTCACCGCGGCGCACCTGATCCGCGCCGGGGTGGGCCATATCAACGTGGTCAACCGGTCGTTGCCACGGGCCGAGCGTCTGGCCGCCAGCATCACCGAACAGGGTGTCCCGGCCCGGGCGGCGACCCTTGACCAACTGCCCGCCGCGCTTGTCGGCGCCGATGTGGTGGTCAGCTGCACCGGGGCGGTGCGTCCGGTGGTGTCGCTGGCCGATGTGCACCACGCCCTGGCCGCCTCGCAGCGCGACGAAGTCAACGAGCCGATGGTGCTCTGCGACCTGGGCATGCCCCGCGACGTCGACCCCGCCGTCGCCGGACTGCCCGGCGTCTGGGTGGTCGACATGGACCGGGTCCAGCGGGAGCCCTCAGCCCGGGCCGCGGCCGACGATGCCGAGGCCGCCCGCCGGATCGTGGCCGCCGAGGTCGCCAGCTACCTGGCCAGTCAGCGGATGGCCGAGGTGACCCCGACCGTCACCGCGCTGCGCCAGCGTGCCGCGGACCTGGTCGAGGCCGAACTGCTGCGGCTGGAGAACCGGCTGCCGGGTCTGGACGACGAGCAACGTCGGGAAGTCGCGCACACCGTCCGCCGGGTCGTCGACAAGCTGCTGCACGCCCCGACGGTGCGGGTCAAGCAACTGGCCGGGGCGCCCGGCGCCGACACCTACGCCGAGGCGCTGCGCGAACTGTTCGAACTCGACCCGCAGGCCGTCGACGCCGTCGCTGCCGGCGAAATGGTTTTGCGCCCAACGGATTCCGACGCTTGATCCGGATCGGAACCCGGGGCAGCCTGCTGGCCACCACCCAGGCAGGAACGATCCGGGACCAGTTGATCAGCCGCGGTCACGACGCCGAACTGGTCATCATCAGCACCGACGGCGACCGGTCGTCAGCGCCGGTCGCCGAGATCGGGGTCGGGGTCTTCACCGCCGCACTGCGCGAAGCCATCGCCGAGGGCCGGGTCGACATGGCCGTGCACTCCTACAAGGATTTGCCGACCGCCGCCGACGACCGGTTCGTCATCGCCGCAGTTCCGCGGCGGGAGGACCCCCGCGACGCCCTCGTCGCGCGGGACGGTCTGGTGCTCGGTGGGTTGCCGGTGGGATCGGTCATCGGAACCTCGTCGATCCGGCGGGCCGCGCAGCTTAGAGCACTGGGTCTCGGTTTGGAAATCCGCCCCCTACGAGGCAACCTTGACACCAGGTTGAACAGGGTAAGCAGCGGTGATTTCGATGCCATCGTGGTGGCTCGGGCGGGCCTGGCTCGTCTGGGACGGCTCAGCGATGTCACCGAGACGCTGGAGCCGGTGCAGATGTTGCCAGCACCGGCTCAGGGAGCGCTGGCGGTGGAATGCCGATCCGGCGACACCGGGCTTGCGGCGCTGCTGGCGGAGTTGGATGACCCCGACTCCCGCGTCGCAGTCACCGCGGAGCGAGTCCTGCTGGCCGACCTGGAGGCGGGTTGTTCCGCACCGGTGGGCGCGATCGCTGAGGTGGTCGAGTCCATCGATGACGACGGCCGCGTCTTCGAGGAGTTGTCGCTACGCGCCTGCGTGGCGGCAATAGACGGATCCGACGTGATCCGTGCGTCCGGTATCGGCACCCCCGGCCGGGCCGCAGAGCTTGGGCTCGCGGTCGCCGCGGAGTTGGTCGAACTGGGCGCGCGGGAAGTCATGTCGGCAGGAGCGGGAACTGCCGGGACAACGGTGGATCAGGAGAGGCAATGACACCTCACGCGAACCCGAGAGGGCGCAAGGCGAAGCCGGGACGCATCACGTTCGTCGGTTCCGGCCCCGGTGACCCGGGTCTGCTGACGACGCGGGCGCGCACCGTCCTGGCCAACGCCGCTTGCGTGTTCACCGACCCCGACGTCGGTGAGGCGGTGCTCAAACTCGTCGGGACCGACCTGCCGCCCGCGGCGGGGCCGGCCCCCGACGGCGCCGCCCCCGCCGATCAGACCGCCCCGCCGGTGGTCTCGGTGGGCCCGGATATCCGGCCCGCGCTCGGTGAGCCGGCCGAGGTGGCCAAGATCCTGGTGGCCGAGGCCAAGACCGGCACCGACGTGGTTCGCCTGGTCGCCGGTGACCCGCTGTCGGTGGACGCGGTCAACGTCGAGGTGACCGCGGTGTCCAAGTCCCACCTGCCGTTCGAGATCGTGCCCGGCCTGCCGGCCACCGTCGCGGTGCCGACCTATGCCGGGCTGCCGCTGGGGTCCACCCACACCGTCGCCGACGTCCGCGGCGAGGTGGACTGGGCGGCGCTGGCCGCCGCCCCGGGTCCGCTGATCCTGACCGCGACGGCCTCGCATCTGCCCGACGCCGCCCGCGCCCTGATCGAGTACGGGTTGGCCGAGGCCACCCCGTGTGTGGTGACCGCGCAGGGCACCACCTGCGAGCAGCGTTCGGTGGAATCGACCCTGCACGGCTTGACCGACCGGGCATTGGGGGCCGGGGACTCGGCCGGCCCGCTGGCCGGCCCGCTGGTGGTGACCATCGGCCGGGCCGTCACGGCGCGCGCCAAACTGAACTGGTGGGAGAGCCGGGCCTTGTACGGCTGGACCGTGCTGGTGCCGCGCACGAAGGAGCAGGCCGGTGACATGAGCGATCGGCTGATCGCCCACGGTGCTCGGCCGATCGAGGTGCCCACCATCGCCGTCGAACCGCCGCGCAGCCCGGCCCAGATGGAACGCGCTGTCAAGGGCCTCGTCGACGGTAGGTATCAGTGGGTGGTGTTCACCTCCACCAACGCGGTGCGTGCGGTCTGGGAGAAGTTCGGTGAGTTCGGTCTGGATGCGCGGGCGTTCTCCGGGGTCAAGATCGCCTGCGTGGGCGAGTCGACCGCCGACCGGGTCCGCGCCTTCGGGATCAGCCCCGAACTGGTGCCCTCCGGGGAGCAGTCCTCGCTCGGCCTGCTCGACGAGTTCCCGGAATACGACGACATTTTCGATCCGGTCAACCGGGTGCTGCTGCCCCGCGCGGACATCGCGACCGAAACCCTCGCCGAGGGTCTGCGGGAACGCGGGTGGGAGATCGAGGACGTCACGGCCTATCGCACCGTGCGCGCGGCACCGCCGCCGGCACAGACCCGGGAGATGATCAAGACCGGCGGGTTCGACGCGGTCTGTTTCACCTCCTCTTCCACGGTGCGCAACCTGGTCGGCATCGCCGGCAAGCCGCACACCCGCACCATCGTCGCCTGCATCGGGCCGAAGACCGCCGAGACCGCGGCCGAGTTCGGCTTGCGGGTCGACGTCCAGCCTGAGACCGCCGCGGTGGGACCGCTGGTCGACGCGCTGGCCGAACATGCCGCCCGACTGCGCGCCGAAGGTGCTTTGCCGCCGCCGCGCAAAAAGAGCCGCCGCCGCTAACGGCTCAGCCCCCACCGCGATGGCATACCCCCGGCAGCGTCCCCGACGGCTGCGGTCCACCCCGGCCCTGCGCCGACTGGTGGGCCAGACCTCACTGGAACCGCGCCACCTGGTGCTGCCGATGTTCGTCGCCGACGGCCTCGATCAACCGCAGCCGATCACCTCCATGCCCGGAGTCGTCCAGCACACCCGGGACTCGCTGCGCCGGGCGGCGGCCGCCGCGGTCGAGGCCGGAGTCGGCGGGCTGATGATCTTCGGGGTGCCGCGCGAAGAGGACAAGGACGCCGCCGGTTCCTGCGGGATCCGCCCGGACGGGATCCTGAACCTCGCCTTGCGTGACCTCGCGGCGGACCTCGGTGATGCGACCGTCCTGATGGCCGACACCTGCCTGGACGAGTTCACCGACCACGGGCACTGCGGCGTGCTGGACGCCGCGGGTCGGGTCGACAACGACGCCACCAACGCCGCCTACGTCAAACTCGCTGTCGCGCAGGCAGAGTCGGGCGCGCACGTGGTCGGCCCCAGCGGCATGATGGACGGCCAGGTGGCCGCCATCCGCGACGGACTCGACGCGGCCGGGTTCACCGACGTGGTCATCCTCGCCTACGCGGCCAAGTTCGCCTCGGCCTTCTACGGGCCGTTCCGGGAGGCGGTGGCCTCCAGCCTCGCCGGTGACCGCCGCACCTACCAGCAGGACAGCGGAAACGGCCGGGAAGCCGTCCGGGAGGTGCGCCTGGACGTCGAGGAGGGCGCCGACATCATCATGGTCAAGCCGGCGATGGCCTACCTCGATGTCGTGGCGGCGGCCGCCGCGATCTCCCCGGTGCCGGTCGCGGCCTACCAGGTCTCCGGCGAGTACGCGATGATCAGCGCCGCTGCGGCCAACGGCTGGCTCGACCGACGCGCCGCCGCGTTGGAGTCCCTGACCAGCATCCGCCGCGCCGGCGCCGACATCGTGCTGAGCTACTTTGCCGCCGACGCGGCGGGCTGGCTGGCGTGACCGACGAACAGCAGGCCGACGGCGGGCGCCCGGTCGACGTCGACACCGGCTTCTGGCTCTGGTTGGCGGCCGTGCCGATGATGATCATCGGTCAACTCGCCGACGCCTACGTGGCGGCCAAGGACGCCGGTTCGCCGTTCGTCTTCGTCACGACCGCGTTCCTCACCGCCATTCTCGGCGGGGTGGTGGTGGGGTTCCTGGCGCTGCTGCGGTCCGGCTACCGGTGGGCTCGAACCCTGCTCACCAGCGGCGGGCTGGTCACCATCTTCATCACCCTCGGCGGGTTGTTCGGCACCCCCCGGCCGCCGCTTCCGGCGGTGGTCTACGCGGTGACCGGCATTTTCGGGTCGGTGTTCATCGCCGGCGGGGTGTATCTGCTGCACCGTGCGGATTCTCACCGGTTCTTCACCCGCTGACCGGCAGAGTTAGGCTTGCCGCACTATGAGCAACCGCCCCGGGAGCCAGAACCGCCCCAGCGCGGTGACCGTGGCGTTCTGGTTGCTGGTGCTCGGTGCCGTGCTGCTGATAGCCGGTGGTCTGCTGACCGCTCTGGCCAGTTTCGACTCGGTGCGCCAGAGCGCCCCGCCGACGGTCGATGATGAGGCCGTGCGCGCCTACGTCCGGCTCTCCCGGGGCGCCGGAGTCCTGTTCGGCGTCGCCGGGATCGCGCTGGCCTGGTTCGCCGGCCGCGCCCGCCTTCGTGACCTGCGGTCCCGCCGCGCCGCCATGGCGCTCGGCCTGACTGTCGTGGTGCTGGTCGCGGTGGCCGCGGTGCTGTCCGGAACGCATCTCCTGGCGCTGCTGAGCCTGCTGCCGATCGTGGTCGGGACGCTGCTGTTGAGCCGGCCCGCCGTGCTGGATTGGTACGCCGGTGGGTAAGGCGCGGCCGGGAAAGGACTCCGGCGACGACGCAGGCAAGGCCGGCGACGCTAAGGCCGGAGATGCGAGCGGCGAACCACTGCTGTTCGAATGCGGTGCCAGTTGGCTGTGGCTGCTGGCCGGTCCGGCGGCAGCGCTGGCGATGGTGATCGTTCAGTTCCGGGCCGGTGCCGGGTTCCGCCTGACCGTCCCGATGATGTTCTTCGTGATCGTCACCGCGTTCATGGCCCTGCAGGTGAAGGCCGCCCGCATTCACACCAGCGTCGAACTGACCCGCGCCACCCTGCGCGAAGGGACCGAACTGCTGAGTATCAAAGAGATCGTCTCGGTGTTCCCCGAACCGCGGGAACCGGTGCGAAACAGGGGACCGATCAGTAGCTGGCGAGTCAAACCCAGTGAGGCCCCGGAGCCGTGGCAGCGGGCCCGCGCGCTCGGCGAACTGTCCGGGGTGCCCCGGGGCCGCACCGCGGTGGGTCTGGAGCTGACCGGCGGTCGGCTGGTCCAGGCTTGGGCCCGCGACGCCGACGCGTTGCGCGCCGAGCTGACCCGGCTGGTCGGGTGAGGGTGGCTGTGAAACACACCGTGCAGACGTTGCTGGCCGGGGCAGCGATCGTGGCCGCGGTGCTGTGCTGGATGCAGGTCACCAGCCTGGTTGACGTCCCGCCCGTCACCGAGGGGCAGCCGCCCACCGTCTCGGTCGTCTACGACCCCCCGCTGATGATGCTCAGCTGGTTGTTGGCGACCGTCGGAGGCGTCCTCGGTGTGCTCGGTGTGGCGGGCCTGCGGCGCAGCCGGAAACGCTAGCCGGGCGGACGGCGCAGCGTGGCTTCCGGAGACGAGCGCGGCGTCCGGGCACGAAAATCGGGACCGGCCCTCGGCGCCGCAGTGGTCAATGCAGTGCTCAACCCCCTGATCGAGGCGGGTGTCAATCGGGGCGGGTTCCAACCGCTCTCGGTTGTGGTCGTCAATCTCGCGATCACCTCGGTGATCATGTGCGTGCTGGTCGCAGTGTTTGCCCGCCGGGGGGTTGGGCATGGCCTGCGCTACGGGGTTACCTCCGCCGCGCTGGTCATGGCGGTCGGCATTGCACTCGCCGGCCTCGGGGTGGCGGGCCTGTCGTTGCCCGCACTGCTGTGGCTGAAGGCCGGTTACTGCGCGGTGGTGGCTTTGCTGGTGGCGCGCTAATACCCCCCAGGGGTATAGTGGTGAAAATGACCACGACGGATCTCCAGCTGTCCGGGATGACCTGCGCATCGTGCGCGGCGCGGGTGGAACGCAGACTCAACCAACTCGACGGCGTGCGGGCATCGGTGAATTTCGCCGTGGAACAGGCCCATGTCGAACACGGCGCCGAGGTCACGGCCCAGGATCTGGTGCGCGCCGTTGAATCCAGTGGCTATCACGCCGCGGTGCTGGGTCAACCCGATCATCCCCATGATGTCCCGGGCGAAAAGTTGCGGCCCCGGCTGATCGGGTCGGCGATGCTGGCCGTCCCGGTGGCGGCGATGTCGATGGTGATGCCGTGGCAGTTCCCCGGGTGGCAATGGGTGGCCCTGGTGCTGACCACCCCGATCGTGGCGTGGGGCGGCTACCCGTTCCATCGGGCCGCCCTCAGCAGCGCCCGGCACGGCACCGCCACCATGGACAACCTGGTGTCACTGGGTACCTTGGCCGCGTTTCTGTGGTCGTTGGTCGTCGTGCTGGCCGGTGTGGGACATGCGCCGGGGCGCAGTGGCACGCCCAGTGGCACGCACGTCTACTTCGAGGTGGCCGCCGCGGTGACCGTCTTCCTGCTCGCCGGCCGATACGCCGAGGCCAAGGCCAAGCGCGCCGCCGGTTCGGCCCTGCGGGAGTTGCTGTCGTTGGGCGCCAAAGACGCCACCGTCATCCGGGACGGCGAGGAAGTTCAGGTGCCCGCCGCGACGCTGATGGTCGGTGAGGTGATCGTGGTGCGCCCCGGCGAACGGGTGGCGACCGACGGGGTCGTCGTCGAGGGATTCTCGGCCCTGGACACCTCGGCGATGACGGGGGAGTCCGTCCCCGTCGACGTCGGTCCCGGCGATGACGTATTCGGTGGTGTGCTCAACACCTACGGCCGAATCGCCCTGCGCGCCAAGCGTGTCGGAGCCGATACCCAACTTGCCCGGATGGCCCGGATGGTCGCCGACGCGCAGTCCGGCAAGGCGTCCATACAGCGGCTCGCCGACCGCGTCTCGGCGGTCTTCGTGCCCGCGGTACTGGTGATCGCCGCCGTGACGCTCGCGGCCTGGCTGCTGACCGGGCACTCGGCCGCGGCGGCGTTCACCGCGGCGGTGGCGGTGCTGATCATCGCCTGCCCGTGCGCCCTGGGCCTGGCCACCCCGACCGCGATCCTGGTCGGCACCGGCCGGGGCGCCCAACTCGGCGTGCTCATCACCGAGCCGCAGGTACTCGAGACGGTCAGCACGATCGACACCGTCGTGCTGGACAAGACCGGCACCATCACCACCGGCGCCATGACCGTCGAGGCCATCGACGCCGCACCGGGGCAGGACGCCGACGTCGTCCTGGCGCACGCGGCCGCGGTGGAGTCGGCCTCCGAACATCCGGTAGCAGCCGCCGTCGTGGCCGCAGCCCGCCATCGCGGGCTACCCATCCCGGCGGTGACCGACTTCGTCAACCTTCCCGGCACCGGGGTCCGCGGAGTGGTCGACGGTGTCACCGTCGAGGTCGCCCGCAGCCCGGAGAGCGACGGTCGCACCACCGTCGGGGTGAGCTGGGCCGGCCGCCGCCGCGGCATGATCCGGTTGGTCGATTCGGTCAAACCCACCAGCGCCGCGGCGATCGCCGAACTGCAGGCGATGGGCATCACGACGATGCTGTTGACCGGCGATAACGCCGAGGTCGCCGCCCGGGTGGCCGACGAAGTCGGCATCGCCGCGTCCGACGTCATCGCGGGCGTGCTGCCGTCCCAGAAAGCCGACGCGATCGCCCACCTGCAGGCCGGCGGCCGGCGGGTCGCGATGGTCGGCGACGGCGTCAACGATTCGGTGGCCCTGGCTACCGCCGACATCGGGATGGCGATCGGTACCGGCACCGACGCCGCGATCGAGGCCGGTGACATCACCCTGGTCCGCGGCGACCTGCGCACCGTTGCGACCGCACTGCGACTATCGAACCGGACCCTGCGGACCATCAAACAGAACCTGTTCTGGGCGTTCGGCTACAACGTCGCGGCCATCCCGCTTGCGGCGCTGGGACTGCTCAACCCGATGATCGCCGGCGCGGCGATGGCGTTGTCCTCGGTGCTGGTGGTGACCAACAGTCTGCGGCTTAAGCGCTTCCGCTGACCGCCGTCCCGGCCGTTTGCGCGCATGGCACCGGGACCGAATTGGTACGAAAGTCAAAATCTGTAACACTGTTGCACATGACCGAACTCGACCCGACGCCCGACAGCACCGCCACCATCCCCGACGCCCTACCGCTGGGTCCGGAATCGCTGGTGTGGAAGTACTTCGGCGACCGTCGCATCGCGTTGATCGGTCCCCGCCCCGCTGTGCTGCAGAACATGCTGGCCCAACTCGGCCAGGGTGTCATCGACCACTCGGTCTTCTTCGCCGACACCTCCGCCCGGATCAAGCGGTCCCTGCCGCCGATCTACCGGACCGTCTACGGCAGTGACGACGACAACGCCGGGCCGATGGTCCGTGAGTTTCACGTCACCATCAAGGGTGAGATGCCCGAGGAGTTCGGGGGAGGCCGCTACCACGCACTGGACCCGGACACCTACTACTGGGCGCACGCCACCTTCTTCGATCAGGTGCTCTACTTCACCGACACCTTCGTCAGGAGGCTCTCCCGGGCCGAGAAGGAACAGATGTACCTCGAGTCCAAGACCTGGTACCGCCGCTATGGCGTCAGTGATCGTCCGATGCCCGCCGACTACGCCGCCTTCGAAAAGTACTGGGATCACATGATCAACGACGTTCTCGTCGCGCACCGCACCGCCAAATACGGGGTCGGCTACGTCACCAAAGGATTCCCCAAACCGAAAGGGGTTTCACCGTTGGTGTGGAAAATCGTTGCCCCGGTGTTCAATCCGATCGCGGCCTTCCTCACCACCGGCGGTATGCCACCGCGCACCCGCGAGATCCTGGGCCTGCCGTGGGACGATCGGCGGGAGCGCCGCTACCAGCGTTTCGCGGCGTTGTGCCGATCACGGGCGGTGAATTGGCTCTGGGGGCGGGTGCCGGTGAAGTTGCGGTACGTGCCCTATGCCCGGGAGGGTTTCGCCCGGCATGCCTGACGGTGGGGCCGAAGCGATCCTTGACGCCGCGCTCGTCGAATTCGATCGGCACGGCATCCGCAAAGTGGCCCTCGATGACGTCGCCCGCCGGGCAGGAGTGAGTCGCACGACCATCTACCGGCGCTTCGCCAACCGGGACGAGTTGGTCGCCGCGGTGATGGACCAGGAAAACGCCCGACTGTTCGCCGACATCGCCGAGGAACTCAAAGCAGCGCGTCCGCAATCGAATATCTACGTCGAGGCGTTCACCGCCGCGATTCTGCTGACCCGTCGGCACCGGGTGCTGAGCCGGATGATCGCCGAGGAACCGGCGCTGAGCCTGGAGTTGGCCCGGCGTCACTACCGGTCGGCGGTCAGGCGCATCGAGGCCGCCCTGCAGGTCATCTTCCCGACCGGATTCGCCGAACGGATCGGCGTCGAGGCAGTCGGGGAACTCGCCGACTGCGTCTGGCGCTACGCGATGATGCTCTTGCTGCTGCCCAGCGCCGAACCTATCGAAACCGGCGCCGAGATTAGGGCTTTCGCCAACCGGCACTTCCTGCCCAGCCTGCCCGGGGTCCTCACCCAGCCTCCGTCAAGACCCGCCGAGTCCCAACCGCAACTCGCCCCGGTCGCCGCCGGTCTCGACCAGATCCGGGCAGCGGCAGCGCAACGCATCCAGCAGTCGTAGGCGCAGTGTGTGCCCGGCCGCCGGGCACTGCTCGCAGGCACCGCCCAGGCGGACCCCCACCTCGTCACCGCAACGTCGCACCAGCACCGAACCGCCATGGGAGCGAACGAAATCCCCCACTGACCCGGCGAGCAGGTCGGCGGTGACGTGTTCAAGCACCTCGCCCGGCGCCGGATCCACAGTCCAGCCTTCCGGATCGCCCAGCGCATCGCGCAGGGCTGCCCGCACGTCATTGCCGCAGCCTGCCCACGAAAGGCCCTCTCTGAGCCACAGCCACACCGCGGTCGGTTCGGTCAGCGCGTCGGAAAACGTTGCGTCGGCGAGCATCTCGCCCAGTCGTCCCGGTGCCTGAATCACCCGGCCGGTGGGAAGTGCGACGCCGGTCGTCACCCAACGGACGGCCCGATCATCGTCGCCGACGCGCTCCGGGTGCAGCCCGATCACGTCACGCCAATCACACGAGGGCGGCCACGACGGTGCGGGCCGCGAACGCCAGCACCCATGCCAAGACGAACATGTAGCCGAACGCCAGCGCCGGCCATTTCCAGGACCCGCTTTCGCGGCGCATCACTCCGACCGTCGACATGCATTGCAGCGCGTACATGAAGAACACCAGCAGGGCGGCGATGGTCGGCGCGTCGAACAACATCCGACCGGCGTCGGGTCCGTGTTGCATCCGCATCTGGCGCAGCGCCTGGGTGGGCTCCTCCGGATTCTGGGCCGCAGCGACCTGACCGAGGGTGGCCACGAACACCTCCCGGGCGGCCAGTGAGGACAGCACGCCGATGTTGATGCGCCAGTCGAAGCCGAGGGGTTCGAAGACCGGTTCGACCGCTTTGCCGATCGAGGCGGCGTAGGAGTTGTTCACGATGTAGGCCGATACGGCCACCTCGTCGGTGGTGTCCACGCCGGCGGCGGCCATGGCCGCGTCATCGCGCAACGGGAGGTTGAGCAGCACCCACAGGATCATGGTGGTGGCCAGGATGATCGTGGTGACCTTGCGCAGAAACGCCGACACCGCCGTCCATACCTCGGCTGCAACGCATTTCAGGCGCGGAATCTGATAGGGCGGCATCTCCATGTAAAACGGCAGCATCGAACCGCTGCGCGAGGACAGCTTCTTGAACACCGCTGCCGTCAGCATCGCCGACACCGCGCCGAAGAAGTACAGCGCGAACATCACCACCCCGCGGGCGTTGAACGGCCCGACTTTGGCGTCAGCGCCGAACAGCAGGCTCACCAGTAGGATGTACACCGGCAGGCGTGCCGAGCAGGTCATCAGCGGGGCGCCCATCATGGTGGCCAACCGGTCCCGCGCCGACGGCAGCGACCGGGTGGCCATGATGCCGGGGATCGCGCAGGCGACCGACGACAGCAGGGCGACGAAGGCTCGGCCCTCCAGCCCTGCGCGGGCCATCACCCGGTCCATCAGGAACGCCGCCCTGGCCAGATAGCCGGTGCCCTCCAGCACCGCGATGAGGACGAACAGCAGCACGATCTGGGGCAGGAACACCAGCACCCCGCCGACGCCGCCGATCACCGCCTCGGACAGGAACGCCGACAACCAGCCCACCCCGACGTGGGTGGCCACCAGGTCGCCGAGCCAGCCGAAGAACGTTTCGACGTAACCCTGCAGCGGGGCCGCCACGGTGAAAATGGTCTGGAAGAAGACGAACATCGTCAGCAGGAAGACCAGCGTCCCGACGACCGGGTGCAGCAACACCGCGTCGAGTCGACGGGTGCGCGGGTCGACGTCCGGCAACCGGTAACCCGAGGCCGCCAGGACCGATTCGGTCCACCCCGGCACCTCCGCCGGATCGGTCGGCGGTGGAACCACCGGCTGGCTCCAGGACCGGTGCTCGGCCATCACCCGCCGCAACTGGGCCACCGCATCGCGCCGGCCACCGGGTACGGCCACCACCGGCACACCGAGGGCGCGGCTCAGCGCCTGCTCGTCGATCCGGCCGTTGCGACGGGTGAGGTCGTCGGTGAACGTCAGAACGACGCACGCCGGCAGTCCGGTCTGTTGCACCTGGGCCAGCAGGCCCAGGGAGCGACGCAGGGTGGTCGCGTTGAGCAGCACGAGCATGGCGTCGGGGGCGTCGAGATGCTGGTGCTCGGTGTCGAGCACGTCGACCACGATCGCCTCGTCCGGGCTGATCGGGTCCAGGCTGTAGGTGCCGGGCAGATCCTCGACCAGAACCGTCAGCGACTCGTCGAGGCGGGCTCTGCCCTCGTATTTGGCAACCGTCACCCCCGGATAGTTTCCGGTCTTGGCGTGCAACCCGGTCAATGCGTTGAACAGGGTCGTCTTGCCGGAGTTCGGGCTACCGACCAGGGCGAACCGGGTTAGTTCCAGGGTGGCGGTCGACGGACCTGCCCCGCCGATTCCGCAGTGTCCCCCCGATTGGGCCTCGTTCACCGTGCTACTGCGACGCAGCATGACTGACTGCGCCGCAGGGCGATCTCGTAGTCACCGACGCGGTAGATCACCGGGTCGCCCAGGGGCGCGCGCCGGACCATCGTGATCTCCACCCCGGGGATCAGACCGAGGTCGAAGAGGCGACGGGCCACACAGGGTTCCACGGTGTCGCCGTAGCCGACGACGCGGGCGTTCTCGCCGCGTTGCAGGTCCGCGAGCGTCGGTGAGGTACGCGGATCAGCGCTGGCCAGCATGCGTTTCCGCATTAGCTCCGAGACCGGGGACATAAAGTTAGGCTAGCATAACCTTTGGTCTTGTTACAGGGCCTAAAGTCCTCAACTACACCCTGTAGTGGCTTGTTTACCGGGTACTGGGACACTGGTCGTCATGATTGAGCAGTCGGCGCCCGCAGCGCTGCGCCACCACTCGGTGGCGGCCTCGGCGAGGCTGTTCGAAGCGGCCTGCGCGGTGATCCCCGGCGGGGTGAACTCGCCGGTCCGGGCGTTCAGCGCGGTCGGTGGCACCCCGCGCTACATCACCTCGGCGAGGGGGTGCTGGCTCACCGACGCCGACGGCAACCGATATGTGGACCTGGTTTGCTCCTGGGGTCCGATGATCCTGGGGCACGCCCATCCGGCTGTCGTGGAGGCGGTCGGCCGGGCCGCGGCCAACGGGCTGTCGTTCGGGGCGCCCACCCCCGGCGAGACCGACCTGGCCGCCGAGATTGTCGCCCGCGTCGCGCCGGTGCACCGAGTGCGCCTGGTCAACTCGGGAACCGAGGCCACCATGAGCGCGGTGCGTCTGGCGCGCGGCTTCACCGGCCGGTCGAAGATCATCAAGTTCTCCGGCTGTTACCACGGTCACGTCGACGCCCTGCTCGCCGACGCCGGCTCCGGGGTGGCAACCCTGGGCTTGCCGTCCTCGCCGGGCGTCACCGGCGCCACCGCAGCGGACACGATCGTGTTGCCCTACAACGATATCGACGCCGTCCGATCTGTGTTCGACGCCCTCGGCGACACGATCGCCGCGGTCATCACCGAGGCTGCCGCGGGCAATATGGGAGCGGTGGCCCCGCTGCCCGGATACAACGCCGCCCTGCGCCGGATCACCGCCGAGCACGGCGCCCTGCTGATCGTCGACGAGGTGATGACCGGCTTCCGGATCAGCCGATCCGGCTGGTACGGCATCGACCCGGTCGACGCCGATCTGTTCACCTTCGGCAAGGTGATGAGCGGCGGCCTGCCGGCGGCGGCTTTCGGCGGACGGACCGAGGTGATGGAACGTCTGGCCCCCCTGGGGCCGGTCTATCAGGCCGGGACCCTCTCCGGGAACCCGGTCGCCGTGGCGGCCGGTCTGGCGACGCTTCGCCACGCCGACGACGCCGTCTACGCAGCACTGGACGCCAACGCCGACCGGTTGGCCGCACTGCTGGCCGAGGCGCTGTCCGCGGCCGGAGTCGCCCACCAGGTTGCGCGGGCCGGTAGCTTCCTGTCGGTGTTCTTCACCGAGGACCCGGTGACCGATTTCGCCTCGGCAAGGGCAAGCGACACCTTCCGGTTCCCACCGTTCTTCCACGCCCTGCTCGACGGCGGGGTCTACGCCCCGCCCAGCGCATTCGAGACGTGGTTCGTCTCAGCAGCACTCGACGACGACGCCTTCGAGCGGATCGCGACGGCACTGCCGGCCGCCGCCCGGGCCGCCGCCGAAGCGAGTCCGTCGTGAGCGGCCGTGACCGCACCCCGGCCGATGGGCCGACCGCCCGCGGCCGGACCGTCGTGCACGTGATGCGGCACGGCGAGGTGCACAACCCCGAGAAAATCCTCTACGGCCGCCTCCCCGACTACCACCTCTCCGACCGTGGCCGCGCCCAAGCCGAAGCCGTCGCCGCGTGGCTGGCCACGCGGGACATCGTCTACGTCGTGGCCTCGCCGTTGGAGCGCGCCCAGGAGACCGCCGCCCCCATCGCAGCCCACCACGACCTGTCGGTCGACGTCGACGAGTCACTCATCGAGTCGCACAACGTCTTTCAGGGTCAACGGGTTTCGCCCGGTGACGGGGCGTTGCGTGATCCCCGCAACTGGTGGCATCTGCGCAATCCGCGCTCCCCGTCCTGGGGTGAGCCCTATCACGAGATCGCCGAACGCATGCGCGCTGCACTGCACCGGGCCCGGGCCAAAGGAGCGGGCCACGAAGCCGTCGCCGTCAGTCACCAACTGCCGGTCGAAACCCTGCGCAGGGCGATGAATGACGAACCGCTGCACCACTTCCCAACCAAGCGGATGTGCAATCTCGCCTCGGTGACGTCGTTCTACTTCGACGGCGAGGACTACGTCGGGTGGGGATACGCGGAGCTCGCCGGACGGTGAAAAGGTTGGTGGCACTGGTAGCGGCGGCGGCCCTGCTGAGCGGCTGCGCCACCGGAGACGACGCCGTCGCCCAGGGCGGGACGTTCGAGTTCGTCGCGCCCGGCGGTAAAACCGACATCTTCTACGATCCGCCGCCCGCCCGCGGCTTTCCCGGGCCGCTGTCCGGGCCGGACCTGATGGACACCACCAAGACCATCTCGCTCGACGACTTCGCCGGCCAGGTCGTCGTGATCAACGTCTGGGGGCAGTGGTGCGGGCCGTGCCGCGCGGAGGTCTCCGAGCTACAGAAGGTCTACGACGTCACCCGCGACGACGGCGTGGCGATCCTGGGTATCGACGTGCGCGACAACGACATCCAAGCGCCGCGGGACTTCGTCATCGACCGCAAGGTGAGCTACCCGTCAATCTATGACCCGGCGATGCGCACCATGATCGCCTTCGGAGGCAAGTACCCGACCACGGTGATCCCGTCGACGGTGGTCCTCGACCGCGAGCACCGGGTGGCCGCGGTGTTCCTCCGGGAACTCCTCGACGAGGACCTGATCCCGCTGCTGCAACGGTTGGCGGCCGAACCGGCGCCGAAATTCTCGTGACCGGTCTGGCCGAGACGGCTGCCGCGGGACCCCTCGTCCTGGCGCTCGGGCTGTGCGTGCTGGCCGGGCTGGTGTCCTTCGCCTCGCCGTGCGTCGTGCCACTGGTGCCCGGCTACCTGTCCTACCTCGCCGCCATCGTCGGCGCCCCCGGCGCGGTACCCGGGTCCGCCACGGGCACCCGGACGCGCTGGCGGGTGGCGGGGTCGGCGCTGTTGTTCGTGGCCGGGTTCACCGCCGTGTTCGTGCTCGGCACGGTGGCGGTGCTGGGGATGACGACCACCCTGATCACCAATCAGCTTGCGCTGCAACGCATCGGCGGCGTGGTGACCATCATCATGGGTCTGGTCTTCATCGGTTTCTTTCCCGCGCTGCAACGGCAGGCCAGGTTCACCCCGAAACAGTGGGCTGGGCTGGCCGGGGCGCCCCTGCTCGGTGCGGTGTTCGGGCTGGGGTGGACGCCGTGCCTGGGCCCCACGCTGACCGGGGTGATCGCCGTCGCCTCAGCCACCGATGGTGCCAGCGTGGCCCGCGGGGTGGTGTTGGTGATCGCCTACTGCCTGGGGCTGGGCATCCCGTTCGTGCTGTTGGCGCTGGGTTCGGGCTGGGCGCTGAACGCCTTCGGCTGGCTGCGCCGGCACAGCCGTGCCATCCAGGTGTTCGGCGGGGTGCTGCTGGTGGCCGTCGGCGTTGCGCTGGTGACCGGGCTGTGGAATGACTTCACCTCCTGGGTCCGGGACGCCTTCGTCAACGATGTGAGGCTGCCGATTTGACGCCGCGCACCTCCCGCACGAGAAGCAAACTGCGCGCCTGGGGCCGTCTGCTGCGATCTCAGGTTCGCCGGCCCTGGCGGGCACTGACGTCGATGGGCACCGCGTTGGTGCTGCTCTTCCTGCTGGCGCTGGGCGCGGTGCCCGGCGCGTTGCTGCCGCAACGCAGCCTCAACGAGTCCAAGGTGCAGCAGTACCTCAATCAGCATCCGGTGATCGGCCCGTGGTTCGACCGGCTGCAACTGTTCGACGTGTTCTCCAGCTTCTGGTTCACGGCGATCTACGCGCTGCTGTTTTTGTCGCTGGTGGGATGTTTGACCCCGCGCACGTTCGAGCACTTCCGCAGCCTGCGCGCCACACCGGTGCCGGCGCCCCGGAACCTGGCCCGGCTGCCCCGGCACGCCTCGGTCACGGTCACCGGGACGCCCGCGGAGGTGGCTGCCCGCGTCGGTGGACGGTTACTGGGATGGCGCCGCGTCACCCGGGCCACCGACGACGCCGTCGAGGTGTCCGCGGAGAAGGGCTACCTGCGTGAGTTTGGGAACATCGTCTTCCACTACTCGCTGCTGGGTCTGCTCGCCGCCGTCGCGGTCGGCAAGCTGTTCGGCTACGAGGGAAACGTCATCGTGCTCGCCAACGGCGGACCGGGGTTCTGCACCGCTTCCCCGGCCGCCTTCGACTCCTTTCGGGCCGGCAACAACGTCGACGGCACCTCGCTGTACCCGATGTGCATCCGGGTCAAGGACTTCCAAGCCCGCTACCTGCCCACCGGGCAGGCCACCTCGTTTTCCTCGAACATCGACTATCAAGCCGGCAACGACCTGAACACCGGCACCTGGCGGCCCTACCGATTGGAGGTCAACCACCCGCTGCGGGTGGGCGGCGACCGGGTCTACCTGCAGGGACACGGGTACGCGCCGACGTTCACCGTGATCTTCCCCAACGGCCAGCAGCGCACCCAGACCATCCAGTTCCTGCCCAACGATCTGCAGAGCCTGCTGTCGTCGGGCACCATGCGCATCGACCCGCCGGCCGGGCTGTACTCGGCTGAGGAACGGCGGAAGAACCAGATCGCCATCACCGGCCTGTTCGCCCCGACCCAGCAGATGGACGGGACGTTGCTGTCGTCAAGCTTTCCGGAGATGCGGGACCCGGCGGTCGCCGTGGACATCTACCGCGGCGACACCGGACTGGACAGCGGCCGCCCGCAATCGCTGTTCACCCTGGACACCAGACTGGTTGAGCAGAAGCGGCTGAACAAGGTGGCCCGGGTCAACCTCGACGTGGGCCAGCAGGTCGACCTCGGCCGGGGCACGACAGTGCGCTTCGACGGTGCCACCCAGTTCGTCAATCTGCAGGTCTCCCACGACCCCGGCCAGGTATGGGTGCTGGTGTTCTCGATGACCATGATGGGCGGTCTGATGGTGTCGCTGGTGGTGCGTCGGCGGCGGGTGTGGGCGCGGATCACCCCAGCGGGCGATGACTCACCGCCCGGTACCGTGAAAGTCGAGTTGGGAGGCCTTGCCCGCACCGATAATTCGGGGTGGGGCGAGGAGTTGGACAAACTGGCCCAGCGAGTAGC
>CAYXBN010000008.1:0-57734 GCA_964463215.1 uncultured Mycobacterium sp. | reverse complement strand
GAAGGCGGATCGCGCATGAAGGTTCAGCGAGTAGCGAAGGCGGATCGCGCATGAAGGTTCAGCGAGTAGCGAAGGCGGATCGCGCATGAAAACAGACGTCGACATCGGCTTGGCCCGGTACTCGGACTGGGCGTTCACCGCGTCGGTGGTGATCCTGCTCCTCGCGCTGCTGCTGCTGGCCGCCGAACTCGCCTCCAGTCGCTCCCGCCGCGTGCAGGAACGGGAACTGGTCGCCGCCACCACCTCGACGCCAGGCACATCCGGCGGAGTGGACCTGGCCGACGACCGCCCCGGGATCGTCGCCGAGACGGCCGCACCGCCACCGTCGGAACGGGTCGGCCGGGCCGGGGTGAGCCTGGTCTACCTCGGGATCCTGTTGCTGCTGGCGTGCATCGTGCTGCGCGGTCTGGCCACCCACCGGGCGCCGTGGGGCAACATGTATGAGTTCATCAACCTCACCTGTTGGTGCGGGCTGGTGGCCGCGGCGGTGGTCTTGCGCAGGCCGCAGTACCGGGCGCTGTGGGTGTTCGTGCTGGTGCCGGTTTTGGTGCTGCTGACCATTTCGGGCAAGTGGCTCTACACCCACGCCGCGCCGGTGATGCCCGCGCTGCAGTCCTACTGGCTGCCGATCCACGTCTCGGTCGTCAGCCTCGGATCGGGGGTGTTCCTGGTCGCCGGGGTGGCCAGCATCCTGTTCCTGCTCAAGATGTCGCGTTTCGGCGCCCCCGACGCCAGTGGCACGGTGGCCCGCATCGTCGCCAAATTGCCCGACGCCCAGACCCTGGACCGCATCGCCTACCGCACCACGATCTTCGCCTTCCCGGTCTTCGGGTTCGGCGTCATCTTCGGCGCCATCTGGGCGGAGGAGGCCTGGGGTCGTTACTGGGGCTGGGATCCCAAGGAGACGGTGTCCTTCATCGCCTGGGTGATCTACGCGGCGTACCTGCATGCCCGCTCGACGGCGGGGTGGCGGGACAAGAAGGCGGCGTGGATAAACATCGCCGGATTCGCGGCGATGGTGTTCAACCTGTTCTTCATCAACCTGGTGACGGTGGGTCTGCACTCCTACGCGGGAGTGAACTGAGGGGTATCAGCGCGGTTTGTCGTCGCCGCGGCCGAGCCGCCACAGAAAATCCGGGTCGTCATCGGGTCCGATGACGCGCGGGGTGGGCCGATTGGCTTTGGCCCGAATCATCCGCAGAGCGACATAGGCCAACGCCGCGACAACCAGGATGAGCAGCAGGTACGTCACGCGGAAAACCTCCTTGGTAGCGAATATACGCGCGTCGGTAGGCTTCCCGCCGTGACGGACAATCAGGCAGGCGGCCGCACTGGCCGCATGGTGCGCGACGTCGTTGTCTATACGGTGGCCAGGCTGGCGCTCGTCGGGGCGATCACCGCGGTGATCTTCTTCGTGGCCCAGCTGATCGGGGTCCAGATCCCGCTGGCGGTGGCGATGCTGTTTGCGATCGTGATCGCGCTGCCGCTGGGTATCTGGCTGCTGGCCCCGCTGCGCCGGCGCGCGACGGCCGGTATCTCCGAGGTCGACGAGCGTCGCCGCCGGGACCGCGAGCAACTTGAAGCGCGACTGCGTGGCGAGGACTAAGCCGCAGGACCAGCGAGACGGTCAGCACTAGCCCCGCTTCCAGGCGTCGACTTCGATCTCCACCAACATCTTCGGATCGACCATCGTCACACCGGCGACCATGGTGGCGGCTGGCCGGATCTCGCCGAACACCTCGCCGTGCGCCTTGGCCACCGCATCGACATCGGCGGCGTGGGCCAGGTACACCCGGGAACGCACCACATCAGCCAGTGAATAGCCGACCTGTGCCAGCGCGGGGGCGATGACGTCGTTCAACGCCACCAGGGTTTGACCATAGGCGTCGCCCTCATGCCGCAGTTCGCCGTCCACACTGGCCGTCGAGCCCGACACGTGCACGTAGTCGCCCGCGACCGTCGCCCGGGAGTAACCGATCGCGGCTTCCCAGGGGCCGCCGCCCGAGATGAGTTTGTCCGCTGCCATTTTTTCTCCTTGTCGATTCGTCAGAACATGACGGTCGCCGGTGCCGCTCAATGCAAGGCCAGCGCGGCGGCTACCGCGATTGACCACACCAACAGCGTCAGGCCGGTATCACGCAGCACCGGGATCAGGTCGCGGCCGCCGATGCCGGCTCGTACCGGCCGGGCCGCCTTCATCGCCAGGGGCAGCGCCAGGAAGCCCAATGCGCACCACGGGGTGGCGCGCATGAGCGCCACCGTCATCATTGCCGCAACCCCCAGCAGCGACTGGTAGAGCACCCGGGTCTTGGCGTCACCGAGTCGCACGGCCAGCGTCATCTTGCCCGCCACCCGGTCGGTTGGGATGTCGCGCAGATTGTTGGCGACCAGCACCGCCGAGGACAGCGCACCGACCGCCACCGCGGCGGCCACGCCCACCCAGTCGGTGCGCAGCGCCTGGGTGTACTGCGTGCCCAACACCGCCACCAAACCGAAGAACACGAACACCGCGACCTCGCCGAACCCGGCGTAGCCGTAGGGGCGGGAGCCCCCGGTGTAGAGCCACGCCCCGGCGAGGCACAGCACACCGACACCGATCAGCCACGGCGCGGTCAGCGCTGCCAGCGCGACCCCGGCGACCGCGGCGACCCCGAGGCTGGCCAGCGCGGCGGTGAGCACCGCCCGCGGCGGGGCTAGTTCCGAGCCCACCAGTCGCAGTGGCCCGGCCCGCTCGTCGTCGGTCCCGCGGATGCCGTCGGAGTAGTCGTTGGCGTAGTTCACTCCAATGATCAGCGCAAGCGAAACCAGCAGCGCCAGTAGGGCTTTCCACCACACCGCCGAGCCGAGCCACGCGGCTGCGCCGGTGCCCGCGATCACCGGGGCCACGGCGTTGGGCAGGGTCCGTGGACGTGCCCCCTCGATCCACTGCGCGATGGTTGCCATCAGCCCGCCAGTCCACTGACCAGGTTCAGGGTGCTCGCGATGATGATCGTTCCGAACAGGTACGACAGCAAGCCCTGCCGGAGAACGGTCTCCCGTAATTTGCGGTTGCTCAGGCTGTTGTCGGGTACCGAATAGCACATGCCGATGGTCAACGCGACATAGGCGAAATCGGCGTAGGACGGTGGATCCCCGGCGAAGTCGATCCCGGGTTGATGTGGGTCGGGAGCGTTGTAATAGAGCCTCGCGTAACGCAGCGTGTACACGGTATGGACCGTGATCCAGGATGCGACCACGCTGATCACCCCGACCATCCCGGCCGCGATGTTCGGCTTGCCGCCCGAGGTCGCATACAGCAGGTATGCCACACCGCCGAGACTGACCATGCTGGCGATGACGACAATCGCATGGGAGAGGTGCCGGGTTCCGTCCCGCTCGTGGTGGAGCGCGTGTTCGCGGGTGGCCGTGGGGTCCATCCGCCAGATCACCGCCCATGTCCAGGCCAGGTAAACCGCAGCGGCGGTGATCCACCCGAACGCCGGAGCGTAGTGATTGCGGCCCGTTGCGACGGCCGTCATCACGGCACCGAGGCCGACAGTTGCCGAAGCGGCCAAGCGGAAGGCCACCGGGCCGCGGGTGCCCACGATGTCGCGGAATGTCACAGGCCAAAGTCAACCACTACCCGACCCCGGCGATACTGAACGGGTGAAGACGGAGATTTGTGACCAGTACGGCATCGAGTTCCCGCTGTTCGCCTTCAGTCATTGCCGCGACGTCGTCGCGGCGGTGACCAACGCCGGCGGGTTCGGAGTCCTCGGCGGGGTGGCGTTCCGGCCCGACCAGCTCGAGCAGGAACTGACCTGGATCGACGAGCACGTCAACGGCAAGCCCTACGGCGTGGACATCATCGTCCCGGCCAAATACGAGGGCAAGGGCGAGAACCTCACCCGCGACCAGCTCGCCGAGCGGATTCCCGCGGAGTACCGCGACTTCATCAATGAATTGCTGCAGGAGCACGACATCGAGGCCGAGGAGATCCGCGTTGCCTCCTCAGCGCTGTCCGGTGACACCGGCAAGGGCTTGCTCGACGTGGCATTGAACCATCCGATCAAGATGATGGCCAACGCACTCGGGGTGCCGCCGGATTACATGATCGAAGCGGGCAAGGAGCGCGGCATTCCGGTCGCGGCTCTGGTGGGAGCCAAGGAGCATGCCATCAAGCAGGTGCAGGCCGGCGTCGACCTGATTGTCGTGCAGGGCACCGAGGCCGGCGGCCACTGCGGTGAGGTGACGACGCTGGTGCTCATCCCCGAAGTGCTCGACGCGATCGCCGAGATCCCCGGCGGCAAAGACGTTCCCGTGCTTGCCGCCGGCGGTATCGTCACCGGCCGGCAGATGGCCGCGTGCGTTGCCATGGGGGCGGCGGGAGCGTGGACCGGTTCGGTGTGGCTGACCACCGAGGAGGCCGAGACCGCGCCCTACACCAAGCAGAAGATGCTCGCGGCGTCCTCGCGGGACACCGTCCGCTCGGCCGGGCGCACCGGCAAGCCGTCGCGGCAGTTGCGCTCGGACTGGACCGACGCCTGGGCGCCGAACCCCAAGGGCCGCCAGCCGTTGCCGCTGCCCCTGCAGGCGATGATCGCCGAACCGGCGCTGCGTCGCATCGACAAGCTCGCCGAGACCGGGCACCCCGGTGCGCAGGCGCTGTCGACCTACTGGGTGGGCCAGGGCGTGGGCCTGATGAACAAGATCAAACCGGCCCGCGAGGTCGTGCTGGAGTTCATCGAGGACTACGTCAACGCCGCGGAGCGGTTGTTCCGCACCCTCGACGACTGACGTCGCCTAGATTGACTGGCCGTGAACACCATTTTCACGGCCCGCAAAGTCGTCACGATGAACCCGGCCAACCCCGAGGTGCAGGCGGTGGCTGTGCGCGACGGGCGCATCGCCTGCGCCGGCTCGCTGGAGGAATGCCAGGCCTGGGGTGAATCGACGGTCGATGACCGGTTCGCCGACCACGTCCTGATTCCGGGCTTCGTCGAAGCCCACGGCCACACCGCCGACAGTGCTAGCGAACTGATGCCGTTCGTCGGCTACTACCCGTATCCGCTGTCAGATGGAACCGCCACCACCCCGATCCGTGGCTACGACGAACTCGTCGCCCGGCTCAACGAAGAGGACGCCAAACTCCCCGCGGGAGAACCCCTGGTGGCCAACGGTTTCGACCCGATCTACTTTCCGGATCTGCCGCGGCTGTCCAAGCGTGAGCTCGACAAGGTCTCCACAACCCGCCCGATCTTCGTCCGCCACGCCAGTGGACACCTGGCAACGGTCAACACCGCACTGCTGCACGCCGAAGGCATCACCAAGGAGTCGCCGACGCCGGGCATCGGCAAGGATCCCGACGGTGAACCCAACGGCGAACTGCAGGAAGCCCCGGCCATGATGCTGGCCAAGGCCGCCTTCGAGAAGATGATGGCGGCCACCGCCGGAGCCAAGCCGATCCAGATCCACGCGGCCATGTGCCGCAACGCCGGGGTGACGACGTCCACCGAACTGATCGGCTCGCTGCTGATAGACGCCGGACAGGTGAGAATCTGGCAGGAGACGGTCAACGACCCGACGTTCCCCGCCCGGATGGTTCTTTACAACCTGCCCGCCATGCCGGGCGTCACCGCCGACTACGACGCCGTGGCCGAGGCCGCCGTGAAACTCCGCGAGGTCGAGACGGACAAGCTGCGCTCACCGGGCATCAAACTGGTCGCTGACGGGTCGATACAGGGCTGGACCGCGGTCATGCTCGAACCCGGGTACTTCACCGGCGAGGACCACGGGTTGCTGCTGCTGTCACCGGAGGAGATGGTCACCGCTCTGCGGGCGTTCCATGCCCGCAAACTCAACGTGCACTGCCACGCCAACGGCAACGCGACCGCCCAGGTCTTCATCGACGCCGTCGAGGAGGTGCTGCGCAACGACGCCTGGCTCGATCACCGTCATGTGGTGCAGCACTCCCAGACCACCACCGCCGCGCAGTACCGGAAGATGGGCCGACTCGGGATCTGCGCCAACATCTTCACCAACCACATCTGGTACTGGGGCGATCAGCATTACGAGTTCACCATGGGTCCGGAGCGCGCCCGCGGGATGTGGGCCTGCCGCACCGCGTTGGACAACAACGTCGCGCTGTCCTTCCACTCCGACTCCGGCGTCACCCCGATCGGGCACCTGATGACGATGTGGTGCGCGGTCAACCGGGTCACTCCCAGCGGCCGGGTACTCGGCGACCACGAGAAGATCAGCCCCTATGAGGCGCTGCACGCCGCC
The DNA here is from genome assembly GCA_964463215.1 of uncultured Mycobacterium sp. Classification (GTDB taxonomy): domain Bacteria; phylum Actinomycetota; class Actinomycetes; order Mycobacteriales; family Mycobacteriaceae; genus Mycobacterium. The sequence continues at coordinate 51,470 of CAYXBN010000008.1, read as the reverse complement.
ACCCTCGGCGGCGCCTACCAGCTGCACATGGACCACGAGATCGGCTCCATCGAGGCCGGCAAGTTCGCCGACTTCGCGGTGCTCAAGGAGTCCCCCCTCGACGTCGACCCGATGGCGATCCGCGACATCGAGGTGTGGGGCACCGTGGTGGGCGGCGAGGTCTTCCAGGCCGCGCACGGGTGAGGCCACCGATCCCCGTCACGGTGATCGGCGGCTACCTCGGTTCGGGGAAGACAACCCTGCTCAATCACGTGCTCCGACAGGCCGCCGGCCAGCGGATCACTTTGTTGGTCAACGATTTCGGCGACATCAACATCGACGGCGATCTGATCGCCGCCGATGACGGTGGCACCATCACGCTGACCAACGGCTGCGTGTGCTGCATGATCGGCAGCGACCTAATGACGGCGTTGTGGTCGGTCCGCGACCGCGAAGACCCGCCGGACCACGTCATCATCGAGGCCAGTGGCATTGCCGATCCCACCCCGATCGCCCACCACGCGTTGACACCAGGGTTCGATCTGGACGGTGTGGTGGTGCTCCTGGATGCTGAGACCGTCCGCCGGCGGGAACGCCACCCTGTCGTCGGGCGTACCATCCGTCGCCAACTCGCCGCGGCCGATGTGTTGGTGCTCAACAAGACCGACCTGGTCTCCGCCGAGCAACTCGCCGCGCTTGACGACTGGCTGACCCACACCGCACCCGGCGTACCGGTGCTGCACGCCTGCAATGGCGACGTCCCGATCGCGGCGCTGGGCGGTTTCACCCACGACGGTGGAGCAGTGCCGGAACCGTCGACTCACAGCCATGACTACATCACTGCAACAGCAACGCTGGAACATCCCCTCTGCCGGCGGCGGCTCGAACGGTTCCTCGATGAACTCCCGGCGGGTGTGTTGCGGGTGAAAGGCATCCTGAGACTTGAGGATTCGCCTGAGCAGCGCACAGTGGTACACCGGGTTGCCACCAGGCGAACGATCAGCACCGAAGGCCCCTGGCGGGAGGGAGAATCCGGCCGACTGGTCCTCATCGCACTTGCCGGTGTTCCGCTCGCGAGCCTCGCGGGGTCGCTGACGACCTGATGATTAACGGTATGTACATCGACACAACACCACGCGGTTCCGGTCTCGACATCTGACAGGAACATCGTTCGGGTCGTGAGCGCAACGTCCGTCCTCATCACGCCCCAACAGACAAGCCGATTCGACCGCGACCCCCGCTACACGCTGTTGCTGACGACTGATCCCGAAAAAATCCGCGCCGCACAGCGACTCCGTTACCACGTGTTCTCCACCGAGTCCGGCTTCACGCTGCGCAGTGACGACGAACTCGATGCCGACCGCTTCGATGAGTACTGCGACCACCTGATCGTCCGCGAGGATCGCACCGGCGAACTGGTGGGGTGCTACCGGATGCTTCCCCCGCCCGGCGCGATCGCCGCAGGCGGTCTCTATTCCGCCGGGGAGTTCGATATTTCCGCTCTGGACTCGCTGCGGCCGTCCATGGTCGAGATGGGCCGTGCCGTGGTGCACCCGGACCATCGAACCGGGGCGGTGATTCTGATGATGTGGACGGGAATCCTCGCCTACCTGGACCGCTCCGGCTATGACTACGTAGTCGGGTGCGTCTCAGTGCCCACCCACCTCGGCGATCCCCCGGGTAGTCATCTGCGGGGCATCCGGGACCTGGTGCTGCGTCAGCATGGTGCGGGCTCGCAGTTCACGGTCTACCCCTATCGGCAGGTGCGACTCGACGGCCGCGACCTGGACAGCATCGATCCGCCCGACCGGCCGACCCTCCCCGCACTGCTGCGCGCCTACCTGCGGCTTGGTGCGCGGATTTGCGGTGAACCGGCCCACGATCCCGACTTCGGTGTCGGCGACTTCCTGGCGCTGATGGACAAGCGCACAGCAGACATCCGCTACCTCACCAGGCTGCGGTCGGCCGCCGGTCGACAAGCTGGTCCGGAAAAGGTGGGGATGGCCCGCGGATGACAACAGCGGAGCATCCATGGCTGCCCAAGACGTCGTGCACCGAGGAGTGTGTGCGATCCGGACTCGGTGACCTCGGTCATCCGTTAATGGCCGCGGCCCGAGCCGCCCTACGGATTGGGGCCGCCGCAGCCGTCGTGCTGACGCTGCCCGTGCTCACCGCACCGTTACCCTGGCGACCCCACGCGCAGCGGCTCTACTGTCGCGCCGTGCTGGGCTGTCTGGGAATCCGGTTCGCCATGTCCGGCGGGCCAATCCGGAGTCTTCGCGGCATGCTCGTCGTCAGCAACCACGTGTCCTGGGTCGACATCTTCGCCATCGGAGCGGTCCTCCCAGGATCCTTTGTGGCCCGCGCCGACCTCTTCGACTGGCCGGCGGTTGGCCGTGCGGCACGGATCGCCAACGTGATCCCTATCGACCGGCACAATCTTCGGCAGCTTCCCGGAGTTGTCGACGCTGTAGTGCAACGACTGCGCGACGGGCATACCGTCGTCGCATTCCCCGAGGGCACCACCTACTGCGGAATCGACCATGGCGAGTTCAGGCCGGCATTGTTTCAGGCCGCCGTCGATGCGGTCCGGCCGGTGCAGCCGCTGCGCCTCAGCTATCACCACGACGACGGCAGCCGGTCCACGGTGACGGCTTTCCTGGGAGAGGACTCGCTCTGGGCGTCCATCCGCCGGATCGCCCGGGCGCGGGCGACGACGGTCCAGGTCGAGGTGTTGCCGTTGCAGTTGCCGCAGTCCGGCCGCGGAGGCCTCTCGCTGGAGTGCCAACGAGCCGTGCATTCCGTGTGTTTGGTGAACGGCGCGTGAAGGGATTTCGGCGTTGCGGCGAATTCCTTCCCGCGGCCGTTCTAGCGGCGCACTGGGCGCAGCAGACTCGCCGGAATGTATTCCACACAGGACGGCTTCGACTTTCGAGGGTTGGCGGGCCAAGTCAGCCAGATGCCGTTCTCCGCCGACAATCTCTCCCACCAGATCACCAAACGGCTCAACCATGATCGGTACGCCTGGCTCACGACATTGGCACCCGACGGCATCCCGGTGCCGATGCTGGTCTGGTTCCGGTTCGACGGTTCCCGTGTGACGGTCTACAGCCAGCCCCGGTCGGTTCGGGTTACCCACGTCTTCGAGCACCCCCAGGTGAGCCTGCACCTGGAATCCGACGGATTCGGCGGCGAGTTGGTCGCCATCGGCGGAACGGCCTCAGTGACCGCCGAAGGAGTTGATCCCCGTAATGACAAGCAGTTCTGGGCCAAGTACCACGCCGAGGCGGAAGCCCTCGGTATGGGCGAGGCGATCGGGACGTTCAGTACCCGGATCTCTATCCAGCCGACGCTGCTCTGGACCAGCCTGCCGACCTAGATTCGGACCAGCCGGCCGCGTTGCCGCCGGCGGCCGGAATATGACCGGTCGCTTGGAAGATGATCCGACGGGAGATTTCCACGGCGTGATCGGCAAACCGCTCGTAGTACCGGCTCAACAGCGTGGTGTCGACAGCCGCGGTAGTGCCGTGACCCCACCTGCGGTCCAACAGGACCGTGAACAAGTGCCGATGCAGATCGTCCATGGCATCATCGGCATCGCGGATGTACCTGGCTCTGCCAAGGTCACACGAGACGATGACCTGGTGCGCACTACCTGCCAGATCAACGGCGATCCGACCCATTTCAGCGAAGTAGCCGCTGACCTCCTCGGGCAGAGCATGCTGGGGATGGCGGCGCCTGGCGATCTCGGCGATGTGGACGGCCAGCGCGCCCATGCGTTCGAGGTCGGCGACGATCTGGATTGAGCTGACCGCAGCCCGCAGATCCCGCCCCATCGGAGTTTGCAGGGCGAGTAGCTGAAAGCAGGACTCCTCGGCCTGGGAACTGGCGTACACGATGTTCTCGTGGCTACCGATGACCTGTTCGGCCAGAACCAGATCGGCATGTAGCAGTGCCTGCGTTGCTGCCTGCATCGTGGAGCCCGCCAGCTGGCAGATACTGCCCAGTTGGTCAGTCAAGGCCTCAAGCTGAGCGCCGTACGCAGAGCGCATCCCCTGACGGTAGGTGTGGAAGGAAAATCAGCCGACGACAGTTCATGAACACGACGTGAACGTCGGCTCACTCTTTGGTGGTTCGCCCGAGCGTTCAATTCCACCGGGTGTTCAATCGGACTTCACCGCTGCGTCGTCTCGGTTGTCTAGGGTCGCGCTGCGAGTGGCAAGGCCGCGATGTGCACTACGGGAGGCAACCGAGATGACACCGAGGCGATACCGGGCCGCGGCGGTGGCCTGTGCGGGTGCGCTGCTGGCTGCGGGTTGCTCGCAGACCGGGCCCGTCCAGCCCTACGCCCAGGACGCTGAGGTGGTGTGCGCCGGAAAAGACACCTTGACGGCCAGTGGTTCCACCGCACAGGCCGCCGCGGTGGCCCACTTCGCCACCGCCTACCAAGATGCCTGCCCGGACAAGAGAGTGGAGTACACGCCCAACGGTTCCGGTGTCGGCATCGCCGAGTTCGTCGGTGGCAAGACCGATTTCGGAAACTCCGACTCACCGCTCCAACCCGCCGAGTACGACGCCGCCAAAAAGCGTTGCGGCGGAGCGGATGCCCTGAACATTCCGATTGTTTTCGGGCCGATCGCCATCACCTACAACCTGCCCGGAGTCGACGTTCTCATCCTCGACGGACCGACGCTGGCCGGAATCTTCTCCGGGGCGATCACCCGGTGGGATGACCCAGCCATCACGGCCTTGAACCTGCCGAGCGGACGGGCGCACCCCAACCCGCGCACAGCCATGCCCGCCGTGGAGATCCGGGTTGTGCACCGCGACGATCAGTCCGGTACGACCGACAACTTCCAGCAGTACCTGCAGGCCGCCTCGGGCGGGACGTGGAAAGGCGGCGCCGGCAAAACGTTCAACGGCGGAGTTGGCGAAGGCGCGACCGGAAACCAGGGCACCGCGGAGATGGTCAAGAACACCCCCGGCGCCATTTCGTACAACGAGTGGTCTTTCGCCATCAGTCAGGGCCTCGCGACCGCCGACATCACGACACCGGCCGGGGTTACCCACATCGGCACCGACTGGTCCGGGACGTCGATTGCACCGGTTACCATCACCGGCGAGGGCAACAACCTGGTCCTGGACATGACACCCGCCTACAAGCCGTCGGCGAAGTTCGGATATCCGATCCTGTTGTCGGGGTACGCGATCGTCTGCTCGCGGTACCCGGACGCGCAGACCGCGGAGGCGGTGAAGGCGTTCCTCCAAGCGGCGGTCACCGTCGGCCAGACCGACCTCAACAAGGTCGGCTACATCCCGCTGCCACCCGAATTCCAAACCAGGGTCGCCACCGCCATCACCAGCATCGCCTGATGTCAGGGCCACACCGTTCACCTGACGGTAACCCTGTGGATGCCGCAGGGCGCTAGGGTGCGCCCGTGCAGATACACCTGGATGGCTACACGGTTGTCGACGACGAGGACGACGACCCGATCCTGCTGGACCCGAACGGCGCCTCCGTCGACACCTGGCGGGAGAACTACCCTTATGACGAGCGGATGGCGCGCCCGGACTACGAAGAGCAGAAGCACATTCTGCAAGTCGAACTGCTCAAGCTGCAGAACTGGACCAAGGCCAACGGCCTGCGCCACGTAATCGTCTTCGAGGGCCGCGACGCCGCCGGCAAGGGCGGCACGATCAAACGGTTCATGGAGCACCTCAACCCTCGCGGGGCGCGGGTGGTGGCACTGGAGAAACCGACGGAGAAGGAAAGCACGCAGTGGTACTTCCAGCGCTACGTCAAACACCTTCCCTCGGCGGGAGAGATCGTGCTCTTCGACCGGTCCTGGTACAACCGCGCCGGCGTGGAACGGGTCATGGGCTACTGCACTCCCAAGCAGCATGCCGAGTTCGTCAGGCAGGTACCGCTGTTCGAGCAGATGCTGGTCAATGACGGGATCAGCCTGACCAAGCTGTGGTTCTCGGTCTCACCCTCCGAACAGCGCACCCGGTTCACCATCCGGCATGTCGATCCGGTTCGGCAGTGGAAACTATCGCCGACCGATCTGGCATCCCTCGATAAGTGGGACGACTACACCGCCGCCAAGGTGGACATGTTCACCTGGACCGACACCGAGGTCGCACCGTGGACGGTCATCAAGAGCAACGACAAGAAGCGGGCCCGCGTCAATGCAATGCGCCACGTGCTCAGCAAGTTCGAATACGCCGATAAGGACCACGAGGCGGTTGGTCAACCCGATCCGTTGATCGTCGGGCGCGCGGTCTCGCACTCCGACTGAGACGGGCTCTACTCAGCGGCCAATGGCAACCGGACCTCGAAGCGGGCGCCGCGGGCCAGGTTGGTCGCCGACAGGGATCCCCGGTGCGCCCGGACCAAGCCGGCCGCGATCGCCAGGCCCAACCCGGAACCGCTCGGCAAGGACGAATCCGACCGGGGTACACGGTCATTGGAGCCTCGGTAGGCCACGTCGAAAACCCTAGGCAGGTCGGCGTCGCTGATCCCCACCCCGGTGTCATCCACCCGGGCCCAGGCACCGTCGTGATCGGTGCCGACCGTCAAGGTGACGGTGCCCCCGGCCGGGGTGTGCGCGATCGCGTTGGCCACCAGGTTGGACAGCACCCGGACCAACGCCCGGTCGCTGCCGATCACCCGGACCGGTTTCGCCGGCAACTGTGCCTGCAGGGCCACCCCGGCGCGTTCGGCGGCGATCCCATGGGTGGACATCACATCGTCGACCACCTCGTCGAGTGCCACCCGCTCGTAGGGGGCACTGACCGCACCGGCATTGATTTTGGCCATCTCGAACAGGTCGTCGACCATCTCCTGCAGTCGGATGCTCTCGCCCTCGATCCGCTTGGCCTGAACCCGGACCTCGTCGTCGCTGACCACACCGTCGACGATGGCCTCGGCCAACGCGCGGATCCCGGCCAACGGGGTGCGCAGGTCATGACTGACGAAGGCGACGAGTTGACGGCGGGACTGCTCCGCGGCGGCCTCGGCATCCTGAATCTGCTGCTCCCACACCGTCCTTCGGGCCAGATAGCGGGCCATCATCACCGCGGAGGGAACCGTGACCACCGCCACGATCAGTAGGACGATCGCGATCGCCTGGAAGTTCGGCCGGGACATGAAACGGCTCGCACAGAACACCCCGGCCAGGGTGGCCAGGGTGGGGATGAGCACCAGGGTCACCATGCTGACCAGCAGCGACCACGACCGGGCCAGGCGGATGATCAGCGCGCCAAGCAGCACTACGGGAAGTGAGCAGCCCAGTGCCAGTACCGCGTCTTGGAGGGATTCAGGCAGAGGCACGGTCACCGCCGCCGGCCTCGCCCCGCCAGAGATAGCCGCGCCCCCAAATGGTCTGGACGCGATGCTGGTCGCCCAGTTTGGAGCGGAGCCGTTTGACGTGGACGGTCACCGTCGACAGATCCCCGAAATCCCAGTTCCACACCCGCTTGAGCAGTTCCTCGCGGGAGAACACGGTGTCGGTGTGGGTGAGGAAGAACAGCAGAAGGTCGAATTCCCGGTTGGTCAGCCCGATCGGCTCGCCGGCGATGGTCACCGACCGCGATGCGGTGGAAACGGTCAACTGCCCCACGGTGATCTCCAGGGGGACGGTCGACGGCGCCGCGGGGGCGCGGCGCAGTACCGAGCGCACCCGAAGGGCGAGTTCGCGCGGGCTGAACGGCTTGGTCAGGTAGTCGTCGGCGCCGGCCTCCAGACCGGCGATCCGGTCGTCCTCCTCCCCGAGGGCCGTCAGCAGGATCACCGGCACGGTGTAGTCGCCGCCCTGGCGCAGCGTCCGGCACAGCGACAACCCACTGGGGCCGGGCATCATCACGTCCAGCACCGCGACGTCGATCCGTTCGGAACCCAGCACCCGCAGTGCTTCACTGCCGTCGCCGGCGACCCGCACCTCGAGTCCGTCGCGTTCCAGGTAACGCCGGACGACGTCGCGCACGACGGCGTCGTCGTCGGCGATCAGAACGCGGGCGGTCACAGACATGAGAGTAGCGGTGGGCGCACCGGAACCGGCTCTGACGTCACGCTTTCGTCACTGCGAAAACCGTTGGCGCAACGCCCGCCGGTCCAGCTTGCCGATGCCGAGCCGAGGCAATTCAGCAACAAGGTGCAGTTCCCGGGGCGCGGCCTTGGCGTCGAGGGACAACGCCAGGAAGTCGCGCAGGTCGGTCAGAGTAGGTGGTTCGGCGGCCGGGTCGGCCACCACCGCTACGGCTACCCGCTGGCCCAGGCGGTCGTCGGGGACGGCGAACACCGCGCACTCGGCGACCGCCGGGTGCCGGTTCAAGACGGCCTCCACCGGGCCGGGCAGGACGGTCAACCCACCGGTGCTGATCGCCTCGTCGGTGCGGCCGAGCACCGACAGCCGGCCGGTGTCGTCGACGCGGCCGAGGTCGTCGGTGTGAAACCAGCCCGGCTCGGAGAACGGATCGGGGTGCGGCGGGTTGCGGTACCCGGATGCCAGCGTCGCGCCCCCGACAACAATGCGGCCGGCCCCGTCCGGGTCGGGGTCGGCGATGCGTACGCTCACACCGGACAACGGCAGACCGTCATAAACGCACCCGCCGGCGGTCTCACAGGAACCGTAGGTGCGCACCACGGTGATCCCGGCTTCGGCGGCGGCCTCGAGGACCGGGTGTGGGGCCGGACCGCCGCCGAGCAGAACCGCATCCAGGTCGGCCAGCGCGGCGGTCGCGGCCGGATCGGTGAGGGCCTTGCCCAGTTGACTGGCCACCAGTGCGGTGTAGCGGCGTCCGGAGCCGAGTTCGCCGACCGCCCTGGGCAATTCGGCGGGATCGAAGCCGGCGGAGAGGTCCAACTCGGCGGGGACCGTCCCCGCCGTCAGGCTGCGGACGAGAACCTGGACGCCGGCGATGTGGTGCGGCGGCAGCGCCAGCAGCCAGGTCCCCGGCCCGCCGAGGCGGTCATGGGTCGCCGACGCGCTGGCGACGAGTGCGGCGGGCGTCAGCATCGCGCCCTTCGGGGGTCCGGTGGTGCCCGAGGTGGCGATCACCAGTGCGATCTCGTCGGAGATCGGCTCGCCGACCCGCAGCGAGGTGGTAAGCAGTTCACCGGCCCGGGGATCGCCGCAGGGGACCGGGACCATCGGGGAATCCCGGCCGTCGAGTACCCCTTCCAAGGCGGCCAGCAGGGACAGGGCGGAGGGGCCCGGCGGGATGAGGAGTGCGCGCAGGGTGGCTATCCGGTGTCCTCCGCGCCGCGTTCGTCGTCCAGCGGCCACCCGAAGGCGGCGAGTTTGGCCCGAACCCGTTCGACTTCGGCGGGTTGGGGCAGTTGGTCGGTGATCCGCAGGATCTCCGCGCCGACGTCGACGAAGCCGAGTTGGGGCAGGTGCTGCAGTTGGCGCGCCACCTCGATGATCTCGTCGGCGGTCAACCGCCGGGACAGCAACGCCAGGATCGGCAGGTAATCGTTCTGCGGGACGCCGTTGGGGTAGCCGGCCCGCAGCCAGGTGACGATGTTGCCGAGGAAGCGGTTCACCGTTGTCACCTCTCATGGCTGCCGTTGGCCCTGAGTTTATGGGCTGCCGTGGCGCTACGCTGCCCGGCCTGTTCCCGCTCCAGCAAAGTCTCGTGGAATGTGGAGTGAACTGCTGATGAACTCCTGACTCTGATAGGCAAACCCGCAGGTGGACCAAGGTCCTTCGGTTGGCCGTTTATTGGCCAAACGTCGTGGGCAGGCCGCAGAATGACGCCATGGGGACAGAGATGATCATCCTGGTGTTGCTCATCGCCACCGCGCTGGCGTTCGACTTCACCAACGGGTTCCACGACACCGGCAACGCGATGGCGACCTCGATCGCGACCGGTGCTCTGAAACCCAAAACGGCGGTCATCCTCGCCGGCATCCTCAACCTCATCGGTGCGTTCCTCTCGGTGGAAGTCGCCATCACCGTCACCACGTCGGTCCTGAAGGTCCAGGACGGCAAAACCGGCCAGCTGCTGCCGAACATCGACGCCTCGATGGGGCTGACGATTATCTTCGCCGGTCTGATCGGCGGCATCCTCTGGAACCTGCTCACCTGGTTGTTCGGCATCCCCTCGAGTTCGTCGCACGCCTTGTTCGGCGGGTTGATCGGTGCGGGTCTGGCGGCGCTGGGCCTGGCCGGGGTGAACTGGCCCGGGGTCACCGCGAAGGTACTCATCCCCGCCGTCGCCGCGCCCGTGATCGCCGGTCTGGTCGCCGCGTGCGGCACCTGGCTGGTATACCGGATCACCCGCAAGGTGCTGCACCGGCGCCGGGAGACCGGCTTCCGCTGGGGACAGATCGCCACGGCGTCGCTGGTGGCCCTGGCGCACGGCACCAACGACGCGCAGAAGACCATGGGTGTGATCGCTCTAGCCCTCATCACCACCGGCCATCTGACCGGCGACGTCAAGAACGACGGCCTGCCGTTCTGGATCATCGCCAGTTGCGCGCTGGCCATCGGTTTGGGCACCTATCTCGGCGGCTGGCGGGTGATCCGGACCCTCGGTAAGGGTCTGGTTGAAATCGAGTCACCGCAGGGTCTGGCCGCCGAGGCCTCGTCGGCGGCGATCATCCTCAGTTCCAGCGCCGCGGGTATGGCGCTGTCCACCACCCACGTCGCGACGGGTTCGATCCTGGGTAGCGGTGTGGGCAAGCCGGGGGCGCAGGTCCGCTGGTCGGTCGCAGGCCGGATGGCTGTCGCCTGGCTGGTGACCCTCCCGGCGGCCGCCCTGGTCGGTGCGCTGTCCTACTGGCTTTCCCTGCTGGTCAAGAACGTGACCGGTTCGCGGCTGGCCGGTGACGGGTTGATCTTCCTGATTCTGGTCGGGCTGTCCTTCTACATGTGGTGGCGCGCTCAGCAGCAGAAGGTCGACCACAGCAACGTCAACGCCGATTGGGATGAGTCGACGAACTCCGTCGTTCCCGCTGATGTTCGCGAGGCCAGTGCGGCCAAGGGCACGACCGCTGACAAGGCGTCCGAGAGCCCCCAGTCGAAGACCCCGGTCTGAGAGGAGAACCGCAGATGCACTTCCTGGAGTCGATCCTCAACGTGCTCATCGTCGGGCTGATCCTGGGCGCCGGGCTGCCCGCGCTGTTCGCCACCGGGATGCTGGCCTACTCGTTCGGCGCCGGTGGTGAGGAAGCCGACCACCTCATCCACAAGCCCAACCCGGCGTTGAAGTACTTGGGGATCATGCTGTTCATCTTCGTCGGCCTGGTGATCGTCACGGCGGTCGCCTGGATCACCCGGGCGACGATCTACCACCACTTCGGGGTGGATCTGTTCCCGATGTTCCCGCGGAAGTGAGGTAGCCGGCGATGTCGGTCGAACGCCACGACGGATTCGTCGACAACGTGGTCGGGTGGCTCCATGAGGGGTACCCGCACGGGGTCCCGCCGAAGGACTACTTCCCGTTGCTGGCCCTGCTGATGCGGTCGCTCACCGAGGAGGAAGTGGTCAAGGCGGCCAGGACGATCCTGCGCCAGGGCGATGCCGACACCCCGGTCACCGAGCAGCAGATCCGCGACGCGATCCACGAGGTCATCGAGAAGGAACCCAACCCCGAGGAGATCCACCAGGTCGCCGCCCGACTGGCCTCGGTGGGTTGGCCGCTGGAAAACGGCCGCTGACGGGGCTAACTGCGCGGCACCGCCCCGCGCAAGGGGTGGTAGTCGGGGACTTCGACGAAGATCAGCGCTATCCCGTCGGGATCGGTGACGTGCATCTCGAAAAGGCCCCAGGGTTCCTGTTGCGCCGGCCGGGCGATCGCCACTCCCCGGCTTTCCAACTCGCGCTGGGTGGCTTCGATGTCGCGGACCTGCAGCCACAGCGCGCCGGGAAACGGGCCCTCGGCGTCGTTCGGCCTGCCGTGGCCGGCCAATTCGAGCAGCGACTGACCGGCGAAAAATACCGTGCCGCCGGGGTATTCGCGTGCGATGGCCAGGCCGATCGCATCACGGTAGAAGACCAGGGACCGGTCGTAATCCTTGGGCCGGAACAACACGCGGCTGGCGAGGATCTCCATGAGCGCTCCCTAATCTCAGCTCGGCTGCATCCGCTGACGCTTGAGCACCGCATTCAACAATCCGGGTGCGACGACGTCGAGTGCGCGCGCTGAGACCCCGAACCGGGGGGCGATGCGCACCGGGCGATGCCGGGCGGCGTCGATCATCCAGCCCGCGGCCTCCCGGGCGCTGAGCGCGGGCATCCCGCGGTACTCCTTGGTCGGGGCGATCATCGGGGTGGACACGAGTGGGTAGTAGAGCGTGGTGGAGTGCACTCCGTGGCGCGCCCACTCGGTCTCGATCACCCGGCTTGCCGCCGACAGTGCCGCCTTGGAGGCGTTGTAGACACCGAACAGCGGCGAGGCCTCACTGAGCACACCCCAGGTGGCGACGTTGATGATGTGGCCGTCGCCGCGTTCGATCATCCCGGGTGCCAGGCCGCGGATCAGCCGCAGCGGCGAATAGTAGTTCAGGGTCATGGTGCGCTCGACGTCATGCCACCGGTCCAACGAGTCGGCCAACGGGCGGCGGATGGACCGGCCGGCGTTGTTGACCAGGATGTCCACCCCGCCGAACCGGTGCTCGACGAGATCGGCCAGTTCGTCGACCGCATGAAGGTCGGCCAGGTCGCAGGGGATCGCGGTCGCGGTGCCACCGGTGTCGGCGATCCGTTCGGAGAGGGCGTCGAGCAGATCGGCGCGGCGCGCGACGGCGATCACCTCGGCCCCCTCCCGGGCGAAGCGTTCGGCCCCGGCTTCGCCGATCCCGGAGGAGGCACCGGTGATCAGCACCCGCTTTCCGCGCAGGTCGATGCGGGTGGGACCGGGTATCCGAAGGGGCGGCCGCATCCCGGTCAGGGCGATCGCCTCGGTAAGCCGTCGACGCAGGGTCACGGTTGCCGAGTCTAGGGAGGCTTCAGAAGTAGCGGGGGAACGGCGTCCAGTCAGGATCGCGTTTCTGCAGGAACGCATCCCGCCCCTCGACCGCCTCGTCGGTCATGTAGGCCAACCGGGTGGCCTCCCCGGCGAACAGTTGCTGGCCCACCAGGCCGTCGTCGAGGAGGTTGAAGGCGAACTTCAACATCCGTTGCGCCTGAGGGGATTTGCCGTTGATCTCCCTGGCCCATTCGCAGGCGACGTCCTCCAGATCGGCATGGTCGACGACCTCGTTCACCGCCCCCATCTGGTGCATCTGTTCGGCGGTGTAGGTGCGGCCGAGGAAGAAAATCTCCCGGGCGAATTTCTGACCCACCTGGCGGGCCAGGTAGGCGCTGCCGTACCCGCCGTCGAAGCTTCCGACGTCGGCGTCGGTCTGTTTGAACCGGGCATGCTCGCGACTGGCCAGGGTCAGATCGCAGACCACGTGCAGGCTGTGTCCGCCACCGGCGGCCCAGCCGTTGACAAGGCAGATCACCGGCTTGGGCATGAACCGGATCAGCCGCTGCACTTCCAGGATGTGCAGCCGACCGGCACGGGCGGGATCGACGGTCTCGGCGGTCTCACCGGCCGCGTACTGATAGCCGGTGCGGCCGCGGATCCGTTGGTCCCCGCCCGAACAGAACGCCCACCCGCCGTCCCTGGGGGAGGGCCCGTTGCCGGTGAGCAGCACCACGCCGACATCCTGCGACATCCGGGCATGGTCGAGCGCCCGGTACAGCTCGTCGACGGTGTGCGGCCGGAAGGCGTTGCGCACCTCGGGCCGGTTGAAAGCCACCCGAACCGTCGGCTGCGGCACGCCGCCGGCGATCTGACGGTGATAGGTGATGTCGGTCAGCGTCTCGAATCCCTCGACGGGTGTCCACAGAGCAGGGTTGAACGGGTTGTCGCTCACGCCTCGTGACGGTACCGGGCCGGCTGCGGGGAGAGCCGACCGCGGCCGGGTCACCGCCCGGGAATCGGCAGCGGTACTGGTCGGCCGGCGAGCTGACTGATGGCTTGCCCGCAGCCTTTGACGAACGAGGTGTAGTCGTATCGCGGCGACGCCGCCGACGAGTCGATCTCGGCGTGCAGTTGATCGCAGAGCTGGAGTGCGGTGCCGTCGGCCGCTTCGACACCGGCTCTGACCCAGTCCGGATCCCGGGCGGTGACTGCTTCGTAGCCGGCCTGGTAACCGGAGTTGGGGAAGGTTCGGACCAGCAGCGCTGCCCCGCCCAGGACGGTGGCCGACAGCACCAGTGTCACCCACAACCGCCGGAAGCTGAATTGTGCCGATCGCGGGAGGTATTCCAGATCGCGGTCCACCCTGATCACCCCGTCTGGCAGCTGAGTCATTTTGGTTGAAGCTACCGGCGTCTCGGTGAACACCGAGTGAAGAAATCACGTCGGTTGAGCGAATTATGTTGGCAGACAGCGGCGGCAGGCTTTGCTTCCGAGAAAATACGCCTGTTCGACCGATGACATACCGCTGGTGTCCACCTGGCCGAAACCTCGTCGCCGCAGGCTCGAAACCGTGCGAGTCGCAATCGTTGCTGAGTCCTTTCTTCCCAACGTGAACGGTGTATCCAATTCGGTGCTGCGAGTTCTCGAGCACCTCGATCGCACGGGCCACCGCGCGCTCGTCATCGCTCCCGACAGCCCGCGTGGTGAGCCCGCCGCGATGCGTGCCGACGAGGTGCCGATCCATCGCGTTCCGGCCCGGATGTTCCCGATCGTCAGGTCACTACCCCTGGGCGTGCCGGGTCCGGGGATCGTGCGCATCCTGCGGAGTTTCGACCCCCACGTCGTCCATCTGGCTTCGCCTGCGTTACTGGGGTATGGGGGCCTGCTGGCCGCCCGCCGACTCGGGGTACCGACAGTGGCGGTCTATCAGACCGATATCGCCGGTATGGCGGCCAGTTACGGCGCGCGCTTTGCCGCGCCGACGGCCTGGGCCTGGATTCGTCACCTGCACTCCTTGGCCGACCGGACGCTGGCGCCCTCGACGTCGGCGGTCGAGGCACTCGAATCCCGTGGCGTACCAAGGGTGTACCACTGGGGCCGCGGGGTGGACGTCACCGGCTTTGCGCCCTCGGCGCGCAGCGCTGAGCTCCGACGGGCATGGTCGCCCGATCAACGGCCGATCGTCGGCTTCGTCGGCCGGCTGGCACCGGAGAAACACGTTGAGCGCCTTGCTGTCCTGGCCCGCCGCCGCGATGTGCAGGTGGTGATCGTGGGGGACGGTGTCGAGCGGGGAAGGCTACAGGCGCTGATGCCCGCTGCGGTGTTCACCGGCGAGCTGCACGGCCCCCAGTTGGCCACCGCGTACGCCAGCATGGACGTGTTTGTCCACACCGGTGAGCACGAGACGTTCTGTCAAACCGTCCAGGAGGCGTTGGCGTCGGGGGTTCCTGTCGTAGCCCCGGACGCCGGTGGTCCGCGCGACCTCGTCGCGGCGTTCCGGACGGGCGTTCTGCTGCCGGTGTCGGCGTTCGAGTCGGGGCTGAGCAGATCCGTCGACCACCTGCTCGCCCAGCGATCCCGCTACTCCGACGCCGCCCGACGCAGCGTGGTCAACCGCAGTTGGCCGAGGATCTGTGAGCAGCTGATCGACCACTACGAGGCAGTTCGGGCGCCGAGCCGCCGACGGATCCGCAACCTCCGAAGTGCCTGAGGCTGAACGGAAAAGCTACAGCGTCAACCCTGTTGAGCGCAGTGCCTCAACCAAACCGGTCGGCCGCTCGCTGATCGGGAGCGGGTCCACCAGAACGAATCCGCAGCCCAGCGCCCGGGCCGCGCCGTCGTTCTCCTCGCTGTCACCGACCATCACCGCATCGGCGGCCTCCACACCCAGCGCGGTCAGTGCGGCCTGGAAGATCTGCAGGTCGGGTTTGGCGGCACCCACTTCGAAGGACAGGATGTACTCGTCGGCGTGGGCGTTGGCAGAGTCGAGAACCGTCCGCACATCCCAGGCGATGTTGGACACCACGGCAGTGCGAATCCCGTTGTCCCGCAGGGTGCTCAGCACCTCGGCGGTGTCCGGGTACACCTGCCACTCCGTAGGGTCGATCGTCCGCTGGTACACCGATTCGGCATGTTCGTCGGGCAGGCCTGTCTCCTGCAGGACGTGCAGGTAGACCTCGCGGTGCAGGTTGGGGTCGAGGTCGCGGTGGTCCCAGCGATGGTGATTCGCTGTTCCCGTGGGAGCCAGCATGCGGTGCATCACCGTCGCCCGCATGGGCTCGTCGAGGTCCATGCCGGTGAACCAGGTGTCGTTCTCTTCGAGTCGGGCCAGGGTGCCGGAGAAGTCGAACAGAACAGCGCGAATCGTCACGGGTGACAGCCTACGATCAGCCGACGGCGCGGCCGGTGCCTTCCCAGAACTGCGCCCGCACCGCCTTCTTGTCCGGCTTGCCCAACGCGGTCACCGGCACCGACTCCGCGACGATCACCTGTTTGGGCGATTGCACCGAGCCCTTGCGCTCCTTGACCGACGACTGGATTTCCTCGGTCAGTCTCGCCACCGTCTGCTCGTCGCTCGGGTGTCCGGGCCGCAGCACGATGACCGCGGTCACCGCCTCACCCCATTTCTCGTCCGGGGTGCCGATCACGCAGACCTGGGCGACCGCGGGATGTTCGGCGACGACGTCCTCCACCTCGCGGGGAAACACGTTGAAGCCGCCGGTCACGATCATGTCCTTGACCCGGTCGACGATGTACCAGAAGCCGTCGGAGTCCTCGCGCGCCATGTCACCGGTGCGCAGCCAGCCGTCGGCGAACGTCTTGGCGGTCTCCTCCGGCAGGTTCCAGTACCCGCCGGCCAGCAGCGGCCCCGACACGCAGATCTCGCCGACCTCGCCGGGCGGCACCGGGTTGCCGTCGGCGCCCAGCAGTGCGGTGCGGGCGAACAACGTCGGCCGACCGCAGGAGGTGAGGCGTTTCTCGTCGTGGTCGGCCTTGGCCAGATAGCTGATCACCATCGGGGCCTCGGACTGGCCGTAGTACTGCGCGAAGATCGGCCCGAACCGCTCGATCGCCTCGGCCAGTCGCACCGGGTTGATCGCCGAGGCGCCGTAATACACCGTCTCCAGCGACGACAGGTCCCGGGTGTGGGAGTCCGGGTGGTCCATCAGCGCGTAGATCATCGACGGGACCAGCATCGTGGCGGTGATGCGGCGTTCCTCGATCACCCGCAGCACCTCGGCCGGGTCGAACTTGGGCAGCACGATCATCTCCCCGCCCTTGACGATCGTCGGCACGAAGAACGCCGCCCCGGCATGCGACAGCGGGGTGCACATCAAAAACCGCGGGTTCTCCGGCCACTCCCACTCCGCCAGTTGGGCCGTCGTCATGGTGAGGATCGAACTGACCGTGCCCATCACGCCCTTCGGCTTACCGGTGGTGCCCCCGGTATAGGTCAATCCGCCGATGTGGTCGGGTGGAAGATCAGCGGCCACAAGGGGTTTCGGTGGATATTTCGCCGCCTCGGCGATCAGGTCCACACCCACCTCGGCGAGTTCTTCGGGTACCGGACCAAGGGTGAGCACCTGGCGCAGCGACGGAACCTTGGCCAGCAACCCCACCGCACGCTCGTTGAACATCGGGTTGGGGTCGATGATCAACGACGTCGCACCGCCGTCGGCGAGCACGTAGGCATGGTCGTCCAGGGAGCCCAACGGGTGCAGGGCGGTGCGTCGATAGCCCTGGGTCTGCCCGGCCCCGATGATCATCAGCACCTCGGGGCGGTTCAGCGACAGCAGTCCGACGGTCGCACCGTCGCCGGCCCCCAGCGCCTCGAAGGCCTGGATGTACTGGCTGATCCGCATCGCCAGTTCGCCGCCGGTCAGGGTGGTGTCGCCGAGGAACAGCACCGGCTTGTCCCGGTGGCGCTTGAGGGCGCCGACGGTGAGGTGGCCGGCGTGCAGGGGATGGCGCAGCAGATCGGCGGTCGCGAGGGAGGCGGTCATGCTGACACAGTAGAACGGCTATGGCCGAGGCAGAACCGCTCGATGAATGGCTTCGCGCCGCGATCCTCACCCTGCTGGCCGCCCGCGCCGGCAGCATCTGCCCGTCAGAGGCGGCCCGCGCGGTCGGCGGCGAACAGTGGCGCCCGCTCATGGAGCCCACCCGAAGTACAGCCCGCGCACTGGCCCGCCAGGGCGCCGTGGAGATCACCCAGCGCGGGGTGGTTCTGGACCCCGACGGCGACTGGCGCGGACCGATCCGGATCCGTTCCGCCCGGGCCCAGAATCAGGCACGGCCCCAGGCATAGCATCGACCAATGGCTGAGGCCACCACCCACGTCAGCGGCCGCGCCGCCACCATGACCATCGTCGCCATGGGGTTGGGATACAGCATCACCGCGGCCGATCCGACCACCCTGTCGACGAATCTCTCCGAGGTGCGCAACGGTCTCCAATTCAGTCCCGGCACAGCCAGTTTCCTGGCCAGCCTGTGCACGCTGACCCTGGCGGCGGCGGTGCTGGGCGCCGGTGCGCTCGGCGACCTGCACGGGATGAAACGCATGTTCGTCGTCGGCGTCGGCGGCTCGATCTTCTTCGGGGTGCTCGGGGCGGCCGCACCCCACGTCGCGGTCCTCATCATCGCCCGGGCCGGCCTGGGTGTGGCGTTCGCCTTCGTGCTGGGGCTGTCGTTGGCGATCGTCAACGCCGTCTTCCCGCCTGGCCGCCGGGCCGCCGCGATCGCGGCCTACCTCGGCGCCGGTCACGCGCTGGCGGTGTTCCAGCCGGCCCTGGCCAGTTGGCTGGCCGGACTGTACGGCTGGCGGGCCTGCCTGCTGGTCACCCCGGCGCTGGCCGTGCTCACCCTGGTGATCACGCTGCGCTTCGTTCCGGAGACCGTCCGCGACGAACGCAAACTCGACATCACCGGAATCCTGCTGATCGCCGTCTCGCTGATCACCGTCATCTACGGCCTTACCGAACTGCAGGGCGGGTTCAGCGCGGAGGCACTGGGGTTGATCGCCGTCGGACTGGCACTGGCGGTGGCGTTCGTGCTGTGGGAACTGCGCACCGAGGCCCCGGCCCTGGACATGCGACTGTTCAAATCCGGCCGGTTCAACGCCGCGCTGATCGCCGGGGCCGCCTTCAACTTCCTCGGTGGTGGCGGGACCTTGCTGTTTGCCTACTACCTGGTGACCATCCGCGGTGAGTCACCGGAACTGCTCGGGCTGCTGCTCATCCCCGCGATGCTGGTGGCCTCGGCGGCCGCGGTAGCGGCGGGCAAGGCGGTCACCCGATTCGGAGAGCGGGCCGTGCTGGTTGCCGGTCTGGTGGTGCTGTTGGTCAGCATGGTGATGCTGGTGGCACTCGACGGGCGCACGCCCATCGCCGTTCTCGGGGTCGCGGTCGCTCTCAACGCCATCGGCGGAGCCGTGGTGCAGACACCGCAGTCGACGATCATGATGTCCAGCGCCCCGCCCGAACTCGGCGGTGCGGTGTCGGCGGTCAAGCCCGCGATCGGGCAGGCCGCCTACTCGCTGGGGCCCGCGCTGTTCGCCCTGGCTGGCACCACGTTGTTCCTACGCGACGCCCGCGCGAAGCTGGAAGGGTCGGGGATCAGCGAGGAGCAGGCCCGCGAAGCGTTGCGGGTGGCCCACGGCGGTGCGCCCAGTCCGGCGTCGGGCAGTGAGGTTCTCGACCCCGAGCAGGCTCGGTGGGTGGTCGCCGAGGCCGCCGACAGCTGGCTGGGCGCCATCCGGGAGGTGAGCCTCATCATGGCGGTGGTGCCGGCCGCCGCGATCGTCGCAGCACTGGTGCTGCTGCGACCATCGAGCGACCGGGCGAGCTGAGGATCAGTTCTCCAGGCAACTGCGGGGTCATGCCGGGTCCTTTGCTGTGATTGGCCGTTCCGGCGGGGTGTCCGGGCCGTTGCGGTCCACACTGCCGGGCGTTGTTCGCCATGGCTGTCAACCGGCCGGCCGGTAATCGAAAAGCCACCGGATCCAACCGATTGGGGGAAACCGCCCAAGAGATGCTGTCCTCGGTGGCACCCTGTCCGGTATGGAGCAAACCCTCGAACCCCGCTTTCTCGACGAACGGCTCGCCCATTGGGCGCAGGTCAAGCCCGAGGAAGAAGCCATCAGCTACCTCGGCCGCAGCTTCACCTGGGCGCAATTCAACGACCGGGTGCGCCGGCTGGCCGGGGCGCTGGCCGAACGGGGCATCGGGCGTGGCGACGTGGTGGCGTTCCTGGACAAGAACCACCCGGCCTGTGTGGAGACCACCCTGGCCGCCGCCAGCCTGGGTGCGGCGACCGCGATCATCAACTTCCGGTTGGCCGGTTCGGAGATGGACTACGTTATCAACGACTGCGGCGCCAAGCTCATCATCGTCGGCGCCGAACTCAAACCCGCGATCGACGCCATCCGCGGCGACCTCACCCACGTCGAACACGTCATCACCGTCACCCCCGAAGGCGGCGACGGCGACGAGTACGAGGCGATGCTGGCCGCCGCCACTCCCCGCGACCGGGGCGCCGAGGTGACCCCCGAGGACGTCTGCGTGATCATGTATTCCTCGGGAACCACCGGAAACCCCAAGGGAATCCGGCTCAGCCAGGCTGCGCTGATGGCGCACACCATCAACTCCAACACCTTCGAGTTCGAACCCGACGACAAGAGCATGGTGTCGATGCCGCTGTTCCACGTCGGGGGCTCGTCCTACATGCAGTTCGGCATCCACGCCGGCATCCCGAGCATCATGACCCGTGAAGTCGACGGGGCGTCGCTGGCCGGGGCGATGCTGGCCGGGGCGACCCGCACCTTCCTGGTGCCCGCGGTGCTGGCCAAGGTGATGGAGATGGGTCCCGACGCCATCAAGTTGTTCAACCAGCTGCGGACCTTCGTCTACGGGGCCTCCCCGATGCCCCCGGCCCTGTTGAAGCAGGCCCTGGTGGCCTTCCCCAACACCGAATTCGTCCAGGTGTACGGCCTGACCGAGGTGTGCGGCGCCGTCACCCAACTGTCCCCGGAAGCCCACCGCGACGAGTCCCACCCGGAACGGCTGACCAGCGCCGGCCAACCGTCGCGGCAGGTCGAGGTGCGGGTGGTCAACCCCGACACCCTCCAGGACGTCCCCGCCGGTCAGCCCGGTGAACTGTGGTTCCGCACACCCCAGGTGATGCAGGGATACCACAACAAACCGGAAGCCACCGCCGAGGCGATCACCGAGGACGGCTGGTTCCGCACCGGGGACATCGGCCGGGTCGACGACGGCGGCTTCGTCTTCGTCGAAGATCGGCTCAAGGACATGATCATCTCCGGCGGGGAGAACATCTACTCGGTGGAGGTCGAACGGGCCCTCACCGACCATCCGGCGGTCATGGACGCCGCCGTGTTCGGTGTCCCGGACGACAAGTGGGGCGAGTCGGTGAAGGCCGTCGTCGAACTCTACGACGGTCAGCAGGCCTCCCCGGAGGACCTGATCGCCTGGTGCCGGGAGAGGCTGGCCGGCTACAAGTGCCCGCGTAGCGTCGACATCATGGACGAACTGCCCCGCAACCCCACCGGGAAACTGCTCAAGAAGGATCTGCGCAAGCCCTACTGGGAGAACCGCGACCGCGCGATCTGATGCCGCCGGCGCTCGACGACCTGCTGGACCGCCTGCACGTCGTCGCATTGCCGATGCGGGTGCGCTTCCGCGGTATCACCGTGCGGGAGGTCGCCCTCATCGACGGGCCGGCGGGTTGGGGCGAGTTCGGCGCCTTCTTGGAGTACGAGGCCGCCGAGGCGGCGTTCTGGTTGGCTTCGGCGATCGAATCTGCCTACCTGGCAAGGTATTCCGGATCGACTTCCGGACCGCCTTCTGGTTTGCGTGACCGCATCCCGGTCAACGCGACCGTCCCCGCGGTGGCACCTGAGCAGGTGCCGGAGGTGCTGGCCCGGTTCCCCGGATGCACAACAGCGAAGGTGAAGGTCGCCGAGCCCGGGCAGACGCTGGCCGACGATGTCGCACGGGTCAATGCGGTCCGCGCGGCGGTGCCCACCGTCCGGGTGGACGCCAACGGCGGGTGGAGCGTGCCGCAGGCCGTTGCGGCGGCGCAGGCACTGACCGCCGACGGCGCACTGGAGTACCTCGAGCAGCCCTGCCGGACGGTGCCCGAACTGGCCGAGGTGCGCCGCCGGGTGGCGGTGCCGGTGGCCGCCGACGAGAGCATCCGCAAGGCCTCCGACCCGCTGGCGGTGGTGCGGGCCGGCGCGGCCGACGTCGCCGTCCTCAAAGTGGCACCCCTGGGCGGGATCACGGCGCTGCTACAGATCGCCGCCCAGATCGACGTGCCGGTGGTGCTCTCCAGCGCGTTGGATTCGGCCGTCGGCATCGGCGCCGGCCTGGCCGCGGCGGCGGCATTGCCGCGACTGGAGCACGCGTGCGGGCTGGGCACCGGCGGGTTGTTCGTGACCGACGTCGCCGACCTGCACCCCCGGGACGGGTTCCTGCCCGTCACCACCGTCGCCCCGGATCCGGCCCGCCTGGCCGACCTCGCCGCCCCGCCCGACCGCCGCGACTGGTGGATCGCCCGCGTGCGGGAGTGCCACGCACTGCTAGCGTCGCGGCCGTGACCAACCTGGCCTACGACGACACCGGCACCGGCGACCCGGTGCTGTTCATCGCCGGCACCGGCGGCGCCGGACGCACCTGGCATATCCACCAGGTCCCGGTGTTCAAGCGGGCCGGATACCGCTGCGTCACCTTCGACAACCGCGGGGTGGGTGCCACCGAGAACGCCGACGGGTTCGACACCGCGCAGATGGTCGCCGACACCGTCGACATCATCGAGACCGTCATCGGCGGGCCGACCCGGGTGGTGGCGATGTCGATGGGCGCCTTCATCGCCCAGGAACTCATGCTGGCCCGTCCGGACCTGGTCCGGCAGGCCGTGCTGATGGGTACCCGCGGCCGGGTGGACACCACCCGGATCGCGTTCCGTACCGCCGACGAGGAACTCGCCGAGGCCGGGATCGAACTGCCCAACTCCTACGCCGCCAAGGTCCGGGTCCTGGAGAACTTCTCGCCCAAGACCATCAACTCCCCGGCCATCGACGAGTGGCTGCAGATGTTCATCGCGTTCCCCCTCAAGCGGACCCCTGGGTGGCGTGCCCAACTCGGGGTGGCCCCGCACGAGAACCGATTGCCGGCCTACCGGGCGATTCCCACCGAGGTTCTGGTGATCGGATTCGCCGACGACGTGGTCACCCCGCCCGCGTTGGGCCGTGAGGTCGCCGAGGCGATCCCGGCGGGCCGCTACGTCCAGATCGCCAACGCCGGCCACCTCGGTTTCCTGGAACGCTACGACCCCGTCAACCGGTCCATGCTGGACTTCTTCGCCGGAACGCCCGTTTAACCGGCGCTGGTCGCTGTGCCGGTGATTGACCGCGACCACGCAGCCGGAACGGACACGTCCCGGGCCGTCCGGGCGCCCGTTTCCGGGCTAGCCGAGGAAAAGAACCGGCGACCACTACTGGCAGGGGTCGAAACAGGAGACCCCCATGATGCGGACCGCAACGCTCAGCCTGGTCGACGGCACGAAGGTCGTCGTCCCCGATTCACTGAATCTGATCACGCCCTACGTGATCAAAGAGCAAGCCGACTGGTTCGAGGACGAGATCCGCTTCCTGCGCCGCCTGCTCCGGCAGGGTGACCAGATGATCGACGTCGGAGCCAACTACGGGGTCTACGGCTTGTCTATGGCCAGCAAGGTCGGTCCGCCCGGACGGGTCTGGGCCTTCGAACCGGCCTCCGGTACCGCCGGGATGCTCGCCGACTCTGTGGCATTGAATGCGTTCGGCAACGTCGTCGTAGACGGGCGGGCCTTGTCCGACGCCCCGGGACGTGCCCGGCTGAGCCTGAACGACAACTCGGAACTGAATGCGATCACCCGTGCCGGCGGGCCGTTGGGACATTTCGAGGCGGTGGAGCTGACCACCCTCGACGCTTGCATGGATCAGTACGGGTGGCGGGATGTCCGCGTCGTGAAGATTGACGCCGAGGGCGAGGAATCACGAATCCTGCGCGGCGGAGCACGATTTTTCTCCGAGCTCTCGCCCCTGGTGCTGTACGGGATCAAAGCCGGCGAAGCCTGGCACCTCGACGTGACCGACTTGTTTTCGCAGCAGGGATATCGGTCCTATCGGTTGATTCCGGGTCTTGAACTGCTTGCACCGTTCGGTCGCGGCGAGCCCCCGGATGGGTATCTGCTCAACCTGTTCGCCTGCAAGTCGGATCGGGCCGCGGAGCTGGCGACGCAGGGCTGGCTCGTCCTACCCGACGATGCTGGACGCGATGGCCCCGATCTGGGTGGGATCGACGGCGAGGCACGCTGGCAACAGCCTCTGGCGGGCCTGCCGTTCGCCGCCGAACTGGGCCGTATCGTCTCTGCGGACGCCGACCCGGCGATGTTCGAGGCACTTGCGCTGCACGCCCGCAGCCAAGACCGATCTGAGCCGGCTGGGGTCCGGCTGGGGGCGATGCGGCGCTCGCTGGGCCTTCTGACCACCGCCTGCGGGGCCAAAGCGTCGCCGTCCCGGCTTTCGACCCTGGCCAGGGTGGCCGACGGATACGGCTCGAGATCCCTTGCGGTGCAGGCGCTACAGCTGCTTTTCAGTGCGGTTGAGCGGGACGCGGGCTGGCAACTGGATGGACCGTTCTTGCCGGCCTGCGAGCGCTTCGACCACATCCCACCCGCCGGACGACCGCGGGAATGGTTGCTGGCCTCCGCTCTCGAGGCATTCGAGACCCGGGCGTCATTTTCCTCGTACTACACCGGGTCGGCCGCCCGACCCCGCCTGGAATTGATAGAGCGGCTGGGCTGGGCCAGTGATGAGATGACGCGCCGCCTGGCGTTGCTGCGCGAGCGGTTTGGGAGTTAGCGGCCCGGGAAAGCCTGACCGCATCGGTGTTTGGATAGCTGTGCCACCCTGTAGGGGTGAACCCTTCGACGACACAGGCCCGGGTCGTTGTCGACGAACTGATCCGCGGCGGCGTGCGCGACGTCGTGCTGTGCCCCGGCTCGCGCAATGCACCACTGGCCTTCGCCCTGGCTGACGCCGACCGGGCCGGCCGGCTACGCCTGCACGTCCGCATCGATGAGCGCACCGCCGGCTTCCTGGCGGTGGGCTTGGCCGTCGGAAGTGGGCGGCCGGTCCCGATCGCGATGACCTCCGGGACCGCGGTGGCCAACCTCGGCCCGGCGGTCGTCGAGGCAAACTACGCCCGGGTTCCGCTGATCGTGCTCTCCGCCAACCGCCCCTACGAACTGTTGGGCACCGGCGCCAACCAGACCATGGAGCAGTTGGGGTACTTCGGCAGCCAGGTTCGTGCCGCCATCAGTCTGGGTCTGGCCCCGGAGTTCACCGAACCCGACCTGGTGGCCCTCAACGCCCAGTGGCGCTCGGCGACCTGCCGGGTGCTGGCTGCGGCGACCGGGGCGCGCAGCGCCAACGCCGGGCCGGTGCAGTTCGATATTCCGCTGCGCGAACCCCTTGTGCCGGAAGTTGATTCACGTCCGAATGACTTTCCCCCAGGCCGGCCCGACGGCCAACCGTGGACCTACACGCCACCGGTCGCTTTCGATGAGCCGGTCCCGGTCGACCTCACCGCCGACACCGTGGTGGTCGCCGGGCACGGTGCGGGGGTGCACCCCGAACTGGCCCACCTGCCCACCGTCGCCGAGCCGACGGCCCCGCTGCCCGCCAATCCGCTGCACCCGCTGGCGCTGACCCTGCTGCGGCCGCGGCAGGTCATCATGCTGGGCCGGCCCACCCTGCACCGGCCCGTCTCAGCGCTGCTGGCCGACCCCGACATTCCGGTGTACGCGCTGACCACCGGCCCGCGCTGGCCCGACGTGTCCGGCAACTCCATGGCCACCGGAACCCGTGCGCAGACCACCGGCACCCCGGATCCGCAATGGCTGCAGCGATGCGCCGCCGCCCACGCCCACGTCGGGGTGGTGTTTCGCGAACAACTGGCAGCCCACCCGCTGACCACCGGTCTGCATGTTGCTGTCGCAGTGGCCGCCGCCCTGCGACCCGGGGACCAGGTCGTGTTGGGGGCTTCCAACCCGGTCCGCGACATCTCGCTGGCCGGGCTGAGTGTCGAGTCGGTCGCGGTCCGCTCCAACCGCGGCGTGGCCGGGATCGACGGCACGGTCTCCACCGCCATCGGAGCCGCACTGGCCCATCCGGGCCGCACGGTGGCGCTGTTGGGCGACCTCACATTCGTCCACGACGCCTCCGGGTTGTTGATCGGCCCCACCGAACCCAGCCCGCACGATCTGACCATCGTGGTGTCCAACGACAACGGCGGCGGCATCTTCGAGTTGCTCGAACAGGGCGACCCCCGGTTCTCCGATGTGGCCGCCCGGATCTTCGGCACCCCGCATGACGTCGACGTCGGCGCACTGTGCCGGGCCTACCACGTCGACGCCCGCCAGATCGAGGTCGACGACCTCGGCCCGGCGCTCGCCGAAGCCCACGACGGCATGCGGGTGCTGGAAGTCAAGGCCGACCGGTCCTCGCTGCGGCAGTTGCACGCCGCGATCCGGGCTGCTCTGTGATCGCACGCCTGCGGGCACTGCTGGAAGCGGCGTGGCCGAGTCGCCCCCCCGATCTGCCGGACACCTTCGACCGGAAAGCGCTGCGGTGGGCCAAGATCGCGGTCTGGGTGCTGATCGGCATCGTCACCGTGCAGTCGGTCTTGCTGGTCGTAGGGGCGTGGCGCAACGACCGCCAGATCGAACGCAACCTGGCGGTAGCCGAGGCTGAAGTGCTCTCGGCGGGCCCGCGGCGTTCCACCATCGAGTTCGTCACTCCCGACCGCGTGACCTACCGTCCCGAACTCGGGGTGCTCTACCCCTCGGAGTTGGCGACCGGCATGCGCATCTACGTCGAGTACGACAAGTCCGACCCGAACCTGGTTCGAGTGCAAAACCGCAACGCCACCCTGGCCATCATCCCGGCGGGGTCCATCGCGGTTGCCGGTTGGCTCATCGGTGCGGCCATGCTGGCTGGTCTGGTCCGACTCGAGCGTCGAGAAACACAGCCGAAACGCAAAGTTCACCTGAATTCTCAGTAAGAGGTCTTCCGCCCGGGGCCTGCCCGGGGGCACACTGGTTAGCAGGTCAAGGGGGACCAAACCGCAAACGGTTCAAGCACTTTCATTGAAGTCGTGAAGACCGGGGAGGCTCTAGAGATGGCCGATAATTCATTTCACCAGGACTTGCAGGGTTTCGCGATCGAACTTCGGCAGTTGGCGTACACGATGCCCGCCGGACACGAGGACAGGTTGATCCACCTCAGCGAACGGATGGTCGCGCGCTCGCGTCAGAACCTGGAGATCGACCGGCGCGGCGCTTGATAGCGTCTGTCCGGTGAACCGCGCGTCACTGGACAAGGACCCCCATGAGGTGGCGTCGATGTTCGACGCGGTGGCGCGCCGCTACGACATCACCAACACCATCCTCTCTGCGGGCCAAGACCGGCACTGGCGCCGCGCCACCCGGGCGGCGTTGACGATCAAGCCCGGCGAGGCGGTGCTGGATCTGGCCGCCGGGACCGCGGTGTCCACCGTCGAGTTGGCCAAATCCGGCGCCTGGTGTGTGGCCGCCGACTTCTCGGTGGGGATGCTGCACGCCGGCGCGGGGCGACCGGTGCCCAAGGTGGCCGGCGACGCCACCCGGTTGCCCTTCGCCGACGCGGTGTTCGACGCGGTGACGATCAGTTTCGGGCTGCGCAACGTCGTCGACTTCAGCGCCGGCCTGCGGGAGATGGCCCGGGTCACCAAGCCGGGCGGGCGTCTGGTGGTGTGCGAGTTCTCCACCCCGACCATCCCGGTGTTCTCCACGCTCTACAAGGAGTACCTGATGCAGGCGCTGCCCCGGGTGGCCCGGGCGGTCTCCAGCAACCCGGAGGCCTACGTCTACCTGGCCGAATCCATCCGGGCCTGGCCCGACCAGCCGACGCTGGCGGCCGGCATCGAAGCGGCGGGATGGTCGCAGGTGCGGTGGCGCAACCTCACCGGCGGCATCGTGGCCCTGCACGCCGCCGTCAAGCCCTGACACCCTGACCCCGGCCCCTCGCCGGTTCGGTGCGGAAACGTGCGCCGGGCGCACGGGGATGCACCGAAGTTCGGTCAGCTGAACGGCTTGCGTCCGTCCAGCAGACGTGACCCCGCCCCGGCGGTCCGCCACCAGCGCGCCACCCGGTCGGTGTCCTCCTCGGTGACGAGGTTGCCCATCACCCGGACCGCCACACCCATCAGGGCCGGGGACCGCATGCCCAGCGGCCCGGTCAACGGCAAGAACCGCGGCAGCGTCAGCAGCAACCCCAGCCGGCGGGCCACCGAGAAGCCACGCCCGTAGTGCGCCTGCAGCAGCGCCGGCCAGGCCCGCGCGACGTCTTTGGTGCCCAGCAGCTCGGCGGCCAGCCGTCCGGTCTCCAGCCCGTAGTCGATGCCCTCGCCGTTGAGCGGGTTGACGCACGCCGCGGCGTCACCGACCAACATCCAGTTGCCGCCGGCCACCCCGGACACCGCCCCGCCCATCGGCAGCAGCGCCGAGGACACCGCCCGCGGCGGGCCCTGGAAACCCCAGGCATCCCGTTTGGTGTCGGCGTAATGCTTGAGCAGTGGCCGCAGCGCCACATCGGCCGGGCGTTTGGCGGTGGCCAGCGCCCCGACCCCGAGGTTCACCTCGCCGTTGCCCAGCGGGAAGATCCAGCCGTAGCCCGGCAGCACCTGCCCGGCTCCGGCTTGATTGCCGGCACCGCCGGCTCCGGCTCGATTGCCGGCACCGCCGGCGGGCGACCGCAGTTCCAGGTCCGAGGAGATCCATGGTTCGTCGGCCCGCGAGGAACGCAGGTACGCGCGGGCGGCGACGCCATAGACGGTCTGCTGATGCCACTGCCGACCCAGCACGCGGCCCAGCGGCGAGCGGGCGCCGTCGGCCACGATCAGCCAGCGACAGGCCACCCGCCGGCCGTCGGCCAACACCACCGCGGTGACCCGCCCGGCCGAATCACGGTCCACGTCGACGGCTTTGCAGCCCAGCAGCATCCCCGCCCCGGCGTCCTCGGCGGCCTTACGCACCCGATCGTCGAGTTCGGTTCGCGGGACGGCCGAACTGGCCTCCGGGAACGACGGCCCGGGCCAGCGCACCTCGAGTTGACCGCCGAACCCGGCCAACCGCAGACCGTGGTGACGGATCCGGCCGTCCAGCCAGTCGCCGAGGCCCAGGCGGCGTAACTCGACCACGGCGCGCGGGGTCAGCCCGTCGCCGCAGGCCTTGTCCCGCGGGAACTCGCAGGCGTCGATCACCAGCACCTCGCGGCCGGCCCGGCTGGCCCAGGCCGCGGCCGCCGACCCCGACGGCCCGGCACCGACAACGACGACCTCAGATGAAAGCGACTCCACGATGACCAGTATCTTGGCACCGTGAGGACACCGGCGAGCGTGGTGGCGGGAGTTGACCTCGGTGACCCGGATTTCGCCCAGCAGGTGCGCGACGGCGTCGCCCGGGTCGAGGACATGATCTCCACCGAGTTGCGCGGCGCCGACCAGTTGATGACCGAGGCCGTCCTGCACCTCTTCGAAGCCGGCGGCAAGCGGTTCCGGCCGCTGTTCACCGTGCTGGCCGCCCATGTCGGGCCCGACCCGGAGAACACCGAGGTGACCACCGCGGGTGCGGTCATCGAACTGGTGCACCTGGCCACGCTGTATCACGACGACGTCATGGACGAAGCCCAGGTCCGCCGGGGTGCCCCATCGGCGAACGCGCGGTGGGGCAACAACATTGCGATCCTGGCCGGTGACTACTTGTTCGCCACATCCTCGCGCCTGGTCGCCGGGCTCGGCCCCGAGGCGGTGCGCATCATCGCCGAGACGTTCGCGCTGCTGGTCACCGGTCAGATGCGCGAAACCAAGGGGGTGCCCGACGGGGCGGACGCGGTCTCGCACTACCTGCGGGTGGTCTCGGAGAAAACGGCCTGCCTGATCGCCGCGGCCGGCCGACTCGGTGGGACGTTCTCCGGCGCCACCCCCGACCAGGTCGAGCGCCTCGGCCGAATCGGCGGGATCATCGGGACGGTGTTCCAGATCTCCGACGACATCATCGACATCGAGAGCGACCCGGACGAGTCGGGCAAGCTGCCCGGCACCGACCTGCGGGAGGGCGTGCACACCCTGCCGATGCTGTTCGCCCTGTCCGAAACCGGCCCGGCCGCCGACCGGCTGCGGGAGTTGCTCACCGGACCGGTCACCGACGACGACGCCGTCACCGAGGCGCTGGCGCTGCTGCGCGCCTCCGGTGGGATCGCGGCGGCCAAGGCGACGGTCCAGCAATACGCCGCTCAAGCGCGCGCCGAACTCGATGGGCTGCCCGACGTGCCCGGACGCCGCGCACTGGCTTCGCTGGTCGACTACACCGTTAACCGACACGGTTAACGGTGATCCGGAACTCGGCGGGCCTGCCGAGGCGTTAGTCTGCCGAGAGCGGAGTCTGAGGAGGACTGAGAATGACCTGGCACCCCACCGCCAACCGGATGAAGACGTTCCTGCTGCTTGCGTTGATGTCGGGCCTAATCGTGTTCGTCGGCGGGCTGTTCGGCCGCAATGTGATGTACCTCTCGGTGCTGATGGCCGTCGGTATGAACGCCTACGTCTACTTCAACAGCGACAAACTGGCGCTGCGCGCCATGAAGGCCCAGCCGGTCACCGAGGTCCAGGCGCCGCAGATCTACGCCATGGTCCGGGAGTTGGCCACCGCGGCCCACCAGCCGATGCCGCGGCTTTACATCAGCGACACCGCCAGCCCCAACGCGTTTGCCACCGGCCGCAATCCGCGCAACGCCGCGGTGTGCTGCACCACCGGAATCCTCAATATCCTCAACGAGCGTGAACTGCGCGCGGTGCTCGGTCATGAGTTGTCCCATGTCTACAACCGCGACATCCTGATCTCCTGTGTCGCCGGGGCGATGGCCTCGGTGATCACCGGCCTGGCCCAGATGGCCATGTTCGCCGGCGCCTTCGGGGGCAACCGCAACAGCAGCGGCGGCGGCATCAATCCGCTTGCGATGCTTCTGGTTTCGCTGCTCGGCCCGTTTGCGGCGACGGTGATCCGGATGGCGGTATCCCGGTCCCGGGAGTATCAGGCCGATGAGTCTGGCGCCCAGTTGTCCGGCGACCCGCTCGCGCTGGCCTCGGCGCTGCGCAAGATCAGCGGCGGTGTGGAGCAGGCTCCGCTGCCGCCGAGCCCGCAGTTGGCCGATCAGGCGCATCTGATGATCGCCAGCCCGTTCCGTTCCGGTGAGCGGATCGGCAAGCTGTTCTCCACCCACCCGCCGATGGAAGAGCGGATTGCCCGACTGGAGAAGATGGCGGGCGGTCAGTAGCGGCTAGGGCTGGCCGGCGTCGACGTCCGAGCCGGACTGGTCGGCTGGCGCCGGTGAGGTTGTCGCCTTGCCGGAGGCACCTGAGCCGATCGCCTTGCCCACGCCGTCGCGGACGGTGTCGACGACTGAACCCAGCGCGTCGCGCACCTTGTCCAAGACGGGGAATTCGGTGCCTGGCCGACCGGGGCGCGACGAGCCTCCCTGGCCGGCGTCGGGGCTGAAGTCCATCGGGGGCCGGGTGACATTCACCCGCGGGCCGCGGCTGGTGCTTTGGTCGGGGTCCTCGAGCCCCTCGAGGCCGTCGACAGCCTCGGGGGCCGGCGGGCCCGCTTCGATCGGGGGCTCGGCGGTCACTGCCTGAGTCGGAGGGGCCAGCAGCGGTGGGGTGTCCGGCAGCGGCGCAGGCGCAGGCACCGGCGCCAAGGCTGGGGCCGCCTGAGCGGCCAGCGCTGGCGGAGCCTGGCTCGGAACCGGCGGCAGCAGCGTCTGGATGCTGGGCGGGAGGTGTTCGGTCAGAGTCTTGTAGGCCACCACGGTCAGGTCATTGATCTTCTGGACGATCGCCACCACACCATCGGGGTAGGTGACGGTGGTGACCTTGGTGATCGGATCGGTTTCGCAGCTGACCGAACCGGTGCAATCCACCCGGCCCTCGGCGTCGACCACCGACTTCGGCGCCGCCGGCGGAGCGGGGATCGGACCTGATGTCGGCCCGGAGATCGGGCGCTGTTCTGTCGCCGGGAGGTTGACAGCCGGATCGGGGCTCGGGTCGACGTTCGGGATCACTGCATTCGGGATGCCACCGGCTTCGAAGGCCGCCCGAAAGGGCGACTCGGGCGCGCCGGCCGGCGTGCTGGTGACCGGGCCCTTCAGCAGCGCGGCCAGTTCGGCCGGGTCGGTGGCCCCGTCACCGATGTTCAACACATCGGATGCGGACTCGGTGTTCCCGAACGGGGAGAGAGGACCGCCGAGGCTGGCGCGGACGAAGCCGTCCGGGGTCTGCACGGTGGACGCCAAGGCCATCAAGCCCGCAGCGACGCCGACCGCGGTCACGCCAGCGCGTAACCCGTCCTTGCCTCGCCGATGCACGATGATCCCCTCTGCTCTCAGTGTTTACTCAACGCAATCATAGTTTAAATCGCGGGTTAATGCTGGAAACCGCGGTCCTGACTCCCGCCAGGCCGAGTGTGGCCCGGTTCAGGCTCGGCTTAGTGGCTGCGGCGCCGTTGGGGCCGTCGGCGAACTCGTCGATAACCCACGGGCCGCTACCTGGGTTGACAGCCCGCGCCGCGGCCTAGAAGCGGTCATCGTCGGCGCTCGCGTAGACTGAGTCTTGCGGTCACCGTTGGTGAGCAGCGCCTCTGTCGACTTTGAGGATGTCCTTGCGGGTGAAATGCGCGGATCGAGTGGAAGCTCGACCACTTGTCCTAGACGTCCTCGGGCATGATGCGGGTGAGCACGAGTTGTGCCACTGATACATCTTGTCGTCGGCGCGCGTCCCAACTTCATGAAGATCGCCCCGATCGCACGCGCACTGGACGCATACGGAACCCTTCGTTATCAGATCGTTCACACGGGGCAGCATTACGACCGTGAGATGAATGGTGTTTTTTTCGAGGAATTGGGTATCCCCGAACCGGCTGTTTTCATGGCGGCCGGCGGGGGTTCGCATTCGGAACAGACCGGCAAGATAATGCTGGCATTCGACAAGTACTGCCAAACCCAGCGGCCGGACGCCGTGGTCGTCGTAGGTGATGTGAATTCAACCTTGGCCTGCACAATAGCCGCGAAAAAACTTGGCATTCCCGTAGGTCATGTCGAGGCTGGTTTGCGCAGTGGCGATATGACGATGCCCGAGGAGATCAATCGCCTGGCGACGGACAGCATCTCCGACTGGTTTTTCGCGACCGAACCGAGCGCCGTCAGGAATCTCAAGCGTGAGGGCAAGCCGGATGCGGCGGTGCACCACGTCGGCCATGTGATGATCGACAACTTGCTCTACCAGCTTAAGAAACTGGAGAAGACGAGTGTTTCCGGACCAGGCGACCTCAAGAAGCGAGCGACAGCGAACGGCGGCCGTTACGCGGTGGCGACCTTGCACCGGCCGGGTAACGTCGATAACGCAGTAACACTGGCACAAATCGGAGAGGCGCTGCGGGAGATCGCGATCGAGGTGCCGATAATCTTTCCGGTCCACCCACGCACAAGGGACAGCATGACGG
Source organism: uncultured Mycobacterium sp. (assembly GCA_964463215.1). Classification (GTDB taxonomy): domain Bacteria; phylum Actinomycetota; class Actinomycetes; order Mycobacteriales; family Mycobacteriaceae; genus Mycobacterium. The sequence continues at coordinate 17,915 of CAYXBN010000008.1, read as the reverse complement.
CGGCGGGCATTGACCTCGGGCCAAACGTGGCGTTGGTTGGGCCGCAGCCCTACATGTCCTTCCTCGAACTGTGGAAAGACGCGGCCGTCGTACTGACAGACAGCGGCGGTCTCCAGGATGAGACAACGGCGCTCGATGTACCGTGCATTACCCTTCGCGAGAACACCGAACGCCCCGTGACTGTCGAGGAAGGGTCGAACGTGTTGGCGGGAACCGACCCGGATCGAATTGTCGAGGAAGCAAGGAGGGTCCTCCGAGGAGAGGCGAAACGGGGAACGCGTCCGGCGCTATGGGATGGCAAGGCCGCGGAACGTATCGTCGAGATTTTGGCAAGGGAGCTCGAATGAGCCATAACCAAATCGAGATGATGGGTTGCCGGATCGACAACCTGTCGATGGAAGAGACCCTGCAGGCCGTTGACGGCTTCATCAAAGACGGTCGCCCGCGGCAGCATGTGGTCGTCAACGTTGACAAGTTGGTGAAGGCTAGCCGTGACGAAGAGTTGCGGCGCATCATCAACGAGTGCGCGCTGATCAATGCCGACGGAATGCCCGTGGTCTGGGCGTCACGACTGCTTGGCAAGGGCCTGAAGGAGCGGGTGGCTGGGATAGATCTCTGCGAAGCACTGATCAGGCGATCCGCCGAGCAGGGATGGAGGGTGTTCTTGCTCGGCGCTAGAGAAGAAGTCGTCTCAGCTGTAAAGGTCATCTATGAGCGCAAGTATCCCGGTCTCATTGTCGCCGGTTACCGCAATGGTTATTGGAATGACGAGGAAGAGCGCGACGTAGTCGAGCAGATCAAATCGTCCCAGCCGGACCTCTTGTTCGTCGCGATCAGTTCACCGAAGAAGGAACAATTTCTAGGCCGGTACACGGCAGAAATGAAGGTTCCTTTTGCGATGGGTGTCGGAGGTACATTCGATGTTGCCGCCGGTAAAGTGAAGCGCGCACCGATCTGGATGCAGAAATCCGGTCTTGAATGGTTTTTTCGATTTTTGCAAGAGCCGCGGCGCATGTTCAAGCGCTACTTCATTGACGACGTAGCCTTCCTATGGCTGCTCGTCCGAGAAGTCGCCCGCCGTTGAGTTCCGCGAAGACGGGCTAGGGGATGCGTGTCCTCCACTGTTGCCGTCATAGGTCTTGGCTATGTAGGCCTGCCACTCGTCATCGAGTTCGGCAGGTCGGCCGTCAAGACCGGGACCGACCTGAGTTGATTTCGATTCGTGTTGGCGGACTTGGGGGGTCGCTCTCTAGCGACTACGCAAAGTTAGCAAAGGGAATGCGGAACTATGAAAGCACTTGTAACGGGAGTTGCCGGTTTCATAGGAAGCAGCGTTGCTCAGCGACTCCTCGCCGACGGGCATGCGGTTGTGGGTATCGACTCCATGACCGACTACTACGAGCCAGCGATTAAGCGGGCGAATCTTGAGCTTTTGGAGTCCGACCACTTCGAATTCGTTGAGGGGGACATCAATTCGACCGACCTGGATACACTCCTCGACGGCGCGGAAGTTGTTCTCCACCAAGCCGGTCAACCCGGGGCCCGCAGTTCTTGGGGAAAGGAGTTCGGTCTCTACGTTGATGCCAACGTTCTCGCCACACAGCGCTTGCTGGAAGCCAGCATGCGCAAGCCCGAGTTGAGGCGCTTCGTCTGCGCATCGTCTTCGTCCATCTATGGCGACGCCAAGACCTACCCCTGCCTTGAAACTGACCGGCCACAACCGGTCAGCCCCTACGGCGTGACTAAGCTCGCCGCCGAACACCTCACGACCCTGTACGCGACCAACTTCGGGTTGCCCACCGTGTCGCTGCGGTATTTCACCGTTTATGGACCAGGGCAGCGCCCGGATATGGCGTTCACTCGGTTCTTGAAGGCGGCTGTCCGCAGTGAACCTGTGACGATTTTCGGCACCGGGGAACAAGTCCGCGACTTCACTTTCATCGATGATGTAGTCGATGCGAACATCAGGGTTGCCTTCGAACCGGTCGTTCCGGGCTCGGTCTTCAACGTCGCCGGGGGGAGTTCCGTGACTGTGAACGAAGCCCTCGAGATCATTGCCGAAATCCACGGGCACCCTCTTGACATCGCTAGGACGTCTGGAGTGAAAGGTGATATCTACAAAACGGGTGGTAGCAGCGCGGCGATCGAACGGGCGGTCGGTTGGAAGCCGTCGACGTCTCTGGGTGAGGGTCTTTCTCGACAGTACGACTGGGCGTCCTCACGGTTCGGCTAGGAAGAGTTCTGGGCCAGTCGAGTTGCGTGAGAGTAGAAACAGAGACCTGTGGAACGCCGGCTGATTATTGAGCAGTTCGATCCTGAACGACCTAAGCCAGGGGGAATCGACACGTGCATTCGAGACTTGGTCAAGTATTGTCCCGAGCGGATCTCGTTGCGGGTCGTCGGTGTGGACGCCCTTGGCAACAAGAAATTGGGGGAGTGGGCGCAGTACGACATCGGTGGGCGGGTTGTCGACTTCATGCCAGTGGCTCGTGTCGACCACGCAAACCTGGACCGGAAGGTTCCGCATTCGGCCAGGCTCGCTTTGGGTCTGCGCCGATATCACCCAGGCCGTGACTCCGATGTTGTGCAGACGCACCGCATCAACACCGGAGCCGTGGCGATGCGCCTGTATCCCCGGGCGGGCCACGTGCAGTACCTCCATCACGGCGGTATCGCTGACCTCAGCAAGGGCGGCAAGTCGTTCTTTGAGTACGCGCCTTTGGTGTACCGACGGCTGGAGTCCTACGTCGTCAATCGTTCCGTAGACGTGGTGGTCTTCAACCAGCCCGGTGCCGAACGGCTTCAAGCGATTTCCGGCATGGTGCGTTTCTCGCCGACCTGGTACGACCCAACGGCTTTCTTTCCATCTGAGGACGATCGCGCGGAAAAGACGCGGATTCTCTGGGCCTGCCGGATTGAGCCACAGAAGAACCCCAAACTAGCCATCGATGTGATGGGCGCGCTTCCGGAGAAGTACTCGTTGACGGTCGCGGGAAGTGGAACGATGGATTCCGTCATGCGACGACGCGCTGAGATTTCGCCCGCCGCAGACCGGATTCGTTTTGTTGGGGCGGTGCACAAGTCGCATATCGGCGAATTCATGCGGCGGCATGACCTTCTGCTGATGACTTCCCAGCATGAGGGATTCTCCAGATCGATTGTCGAGGGGTTGGCGTCGGGGCTGCCCGTGGTGACGACCCCAGGTGGCGAGCCGAATGGTCTTGTGCGCGATGGCGTTAACGGAGCCAGGGTCGATGCTGATCGCGCTGAATTGTTCCCGCCGGCGATGGAGATCGCGGCAACGGTGTCGGCATCAGCCGCCAGGGAATCGGTGTTGTATCTCAGCGCGCTGACTCGTGTGCCGGATGTCTTGACCATCCCGGATTAGCCAAGGCTAGACCGGTTCTCAGAACGGGGTGCCGTCGACCTCGTGGCCGGGTTTTTGTGCCATCAAGCCGCGGTAGGCCTGCTCGACGGTCGCGCCGTGGTTGACCACGGCGTCGACTTCCTTGGCGATCGGCATGCTGACTCCGTACTTGTCGGCGAACTCCATGATCACGCTGGCGGCCTTGACGCCCTCGGCCACCTGATTCATGCCGGCGATGATCTCCTGCACGGTCTTGCCCGAACCCAGTTCCTCGCCGACGTGGCGGTTGCGGCTGCGCTTGGAGGTGCAGGTGACGATCAGGTCGCCCATCCCGGCCAAGCCGGAGAAGGTGTCCCGCTGCCCGCCGATCGCCTCACCGAGTTTCGACATCTCCCGCACCGCGCGGGTCATCACCATGGCGCGGGTGTTCTCGCCGATACCTAGCGAGTACCCCATCCCCACCGCGATGGCGTAGACGTTCTTCAGGGCACCGGCGATCTCGACCCCGGTGACGTCGTCGCTGGTGTAGGTGCGGAATCGGCTGGTGCGGAACATGCTCGCCAGGTTCGCCGCCAGGTTCCGGTCGGGCATGGCCAGCACCGCCGCGGCGGCGTAGCCCTCGGCGACCTCCCGGGCGATGTTCGGTCCGGCCAGGATGCCGGCCGGATGCCCCGGCAGCACCTCTTCGACGATCTGGCTCATCCGCATGTTGGTGCCCTGTTCGAGCCCCTTGACCAGGCTGACCACCGGCACCCACGGGCGAAGTTCCTTGGCCAGTTCGATCAGCACGCCGCGGAACCCGTGCGACGGGACACCCATCACGATGACGTCGGCGCAGTTAGCGGCTTCGGCGAAATCGTTAGTGGCGCGGAGGCTTTCCGGAAGCTCGACTTCCTCGCCCAGGTACTCCGAGTTGCGGTGGTTGGAGTTGATGTCCTCGGCGGTGTCCGCGGAGCGAACCCACTGCAAAGTCGGTCCACGCCGAGCGCAGATGGACGCTACGGTGGTGCCCCAGGAGCCACCACCGAGGACAACGACTTGCGGTTCGCGACGATCAGATGTCATGGGTAGAACGTAGTGGCCGAAGGGCAGGTTTCACGCCGAGTTGGGCAACTGCCCTCGGTCGAGGAAGATCACCCGACCAGTTGCGCCGGTGTCTTCGCCCGACCGAACACCATGTCCTCGTCGATCTTGTCGCGGAAGCGGTAGTCGATGGCGTCGGCGAAGAAGTCCTGCCGCACCACCCACGGCCGACGGGTGCCCGACTTGGGCAGGGCGTGGGCGTTGCGTTTGACGTAGCCGGCCTGCAGGTCCCAGGTGGGTTTCTCGGCGATCGTCGCGCCGCCCAGATGCGGGTAGGCGTGGGTGTAGCCGTGTTCGTCCATGTAGTCGAGAAGCTTGACCGTGGCCCGCGCGGTCATATCGGCGCGCAGTGTCCAGGAGGCGTTCGTATAGCCGATGCACCAGAACAGGTTCGGCACGTCGTCGAGCATGTGGGCCTTGTAGGAGAACCGATCCTGCGGTTTGACCTGGGTGCCGTCGACGCTGACCTGCACCCCGCCGAGGGCCTGCAACTGCAGGCCGGTTGCCTTGACGATGACGTCGGCGTCCAGACGGCGGCCGGATTCCAGCACGATCCCGGTCGGGTCGATGTGGCCGATCCGGTCGGTGACGACGTCGAGGCGGCCCTTGCTGATCTCGTCGAAGACGTCGCCGTCGGCGACCAGGCACATCCGCTCGTCCCACGGCTTGTAGCGCGGCTTGAAGTCCACGTCGACCGCGTATCCGGCGGGCAGTCGGCGAACGTTCTGCCACCGGACGTATTTGCGCACCGGTTCGGGGAACGTGCGGGCGATCACCCAGAGCACCTTCTCAAAGCTCATCGCCCAGGCCCGGATTGCGGCGTAGGAGAACCTGTTCGGCGTCAGGGAACGCAGCGCGGAGAACAGCCGGTTGACCCGCTGCATCGGAAACAGGTAGCTCGGCGAGCGCTGGAGCATGGTCACATGGCCGGCCTTGCGGGCCAGTGCGGGCACCAGCGACACTGCCGTCGCGCCGGAGCCGATCACCACGACCTTCTTGCCCGCGTAGTCCAAGTCGTCGGGCCAGTGCTGAGCATGCACCACCTGTCCGGTGAAGCTCTCGATACCCGGGAAGTCGGGGGAGTAGGGCTGGTCGTAGTTGTAGTAGCCGGAGGCGAAGAACACGAACCTGCTGCGGTAGGTCTTGTCGACGCCGTTCTCGGTGACGTGCACCGTCCACAGATCACGGTCGGAATCCCAGTCCGCCGAGCGCACGTGGGTCCCGAACTGGATATGCGGGTAGATGCCGTGCTTGCGGGCGGCGTCGTCCATGTAGTCGCGGATCTGGTCGCCGTCGGCGACGTACTCCTTGCCGCGCCACGGCTCCCACGACCAGCTGAGCGCGAAGATCGACGAGTCCGACCGCACACCCGGGTAGCGGAACAGGTCCCAGGTGCCGCCGATTCGGTCGCGGCGCTCCAGGACGACGTAGCTGGTGGCGCGTTCGCGCTGGCTGAGGTGGTAGGCCGCGCCGATTCCGGATATTCCCGCACCGACGATGATGACGTCGTAGGTGGCGGCGGGCTGGTCGACGGAGAGAGCTTCGTCCTGGGGGGTGACGGTCATCGCGGTCCTCGCTGGCGTGTGGTGTGAATTCCACTGTATGCAGGGACCGCCCGCCCTTGCCAGGGGCTTTCGCTCTCGCCGTGGGCTCAGCGGTAGTTGACGAACTGCAACGCCACGTCGAGGTCGGCGCCCTTGAGCAAGGCGATGACCGCCTGCAGGTCGTCGCGCTTCTTGGAGCTGACCCGAATCTCGTCGCCCTGGATCTGGGTCTTCACGCCCTTGGGACCCTCGTCACGGATCAGCTTGGTGATCTTCTTGGCGCTCTCGCCGCTGATGCCTTCTTTGATGGCACCGCTGACCTTGTAGGTCTTGCCGCTGGCCTGCGGGTCGCCGGCGTCGAACGCCTTCATCGAGATGTCCCGGCGGATGAGCTTCTCCTTGAACACGTCGACGGCCGCTTTGGCTCGCTCCTCGGTGGAGGAGACGATCTCGATGACCTCGTCACCCTTCCAGGAGATCGTGGTGTCGGTGCCGCGGAAGTCGAACCGGGTGGCCAGTTCCTTGGCCGCCTGGTTCAGCGCATTGTCGGCCTCTTGGCGGTCGACCTTGCTGACGATGTCGAAGCTGGAATCAGCCATCGCGTTACCTCCTCCGTGCCGGCCGGGTGACGGGTCGGTTTGTGCCCGGGGTACATCCTCGTTGTACCCTGCTAGTCGCACAGAGGCAGGGTGTTCCCCGGCCCCGGTGCGCCCAGGCAGGTTGCCCGAGCGGCCAATGGGAGCGGACTGTAAATCCGTCGGCGGAAGCCTACACAGGTTCGAATCCTGTACCTGCCACGCTATCTCGACTGTCCTACGGCTTCATCTCGTAGGACCCGCTGTAGGACAACACCTCCGAGACGAACCGCTGCTCGGCCTCGGCATCGATGCGCGGCTTGCGCACGATCGTCAACGCCGCGGTGCTCTGTGCAGCGGTGGCCGAGGCCTGCCCGTGCAGGGCGACCGCCTGATCGGCCATGTCCTGGACGAACACCGCGAAGATGCGGTCCAGGTGCGCCTCGGTCAGGTCGGACAGGTCGCTGACCGATCCGGGCCGGGTCTGGCCGTCGTCGATCGCCAGCGCCGCGGACTCCAAGATCAGCTGCGCATAGACGATCTGGGTGAACAGCTGGCCCAGGATCTGCAGATAGTCGAGGTCCTTCTGCTGGGCCTCGGTGGGCGGGGCGGTCAGCACCAGTTGGGTGAACGCGTCGATCTGCTGGCGGAACGTTGCGACATTGGGCAGGTGGCCGAAACGTTCGAACGCCGGACGCCAGTCACTGAACCCGATCGACCCCAGGCCCTTGGCGGGGCCCTGGTGGAAAAGGTAGGCGTCGTCGCCGGCGTCCTGGCGCACCGGAATCACCGGGTAGTCCTGCGCCGCACCGTGGGCCGCACCCAGGTAGCGGGGCATGAACTTCAGCACCAGCGCGATGTTGACGTGGACGGTGCCCTCCAGTTTCGGCAGCGCCCGGATGTCGCTGGCCGCTCGACTGAAGTAGGTGTCCCGTTCGAAGCCGCGGGCGGCGATGACATCCCAGAGCAGGTCGATGACCCGTTCGCCCTCGCTGGTCACCTTGGCCTTGGTGATCGGGTTGAACAGCAGGAACCGGCGGTCCTCCTCGCTGGCGCAGCGGAAGTAGTCGGTGGAGCGGGCCGCGAAGATCTTCATCGCCACCAGGCGGGCGTAGGCGTCGGCGAGCATGCGCCGCACGTGCGGGAAGTCGGTGACCCGATTGCCGTAGAGCACCCGGTTGTTGGCATGGGTGACCGCCTCGTAGAACGAGTGCTCGCAGATGCCGATGCTGGCCCAGCCCAGGTTGACCTTGCCGACGTTCACCGTCGCCAGCGCGGCATCCCAGGCCGGCTTGCCGACGTGCAGGATGTCCTCGGCCGCCACCGGGTACTCGTGCAGGTTGAAGGCCGCGACGAACATCTGCCCGGCGACGACGTTCTTGAGCAGTTCGTAGCGCGAGTCGCTGGGATCGACGAGGAAGAAGGCGTATTCGCCCGGGTGCTGCGGATCGTCGTCGGCGAACTTGCCGAACACGCTGAGTCGGCCGGCGGCATTGCCGTTGCCGATGTACCACTTGCCGCCGCTTGCGGTGAACCCACCGTCGGCGGTGCGGGTCAGGATCATGTCCGAGGAGTAGATGTCGGCGCCGTGCTCCCGTTCGGAGAGGCCGAACCCGAAGATATGACCCTCGTCGAGCAGGCCGGCGACGCGACGGCGGGCCTCGTCGTTGCCGCTGAGCCACACCGGGCCCAACCCGAGCACCGACACCTGCCAGGCGTACCAGTGCGCCAGGGAGTAGAACCCGAGGATCTCGTTGAGTTCGTTGATCCGCGCCAAGTCCCACCGGGCGTCGTCGTCGCCGACGAGCGCACCGACCTCGGCGGGGGTGGCGAAGGTGGCGAAGATCTTCTTCTCGGCCACCAGGCTCAGGAAGTCGGTGTACCACTCCCCGGAGTAATACTCCTCTTTGTTGCGGGCCAGACCTTTGGTCTCGAAGAAGTCCACCAGGGCGACGAGTTGTTCCCGGGTGCGCTCGTCGAACGACGTCGGGTCATAGGTGCGGGGATTGAACAGCAAAGACATCGGCCCTCCCGGTCCGGCGATTTAACGACTGCGTTCAGGGTAGATCCCCCGGGAGGTGCTTGGATAATCGCGTGGAACGTCTCTTCAACGCCATCCTGGCCCTCAAAGAACGAGGGCTGCTTCCCGACGCGGTGATGAGGGCCCTGGTCCGGGCGATGTGCGCGCAATGGGTCAAGACCTTCGAGTGCGGCGGTGACCTGGACAAGCAGGCCTTTTACAAGAAGCGGTACTTCGAGAAATTGCGCGCCAGCGCCGGGGCCACCCACCAGGACGACGCCAACATCCAGCACTACGAGGTGCCGACGCCGTTCTTCCACCTCATGCTGGGTCCGTACCTGAAGTACTCCTGCTGTCTGTTCCCGCAGGAGTCGACGTCCCTGGCCGAGGCCGAGGTGGCGATGCTGCACACCTTTCTCGAGGAGCGGCTTCAACTGAGCCGCCTCGTCGAGGCCAAGGGCAGCATCCGGTTGTTGGACCTGGGGTGCGGCTGGGGCTCGCACGGCAGCTACGTCCTGGAGAACTACCCGGGCGTCCATGTGACGTTCCTGTCCAACAGTGCCACCCAACAGGACTACATCAGATCCAAGAACGCCAAGCACGCCAACCGCTTTGACTGCGTCAAAGCCGACGCCAGCACTTTCGACGATCCGGAGTTCCATGCCGGATTCGACGTGATCGTCTCCTGCGAAATGCTCGAGCACATGAAGAATTACGACGTGGTGCTGGCCAAGGTCAGCTCCTGGCTCAAGCCCGACGGCCGGATGATGGTGCAGATCCTGGGCAACCGCCGCTTCGCCTATGACTTCAAGACCACCGACTGGATGGGGAAGTACTTCTTCGCCGGCGGCACCATGCCCAGCCGGGATCTGTTCGAGAACTTCCTGCCCGCCGACCTGCGCCAGTCCCGGGTCTGGGACGTCAACGGTAGCGAATACAGCAAGACTCTCGACGCCTGGTTGGAACGCTTGGACGCCAACAAGATTCAGTGTCTGCAGGTGTTGGAGGGCGGTCCGACGACCGCGCAGGTCGCCTTGGAGCGGTGGCGGATGTTCCTGCTGTTCTGTTCAGAGGTTTTCGGCTACCGCGACGGAACGGAATGGATGGTCTTCCATTACCTGTTCGAAAAATCCTCCGCCCCAGTGTAATTGGGGGCGAGATTGGGGCGCTAGGTGATTGCAGGTCCGGGGTGATGGGCGGGGCGGGCTAGCGGTCCTGATCGGAGAACACCGGGTTCTGCACGGGGTCGGTGGCGCCCTCATGGGTCGGCGGAACGTACTGCGTGTCCACCGGGTGGGAGAACAAATCTTCGTTCATGTGGTTCTTTCAGTCGACCGGCACAGACTTCCGGTCAGGATAGGGAATCGAATCGCGAAGAGTCGGTATTCGGACTCGTACTCTCCCGACGCGTCGAGGCGCAAGCGGCTCGAACTTCAGGTTACACGGTCAACGTCCCGGCCATCACCGGCGTCCGAACTTACGATGACCCAGTCAGCCGGGCGGGAAGGGGAAGTCACCATGCCCATCACGCTGCCCGAGAACCCGCGGTTCGCCGACGACAACGAGCGTCGGGTCTGGGAACTGCTGTGCGCTCAGTTGGGGGAGGGCGACCTTCTCGTCGCCGGAAAGCGGGTCACCGACCATCTCAAAGACCACGAGATCGACTTTCTGGTCGCGATCGACGGTGCCGGGATCGTGTGTATTGAAGTCAAGGGCGGTGAAGTCTGGCATGACGGAACCAGTTGGCGCCAGCGCAGCCGGGGCGGGCACACCAAGACGATCGACCCGGTCAAGCAGGTCCGTCAGGCGCGCTACGCGCTGCGCGACTTCATCGAGGCCGACCCTCGCTGGACGTTGACCCGGCCCCGGTGGAACCACGTCGTTGTCCTGACCCAGAGCGAGATCCGGCCGGATTTCGCCCTGGCGGACTGCCCGCGCTGGATGGTGATCGACCGCACCGAGATGGCGTCACTGGGCGAGAAGTTGCGGGCGGTGGCACTCAGCCAGACGACCGACCTTCCGCTGGTGTCGCCCACCGTCATCGACCAGTTGCAAACCGCGCTGGGTGGGCGGGGACTGCCCCAGCACGACGTCGTCGCCCGCGCCCTGGAGAACGAGGACGCCGCCGACATCCTCAACGAGCAACAGGCCAGCATCCTCAGCGCGGTCAGACTGTTGACCCGGGTGGAGATTCGCGGCGGGGCCGGCAGCGGGAAGACCTTCCTGGCCCTCGAACAGGCCCGACGCCTGGCCAACCAGGGCCAGCGGGTGGCGCTGATCTGCTACTCCCACGGCCTGGCGTCCTACCTCAAGCGGATCACGGCGGGTTGGAAGCGCCGTCACCAACCCGGGTACGTCGGGGAGTTCCACAGCCTGGGCATCCAATGGGGCGCCGCGCAGGGGCCCGATGAGAACGAGCGCACCACCCAGACGTCGCAGTTCTTCGAACACGATCTGCCCGCCCAGATGCTGGAACTGGCGGCCGCGCTGCCTGAGGGTCAGCGCTTTGACGCGATCGTCATCGACGAGGCCCAGGACTTCGCCGACAGTTGGTGGGATCCGATCCTGGCGGCGCTGCGCGACCCCGAGGAGAGCGGCCTCTACGTGTTCATCGACGAGGGCCAACGGGTATTCGACCGGCAGGGCACCCCGCCGGTGCCGTTGGTTCCGCTGATCCTGGACCACAACATCCGCAATACCCGCCAGATCGCCACCGCGTTCCAGCCTCTGGTCGACCATCCGATGCGGTTCCTCGGTGGGGACGGCCCGGAGGTGCGGTTCGTGGCCTGCGAGTCCGACGAGGCCCTCGATGTCGCCGACGACCAGATCGAGGCTCTGTTGGAGGAGGGCTGGCGGCCCGAGGATCTGGCGCTGCTCACCACCGGAAGCCGCCATCCCGAGCAGGTTGGCCGACAGGCCGCCGGCAACCAGGCCTACTGGGACAGCTTCTGGGACGCCGAGCAGGTGTTCTACGGCCACGTGCTCGGGTTCAAAGGTCTGGAGCGTCGTGCCATCGTTCTGGTCGTCAACGACCGCTACGCGTTGGAACGGGCCCGGGAACGGCTCTACGTCGGCCTGTCCCGGGCCCGCGATCAACTCGTGGTCTGCGGAGACCCGAACTTCATCGCCCAATACGGCGGACCCGACGTGGCCCGCCGACTGGGCATCACCGGCTAACGGCTGCCCTGCGCGGCGGGCGTGCCGGCCGTCGACCCCGCCGCCCGGGAGGCCTTGCGGCGCCCGCCGGGCCGGGGTGCATGAGTCTGCGGGGAACCGGTGCCGCGCCGGCGTTGCGCTCCGCTGCCACCGGGGCGGCGGGGCTGACCCGACCGGGCCGGGTTCGCGGTGGGCTGAGCCGCCACAGTGACGGGCTGGGCGCGCAGTGGCGCGATCTCACCGACCAGATCCAGCACCGCCGCGGAGTCCGCGGCCACCTGCTGCGGGGCGGCGGTGATCCCGGCCTTGCGCAACAACACCTGGGTGTCCTTGCGCTGCTCGGGCAGCACCAGGGTGACGACGTCACCGGCGCGGCCGGCCCGGGCGGTGCGCCCGGAGCGGTGCAGGTACGCCTTGTGTTCGGCGGGCGGGTCGATGTGGACCACAAGCTCGACGTCGTCGACGTGCACCCCGCGCGCGGCGATGTCAGTGGCCACCAGCACCCGGGCGCTGCCATCGGTGAACGCCGCCAGGTTGCGGTCACGGGCGGGCTGGGACAGGTTGCCGTGCAGGTCCACCGACGGAATCCCGGATTCGGTGAGTTGCCGAGCGAGCTTACGGGCCTGGTGTTTGGTCCGCATGAACAGAATCCGGCGGCCGCTGCCCGAGGCCAGGGTGCGGACGAGTTCCTTCTTGGCGTCCGGGCCCGCCACGTGGAAGACGTGGTGGGTCATCGCCGCGACGGGGGAGTTCTGGCTGTCGACGGAATGGGCCACCGGATCGGCCAGGAACCGGGTGACCAGTTTGTCGACGCCGTTGTCCAGGGTGGCCGAGAACAGCAACCGCTGACCGCCGCGCGGTGTGGCGGCCAGGATCCGGGTGACGCCCGGCAGAAACCCGAGGTCGGCCATGTGATCGGCCTCGTCGATCACCGTGACGGCCACCCCGTCCAACGTGATCAGACGTTGCCGCATCAGATCTTCCAGTCGGCCCGGGCAGGCGACGACGATGTCGACCCCGGACTGCAGTGCCTTGACCTGTCGGCCCTGCGGCACACCGCCGAAGATCGTGGTGATCCGCAAGCCCGCGGCGTCCGCGAGGGGTTGCAGTGTTGCGGTGATCTGGGTGGCCAGTTCCCGGGTGGGTGCCAGCACCAGACCGGCGGGCCGGTTGGGCCGCCGGTCGGTGCCCGTTACTCGGGCGACCAGAGGGATCGAGAAAGCCAGCGTCTTGCCGCTGCCGGTCTTGCCGCGTCCGAGGACGTCACGGCCGGCCAGGGTGTCCGGCAGGGTGGCCGCCTGGATCGGGAAGGGGTGGGACAGGCCGGCGGCGTCGAGTGCCCGGATCAGTGTCGCGGGCACGCCGAGGTCGGCGAAAGTGGTAGTCATGTGGCGCCTTTCGGGCGTTGGGTGCGATTGTCCACGGGCGACGGTGTTGTCGGCGCGCGCAATCGCAAGGTGGGCGAAATTGCCGGTGGGCAATATCGGTTCGCCGCGAGACGGATGCGCTGGGATGCGCGAATCAAACGAACTCGGCTGGATCGCACCTGTAGGTCAGGGCGCTGGCCGGTGGAGTGAAGGCGTTCCACGACGAGTTGGCGACACTGTTGTGATGCCAACGTTGAGCCAAGTGTAGCAGTTGGCAATTTCGGCTCGCCGGGTTTGGTCCGCGTCAGCAAACTGATCGTTGCGGTTTTCCGCTCGGACCGACCGGCCCTGCCAGCGTCGACGCTGCCTGCCGTGCGCCACATCACACGTGTTTGCTAAGCCGACGGCCGTCCCGGGCCTGTCCCGGGTTCGAACCGGCCGCCGACTGTGACTATTATTCAGGCGTCAACGGTGACGTCAGACCCTCGACAACCGCCCTGGAGTGATTTTCGGTGACCCTTCCCCGCCCCACCCGCACGACAAGTTTGGCCGTCGTCGCGTTGATGTGCGGTGTACTGGCCAGCGACGTGGCCGGGCTGCCGGGTTGCGGTGACGGGTGCAAGACCGCGACGGCAACTGCCGCGTCCGCGGTCCGGCCCGCGCCGCCGCAACCGCCACTGGTGGGCGTTTCGCCGTTCGACGGCGCCGAGGGACTCAACCCGCTCACCAAGCCGGTCGTCGATGTCGTCGACGGCACCATCACCGAGGTGAGCCTCTACGACGACTGGGGTAACACTGTCGAGGGCACAGTGTCCGCGGACGGCACCACCTGGGAGCCTTCCCGGCGGCTCGACTTCGCCCGCACCTACACCCTGACCGTCGACAGCAAGAGCAGCGCCGGCGTGCCGCTGTCGCGGACCACGACGTTCAGCACTCTGGCGCCCAACAACTACGTGCACCCCTACATCGAGGTGCAGGGTGGTTTCGCGCCTCGCGAGGGAGTGCGCTACGGCGTCGGCACCATCGTCGTCGCGCACTTCGACGAGCCGATCACCGACAAGGCCCTGGCCGAGAAGAACATGATCGTGCGCACCGAACCGCCGGTCGCCGGAACCTGGAACTGGGTCAGCGACACCAAGGCGCATTGGCGACCGGAGAGCTACTACCGACCCGGAACCCGGATTGATGTGAGCATCAACACCTTTGGGCTCAAACTCGGCGAGGGCCTGTACGGCCAGGACGATGCGAAGGCCTCCCTGGTCATCGGCGACTCCCGCATCTCGATCGCCAACGACATCACCAAACAGATCAGCGTCTTCGAGAACGGCCGGTTGGTCCGGACCATGCCCACCTCGATGGGCCGCGGCGGGACGTCGACGATCGGCGACAAGTCCTTCCACTGGTGGACTCCGCCCGGGGTGTACACGGTGCTGGACAAGGCCGAGACCATCATCATGGATTCCTCGACCTACGGCGTCCCACAAGGTACTGCTCTTAGCTATCGGCGCACGGTCGGCTATGCCACCCGGATCAGCACCGACGGCATCTACGTCCACCACCTTGACGACACGCTGTGGGCCCAGGGCAACACGAACATGTCCTCGGGATGCCTGAATCTGAACCTGGACAACGCCAAGTTCTATTTCGACCAGGCCCAACCCGGCGACATCGTGGACGTTCGCTACACCGGCGGCCCGCCGTTGACGCTGGGCCAGGGTGGGGACTGGTCGATCCCGTGGAATGACTGGGTCAAGGGCAGTGCGTTGTCGCCCAACAAGGCGCCGTCGGCGCCGCCGTCAGGCCCCTGACCGACTACCGTCTCCACGCCTTTCTGACGCCGTCGGGGGACGCTGTCATTGCACGGCGTTCCCGATTGCGCTGCGCTCCCGGCAAACACGTGGCACGATGCCCGAATCGTCACGGGAGGCGACATGGAATACATTCAGACCCACCTGATCGACCCGATCAACAATGTGTTGTGGACCTACGTACTGGTCTACCTGCTCGTCGGCGCGGGCATCTACTTCACCGTCCGGACCCGGTTCGTCCAGGTCCGCTACTTCCGCCGGATGTTGGGCCAACTCTTCAACTCCCGGATCGCCGACGGCGGAATCTCCTCGTTCCAGGCGTTCTGCGTCGGCCTTGCCTCCCGGGTGGGGACCGGCAACATCGCCGGGGTGGCGATCGCCCTGACCCTCGGCGGCCCCGGCGCGATCTTCTGGATGTGGGTGGTCGCGCTGATCGGTATGGCCACCGCCCTGATCGAGGCGACGTTGGCACAGATCTTCAAAGTCCGCGCCGGTGACGGCACCTTCCGCGGTGGGCCGGCGTACTACATCCAGCGCGGTCTGGGTTCGCGGGCCGGCGGGATGCTCTTCGCGGTGTTGTTGGTCTTCACCTTCGGGTTCGCGTTCAACATGGTGCAGGCCAACGCGATCGCCGACGTGCTCAACACCGCCCACCACGTCGAGCAATATTGGACGACGATCGGACTGATCGTTCTGGCCGGACCGGTGCTTTTCGGCGGCGTGCGCCGGGTCGCCAAAGTCGCCGAGGTCGTCCTGCCGGCGATGGCCGCAACCTACGTGCTGCTGGCCTTCGTCATCATCGTCTTGAACTTCACCCGCATCCCCGAGGTTTTCACCTGGATCATCGGCGGCGCCTTCGGAATCCAGGAGATGGCCGGCGGATTCGCCGGCGGTATCGCCGCTGCCATGCTCAACGGCGTCAAACGCGGCCTGTTCTCCAACGAGGCCGGTATGGGCAGCGCCCCCAACGTCGCCGCCACCGCGACGGTCTCCCACCCGGTCAAGCAAGGTCTGATTCAGTCGCTGGGCGTCTTCGTCGACACCATCATCGTCTGCACCGCAACGGCGTTCATCATCCTGGTGTCCGGGCCGGCGATCTACGATCCCAGCGCGCCGACCAAGATGGCCGGTGCGTCGCTGACCCAGGCCGCGGTCTCCGCCAGCCTTGGTTCCTGGACGACCTGGCTGATGACCGTCCTGGTGTTCGTCTTCGCCTTCTCCTCGGTGCTGGGTAACTATGTCTACGCCGAGGTGAACCTGTTCTTCCTGGGAGCCAAGAAGAACGCCATCACCGTCTTCCGGATCCTGGTTCTGGCGGCCATCGGCATCGGGGCACTGGGCCGACTGGAAGGGGTCTGGGCGATCGCCGACGTCTCGATGGGGCTGATGGCGATCGTTAACCTCGTCGCGATCATCCTGCTGGCCAAGTGGGCGTTCGCCGCCCTGGGCGACTACCACCGGCAGGGCGAGACCGGAGAGGACCCGGTGTTCATCGCCGACGAGGCGGGGCTTCCGGGCCACCTCGACGGCGACATCTGGACCCGTTCGGAAGTGCACTCGCTTCGATAGCATTGGGGGCGTGGACTTCCTTCGCACCCCGGACTCCCGATTCGACGGTCTGCAGGGCTACCCGTTTCGCCCGCACTATCTGGACGTCACAGCGCCGGGAACGCCGTCGTTGCGGATGCACTACCTCGACGAGGGCCCCCGCGACGGTGCGGCGGTGTTACTACTGCACGGCGAACCGACGTGGAGTTACCTGTACCGCAGCATGATTGGGCCACTCGCCGACGCGGGCCATCGGGTGCTGGCACCGGATCTGATCGGGTTCGGCCGCTCCGACAAGCCGACCCGCCGGCAGGACTACACCTATCAGCGGCACGTCGACTGGGTCAGTTCCTGGATCGACACGCTGGACCTTCGCGACATCACCGCCGTGGTACAGGACTGGGGTTCGCTCATCGGGTTGCGGATCGCCGCCGAACATCCGGACCGATTCGCAAAACTGTTCATCGCCAATGGCTTTCTGCCCACGGCCGAACGGCCCACACCCACCGCGTTTTCCATCTGGCGCGGCTTTGCCAAATACTCCCCGGTGCTACCCGCCGGCCGCATCGTCGATGCCGGAACAGTCTCCCGGCTTTCCGGTGCCGTCCGCGCCGGCTACGACGCCCCCTACCCGGATCGGCGGTATCAGGCCGGGGCGCGGGCGTTTCCGCAACTGGTCCCCACCTCACCGGATGACCCCGCCGTGCCCGCCAATCGGGCGGCCTGGGCGGCGCTGGGCCGGTGGGAAAAACCGGTGCTGTGCGTTTTCGGCACCCGCGACCCGATTCTCGGCAAGGCCGACCGCGCGCTCATCAGCCACATACCCGGCGCCGCCGGGCAGCCACACGCCCGCATCACCGCCGGGCATTTCATCCAGGAGGATGCCGGCCCGGAACTGGCCCGGCGTCTGCTGGACTGGGAGGACCGCCTGGCCGGGTTAGCTTAGGAGCGGGCATTACGGACGTCGACGAACGACTTCACGGCCAGCCCGACGAAGATCAGGCACAGCACCGCGAAGATCGCCTGCACACCGACCGCGGTCGCACGCTGGACGGGTTCGCCGGACAGCAGGGCGGGCACTTTGCCCAGACTCCGCGCGGTGCCCAGGAAGCCCAGCAGGCCCACCAGTGCGGCGAGGTGGCCACCGAGTTTGGGGTTGGTGCGGGCCAGGAAGCCGGCCCCGGCCAGCAGCAACCCGAAGAAGGCCGGGATGAGTGCGGTCACCGATGCCGCACCGGACAGCAGGTAGGAGCCCAGCCCCAGCAGGATGAAAATGGCGGAGAAAATCAGGATGACGCGCGGCATGTTCATAGCGCGCAGACTACCGGGGAGACGTCACCAGTTGTCCTTGCGCGCGCTGCGCACTGTGGTGACGCCGTCCTCTGCCCGTCCCTACCATAGGAAATCCACGATGTGATGATTGACACGCCAAGAGGCCTATGAGATT
>CAYXBN010000007.1:80900-116856 GCA_964463215.1 uncultured Mycobacterium sp. | reverse complement strand
GCGACTAGCCGCGCAACCGCCGCTTGACCCGGGTCAGCATGGCCGACATCCCGCGCAGTCGCAGCGGGCTGATCAGCGTGGCCAGCCCGAGTTCGGCGTAGAAGTCGTCGGGCACCGCCAAGATGGCCTCGGCGGGTTGCCCGTCCAGACCGGTGGCCAGGATCGAGGCAAACCCGCGGGTGGTGGGGGCCTCGGCCGGGGCGCTGAAAAAGAGCCGGACCCGCTCCCGGTCCTCGGCGTCGACGTGCAGGAACAGCGGTGACTGACATTCCGGTACCGGTTCCATTGCGGCTTCTTCGAGTTCGGCCGGCAATGCGGGCAGTTCCTCGGAGAACTCCAGTAGCAGCTTGAGCTTGTCATGCCCGCTGACTTCGGCGAACTCCGACACCACCTCGGCCAGCGGCGCGGGCATGCGGGCCGGGCCCGTCATAGCGATCCGGGGTCCTCGCCGGTGACGACGGGCACCCGCACGGTGTTGCCCCATTCGGTCCAGGAACCGTCGTAGTTGCGCACCCCGGGTACGCCCAGCAGGTGGGTCAGCACGAACCAGGTGTGGCTGGACCGCTCCCCGATCCGGCAGTAGGCGATGGTGTCGGAGTCGGGTTTGACGAACGCGTAGATCTCGTCGAGTTCGGCTCGGCTGCGGAATCGGCCGGCCTCATCGGCGGCCTTGGCCCACGGCACCGACACCGCGGTGGGGATGTGCCCACCGCGCAGCGCGCCCTCCTCCGGATAGTCCGGCATGTGGGTGCGTTCGCCGGTGTATTCCTGCGGGGACCGCACGTCGACCAGGGTGGCGTTACCGATCGCCGCCAATACGTCGTCCTTGTAGGCGCGGATCGGTGCGTCATCGCGCTCGACCACCGGGTACCCGGTGGTGGTTCGGTTGGGAACCTCCAGGGTGGTGTCGCGGCCCTCGGCCAGCCACAGGTCGCGGCCGCCGTTGAGCAGTCGCACGTCGGGGTGGCCGAACAAGGTGAACACCCACAGCGCATATGCGGCCCACCAGTTGCTCTTGTCGCCATAGATCACCACGGTGTCGTCGCGGGAGATTCCCTTGCGGTTCATCAGTTCGGCGAACTGTTCGCCGTTGATGTAATCGCGCACCTGCGGGTCGTTGAGGTCGGTGTGCCAGTCGATCTTGACCGCGCCGGGGATATGCCCGACGTCGTAGAGCAGCACATCCTCGTCGGACTCCACGACGGCCAGGCCGGGCGAGCCCAGGTGTTCGGAAAGCCAGTCGCCGGTGACGAGCCGCTCGGGATGGGCGTAGTCCTTCAGGGCGGGGCTGGGATCAGGAGCTAACGGCACACCCGTGAGCCTACCGACCGTCAGGGCCGATTGGCCTGCCAAAGCGCGCCGATCTCGCAGCCCACCGATTCCAGCAGCCGGCGGGTGACGGCCAGACCCAGCCCCACCACGTTGGACGGGTCGCCGTCGACGCCGTCGATGAACCAGCCACCCAGCCCGTCCAGGGTGAACGCCCCTGCGACCCCGAGGGGTTCGCCGCTGTCGATGTAGGCCTGCAATTCATCGGCGCTTGGCCGACCGAACCGCACGACGGTTGCCTCGGCTGCCGTCGCCCGCGCCGTCACCGCGCCGGCGTGGACGCGCAGGATGCAATGCCCGGTGAAGAGCCGGCCCTCGCGGCCGGCCATCGCCTGCCACCGCCGGTGCGCCTCCTGGGCTGTTCCGGGCTTGCCACACAACTGGCCGTCGAGGAAAAGCATGGAGTCACAACCGATCACCACGCAATCGGCGCTGATCGCGGCTGGCAAGGTGTGCTGGACCGCGTCGGCCTTCGCCTCGGCGAGCGCGTTGACGATGGCGGCCGGCTCAGCGTCGCCACCAAGTCCGTCGACGACGGCATCCTCGTCGACACCGGACACCGAGACCAGCGGGTCTATCCCGGCGCTGCGCAGCACCCGCAGTCGTCCGGCCGAGGCCGAGCCCAGCACGACCCGGGTCATGGGCGCGTCATCACACGCCGGCGCGTCATCGTCTGACGTGCGTCCGCTCCAGCAGCGTGACCCGCTGCCAACTGGTTACCCCATAGCGCAGTTTGTCGACCGGGTGACCCCACAGGTTGAGTTCCTGAGGGCCGAGGTGTGCCGGCGCACCGCCGGCGGCGGCCAGCACCGTCACCACCGCCGCCAGTTCGGCGTCGGTGGGCGCACCCTTGAGCACGCGAATCTCGGGGATCGGGTGCTCGGGCTCGTCGATGGTCAGCTGATGGGGGTCGCTGACCTCGGTGATGTCCTCATGCCTCACGAGTCTCCTTAGAGCGGAATGTTGCCGTGCTTTTTGGGCGGTGTCTGGACGATCTTGCGCTCCAGCAGTCGCAGCGAGGTCGCGATGTAGCCGCGGGTGTGCGAGGGCGGGATGACGGCGTCGACGAACCCGCGTTCGGCGGCGATGTACGGGTTGACCAGGGTGTCCTCGTAGTCGCGCTGCAACTCCTGGCGCAGCGCCTCGACGTCCTCGCCGTTCTGGTCAGCCTCTTTGAGTTGGGCGCGGTAGACGAAGCCCACCGCGCCGGAGGCGCCCATCACGGCGATCTGGGCGGTCGGCCACGCGACGTTGACGTCGCAGCCCATGTCCTTGGACCCCATCACGCAGTACGCCCCGCCGTAAGCCTTGCGGGTGATGACGGTGATCTTGGCGACGGTGGCCTCGCCGTAGGCGTAGAGCAGTTTGGCGCCGCGGCGGATGATGCCGTTGTACTCCTGCTCGGTGCCGGGCAGGAAGCCCGGGACGTCAACGAGCATCACGATCGGGATGTTGAAGCAGTCACAGGTCCGCACGAACCGGGCGGCCTTCTCCGAGGCGTTGATGTCCAAGCACCCGGCGAACTGGGTCGGCTGGTTGGCCACGATGCCGACCGGTCGGCCGTCGATCCGGCCGAATCCGACGATGATGTTCTGCGCGTAGTCGGCCTGGATCTCCAGGAACTCGTCGTCGTCGAGGATCCGGGTGATCACCTCGTGCATGTCGTAGGGCTGGTTGGCCGAGTCCGGGATCAGCGTGTCCAGTTCGAGGTCCTCGTCGGTGAGGTTGTCCTCGATGGCACCCGGATGCGGTGGCGCCGGGAAACGCGGCGGTTCGGCGGCGCAGTTCGGCGGCAGGAAGCTGAGCAGGTCCCGGACGAACTCGAAGGCGTCCTGCTCGCCGGAGGCGACGTAGTGTGCGGTGCCGGACTTGCCCATGTGGGTGTGCGCGCCGCCGAGTTCCTCCATCGTGACGTCCTCACCGGTGACGGTCTTGATGACGTCGGGACCGGTGATGAACATCTGCGAGGTCTGGTCGACCATGATGACGAAGTCGGTCAGCGCGGGGGAGTAGACGTGCCCGCCGGCCGCCGCCCCCATGATCAGCGAGATCTGCGGGATCACCCCGGAGGCCTTGATGTTGTTGTGGAAGATCCGGCTGTAGAGGCCGAGCGAGACCACGCCCTCCTGAATGCGGGCGCCGGCGCCGTCGTTGATGCCGATCAGCGGCCTGCCGGTTTTGATGGCCAGTTCCTGGACCTTGACGATCTTCTCGCCGTAGACCTCGCCGAGGCTGCCGCCGAACACGGTGGCGTCCTGGCTGAAGATGCACACCTCGCGACCGTCGATGGTGCCGTAGCCGGTCACCACGCCGTCACCGACCGGCCGGTTCTCCTGCAGGTTGAACGTCGTCGCGCGGTGGCGGGCCAGCGCGTCGAGTTCGACGAAGGAATTCTCGTCGAGCAGCGCCAGGATCCGCTCGCGGGCGGTGAGTTTGCCCTTCGCGTGGGTCTTCTCGACGGCGGCCTCACCGACCGGATGCAGTGTCTCCTCGGCGCGGCGGCGCAGATCGGCCAGTTTGCCGGCCGTCGTATGGATGTCCGGTTCGGTAACGCTCGTCATGGGTGACGATGGTAGCCCCGCGTTGTTGGCCAACCGCGGCTACAGTCCCGGATTCACGATCCGGCGGCCATTAGCGGTCGCGGACGACGAGCACCGTCTCCAGCATCGGGTCGCCGCAGTAGGCGATCCGGGTGCCGGTGCGGGCCTCGGCCTGCAGCGCGGCCAGCGTCGAGGCGTGGATCCGCTCGCCCGGGGCCAGTGCGGGCACCCCGGGCGGGTAGGGCACGGCGGTCTCGGCGGCGATCCTGCCGACCGCCTCGGCAGCCGGCACCCGCTCGTGGTCGGCGAAGAAGGCGTCCCGCGGGGTCATCGCGGTGTCGGGTTCCAGCGTCCACGCCGTGATCGGGACCAGCGGGCGGGGCTGACCGCGGTGCTCCTCGATGGCGTTGATGATCTCGGTGACCAGGAAGTCCACCGTCTCCGGGGTGTCCCCCATCGTGATGACCGGGGCGAAGGTGTCCTGGTCGGTGTACTCGATCTGGAGGCCCCGCTGTTCGAGGGAGTCGGCGACGACCTGGCCGTCGGCCCCGGTTTCGTTCAGGGTGAGCACGATCTTGGTGGGGTCCTGCATCAGCAGGGCCGGCGAGCGCTCGGCGATCTCCCGACCGACCACGCCGAGTCCGGGCACCTCACGGAACCGCGTCCGCGCTTCCTCGGCCAGCGCGATCGCCCGGCCGAGCAGTTCCTGGCCCCGTTCTGCAAGGATGTCGCGGGTCAGGTCGATGCTGGCGAAGATCGCCCCGGACGGGCTGGTGGTGTGCAGGCCTTCGAACGCCGCTTCGAGCCGCTCGAGGTCGATCCGCTCGCCCTGGGCCAGCACCATCGAGGACTGGGTGAATCCCGTCACCTGCTTGTGGATGCTGGTGACCAGGATGTCGGCACCGGCCTGGATCGCGTGCGGCGGAAGATCCGGATGGAATCCCAGATGCGCGCCCCAAGCCGCGTCGACCGCCAACGGGATGCCGTGGGCGTGCGCGAGTTCGGCGTGGGCGGCAACGTCGGAGACCCCGCCGACGTAACTGGGTTCGACGAGCAGCACGGCCTTGGCGTCGGGATGCTCGGCGAGGGCCTCGGCCACCCGCGCGACAGGCATGCCCGCGGTCAGGCCGGTGCGCCTGTCGATGTCGGGTCGGATCCACACCGGCACCAGACCGGACAGCACCAGCCCGAAGAACACCGACTTGTGGATGGTGCGGGCGACGACGACCTTGTCGCCGGGCTTACCGAGCGACAGGCAGATCGCCTCGTTGCCGTGGGTGGAGCCCTGCACCGAGAAGCCACACCAGTCCGCGCCCCACAATTCCCCAGCCAGTCGCTCGGCGGTCGCCAGCCGTCGCGTCGACATCCGGCGGTTCTCCACTCCGAGGTAGTGCGGCACGTCCAGGGCGAGGAACTCGTCGATCAGGTCGGGGTTGTATTTGTGGCCGGGAGTGCAAAACGGCGTGCCGGGATTGGCGAGGAAGCGTCGAAAAGCGTCGTACAACGGTTTATCGCCCATGTGGGTCCTTCGCTGCACCGGCGTCCTTGCACATTCCGGTTCGGGTGACGTAGGAGAGACACTATGGGTTATCCCGACAGCATGTTGGCGCAAGACGAACAGGTGATCCTGCATCGCCACCCGCACTTCAAGCAGCTCATCTGGCCGGTGTTTTTCCTGCTCGTGGTGACCGCGCTGGCGTCGTTCGGTGGAGCGGTGGTCAGTCGCACGGACTGGGACCCGCGGACCCGGCAGATCGTTCTCGCGGTCGTCGCGGCGGTCTGGCTGCTGTTGGTCATCTGGCTCACGGTGCGGCCTTTCCTGGTCTGGCGCTCAACCCATTTCGTGATCACCGACCGGCGGGTGATGTACCGCCAGGGTGTGTTGACCCGGTCCGGGATCGATATCCCGCTGGCCCGAATCAACAGCGTCGAATTCCGGCACGGTCTGCTCGACCGGATGGTGCGCAGCGGAACCCTGGTGATCGAGTCGGCGGCCCAGGATCCGCTGGAATTCGACGACGTCCCGCAGGTCGAACAGGTGCACTCGCTGCTCTATCACGAGGTGTTCGAGTTCCACCCCGACGGATAGTGTTGGAGTGCTCGCGGGTTCAGGCGGCCGGCGGGCGGCCGCCGCGCAGTGGGATCACCCCGGCCCGGCGGCTCTCCCGGGCCTCCATCTCATCCTCCAGGGCTTCCACGATGCCGCCGGAGGTCAGTGCGGATTCCAGCGCGCGTTCGCCGGTGGCGACCATCTCGTCGGGGAACACCCAGCGCCGGAACGCCCAGAACCGGAACGCCATCTGCATCAGGTTGCCGATGATGTAAGCCGCGAGGAAGTCGGTGATGTTCTCCACCGCCAACGACACGTGCGGGGTCTGCAGATGCAGCACGTAGCGGGAGAACCACAGTGGCGCCATGCTCAGCACCACACCGACCCCGCTGACGCCGAAGAACAGCAGCGCCTCGTGGTGGCGTTCGCGCCCGCCCCGGTCGCGGAAACTCCACTCCCGGTTGAGGATGTAGGAGGCGATCACCGCGACGATTCCGGCAATCACCTTGGCCGTGACCGGCTTGGGTTCCAAGATCGTCAGCTTGAGCGTGAAGAAGATCGCCGAGTCGATGACGAACGTGGTGGCGCCGACGATGGCGAACTTGATCAGCTCGTGGTGCCGCTCAGCAAAAGGCCGCAACGGCCCGGGCAGCCGGGCGATCGTGGCGTCAGCGAAGGACATAACGGACGAGTCTACGGAAAACGCCAGCTCTCGCAGTAGCGTCGCAGGTCAGGACCGCCTCCGAAACCCGGGGGCGCGCCGGGGTCGACAGCGGCATGCCACCATAGGCTCGTGCCGAACGGACCTGCGGCTGCCCCCGCACCCCTGGTGGCTCCTGCACCCCTGGTGGTCATGGTGGGCGGTGGCCAGCTGGCCAGGATGACCCATCAGGCGGCGATCCCGCTCGGTCAGAGCTTGCGGGTGCTGGCGGTCAGCCCGGACGATCCGGCCGCTCAGGTCAGCCCCGACGTGGTGATCGGCGCGCATACCGACCTCGATGCGTTGCGCCGCGCAGCCGCCGGTGCGCAGGCACTGACCTTCGACCACGAGCACGTGCCGACCGATCTGCTGCACACCCTGGTCGCCGAGGGGGTCACGGTGTTGCCCGGCCCCGAGGCGCTGGTGTTCGCCCAGGACAAGCTGGCGATGCGCCGGAAGCTGTCCGACCTCGGCGCCCCGGTTCCGCGGTTCACCGCGGTCGACGGTGTCGAGGACGTCGACGCCTTTGCCGCTGAGGTGGGGGAGGCGATTGTGGTCAAGACCGTCCGCGGTGGCTACGACGGCCGCGGTGTGGTGCTCGCCGAGGACCTCCCCGCCGCCCGTGCGGCGGTGGCGGGCTACCTGGCCGACGGTGTCGCGGTGCTTCTCGAGGAGCGGGTGGCCATGCGTCGGGAGTTGGCGGTGCTGGTGGCCCGCTCGCCACTGGGCCAGGGAGCGGCCTGGCCGGTGGTGGAAACCGTTCAGCGCCAAGGAATCTGCGTCACCGTGCTCGCGCCTGCGCCCGGGTTGTCCGGGCAGCTGGGCGCCCAGGCCGAGCAACTCGGACTGCGCATCGCCGACGAACTCGGCGTGGTGGGGGTGCTCGCCGTCGAGTTGTTCGAAACCACCGCCGGCGACCTGGTGGTCAACGAATTGGCGATGCGGCCGCACAACTCCGGGCACTGGACCATGAACGGGTCGATCACCAGCCAGTTCGAGCAACACCTGCGGGCGGTGCTGGACTACCCGCTCGGCGACACCCGGGCCGTTGCCCCAGTCACGGTGATGGCCAACGTGCTCGGCGCCCCGCACCGGCCGGCCATGGCGATCGACGAACGACTGCACCACCTGTTCGGGCGGATCCCCGAGGCGCACGTGCACCTTTACGGCAAGCAGGAACGTCCGGGGCGCAAGATCGGGCACGTCAACGTCGTCGGCGATGATGTCGGCGTGGTGCGGGAGCGCGCCGAACGGGCGGCACACTGGCTGTCGCATGCGGAGTGGACTGATGGGTGGGATGCACACCATGGCTGAGCAGCAGGCGCCCCGGGTCGGCGTGATCATGGGCAGCGACAGCGACTGGCCGGTCATGCAGGCCGCCGCCGAGGCTCTCGCCGAGTTCGACATCGCGTTCGAGGTCGGGGTGGTCTCGGCGCACCGCACCCCCGCCCGGATGCTGGACTACGCCCGCGGGGCGGCCGGACGCGGGATCGAGGTGATCATCGCCGGCGCCGGCGGAGCTGCGCACCTGCCCGGGATGGTTGCCTCGGCCACCCCGCTGCCGGTGATCGGGGTCCCGGTGCCGCTGGCCAAGCTCGACGGTCTGGACTCGCTGCTGTCGATCGTGCAGATGCCCGCCGGGGTGCCGGTCGCGACGGTCTCGATCGGCGGAGCCCGCAACGCCGGACTTCTGGCGGTCCGGATCCTGGCCTCGGCGGACCCGGCGCTGCGGGCGCGGGTGCAGAGTTTCCAGGCCGATCTCGAGGCGGAGGTGCTGGCCAAGGACCATGCGCTCAGGGAGCGTTTACTGGGACAGTGAGGGCAGCGGTAAAGTTCCCGCTGATAAGCCCCGAGACCCGAGGAGGCAGTCATGGCTGGTGACCCGTCGTTCGATGTGTTCCGGTTGCCCGAGGAGCACGAGGAGCTCCGGGCCGCGATCCGGGCGCTGTGCGAGAAGGAGATCGCTCCCTACGCCGGCGCAGTCGATGAGGAGGCGCGCTTCCCGCAGGAGGCCCTCGACGCACTCAACGCCTCCGGTTTCAACGCCATCCACGTGCCCGAGGAGTACGGCGGGCAGGGCGCGGATTCGGTGGCGGCCTGCATCGTCATCGAGGAGGTCGCCCGCGTCGACGCCTCGGCCTCGCTGATCCCGGCGGTCAACAAGCTCGGGACGATGGGGCTGATCCTGCGCGGCTCCGACGCGCTGAAGAAGCAGGTTCTGCCCGAGATCGCCGACGGCAAGATGGCCTCCTACGCGCTGTCCGAACGGGAGGCCGGCAG
The DNA here is from genome assembly GCA_964463215.1 of uncultured Mycobacterium sp. Lineage (GTDB taxonomy): Bacteria > Actinomycetota > Actinomycetes > Mycobacteriales > Mycobacteriaceae > Mycobacterium. The sequence goes on along the minus strand of CAYXBN010000007.1, from coordinate 107,957 downwards.
CGACGCCGCAGCGATGCGGACCCGCGCCAAGGCCGACGGCGACGACTGGATCCTCAACGGGTCCAAGTGCTGGATCACCAACGGCGGCAAGTCGGCCTGGTACACCGTGATGGCGGTGTCCGATCCGGACAAGGGTGCCAACGGCATCTCGGCGTTCATGGTCCACGAAGACGACGAGGGCTTCACCATCGGGCCCAAGGAGCGCAAGCTCGGCATCAAGGGTTCGCCCACCACCGAGTTGTACTTCGAGAACTGCCGCATCCCCGGTGACCGGATCATCGGTGAGCCCGGCACCGGGTTCAAGACCGCGCTGGCCACCCTGGATCACACCCGGCCCACTATCGGGGCCCAGGCCGTCGGCATCGCCCAGGGCGCACTGGACGCCGCGATCGAATACACCAAGGACCGCAAGCAGTTCGGCCGTCCGGTCGCCGACAACCAGGGTGTGCAGTTCATGCTCGCCGACATGGCGATGAAGGTGGAGGCCGCTCGGCTGATGGTCTACTCGGCCGCCGCCCGCGCCGAGCGCGGTGAGCCCGATCTGGGCTTTATCTCCGCGGCGTCGAAGTGTTTCGCCTCCGACATCGCGATGGAGGTGACCACCGACGCCGTGCAGTTGTTCGGCGGCGCCGGGTACACCGTCGACTTCCCGGTGGAGCGGATGATGCGCGACGCCAAGATCACCCAGATCTACGAGGGCACCAACCAGATTCAGCGGGTTGTGATGTCCCGGGCGCTGCTGCGCTGACCTGCGGCCGGTGTCATTCGGGCCGCAGGTGCGTGACGTCGCCTGCGGACACCGCGACGATCTGCGCCCCGGTGTCGATCTGCAGGTGGCCGAGATCGTCGATATCGGTTGCCAGACCGATCATTTCGTGACCGCCCGGCATGATGGCGCGAACTCGGTTGCCCAAAGTCAGGCTGTGCCGGCGGTAGTCCGCGACCAGGGCTGAATCGGGACCGCCGAGCGCCTTCCACCGGTCGATGCGCGCGGACAGCTCAGCGAGGATGCTGCCCAGTAGCGCGCTGCGGTCCAGCATCGTCGACCCCAGCATCAGCAGTGACGTGGCGCGAGCATCCGGCGCCTCGGCGTCGAATTCCGGCGCGGTCACGGTGACGTTGAGACCCAGGCCCACCACAACCACCGGGGCGGCCATCTCGGCGAGGATCCCGCCGAGCTTGCCCCCGCCGAGGAGAATGTCGTTCGGCCACTTCAGTCCCGGCTGCAGTCCGGTCGTGGCGTGGACGGCGTCGACCACGGCCACTCCGGTCAGTAACGGCAGCCAACCCCACGTCGCGGGCTGCAGACCGCTGACGTCGACCCCGAGGGACAGGGCGATCTGCGACCGTGATGGGGTGGACCAACTGCGGCCCTGCCGGCCCCGTCCGGCGCTCTGATGCTCGGCGACCAGCACCACACCATTGATGTCCTCTCCGGCGGCGTGTCGGGCCAGCAGGTCGGCATTAGTGGAACCGGTGCTTGCCACGACGTCCAGACGGCGTATGGCACGGTCCGGTCCGACCAGATCACGGCGGACACCGTCGACGTCCAGCGGCGGGCGCTGCGGGGTGGGCCCCTGATTGGACATTGCGGTGGGCCGCTGGTTGGACATTGCGGTGGGCCGCTGGTTGGACATTGCGGTAGGCCGCTGGTTGGACATTGCCGCAGCTTAGAGAACGACGATTTTTTACTTCTCCGACGCCTCGGCTATGTTGGCTCCCCATGACTTCAGTCCATTTCCTCGGCGCCGCTGCACTGACCGGCGCCGCCATGCTCGGCTCACTCGGCTCCGCGGCGGTCGCCGCGGCGGACAGCACCGTGCCGCCCTCGATGCTCAACACCACCTGCACGTTGGACCAGATCATGGCCGCCACCAAGGTGGTCGACCCGGTCACCTACGGCGAACTGATCGGCAAGTACAACTCCGAACCGCGCTGGGTGCAAGGCGGGATCGTCTACCACATGAACCTGCTGCTGCAGAAGCCGCCGCAGGAGCGCCAGGCCGAGGTCAACACCCTGGTCGGTATCTTCCCGCAGTACGTGTCGCTGTTCACCGGCGCTGAACCCCAGGCCAACGAGATCGCCGCCAAGTGCTCGACCTTCGCGGCCGAGGATCCTGCGGTGTGGAACGCCACGGCACCGGCGCCGGCCCCGGTGGCCGCGCCCCTCGCACCGGCCGCTCCGGAGGCACCGGCTGCGTCTGCGGCTCCGGCCGCTCCGGAGGCACCGGCTGCTCCGGCCGCCTAAGGCCATGCGGACCTTTCCTGCACTGCCGGTTCTCGTCGCGGCCGGCGCGATCGCCGTCGGGACCCTCGGGTTCCCGGCCGTCGCCGCCGCCGAGCCCAACCTGGCACCGGCCATGGTGACCACCACCTGTTCGTTGGACCAGATTCTGGCCGCCACCCGGGTCGAGGACCCGGTCACCTACGGCGCATTGGTGGGCAGGTTCAACGCTTCGCCACGGTGGGTGCAGGGCGGGATCGTCTATCACATGAACACGCTGCTGCAGACCGCTCCGCCGCAGCGTCAGGCCGTGGCCAATCAGTTGGCCGGCCGGTTCCCCGATTTCGTCAACCTGTTCACCGTCGCCGAACCGGCCGCGAACAAGATCGCGGCGACCTGCCCGACGTTCCCGGCCGAGGATCCGGCGATCTGGAATCCGGCCGCACCGGCCCCGTCCCCGGTCGCCGCTCCCGCACCCCCGGCGCCGCCCGCGCCCCAGCCCGCGACGGCGGTGGCTCCGCCAGCTTAGCTGCCGGCCGCGCAATCACAGTGTGCGGGTGACCTTTTCGGTCTCCCGGCGCCGGTCGAGCAGGGCCTGGTCAGGGTTGGCGACCTGGACCAGCGAGGCTCCGCAGGCCAGCACCGCGAGCAGGTTGTCGATGACCTCCTGCGGGGTCGACCACGGGCGGTCGGACAGCACCCGATCCTTGGCGGTCAAACCCTGCCGCTGGGCGCTGCCCCGCGCTTCGGCCAGGACGTCCTCGACGGTTCGGCCGGGCAGCGCCGGCCCCGGTGCACGTTCCGGGATCGCCTGGTCGCCGTGCACCCGCACCGCGGTGGCGTAATCGGTGACCCCGATCGGCAAATCCGGCACCGGTTTGCCGAACGGATCCAGCGACAGCACCACCACCTCCCCGCCCGGTGCCGCCGCATCGGCGTCGGCCAACCGGTCGGCGGTGCACACGGCCACGTCCGCCCCATCGGGGGCAAGGACCTCCGCACCGATCCACCACGTTCCCAACAGCACCGCCGCGCTCTGCCAGTGCGCCGGCAGCAGCACCGCGACCCGACTGCCCGGTCCGGCACCGAGTTCGTCGCGCAGTAGGTTGGCGGTCTTGGCCGCCCAGTTCGCCAGTGTCACGGTCGACAGCTCGATGCGCTCCCCGGTCGCGTCGTCGTAATAGGTGATCCGCGGGCCCATCGGATTGGCGGCCGCAGAAAGCAGCGGATCCAGCAGTGCGTCGGTCAGCGTCGGCATCGGGTCAGTTCACACGGGGTCAGTTCACACACTTCGGGTCATCCGGACCCGCGGTGATCACCGGCGACGGCGGCAGTCCGGCGCTGGGAACTGCTTCGGCGGCGGCATCCTGCACCGACGCGGCGGTGGGCAGCGTCCCGTCCAGCCCGGATCCGGGGCCCTTGTAGTCCTCGGCGAGCACGACCCGCACCGTTCCGGCCGGGATCGAAGGATCCGCCGTGACCGGCAGGCCACCGAGTTCGCCCGCCACCGCCTCGGCCCCCACATCGTCGGCGGTGGCGGCCAGAACCTGGCTCTCGGTGAGCTTGGTGCCCTCGTTGTTGCCGACCGTGCCGCCGCCGAAGCCGACCGCCGTCAGCCGCTCCGACACCGCACCGGCCAGACCGTTGATGTCGGTGTCGTTGAACACCTCGACGGTCGTCTGGTCCCGCGTGTAGGTGATCTTGGCGGTCTGGCCTGCATCCTGTTCCTGCAGAAGACCTTTCACCCATTCCTGGACCGCGCTCGGGTCGACGGTCACGACCGACTGCGCACCGTCGTCGCTCCAGCCGTTCTCGGCCAGCACCGGGATGGTGGCGAAGGCGACGTTGCCCCCCGCCAGTCGCTGCAACTGCTTGAGGAAGTCCATCACGTCCCACCCGGAGGAGATCACCACCGAGCGCTGAATGGCGTCCTGTAGCCGGTTCATCGTCGCAGGGCTGCTCAGTGTCTTGCCCGAAATGACCTGGTGGGCAAGGGAAGCCATCACCGCCTGCTGGCGGACAACACGGTCGAGGTCGCCGCGCGGCAGATCCTGGCGCTGCCGCACGAAGCTCAGCGCCTGCGGCCCGTCGAGCCGCTGCCAGCCGGCCGGGAAGTCCGCGCCGGATAGCGGCTCGTAGACCGGGGCTTCCAGGCACACCTCGACGCCGCCGAGGGCATCGGCGATCAGTGAGAACCCGAGCAGACCGATCTCGGCGTAATGGTCCACCGTCACTCCGGTGAGGTCGGTGACGGTTTTGATCAGCGCATTGCGGCCCGACTCCACCGCCTTCGGTTCGGCTTCGCCGGGGTCCATGCCCTGCTCTTCGACGAGTTCCTTCATCCGTTCGAGCTTGACCTGCCCGTAGACGCCGTTGATCTTCGTCTTGCCCAGATCGGGAGCCGCGACGTAGGAGTCCCGCGGGATCGAGATCGCGGTCGCTGACCGGCCGTTGTGCGGGATGCGGACCAAGATGATGGTGTCGGTGTTGGTGGCCGCCTCGTCGCCGGCGTGCAACTGGGTCAGTTCCTCTTCGCTGAGCGGGTTGCCGTGTGCGTCGGTGCGGCTGTCGATCCCGACCAGCAGGATGTCGGTGGCGCCGTCGTCACCGGCGAACCGGCCGCCCAGCATGGCGGTGGTGAAGTGGAAGATTCCGCTCTCGAAGTTGCGCACCGAACCCCAGGCCACCCCGGTGCCGAGCAGGACCGTGGCCGCCAACAGCGCCATCAGGGTGCGCGCCACCGGCCGGACGCGTGTCACTGCCGTCACTTCCGTCTCATCTGGCACTCGCTCAGGCTACTGGTGACCCGGCCCGATCCGTGGTAGCCGCGATCGGCGTGCCAGACAGTGCGTGCGACACTCACGGACATGCGGATGGTGATCACCGGGGCCGGTGGCCAGGTCGGCCGGTTGCTGGCCGGGCAGGCGGCCCAGGCGGGTTATCAGGTGCACCCGCTGACCCACCGGGACTTCGACATCACCGACCCGCAGGCCGCTCTCCGCCAGGTCAGCGCGGGGGACATCGTGGTCAACTGCGCGGCCTTGACCAACGTCGACGCCGCCGAGTCCGATCCGGACACCGCCCACGCCGTCAACGCGGTCGGGCCGGGCAACCTGGCCCGGGCCTGCGCGCAGGCCGGGGCCCGGCTGATCCACATCTCCACCGACTATGTGTTCAGCGGTGAGTTCGGGGACGAACCGCACCGGCCCTACGAGATCTCCGACCCGACCGGACCGCTCAGCGTCTACGGGCGGAGCAAACTCGACGGCGAACTGGCCGTCCACGCCGAACTGCCCGAGGCGCACGTGGTCCGCACCTCCTGGGTCTACACCGGCGGTACCGGCAGCGACTTCGTGGCGGTGATGCGCAATCTGGCCGCCACTGACCGCACCATCGACGTGGTGGCCGACCAGACCGGCTCGCCGACCTACGCCCGGGATCTGGTCGAGGCGCTGCTGCAGATCGCCGCCGGCGGGATCCAGGCGCCGCTGCTGCACGCCGCCAACGCCGGTGCGGCCAGTCGCTTCGATCAGGCCCGGGCGGTGTTCGCCCTGCTCGGCGCCGATCCGGACCGGGTCCGACCGGTCAGCACCGACGCCGTCCCCCGGTCGGCCCACCGCCCGGTGTACTCAGCGCTGGGGATGGTCGAGTCGGTGCGCGCCGGGCTGCGGCCGCTGCGGCCGTGGCGGGACGCTCTGGCGGCCGCACTTGCGCCGCCCCCGGCCGGCGGACCGATAGCCTCGTCGGCGTGAACGACGAGCCCGCCCTGACCGTGGTCACGGTCACCTACTCGTCGGGATCGCATCTGGAACGATTCCTGTCCTCGCTGACGGTGGCCACCGATCTGCCCGTGCAGGTGATCATCGCCGACAACGGCTCGGTCGACGGCGCACCCGAGGAGGCGGTGCAGCGCTATCCGGCAAGCCGGTTGCTGCGCACCGGCGGCAACCTCGGGTACGGCACCGCGGTCAACCGGGCGGTCGCGACGGTCTCGGCGGACCAGGAGTTCGTGCTGGTCGCCAACCCCGATGTCGTGTGGGCCCCGGGCAGCATCGACGCGCTGCTCGACGCCGCGCGGCGCTGGCCGCAGGCAGGCTCGCTGGGGCCGTTGATCCGCGACCCCGACGGCGCGATCTATCCGTCCGCCCGGCACCTGCCCAGCCTGGTGCGCGGCGGTATGCACGCCGTGGTGGGCTTCGCCTGGAAGAACAACCCGTGGACCAAGTCCTATCGGCAGGAGCGGACCGAGCCCAGCGAGCGGGCGGTCGGCTGGCTGTCCGGATCCTGTCTGCTCCTGCGCCGCAAGGCATTTGACGCCGTCGGCGGCTTCGACGAGCGCTATTTCATGTATATGGAGGACGTCGATCTCGGTGATCGGCTCGGCCGGTCCGGCTGGCTCAACGTCTACGTGCCCAGTTCTGAGATCCTGCACGACAAGGGGCACTCGACGGGCCGCAACCCGGCCCGCAACCTGCGCGCACACCACGACAGCACCTATATCTACCTGTCGGATCGGCACACCGGTTGGCAACAGGCCCCGTTGCGGTGGACGATGAAGGGCGCGCTGCGGATCCGGGCCGGCGCGGCGGTGCGCAAGTCGCGCCGGGAATTGCGGAGGGGTGGTCGATGAGTACCGAGGTGAAACCTATCGACCCGGCGCGGGTCGACGCCGTGGTACTGGTCGGCGGCAAGGGCACCCGGTTGCGGCCGCTGACCCTGTCGGCGCCCAAGCCGATGCTGCCGACCGCCGGCCTGCCCTTCCTGACGCACCTGCTGTCCCGGATCGCCGCCACCGGTATCGAGCACGTGGTGCTGGGAACGTCCTACAAGGCCGAGACCTTCGAGGCCGAATTCGGTGACGGCTCCAAACTGGGACTGCAGATCGAGTACGTGACCGAGGAGACCCCGTTGGGCACCGGCGGCGGAATCGCCAACGTCGTCGCCAAACTGCGGCACGACACCGTGATGGTGTTCAACGGCGACGTGCTGTCCGGGATGGACCTCGGCGCCATGCTCGCCTCACACGCCGAGCGTGATGCCGACCTCAGCCTGCACCTGGTGCGGGTCAGCGACCCGCGGGCGTTCGGTTCGGTTCCCACCGACGGCGACGGAAATGTGTTGGCGTTCTTGGAGAAAACCGAGGACCCGCCGACCGATCAGATCAACGCCGGAACCTACATCTTCAAGCGCCACATCATCGACCTGATCCCCCGCGGCCGTGAGGTCTCGGTGGAACGCGAGGTGTTCCCCGCGCTGCTGACCGACGGTGCCAAGATGTGCGGCTACGTCGACGCCACCTACTGGCGGGACATGGGAACCCCGGAGGACTTCGTCCGCGGTTCGGCCGACCTGGTGCGCGGCATTGCCCCGTCACCTGCGCTGGGCGGCCAACGCGGGGAGAGCCTGGTGCACGACGGCGCCTCGGTGGCTCCCGGCGCGCTGATCTACGGCGGGACGGTCGTCGGCCGCGGCGCCGAGATCGGCGCCGGGGTACGCCTGGACGGTGCGGTGATCTTCGACGGTGCCCGCATCGAACCCGGCGCGGTCATCGAACGCTCGATCATCGGGTTCGGCGCCCGGATCGGACCTCGCGCGCTGATCCGAGACGGGGTGATCGGTGACGGCGCCGACATCGGGGCCCGATGCGAACTACTGCGCGGAGCGCGGGTGTGGCCAGGCGTGCCGATCCCGGACTGCGGGATCAGGTACTCCAGTGACATCTGACGGCTCCGCCGTCGTCAGCGATGCCGGGCGGCTGCGGCCAACCGGATCAGTCCGGCATCGGCGTCCTCGGGGAGCGCGTCGATCGGCCACCATCGCACGTCCAATGATTCGGCACTGACGACCGGCTGAGCCAGCGGCGGAGCCTGCACGATGAACTGCAGGTCGAGATGGCGGGTCGGAACGCCCAGCGAGCAGGTCACCGGGTGGACGTGGATCGCGGCCAGTTCCGGATGGATGCGAAGACCGGCGATGCCGGACTCTTCGGTGGCTTCCCGCAGGGCGGCCGCGACGATGTCGTCGTCGCCGTCCTCGCAATGCCCGCCCAGTTGCAGCCACCGCCCGAACCGGGGATGCAAGGTGAGCAGGACACGGCTGGAGGTGTCGTCGACGACCAGCGCCGAGGCGGTGACATGGCCCGGTTCACAGGATCGCCGGCATCCGTCCGGACGGGACAACAGGAAGGCCAGTACCGCGTGCCGCAGCGCGTCCTGATCGGGGTCCGACGGCGTCCAGTCGGACAGCATCGCGAGAGCCGAAGTGTGCACCGGATCGGTCATCGGCGCAGCAACCTGTCGTCGACGGCCGCGGGTTCGCGCGGTGGGATCTGCTCAGCCGGATACCCAATAGCGACGGCGCCCAACGGCTCCCAATCATCGGGCAGTTGCAAAACGTCACGCACCACCGCAGGGGCGAAGATGGTCGAGCCGATCCAGCAGCTTCCCACCCCGCGCACCGCCAGACCGACCAGCAGAGCCTGCACGGCCGCACCGACCGCCACGGTGAACATGGTGTGTTCGGCGCTGGTGCGGGTGGTGTCGGGGTAGCGGTGCGCGCCGTCGGGAACCATGAACGGGATCACCACCTCCGGCGCGCCGTAGAGGATCTGCCCGCGGGCCACCCGCCGGGCGATCTCCGGTTCGGGCCGGCCGTCGGAGGCCAGATCGGCACGCCAGGCCGCGGCCATGGCGTCGAGCAACTCGATCCGGCGGGTCGCGTCGGTGAGCCAGACGAACCGGGCCGGCCGGGTGTGGTGCGGGGCGGGCGCGGTCAGCGCTTCGGCGACCGCCGCCTCGATGAGGTCGGGCTGCACCGGCAGGTCGGCGAACCGGCGGACCGAGCGGCGCAGCAGTTGAGCCTGCCGCCGGCCGAGTTCGACCGCCTCGGCGGTGCCGAGCCAAAACAGGTCGTCCGCACCGCCGCGAAGCAGGTCCGCCGCCGTGGTTCCGTCATCGCCGAGTGCCAGTCCGCGCACCACCGCGACGGCCACGCCGGTCAGCTTGCCCTTGACCAGATCCGCGGCGGCGGCGACCTCGTCGGCGACGGCGACTTCGGTCACCACCAGTTCGTTGCCGTGCCGGTCGCGGGCGCCTGCGTAGCTGTGCAGCACCGGAATCCCGGCGGACCCGATCGCCGCGTCGGTCTGCCCATTGCGCCAGGCCCGGCCCATGGTGTCGGTGAGGATCACCGCCACCTGCGCCCCGCAGCGGTGCACCAGTTCGGTGCGCAGCCGGGCGGCGCTGGCATCGGGATCCTCCGGCAGCAGGGCCAATTCGGTTGCCGCCACGTTGGATCCGTCCACCCCGGCGGCGGCCTGCACCAGTCCGTGCCGGTTCTCGGTGATCAGGGTGCGGCCTTTGCGGGCCAGCACCCGGACCGCCTCCCGGTCGATCAGGTCGCGGCGCAGCGCGTCGCGCTCCTCGGGGTCCTCGGGCGCGGCGACGATGCGGCCCTCGCACTTGGACACCACCTTGCTGGTCACCACCACGATGTCGCCGTCGCGCAGCCACGGTGCGGCGGTGCAGATGGCCGCGGCGAGGTCGTCGCCGGGCCGGAACTCCGGAAGACCTGTGACCGGGAGGATCTCGACCCGCGCGGCGGTGCCGTGGTCCCCGATCACAGTCGGATCCCAGCCAGGTCCAGCCCGGCCCGCACCATCTCGGCGGTCGCATCCGGGTCCGACATCAGCAGGGGGATGGACTTGACCTTCACCCCGGGCACGTCCGCCTCGTCGCTGTCGTGGATCAGCCAGTAGTCCAGCAACCCGGTGGCCGACCGGGCGCCGTAATGGCGACCGACTCCCTCGGAGGTGCTCGGTACACCGATCACCGACAGGCATTCGTCGGCCATGCCGCGCAACGGTTTCCCGCGGACGACGGGGGAGTAGCCGATCACCGGCGCCGGGGTGGAGCGCAGCGCTCCGCGGATTCCGCCGATGGCCAGGATGGCCCCGATGCTGACGACCGGGTTGGACGGGGCCAGCATGACCACGTCGGCGGTGGTGATCGCCTCGACCACACCTGTTGCGGCCGTGGCGGTTTCGGCGCCGACGAAGGCGAAGCTGTGGGTGGGGATCCTGGCCCGGTGACGAACCCACCATTCCTGAAAGTGGATCGCCTTGCGATCACCGCTATCCGGATCGGTCACCACGACGTGGGTTTCGCAACGGTCGTCGCTGGCGGGCAGCAGGGTGGCGCCCGGGGACCAGCGGTGGCACAGCGCCTCGGTCACCTGTCGCAGCGGATAGCCCGCCCGCAGCATCTGGCTGCGCACCAGGTGGGTGGCCAGATCCCGATCGCCCAGTCCGAACCAGTCCGGCGCAACGCCATAGGCGGCGAGTTCTTCTTTGGCATGCCAGGTTTCGTTGCGGTGCCCCCAGCCGCGGTCGGGGTCGATGCCGCCGCCGAGGGTGTACATACAGGTGTCGAGGTCCGGGCAGATCCGCACGCCGAACATCCAGGCGTCGTCGCCGATGTTGACCACCGCGGTCAGTTCCGAGGCGTCCTGGGACGGTCCGGCGAACTGTCCCAGGCCCAGAAGTCGCTGCACGCCGAGCAGGAAACGGGCGCCCCCGATGCCGCCGACGAGAACAGTGATCTTCACAGCGACCGACCTTATTCTCCCGTCCGCCGACACCTGCACGCGGTCACAGTGACGTAACTCGCTAGACACGCCAATGTGTCGACACGCCGAATTTGGTCACGAAAGTGGTAGGGAAATCCGATCAACAGCTTGACCGCAAGCATTTCGGCACTGTCTAATCACACCAGTGTCATTCCCGGTAGACCTGCGATTTCGGTGTCGCAGACCGTGATTCGACCGTATGTTCGAATTGAAAACTGCTGCAAGGGAAATTCAGCGTAAGGAGAGCGGACATGTCCTACGAGACCTTCCTCGGTGCGATCGGAGCACCGCAGTCGATGGCTCGGGCACACCTGAGTGTGGTCCCGGATCTGACCGACGCGCCCCTGACGCCCGATGATCCACTGTGGCAGGAGAAGGCACTGTGCGCGCAGACCGATCCCGAGGCGTTCTTTCCCGAAAAGGGCGGTTCGACGCGGGAAGCAAAGCGGATCTGCCTGGGTTGCGAGGTCCGCGACGCCTGCCTGGAGTACGCCCTGGCCAATGACGAGCGATTCGGCATCTGGGGCGGTCTGTCCGAGCGGGAGCGCCGCCGCCTCAAGCGCGGCATCATCTGACCTCGCCGGGCGAACCGCCGCGCTGAACTACTCGTCGGTGTCGATGCTGGGGTCGATCACCGACGGTTCGACACCCAGATGGGTGGCGACCTGCGCCACCAGAATCTCGTGCAATAAGTCGGTCAGATCGACCGAATCCTTGGCCCGCCGCTCGATCGGCCTGCGAAACAACACGATTCGGGCCCGCGTCGGGTTACCGCGCACATCCACCCCCGCCGGGATCAGCCGGGCCAGGGCGATCGGCCCGTCGGCCACCACCTCCGGCGGCCACTGCACATTCAGCGGATCCCGCGGTGCGATGCGCGGGATCTCATCGACGGCCACATCCAGTTCGGCAAGCCGGTCATGCCACCGGCGCTCGATCGGCTCGTAGGCCTCCAGTACCGCCATATCGAATCGCTCCGCGCGGCTGCGCCAACCGGGCACCGTCGGCGGCAACAGCGGCCCGCGCATCTCCCGTCCGCGCCGGGATCCGCCCCCCGAACTCCCGCCGCGGCGGGAACTGCGCGGGTCGGCCATGGACTGCAGATCGTAACGGTTGTACATCGTCGTGTTCGGCGCTGCGCGTGTCCGGCATCACGCCGCTTTCGGTCGCGATAGCCTCACCGGCGTGAATGTTCCCCGTCGCTGCAGCAGGCCCGGGTGCGCGCATTACGCCGTGGCGACGCTGACCTACGTCTACTCCGACTCCACGGCCGTCGTGGGTCCGCTGGCGACCGTCCGCGAGCCGCACTCCTGGGATTTGTGTCTGGGACATGCCAGCCGGATCACCGCACCCCGCGGCTGGGAACTAGTCCGGCACGCCGCGCCGCTGCCGACCAATCCCGACGAGGACGACCTCGTCGCGCTGGCCGAGGCGGTCCGGGAAGGTGTTCGCGAAGGAAAAGTCGCCGGCGGGTCGCCGATGCCCGGATTCTCCGACCCGGTGGGCGGTGGATTCTCCGCCGCGCCGCCGCCGGCGAGTCCGCCGGGCCCGCGCAGTGGGTCGCCCGGCCGGCGCCGCGGCCACCTACGGGTGCTGCCCGATCCGGCCGACTGACCGCGCTATCGGTAAGCCCCCAACGGCTAGGCTGACGGCCAACAGGTCCCCGGCCCCGAGGAGTCTCGCCCATGCCCAGATCCGCCGCCGATGTGCGTCGCGTGATCAAGGCCTACGACGTGCGCGGGCTGGTGGGAACCGAACTCGACGAGGCGTTCGTGCGCGATGTCGGGGCCGCGTTCGCCCGGCTGATGCGCCGCGAGGGCGCCGGTTCGCAGACGGTGATCGGCTACGACATGCGCCAGAGTTCCCCCGCGCTGGCGGCGGCCTTCGCCGACGGGGTGACCACCCAGGGCTTAGACGTCGTGCGCATCGGCCTGGCCTCCACCGATCAACTCTACTTCGCGTCCGGCCTGCTCGACTGCCCCGGCGCGATGTTCACCGCCAGCCACAACCCGGCGGCCTACAACGGCATCAAAATGTGCCGGGCCCAGGCCAAGCCGGTCGGCGAGGACACCGGCCTGGCGGTGATCCGCGACGAGATCATCGCCGGGGTCCCGGCCGAAGCCGGCTGGGACGGACCGCGCGGAACCCTGCAGGACCGGGACGTTCTGGCCGACTACGGCGCCTTCCTTCGGTCGCTGGTCGACGTCACCGCCCTGCGCCCGTTGCGGGTCGCCGTCGACGCCGGAAACGGCATGGCCGGGCACACCGCCCCGGCGGTGCTGGGCGCCATCGGGTCGCTCACGCTGCTGCCGCTGTACTTCGAATTGGACGGGTCCTTCCCCAACCATGAGGCCAACCCGCTAGAGCCGGCCAACCTCATCGACCTCCAGGACTTCGTGCGGCGCACCGGGGCCGACATCGGCCTGGCCTTCGACGGCGACGCCGATCGCTGCTTCGTCGTCGACGAACTCGGACAGCCGGTCTCCCCGTCGGCGGTCACCGCCCTGGTGGCGGCCCGGGAGTTGGCTCGGGAACCCGGCGCCACGGTCATCCACAACCTGATCACCTCCCGAGTGGTTCCGGAACTGATCACCGAACGCGGCGGAACGCCGGTGCGCTCCCGGGTCGGGCACTCCTACATCAAGGGGCTGATGGCCGACAGCGGCGCCATCTTCGGTGGCGAGCACTCCGCGCACTACTACTTCCGGGACTTCTGGGGCGCCGACTCCGGCATGCTCGCAGCCCTGCACGTGCTGGCCGCCCTCGGCGGGCAGGACCGGCCGCTGTCGGAGCTGATGGGCGACTACCAGCGCTACGCGGCCTCCGGCGAGATCAACTTCCGGGTCCAGGACGCGCCGAAATGCGTTGCCGCGGTGCTGGACTCCTTTGCCGACCGGACGGTTTCGGTTGACGAACTGGACGGGGTCACCGTCGACCTCGGCGACGGCGCGTGGTTCAACCTGCGCACCTCCAACACCGAACCGCTGCTGCGTCTCAACGTCGAGGCCCGCACCGCCGAGGCGGTCGAGAACATCGTCGCCCAAGCAGCCGGGCAGATCGCGGCGACATGAACGCCGCACAGGCCACGGTCGATCTCGACGACACCGAGGGACTGCTGGAGGCCGACCGCGACGGCTTGCTGCGCGCGGCGGCGATGGCCGGCGCGCAGGTGCGGGCGACGGCCGAAGCCGTCGCGGAGGGCGCCCTGGATCCGGTCGCCGGCGGGCAGCGGCCCCGAACGGTGATCTGGCTGGCCGGGCGCGGTCCGGCCGCCGCCGCCGGCGCCATGCTCACCGCGGCCCTCGGATCCAGCGCCGGTGAGCCACTGGTGCAGGCGGCCGACGCGCTGCCGTGGATCGGCCCGCTGGATGTGCTGATCGTCGCCGGTGACGATCCCGGCGACCCGGTGCTGGTCTCGGCGGCCGCCACCGCCGTGCGCCGGGGCGCCCGGGTGGTCGTCGCCACCCCCTACGAAGGGCCGATCCGGGACGCCACCGCCGGGCGGGTTGCGGTGCTGGCGCCGCGGCTGTGGGTGCCTGACGAGTTCGGGTTGTGCCGGTATCAGGCGGCCGGTTTGGCCGTCCTGGCCGCGGTCGACCCGTCCGACGCCAGTGCCGATCTGGCCGCCATCGCCGATGAACTCGACGCCGAGGCGCTGCGCAACAGCGCGTCGCGGGAAGTCTTCACCAATCCGGCCAAGGCTTTGGCCGAGCGGATGGCGAACCGACCGGTGGTGTTGGCCGGCGACGGTCAGGCCACCGCCGCGCTGGCCCGGCATGCCGCGGCGGTGTTCCTGCGGATCGCCGGGCGCCCGGTCGCCGCAGCCGGTCTTGCCGATGCGATGGTCGCACTCCGGTACGGTTCCGGGGCGGGGTACGCCGCACCGGTGGATGCGCTGTTCCACGATGAGCAGATCGACGGGCCGCTGCCGGCACGGATGCGGGTGCTGGCGCTGACCCTGGATGTGGAACGTCCGGTGCTGGCTGCCCGGGTCGCCGGGTCCGACGACGTGGACCTGGTGGGGGTCGAGGATGTCGGGGAGGCGGGCGCGGTGCCACAGAGCAATGCCAGCACCTCCCAGCAGTTGGCAACACTGGCGGTGCGACTGGAGATGGCCGCGGTGTACTCACGGCTGGCAGGGGGATAGCAGGCTCGTGCAGTTGTTACAGGGAGCCGTCCGGACCTACGCATGGGGGTCACGGACGGCGATCGCGGAGTTCACCGGCCGTCCGGCGCCCACCGCGCACCCGGAGGCCGAACTATGGCTCGGTGCCCATCCCGGGGACCCGGCCCTTCTCGACGGCCCGGACGGCCCGCGGTCGCTGCTCGAGGCGATCGCCGCCGACCCGGAAGGCGAACTCGGCCCCTCGGTGCGCGAACGGTTCGGCGATGTGCTGCCCTTCCTGGTCAAGGTGCTCGCCGCCGACGAACCGCTGTCGCTGCAGGCCCATCCCAGCTCGCGGCAGGCCGCCGACGGCTTCGAACAGGAGGAGCGCCTCGGTGTGCCGGTCAACGCCCCGGTGCGCAACTACCGCGACCGCAATCACAAACCCGAACTGCTGGTCGCCCTCAGTGACTTCGCCGCCCTGGCCGGTTTCCGCCCGGCCGCACGCTCGGTGGAGTTCATGGCGGCCTTGGCCGTGCCGGGGCTGGATCCGTACCTGGCCCTGCTCGCCGACCAGTCCGACGCCGCCGGACTGCGGGCGCTATTCACCACCTGGATCACCGCTCCGCAGGCCGACATCGACGCACTCATTCCAGCGGTCCTGGAGGGGGCGGTGAACTATCTCCGCTCCGGTGCAACGGAATTCAGTGCCGAAGCCCGCACGATGCTCGACCTCGGTGAGCGCTATCCCGGCGATGCCGGGGTGCTGGCCGCGCTGCTGCTCAACCGGGTAAGCCTCATGCCCGGCGAAGGCATCTACCTGCCCGCGGGCAATCTGCACAGTTACCTGCACGGGGTAGGCATGGAGGTAATGGCCAACTCCGACAACGTCCTTCGCGGCGGATTGACACCCAAACACGTCGACGTGCCCGAACTGCTGCGGGTGCTGGACTTCGATCCGGTGACCGACGCCCGTGTCGCCACCCACCGGGAGGGCATCGAACTGTGCTACGACACCCCGGCGCCGGAGTTCGCCGCCTCGGTGCTGACCCTCGATGGGGACAATCTGGACCATGAGGTCGACGTCGCCTCCCGGCGCGACGGCCCGCAAATCCTGGTCTGCACCGACGGTTCGGTGACCGCCCGGGCGAAATCCGGCGAGGTGCGCATCGACCGCGGCGCGGCGGCGTGGGTGGCCGCCGACGACGGCCCGATCCGGGTGGAGGCGCTGACCCCGAGTCGGCTGTTCCGCGCCACCGTCGGCGGCTGAGCGGGTAGCCTCTGCGGCCATGCCCGCCCGTCTCCGCGTCCCCGGCGCCATGGCCGCGCGCACCAAGTCGGTGGAGCAGTCGATCCGCGACACCGACGAGCCGAGCACTCGGCTGCGCAAGGAACTGACCTGGTGGGACCTGACCGTCTTCGGGGTGTCCGTTGTCGTCGGCGCGGGCATCTTCACCGTCACCGCCTCGACATTCGGCAACATCACCGGCCCGGCGCTGTCGATCTCCTTTGTGCTCGCCGCGGTGACCTGCGGGCTGGCCGCCCTGTGCTACGCGGAGTTCGCCTCCACGCTGCCGGTGGCCGGCAGCGCCTACACCTTTTCCTACGCGACCTTCGGTGAATTCATGGCCTGGATCATCGGCTGGGATCTGATCCTGGAGTTCGCCGTCGGCGCGGCCGTCGTCGCCAAGGGATGGTCGAGCTACCTGGCCACTGTGTTCGGATTCAGCAGCGGCACATGGCAACTCGGACCACTGAACTTCGACTGGGGCGCCCTGCTGATCGTCGCGGTGGTGGCCACCCTGCTGGCGGCCGGCACCAAGCTCTCGTCGAACTTCTCAGCGGTCGTCACCGCCATCAAGGTTGCCGTCGTCCTGCTTGTCGTGGTGGTCGGATCCTTCTACATCAAACCGGCCAACTTCTCCCCGTTCATCCCGCCCGCCGAGACCGGCAAGGACGCCGCCGGCACCGGGATCGACCAGACGGTGTTCTCACTGCTGACCGGCGGCGGCAGCAGCCACTACGGCTGGTACGGGGTGCTCGCCGGGGCCTCGATCGTGTTCTTCGCGTTCATCGGATTCGACGTGGTCGCCACCACCGCCGAGGAGACCAAGAACCCCCAGCGCGACGTGGCCCGCGGCATCCTGGCCTCGCTGGGCATCGTCACCGTGCTCTACGTCGCGGTGTCGGTCGTGCTGTCCGGGATGGTCAGCTACACCCAACTGCGCGACCTTGGCCCCGGGAAGGCGAACCTGGCCAGCGCGTTCTCCCTCAACGGCATCGACTGGGCCGCCAAGATCATCTCCATCGGCGCCCTGGCCGGCCTCACCACGGTGGTGATGGTGCTGATCCTGGGCCTGTCCCGGGTGATGTTCGCGATGGCCCGCGACGGACTGCTGCCGCGCGGGCTGGCCCAGACCGACCACAAGGACAGACCGGTCCGGATCACTGTGATCGTGGCATTGCTGATCGCGGTGTCGGCCACCGTGTTCCCGGTCGACAAACTCGAAGAAATGGTCAACGTGGGGACGTTGTTCGCCTTCATCCTGGTTTCCGCCGGGGTGATCATCCTGCGGCGCACCCGCCCCGATCTGCAGCGCGGATTCCGCGCCCCGTTCGTCCCGGTGCTGCCCATCCTGTCGATCCTCGCCTGCTTGTGGCTGATGGTGAACCTGACCGCGCTGACCTGGGTGCGGTTCGCGGTGTGGATGGCGATCGGCGTCGCGGTGTACCTCTTCTACGGCCGGCGGCACTCGGTGCTCGGCCAGCGACTGGCCGCCCAGGCGGGAACGGCGCCGGTGCGCACACCGTAGGTGGATCTGCGCGACAGGACTCCGATTCGGGGATTGCCGCCGCCCCCGGTTAACGTATGCGCATGTCCTTCGCCTCCACCATGACTGCAGACTCCCGCAACGGCATCGACTTCAAGGTTGCCGACCTGTCGCTGGCCGAGTACGGCCGCAAAGAGATCCGGCTGGCCGAGCACGAGATGCCCGGCCTGATGGCACTGCGCCGCGAATACGCCGACGTGCTGCCGTTGCGAGGCGCCCGGATCTCCGGTTCGCTGCACATGACCGTGCAGACCGCGGTGCTGATCGAGACCCTGGTGGCCCTCGGTGCGGAGGTGCGCTGGGCGTCGTGCAACATCTTCTCCACCCAGGACCACGCCGCCGCGGCGTGCGTCGTCGGGCCCAACGGCACCCCCGAGGAGCCGCTCGGCGTGCCGATCTTCGCCTGGAAGGGCGAGACGCTCGAGGAGTACTGGTGGGCCGCCGAGCAGATGCTCACCTGGCACGGTGAGCCGGCCAACATGATCCTCGACGACGGCGGCGACGCCACCATGCTGGTGCTGCGCGGCGCCCAGTTCGAGCGGGCCGGCGTCGTGCCCCCGGAGGAGGACGACCACTCCGCCGAGTACAAGGTTTTCCTCAACCTGCTGCGCGAGAGCCTCAAGAACGACCCGCATAAGTGGGTGCGCATCGCCGACTCGATCAAGGGCGTCACCGAGGAGACCACCACCGGCGTGCTGCGGCTGTACCAGTTCGCCGCCGCGGGCGAACTGGTGTTCCCGGCTATCAACGTCAACGACTCGGTCACCAAGAGCAAGTTCGACAACAAGTACGGCACCCGCCACTCGCTCATCGACGGCATCAACCGCGGCACCGACGTGCTCATCGGCGGCAAGGCCGCACTGGTGTGCGGCTACGGCGACGTCGGCAAGGGCTGCGCCGAGGCGCTCAAGGCGCAGGGGGCACGGGTCGCCGTCACCGAGATCGACCCGATCAACGCGCTGCAGGCGATGATGGACGGCTTCGAGGTCAAGACCGTCGAGGAGGCCATCGGCTGGGCCGACATCGTGATCACCGCCACCGGCAACAAGGACATCATCACCCTCGACCACATGCGGGCGATGAAGGACAAGGCGATCCTGGGCAACATCGGCCACTTCGACAACGAGATCGACATGGCCCGCCTCGAGCGCGACCCGAAGATCCGCCGGATCAACATCAAGCCCCAGGTCGACGAGTTCGTCTTCCCCGACGGCCACTCCATCATCGTGCTGTCCGAAGGCCGCCTGCTGAACCTGGGCAACGCCACCGGCCACCCGTCGTTCGTGATGAGCAACAGCTTCTCCAACCAGGTCATCGCCCAGATCGAACTGTGGACCAAGAACGACGAATACGACAACGAGGTCTACCGGCTGCCCAAGCACCTCGACGAGAAGGTCGCCAAGATCCACGTCGAGGCGCTCGGCGGCACCCTGACCAAGCTCACCAAGGACCAGGCCGAGTACATCGGCGTCGACGTCGAGGGCCCGTACAAGCCGGAGCATTACCGCTACTGATCCACTGATGCGGTGATAACTTGCCGCCGTGGGCTGCGCTGCGCGGTGGGGTGCGGTGTTGGCAGCTGTGCTGATCGCGACTCCCGCCGCGCACGCCGACGACCCGTACCACCCGTATGACCCGTACTACAACGAGGACGAGTACACCGCCTTCTACACCCCACCGGACCCGCTGCCGCCGGGTGCGCCGGGGGAGTTGATCCGCACCGAGCCCTCCAGGTTGGTGCTCGAGCCGTCCGGGCAACTTGGCGCGATCATGGCCACCGGAACCCGGATCATGTACCGCAGCATCGACTCTCGCGGCAATCCGATGGCGGTGACGGGTACCTATTTCGAGCCGTTCAACGCCTGGCCTGGCGGCGGGCCGCGGCCGCTGGTCGTCTACGGACCGGGCACCCAGGGCCTCGGCGACCAGTGCGCCCCGTCGCGTCAGTTCAATCAGGGCATCCACTTCGCGCCGTTCCTGGACATCACCTTCAACTACGAGTCGCTGTTCGTCTCGACCATGGTGGCCCGTGGGTTCGCCATCGTGATGACCGACTACCAGGGGCTGGGAACCCCGGGGGTGCACACCTACGTCAACCGGGTCTCCCAGGCCGACGCCATGCTCGACGCCGGCCGTGCGGCGCTGCGGTTGCCCGGCACCTCCCTGCAACCCGGCGGACCCATCGCGCTGATGGGCTACTCCCAGGGCGGCGGCGCCGCGGCCGCGGCGGTCGAACTGGCCCCGACCTACGCCCCGGAACTCAATATCGTCGGCGCCTACGCGGGTGCCCCGCCGTCGGATCTGCAGGACCAGGTCGGCTACACCGACGGCAGCGCGATGGCCGGCCTGATCGGCTACGCCTTGAACTCGGTGATCGCGACCTACCCGGAGGTTGAACAGAAGGTGCGTGCGACGCTGACCCCGATGGGCCACAAACTCCTCGACGACACCAAAAGCCAGTGCATCTGGGAGACGGTGATGCGGTTCCGGTTCAAACGCCTGCAGGACTTCTTCGTCGGTGACATCTCCCAGGTGGTCGCCGACCCGGTGTTCCGCCGACTGTTCACCGAACAGCGGATCGGCCGGTACAAGCCGAACGCGCCGGTGCTGGTGGTCTCCAACCGGTTCGATCCGCTGGTGCCGTGGGCGCCCGCCGCGCAGATGAGCCGGGACTGGTGCGCCCAGGGCGCCGACGTCCAGTTCTGGACCAACGAGCAGCCGCCGCTGTTCAACAAGCTCGCCGTCAACCACGGGATGCCCTACCTGGTCGACGGGGAGCGGGTGCTGCAGTGGCTGGCCGACCGGTTCAACGGACTGCCGACCACGCCGAACTGCGGAACGTTCTAGGCCGATGCTGATCGTCATCGAAGGGCTCGACGGCGCCGGAAAACGCACCCTGAGCGCTGGGCTGCACGCGGCGTTGACCGCCGCCGGCCGGTCGGTGGCCACGTGTGCGTTCCCCCGGTACGGCCAGTCGATCACCGCCGATCTGGCCAGCGAGGCGCTGCACGGCCGGCATGGTGACCTGGCCGGGTCGGTGTACGCCATGGCGGTGCTCTTCGCGCTGGACCGCGCCGGGGCCAAGGATCAGATCGCGGCTCTGCGCGCCGCCCACGATGTGGTCATCCTGGATCGCTACGTCGCCTCCAACGCCGCCTACTGCGCCGCCCGGCTGAATCAGGACGCCGACGGGGAGATGGTGTCCTGGGTCGGCGAACTGGAGTACGGCCGGTTGGGGCTGCCCGAGCCGGACCGGCAGATCCTGCTCGGGGTGCCGGTGGAACTGGCCGCCGAACGCGCCCGGCGGCGGGCCGATGAAGAGGTCGACCGGGCGCGGGATGCCTATGAACGCGACGCCGCCCTGCAGCAGCGCACCGCGGCGGTGTACGCCGGGCTGGCCCAGCGGGGTTGGCACGGCCGATGGATGGTGGCCGGACCCGACGTCGTCCCTGCCGGCCTGGCGGCCGACCTGCTGGACTGATCTGAGGCGACATGCGCGCGTGGCAGCCGGGAATTGACGCGATTCGATGACATATTGGACGCCATGAGGCAACGGATCCTGGTCGTCGACGACGACCCCTCGCTGGCCGAGATGCTGACCATCGTGCTGCGTAACGAGGGTTTCGAGACGGCGGTCGTCGGTGACGGCTCGCAGGCGCTGACCGCGGTCCGCGAACTGCGGCCCGATCTGGTGCTGCTCGACCTGATGCTGCCCGGCATGAACGGTATCGACGTGTGCCGGGTGCTGCGGGCCGATTCCGGCGTCCCGATTGTGATGCTGACCGCCAAGACCGACACCGTCGACGTGGTGCTGGGCCTGGAGTCCGGTGCCGACGACTACGTCATGAAGCCGTTCAAGCCCAAGGAACTGGTGGCCCGGGTGCGGGCCCGGTTGCGGCGCAACGATGACGAGCCCGCCGAGATGCTGTCCATCGGCGACATCGAGATCGACGTGCCGGCGCACAAGGTCACCCGCGACGGCGAGCAGATCTCGTTGACCCCGCTGGAGTTCGACCTGCTGGTAGCGTTGGCGCGCAAACCCCGGCAGGTGTTTACTCGGGACGTGTTGCTCGAGCAGGTGTGGGGATACCGGCATCCGGCCGATACCCGTCTGGTCAACGTGCACGTCCAGCGGTTGCGGGCCAAGGTCGAGAGGGATCCGGAGAACCCGCAGGTGGTGTTGACCGTTCGAGGAGTGGGTTACAAGGCCGGACCGCCATGACCGGCGCGTGACAGGCGAGTGAGGGCCGCAGCGTGATCTTCAGCACGAGGCGGCGCACCCGGTCCGGGCCGGTCGCTCGGGGCACCAATGCGTTGAGTCGGGCGCTGGGCCACATCTGGCGGCGTTCGCTGCAACTGCGGGTCGTGGTCTTGACCCTCGGGTTGTCGGCGGCGGTCATCCTGGCCCTGGGTTTCGTGCTGACCAGTCAGATCACCAACCGGGTGCTCGACGTGAAGGTCCGTGCCGCCACCGAGGAGACCAACCGGGCCCGGGCCACCGTCAGCGAGATCGTCAGCGGCGAGGAGGCCCGGTCGCTGGACTCCAGCCTGCAACTGGCCCGCACCACGCTGATCTCCCGACCGGGTCAAGCCTCCGAGGCGGGTTTGGCCGGCCGGTTCGACGCGGTGCTCGTCGTCCCCGGCGACGGCCCCCGCGAGGCGACCTCCGCCGGTCCGGTGGACCAGATTCCGCGGTCGCTGCGCGATTTCGTCCAGGCCGGCCAGGTCAGCTACCAGTACACCGCGGTGCGCACCGAGGGGTTCTCCGGTCCGGCCCTGCTGGTCGGCACCCCCGCGCCGTCTCGGGTCAGCAACCTGGAGTTGTATCTGATCTTCCCGCTGACCAGTGAGGAACGGACCATCTCGCTGGTGCGCGGCACCATGGCCACCGGCGGCCTGGTGCTGTTGCTGCTGCTGGCCGGCATCGCGCTGCTGGTCTCCCGGCAGGTGGTGCTGCCGGTGCGGTCGGCGTCCCGGATCGCCGAGAGCTTCGCCGAAGGGCAACTCTCCGAGCGGATGCCGGTGCGCGGTGAGGACGACATGGCCCGGTTGGCGGTGTCGTTCAACGACATGGCCGAAAGCCTGCAACGCCAGATCACCAACCTCGAGGAGTTCGGCAACCTGCAGCGCCGGTTCACCAGCGACGTCAGCCACGAACTGCGCACCCCGTTGACCACCGTCCGGATGGCCGCCGACCTGATCTATGACCACAGCGAGGATCTCGACCCCTCGCTACGCCGTTCCACCGAACTACTGGTCAGCGAACTCGACCGGTTCGAAACCCTGCTCAACGACCTGCTGGAGATCTCCCGGCACGACGCCGGTGTGGCTGAACTGTCGGTGGAGGCGGTCGATCTGCGCTCCACGGTGAACAGCGCGCTGGGCAAGGTGGGGCATCTGGCCGCCGACGCCGGCATCGATCTGCAGGTGGACATGCCCGAGGATCCGGTCATCGCCGAGGTCGACCCGCGCCGGGTGGAACGCATCCTGCGCAACCTGATCGCCAACGCGATCGACCACGCCGAGCATCGGCCGGTGCAGATCCGGATGGGCGCCGACGAGGACACCGTCGCCGTCACGGTCCGCGACTTCGGGGTGGGGCTTCGGCCCGGCGAGGAAAAGCTGGTGTTCAGCCGGTTCTGGCGCTCGGACCCGTCACGGGTGCGCCGCTCCGGGGGAACCGGGTTGGGTCTGGCCATCAGCATCGAGGACGCCCGCCTGCACCAGGGTCGGCTGGAAGCCTGGGGTGAACCGGGTAACGGCGCCTGTTTCCGGTTGACGCTGCCACTGGTCCGCGGGCACAAGGTCACCACCAGTCCGCTGCCGCTCAAACCCCCGGACCGGCTCCGGCAACGCGAGGCCGCGGGGGAACGGGTGTGAGCCGGCCGCTGCGGAGCCTGCTGCTGGCCGCGATGCTGGCGGTGCTGACCGCCTGCGCAGGGGTGCCCGATTCCTCGGCTCCGCAGGCGGTCGGGACCGTGGAACGTCCTACCCCCAAACAGCTGCCGGCGCCGAATCCGGCGATGAACCCCGAGCAGTTGTTACGCGAGTTCCTCAAAGCCACCGCCGATCCCCAGGATCGTCACCTGGCCGCCCGGCAGTTCCTCACCGAGTCGGCCTCCAAGGATTGGGACGACGAGGGCAGCGCCCTGCTGATCGACAAGGTGGTGTTCAGCGAAACCCGTTCTGCAGACAAGGTTTCGGTGACGATGCAGGCCGATATTCTCGGGTCGATCTCCGATATCGGTGTATTCGAGACCGGCGAGGGCAAGTTGCCCGACCCGGGGCCGATCGAATTGGTGCAGACCCCCGAGGGGTGGCGCATCAATCGGTTGCCCAACGGCGTATTCCTGGATTGGCAGCAGTTCCAGACCGCCTATAAGCGCTACACGCTGTACTTCGTCGATCCCACCGGCGAGACCGTCGTCCCGGACCCGCGCTACATGGCGGTGCCCGAACCCGACATGCTGGCCACCGAACTGGTCAACAAGCTCATCGCCGGGCCGCGGCCGGAGATGGCCAAGGCGGTGAAGAACCTGCTCGGGCCGCCGCTCAAACTGCGCGGACCCGTCACCCGGGCCGACGGCGGCAAGACCGGGGTGGGCCGCGGTTATGGCGGCGCCCGGGTGGATCTGGAGAACCTCACCACGACCGACCCGGCCAGTCGGCTTCTTGCTGCGGCACAACTGATTTGGACGCTGGCCCGCTCCGACGTCAACGGCCCCTATCTGATCAACGTCGACGGCGCCCCATTGGACGACCGGTTCGCCGACGGCTGGAAAACCACCGACGTCGCCGCCACCGACCCGGGTGCGGTCACCGGTGCCGCCGCCGGGGTGCATGCCCTGATCGGCGGGTCGCTGGTGGCCCTGGACGGCCAGCAGGCGGTCAAGGTGCCCGGTTCGTTCGGGGAGTTGACCGACCAGCGTGCGGCGATGCTGTCCCGGTCCGGTCGCGACGTGGCCGCGGTGGCCGGACCGCCCGGCGGAGGTGCGGCGCTGTGGATCGGCCCGCGGGGCGGGCAGGCGGTGCAGGCCACCGACGGCCGGACCCTGTCCCGGCCGTCCTGGGCCCTCGACGGTGCGGTGTGGGTGGTGGTCGACGGCAGCAGCGTGGTGCGGGTGATCCGCGAGGAGGCCTCCGGGCAACCGGCCCGCATCCCGGTGGACTCCGCGGCGGTCACCTCCCGCTACCCCGGGTCGATCAACGAACTGCAGGTCTCCCGGGACGGGACCCGGGTGGCGATGGTGATCGACGGCCGGGTGGTGCTCGCCGGGGTCGAGCAGACCTCCGGCGGGGATTTCGCCCTGACCTATCCGCGGCGCATCGGGTTCGGTCTGGGCGACTCGGTGGTGTCGCTGGCCTGGCGCACCGGGGATGACCTGGTGGTCACCCGCAGCGACCCGGCCCACCCGGTGTCCTACGTCAATCTCGACGGGGTGAACTCCGACGGCCCGAGCAACAACCTGCTGATGCCAGTGTCCGCGGTGACCGCCAACCCGTCGGCGGTGTACGTCGCCGACGCGCGCGGGGTGCTGCAACTGCTGGCCACCAGTGCTGCCAACGGGCAGACCTGGACCGAACTGCGGCCGTTCATGGAACCCGGTGCGGTTCCGGTGATGCCGGGCTGAGCCTGTCAGGGTCCCCGCCTGTCATAGCCCCGAGGCAGGCTTTCGGACATGCTCGACTTGGTACTGCCGTTGGAATGCGGCGGCTGCGGATGCCCGTCGACCCGCTGGTGTGACAACTGCGCCGCCGCGTTGCGGGTCCACCCCGACGAACCGCACGTGGTCAGCCCGCGCGTCGATCCGGGGGTGCCGGTGTTCTCGCTGGGCCGCTACGCCGGCCCACGCCGGCGCGGGATCGTCGCAGTCAAGGAACACGGCCGGCGCGACCTGGTCACCCCGCTGGCCCGGGCCCTGGCGCTGGGGATCCACCACCTCACCGGCTGGGGCATCGTCGATCTGCCATTGGTGGTGGTCCCCGCACCCACCCGCCGCGCATCGGCCCGTCGGCGCGGCGGTGACCCGGTGACCCGCATCGCCGCCGCGGCCGTCAAGGGCCATTCCGACATCGCGGTGACCCCTGTGTTGTGCACCGTCGGCCTGGCCCGGGACTCGGTGGGGCTAAGCACCTCGGCCAGGGAGCACAACATCGCCGGCCGGGTGCGCCTGTCCCGGCCGGCCAGCGAGTTCGTGGGGCCGACCGCGGAGATCCTGCTGGTCGACGATGTGGTCACCACCGGTGCCACCGCCCGGGAAGCGGTTCGCGCCCTGGGTACGGCCGGTGTGGCGGTGACGGCAGTGCTGGCCCTGGCCCATGCCTGATCGGCCCGCCCGCTGTCACGACCCGGACACACACTGGACGAAAGACTGGCACCGTCCCCGGACTGCGACTAGCGTCGGCCCTAACGCAGCGTGAACTTCGGGTAGCCGTTGGGAGGTGATGCTTCGACCTCTGGCGCCGCCGGTGTGTTCACTCCCGGCGGCCGCGTCCACACCGACTGGCCGGGCATTCCGATGCAAGACATTCCGGCATGCCATCCCGTGAGCAGAAATGAGTTGTCAAGTATGTCAACCCAATCCGTGAAGTCAGGTCAACCTTCTCCCGACGGCCAGGAACCCGCAGCCGGCCCCCAAGCCGATGTCCAGGTGACCGGCCGCAATGTCGAGATCCCCGACCATTACCGGGTCTATGTGGGGCAAAAGCTCGCCCGCGTCGAACGGATCGACTCCTCGATCCAGCGCTTCAATGTGGAGCTTGAGCACGAGAACAATCGCCGACAGCGGAAGAACTGCCAGCATGTCGAGATCACCGCGCACGGCCGCGGCCCGGTGGTGCGCGGTGAAGGCTGCGCGGACAGCTTCTACGGCGCATTCGAGGCCGCCGTGCACAAACTTGAGAGCCGGGTGCGCCGCGGCAAGGATCGGCGCAAGGTGCACTATGGCGACAAGACCCCGGTCTCGCTGCACGCCGCCGCCGCGGCCGCCGCACCGCTGGACCTGGCCGAAGCCTTCAACCCCAACGGCTCGGCGCCGGTGCAGCCGGCTGAACCGACCGTCGAGGAGCACGAACCCGGACACATCGTGCGGATCAAGGAGCATCCGGCCAAGCCGATGACCGTCGATGATGCGCTCTACGAGATGGAACTGGTGGGCCACGACTTCTTCCTGTTCCACGACAAGGAGAGCGACCGGCCGTCGGTGGTCTACCGCCGCCACGCCTACGACTACGGCCTGATTCGGCTCGCCTAGCGACCCGGGGGGCCTGAT
>CAYXBN010000007.1:75659-80800 GCA_964463215.1 uncultured Mycobacterium sp. | reverse complement strand
GGCCTGATTCGGCTCGCCTAGCGACCCGGGGGGCCTGATCAGGCTCGCCTGAGGAATCGACCCCGCGCGTCACCTAGGATGGAGGGCGCTCAAGCCTCAATCCTGTAGGGGAAGCCTCCCCTCGAACGTTCCAGGGGAACATGTGCTGTCGAAGTTGCTGCGCCTCGGTGAAGGTCGCATGGTCAAACGCCTCCGCGGGGTCGCCGACTATGTCAACACGCTGTCCGACGACGTCGAGAAGCTGACCGACGCCGAGTTGCGCGCCAAGACCGACGAGTTCCGGGCCCGCGTCGAAGGCGGCGAGGATCTCGACGATCTGCTGCCGGAAGCCTTCGCGGTGGCCCGCGAGGCCGCCTGGCGGGTACTGGGCCAACGTCACTTCGACGTCCAGGTGATGGGCGGCGCGGCGCTGCACTTCGGCAACGTCGCGGAGATGAAAACCGGTGAGGGCAAGACCCTGACCTGTGTGCTGCCGGCCTACCTCAACGCGCTGAGCGGCAAGGGCGTGCACGTCGTCACCGTCAACGACTACCTGGCCAGACGCGACAGCGAGTGGATGGGCCGCGTGCACCGCTTCCTGGGTCTGGACGTCGGGGTGATCCTGTCCGGGCTGAACTCCGACGAGCGCCGGCAGGCCTACGCCGCGGACATCACCTACGGCACCAACAACGAGTTCGGCTTCGACTACCTGCGCGACAACATGGCGCACTCGCTCGAGGAACTGGTGCAGCGTCCGCACAACTTCGCCATCGTCGACGAGGTCGACTCGATCCTCATCGACGAGGCCCGCACCCCGCTGATCATCTCCGGCCCGGCCGACGGCGCCTCGCACTGGTACAGCGAGTTCGCCCGACTGGCACCGATGATGGAAAAGGACGTCCACTACGAGGTCGACCTTCGCAAGCGCACCGTCGGCGTCCACGAGGTGGGCGTAGAGTTCGTCGAGGACCAGCTCGGCATCGACAACCTCTACGAGGCCGCCAACTCGCCGCTGGTCAGCTACCTCAACAACTGCCTGAAGGCCAAGGAACTCTTCCAGCGCGACAAGGACTACATCGTCCGCGACGGCGAGGTCGTCATCGTCGACGAGTTCACCGGCCGCGTCCTGCTGGGCCGGCGCTACAACGAGGGTATGCACCAGGCCATCGAGGCCAAGGAAAAGGTCGAGATCAAGGCCGAGAACCAGACGCTGGCCACCATCACCCTGCAGAACTACTTCCGGCTCTACGACAAGCTCGCCGGGATGACCGGTACCGCCGAGACCGAGGCGGCCGAGCTGTACGAGATCTACAAGCTGGGTGTGGTGCCCATCCCCACCAACCGCGATATGCAGCGCAAGGACCAGACCGACCTCATCTACAAGACCGAAGAGGCCAAGTTCATCGCCGTCGCCGACGACATCGCCGAGCGCTACGAAAAGGGGCAGCCGGTCCTGATCGGCACCACCAGCGTCGAACGTTCCGAATATCTGTCCCGAATGCTGCAGAAACGGAACATCCCGCACAGCGTCCTCAACGCCAAGTACCACGAGCAGGAGGCCGGTATCGTCGCCGAGGCCGGCCGGCGCGGTGCGATTACGGTGGCCACGAATATGGCCGGGCGCGGCACCGACATCGTGCTCGGCGGCAACGTGGACTTCATCGTCGACCAGCGGCTGAGGGAGCGCGGGCTGGACCCGGTCGACACCCCCGAGGAATACGAGACCGGCTGGCAGCACGAGCTGCCCCGGGTCAAAGAGCAGGTCGCCGAGGAAGCCGAGCACGTCAGGGACGTCGGCGGGCTCTACGTGCTGGGTACCGAACGGCACGAGTCCCGGCGCATCGACAACCAGTTGCGCGGCCGGTCTGGCCGCCAGGGCGACCCGGGTGAGTCGCGGTTCTACCTGTCGCTGGGCGATGAGCTCATGCGACGGTTCAACGGCGCAACCCTGGAGGCGCTGCTGACCCGGCTCAACCTGCCCGACGATGTGCCGATCGAGGCCAAGATGGTCACTCGGGCCATCAAGAGTGCTCAGACGCAGGTCGAACAGCAGAACTTCGAGATCCGCAAGAACGTGCTCAAGTACGACGAGGTGATGAACCAGCAGCGCAAGGTCATCTACGAGGAGCGTCGCCGCATCCTCGACGGTGAGGACCTCAAGGTGCAGTCGCACGACATGCTCGTCGACGTCATCACCGCCTACGTCGACGGGGCGACGGCCGAGGGGTACTCCGAGGACTGGGACCTCGAGCAGTTGTGGGGTGCGTTACGCACGCTCTACCCGGTGGGCGTCGATCACCACGACCTGATCAACTCCGAGGCGGTCGGGGAGGCCGGTGACCTGACCCGCGAGGAATTGCTCGAGGTGCTCATCGCCGACGCCGAAAAGGCATACGCCAAACGGGAAGCCGACGTCGAAGCGATCGCCGGACCGGAGGCCATGCGGCAACTGGAACGCAACGTTCTGCTCAATGTGCTCGACCGCAAGTGGCGTGAACATCTCTACGAGATGGACTACCTCAAGGAGGGTATCGGTCTGCGGGCCATGGCGCAGCGCGATCCGCTCGTGGAGTACCAGCGCGAGGGCTACGACATGTTCACCGGGATGCTCGACGCGATCAAGGAGGAGTCCGTCGGCTTCCTGTTCAACGTGCAGATCGAGGCCGCCCCACAAGCCCCCACGGTCGGCGCGCAGGCGATGCCGGAAGGCTTACGGGCCCGCGGTATCGGCGAGCCAGAGTCGCGGCCGCTGACCTATGTGGGGCCCTCCGAGGACGGCGACGCCGAGGTGCAGCGCCACGATGCTCCGGTCGTCGCCCCGTCCGGGGGTGCCAGCCGCAAGCAACGGCGCGAGGCTGCCCGGCAGGAGAACAAGGAACGAAAGCTGCTGCGCCGCCGCTGAATTCGCTGCCGCTTGCGGGGGCAGATCAGCCGAGATGCAGCGCGACCACCTGCCAGCGGGTGCCGGTGGGGGTGCTGATCTGCTCGACCCGGCAGGCGATCGCGTGGACCCGCGTTCCGCGGGTGTAGTGCGCGGACACCTCGGCGGCGCCCCCGTCGATTAACTGGGCCCGAACCCGCCGCAGTCGGGCCATCCCGCCCAAGCCGTGTCCACCGGACAAAAGCGTGTCGACCAGGCCGGCCGCCAGCAGCGGACGTAGTTGGGTCAGCGGGCGGCGCCGGTCGATGACTTCCAGCACCCGCCGCAGGGCGGCGTCGGCGAAGATGGCGGCCGCCTGAATCTGCTTGCGCGTCTGCTCGCTGGGGGCCGGCGGCGGCTGTGCTGCCGGGGTGCGACGGGGTCGCGGGTCGGTGGCCGGCGGCAGGGTCGGCGGCCCGCCGAAAGCGGGCGGGTCGTAGTCGACGACAGGTGAGACCATCGGAGCGGACGGCCAAACACGTTCGGACACAGAGTTTTCGGGCACGGGTACACTCCCCACGGGCAGGCGGACAGCCAGGCGAACAGGACACGCCCCGCTGGAGAGTGGCGGCGCGCAGCCATCATGGCAACGTTGCGGAGGCGGCGGTATTCACCCCGCCTGACGTGCATGTTCGGCCTGACGCCGGGTGCAGTTCTACCGCGGGATGTGCACGTCCGCCAGCACACCGAGGTGGTCGGTACCGGGCACTCGAACCGTCTGCACGTCGGTGGCCGCGGCATTGCGGATCAGGATGTGGTCGATCTGAATGATCGCCGGGGTCGGCCCATCAGCCGGAAAGGTGGCGGCCAGACCGGCGCCGGTCTGCTCGGCGGAATCCCGGAAGCCGTCCTCGAGCAGGCGGCGGAACGGCAGCATGTCATGGGTCGCGTTGAAATCGCCGGCCACGATGACCGCGCCCTCGCCAGCCGATTTGGCCAGTGCTGCCAAGGTTTTCGGCAGCGCCGCCATTTCCCGGCGCCAACCGTCGATCGGCTGCGGCCACGGCCCGACCACATGGGCGGCCACCACCGTCACCTCCGTCGACACCTCCGGGATCCGCAGCGACGAGGCCAGCATGCCCAGTTCATAGCCCGGCAATCGGCTGAAGCGCTGGACCGGGTAACGGCTCCAGATTCCCACCCCGGCCGCCGACGGACGGGCATCGAGGGCACGATGCGGCAAAGCCGACTCGACCCCGGCCAGTCGTTCGGCGACCTCGGGGGTGAGTTCCTGCACGACGAGCAGGTCGGCCCGGTCCCGGGCGGTGGCCACCAATGCCTCGGCGTCGACCGCACCCATCCGAAGATTGACCGTCAAAACCCGGACGGCCACCGCGTCGGCCGACACCCTCGCCGACCGGAAGAACAACGGCGCCTGGACCGCCAACGCCACGATCAGCAACACCGCCGCCGCCGCGGCGGCCCACCTCGACCGGGCCAGCAGCAACGCCACAACCGACACCCCGGCCGCACCCACCGTCAGATACGGGGCCAGCGCGGACACGATCAGCACCGCATGGTTGATCACCGGCACGAATCGCGCCGCCAACGCCACCGCCGCGACCACGAACGCCACCCAGGCGATCAGCAGGCAGAGGATTCGAAGCATGGCGTGGCGGAGTGTAATCAACGATCGCGACCCCCTGTGCGCGGAACTATTGTGAATTGGTGGTCGGAACGCGGGATCGGGCGCCGGTGCCGCGTCGGGGGCGTGGGCTGCGCTGATGGTCGCCACCGCCGCCCGCCGGGCCCAGTGGCATCGCCCGAGTCTTCCGATGCCCGACAACACGCGCATCACGCGACTGCTGTTCTGGCAGATCGGAGCGCTGGCCGGTCAGGTTGTGGCGGTCGCCCTGGCCCGCCACGAGCAACGCCTGGTGGCCGAGGTGCTCTCCGACATCAGCCTGGCGGTGATCTACGGCAGCGCACTGTGGACCCTGACGGCCGCCCATCTGGACCGGACCACCCGCAACGCCGCGGTGCTGTGCCTGGGCCTGAGCCCGACGCTGTTCTGGCGGGCCACCAATCCGATGCTGTTCGCGGAGGGGACGGTGGTGTCCGGGCCGATGTTCGACGACTTCCTCGGCCCGGCCGGGTCGCCGCCGAACCCCGCCCACTGGGTGCACGACGTCGGCCCCTCTTCGGTGCACGGCTGGGAGCGCGGCAGCCTGCAGACCTACACCGACTCCCCGGACAACGTGCGGCTCGACGGTTACGGCAACCTCGTCATCGAGGCGCGCAG
>CAYXBN010000007.1:0-75559 GCA_964463215.1 uncultured Mycobacterium sp. | reverse complement strand
TGAGTGGGACGCTGATCGCGCCCCCGCCGGCCGCGGTCGCCCAACCAGGCGGGGCCGTGGCCGATGCGCCGTCCATCTCGCTGGCCGATCTGGGAGCGCAGAGCACGATCGCCTTCTATGTCAGCCGGGACGCCACCAGTGCCTCCCTGACCTTCCCGGTGCCCACCGGGCTGACTCCGGAGGAATTGACGGCCAAGATCGAACTGCCGGTGGACCTGCGCTTCGGCAATCTGGCCGTCACCCAGGGTGATCGCACCATCCACCGGCAACTGCTGGACTACTCCGAGACCCCGCCGGCCGTCGACGGGGCGGGCGGGTCGCAGGACAGCTGGTTCTGGTGGGCGGTCGGTGGCGTCGCGGCGATTTCCGCGCTGGGCGCCCTACTGATCCTGGTACGGGCCCGGCGGCGCGAGTCCACCCCGTGATTACCGTGGCAGGCCTGACGGGGCCAGGGGTGATGGGGGAGGGCCCGAGCCGATGGTGAGCCGGCTGTCCACCGCGGACGCGGCGTTCTACCAACGGGAGAACACCGCGACACCGGTCTATGTGGGGTCGCTGTCGATCCTGCGCCGGCCCCGCGGCGGACTGAGTTACAACGATCTGTTGCACACCGTCGAGCGGCGGTTGCCGCAGATTCCGCGGTACCGGCAGAAGGTCCGTGAGGTGACCCTGGGCATCGCGCGGCCGGTGTGGATCGACGACCCGGACTTCGACATCACCTACCACGTCCGTCGGTCGGCGCTGCCGTCGCCGGGCACCGATGCGCAGCTTCACGAACTGGTTTCCCGGCTGGCCGGCCGGCCGCTGGATCGCACCCGCCCGCTGTGGGAGATGTATCTCATCGAGGGGTTGGAGCGAAACCGACTGGCGCTGTTCATCAAATCCCACCAGGCCTTGGTCAACGGGATGACGGCGTGCGAGATCGGTCACGTCATCGCCGACCGAAACCGGGTGCCCGCCGACGTCGGCGAGGACATCTGGCTGCCGGCCCGCGAACCGTCCGCGACCCGGCTGGTCGTCGACGCGATGACTGACTGGCTGGCCCGGCCGGGTCAGGAACTCGGTGCGTTGCGCTCAACGGTGGCCGACGTGGTCACCGATGCCGGCGAACGCGCGCAGCTGGGCCGTCGCGCCGCCGACCTGGCCCGCCGGGTGGCCCGCCGCAACGCGCCGGCCAGTCCGCTGAACACCACGGTGTCGCGGCACCGCCGGTTCGCGGTGGCCGCCGCCCCGCTGGCCGACTTCCGCCGGTTGCGGGCCCGGTATGACTGCGACGTCAACGACGTCGTGCTGGCGGTGATCACCGGAGCGCTGCGCAACTGGCTGCTGTCCCGGGGTGAGCCGGTGCCGTCCGGCATGTCGGTGCGGGCGATGGCACCCACATCGGTCTACCCCGACCCCGATATGGTGACCGCCGGGCCGGGGCAGGCCGTCAGCGAGGTGGCGCCGTTCCTGATCGACCTTCCCGTTGGGGAAGGCAATGCGGTGGTGCGGCTGTCGCAGATCGCGCACGCCACCGAATCGCATTCGGCACTGGCCAGCCTGGTAGAGGCACGCACCATCGTCACACTGTCGGGCTTTCCACCGCCCACTCTGCATGCGATGGGCACCCGGGTGGCGACCCGTTTCCCGCCCCGCCAGTTCAATCTGCTGATCACCAATGTGCCTGGGCCCCAAGCGCAAATGTACATCGCGGGAGCCAAACTGCTGGAGACCTACGCGGTGCCGCCACTGCTGCACGATCAGGTCCTCGCGCTCGGGGTGACGTCCTACAACGGAATGGTGTACTACGGCATCAACGCCGACCGCGATGCGATGAGCGATGTCGACGTTTTCCCCGAATTGCTCGCCGAAGCGTTGGATGAACTAATCGAGTCCGCGCTGTAGCCACTGCGTCGTACGATGCGCCCATGGGGAAAGACCAGCGGAAAGACAAGCCGAAAGACCAGCAGAAGAGCGACAAGCCGAAGGACTCCGGCAAGTCCGGCAAGTCCAAAGACGCTGTCGCCAAGGTGTCCAATGACGTCTACGAAGCCGAACTGTTCCGGCTGCAGACCGAACTGGTGAAGGTTCAGGAGTGGGTTCGCGCCACCGGTGCGCGGATCGTGATCCTGTTCGAGGGCCGAGACGCCGCCGGCAAGGGCGGCACCATCAAGCGGATCACTGAATACCTCAGCCCCCGCACCGCGCGGATCGCCGCACTGCCGGCGCCCAGTGACCGGGAGAAGGGGGAGTGGTACTTCCAGCGCTACATCAAGCACCTTCCCACCAAGGGTGAGATCGTGCTGTTCGACCGGTCCTGGTACAACCGGGCCGGCGTCGAACGGGTGATGGGATTCTGCACACCGCAGGAGGAGACGCTGTTCCTGCGGCAGTGCCCGCTGTTCGAGCAGATGCTCATCGACGACGGAATCATGTTGCGCAAGTACTGGTTCTCAGTCTCCGAGGACGAACAGCTGCGCCGGTTCAAGTCCCGGCTCAACGATCCACTGCGGCGCTGGAAACTGTCCCCGATGGACATGGAGTCGATCTACCGGTGGGAGGACTACTCCCGGGCCAAGGACGACATGATGATCCACACGGACACCCCCACGAGCCCGTGGTTCGAGGTCGAGTCGCACATCAAGAAGCACGCCCGGCTGAACATGATCAGCCACCTACTGTCCACCATCCCCTATCACGAGGTGGAGTTCGAGAAGGTGATCATCCCCGAACGTCCGCAGATCGGGAACTACCGCCGCCCGCCGCGTGATCTGACCAACTTCGTCCCCGATTTCGCGATGTCGCTGTTGGGTGACAAGGAAGGCTGAGCCGGCGGCCGAAGGGGCCTCGCTAGTCTGCGTGCATGTGGGTCTACATCCCGGCGACGCTGCCGATGCTGCAAGAGTTCGTCGCCGACGGTTTCCTGCAAGCCCGCGCCGGGACGGCCTTCGCCGTCACCCCTGCGTTGCGAGAGTCCTACGCCGAGGGGGACGACGAGGAACTGGCCGAGGTCGCCCTCGGTGAGGCGGCGCTGGCCTCGCTGCGACTGCTCTCCGCCGAGACCGACGGAGCCCTGCCGCTACGCCGGGCGGTGGTGGTGGCTGACGCCCCCGCCGATAAGGTGACGCTGCGCCCGGATCTCGACGACGCCGTCGTGCGGGTCAGCGGCCGGCTGACGATGGAGCAGGTGGTCGCGGTCTACGTCGACAACGCCGACGCCGAACCGGCGGTGCGGGCCGCGATCGACGTCATCGACGAGGCCGACTTCGGTGACGAGGACGCCGAACTGACTGTCGGTGACGCCCAGGACCACGCCCTGGCCTGGTACGCCACCCAGGAGGTGCCGTTCCTTCTGGAGTTGCTCTGAGTCGGCCGCCGGGACGGTACCGTGGTCCGGGTGACCACCCAGGCCGGGCCGAGGCTGTCGGCCGCCGTGCGGGCGCTGGTCAAGCCGGTGACCACCCCACTGCTGGCCGACGACTACCTCAAGCTGCTCAACCCGCTGTGGTCGGCGCGGGAACTGCGCGGCCGCATCGTCGAGGTCCGGCCGGAGACCCACGACTCGGCCACCCTGTTTATCAAGCCGGGCCTGGGCTTCGGGTTCGCCCATCAGCCGGGTCAGTACATCGGGATCGGTCTGCTGGTAGACGGGCGGTGGCGGTGGCGGTCCTACTCGGTGACCTCACCGGCGGGGCCGAGAACCCGGTTCTGGGGCCCGGCGAGCACGCTGAGCATCACCGTCAAGGCGATGCCGGAGGGGTTCCTGTCCAGCCACCTGGTCAACGGTGTCCGGCCCGGAACCGTGGTGCGACTGGCCGCCCCGCAGGGGAACTTCGTGATGCCCGACCCCGCGCCGCCGGCGGTGCTGTTCCTCACCGGGGGATCCGGCATCACCCCGGTGATGTCGATGCTGCGGACGATGGTCCGGCGCGGACAGGTGGGCCCAACAGAGGTCGTACACCTGCACAGCGTGCCCACCGCCGATCAGATGATGTTCGGCGCCGAACTGGCCGAACTGGGCCGCGCCCATCCCGGTTACCGGCTGTCGGTGCGCACCACCCGCAGCGCCGGGCGGCTGGACCTGAGTCGGCTCGTCGAGCAGGTGCCCGACTGGCAGGACCGACAGACCTGGGCCTGCGGACCGGAGGGGATGCTCGCAGAGGCCGAAAAGGTTTGGGCCGCGGCAGGTCTCGCCGATCGGCTGCACCTGGAACGGTTCGCCGCGGTGCGTTCCCCGGCGGATGGCGGCGGCGGCGCGGTCACCTTCGCCCGCAGCGGGAAGACCCAACGCGCCGACGCGGCGACCTCCCTGCTCCAAGCCGGTGAACTCGCCGGAGTTCAACTGCCGTTCGGTTGCCGGATGGGTATCTGCCACACCTGTGTGGTGAGCTTGGTCGACGGCCGGGTCCGGGACCTGCGCACCGGCGTCGAGCACGAACCGGGCACCAGGGTGCAGACCTGTGTTGTGGCACCCAGCGGAGACTGTGTGGTGGACATCTGATGGCGATCACCGACATCGAGGCCTTCGCGCACCTCACCGACGCCGACATCGAAGCCCTGGCAGTCGAATTGGACTCCATCCGCACCGACGTCGAGGAGTCCCTCGGGGACCGCGACGCCCGCTACATCGTGCGTACCATCGCCGC
Source organism: uncultured Mycobacterium sp. (assembly GCA_964463215.1). Lineage (GTDB taxonomy): Bacteria > Actinomycetota > Actinomycetes > Mycobacteriales > Mycobacteriaceae > Mycobacterium. The sequence continues at coordinate 70,931 of CAYXBN010000007.1, read as the reverse complement.
CCAGCGCGGCCTGGAGGTGGCCGGCCGACTGCTGTTGGCGTTCGGCTCCAAGCGGGTGGCCTGGTGGGCCGGGACCGCCAGCCTGGCACTGGCCAAGATCATCGAGAACATGGAGATCGCCCACAACGTTCTGCACGGTCAGTGGGACTGGATGAACGACCCGGAGATCCACTCCTCGACGTGGGAGTGGGACATGGTGGGGGCGGCCAAGCACTGGCGGATCACCCACAACGTGTCCCACCACAAGTACACCAACATCCTCGGGATGGACGACGACGTCGGCTACGGCGTGCTGCGGGTCACCCGCGACGAAGCCTGGAAGCCCCGCAACGTCCTCAACCTGCCCATCAACACGATGCTCGCTCTCGGCTTCGAGTGGGGAATCGCGCTGCAGCACTTGGAACTCCGCAAGATCCGCAAACCCCAGACCCGCGCGGCCACCATCGTGAGGCTTAAGGAACTCTCCACCAAGGCGGCCCGTCAACTCGGCAAGGACTACCTGGCCTACCCCGCGTTGAGCGCGCTGTCGCCGTGGAGCCCTGGCTTCGTCAGCACCCTCAAGGCCAACCTGGCGGCCAACGTCATCCGCAACCTGTGGGCCAACGCGGTGATCTTCTGCGGCCACTTCCCCGACGGCGCGGAGAAGTTCACCACCACCGACATGGCAGGCGAAAGCCAGGGGCAGTGGTACCTGCGCCAGATGCTGGGCAGCGCCAACATTGACGCGGGCCCGGCGCTGGCCTTCATGACCGGCAACCTCGCCTACCAGATCGAGCACCACCTCTACCCGGACCTGCCCAGCCGGCGGCTGGCGCAGATCGCGGTGCGGGTAAGGGCGGTCTGCGAGAAGTACGACCTGCCCTACACCAGCGGTCCGCTGCCGGTGCAGTACGCCAAGACCTGGCGCACCATCGCCAAGCTGTCCCTGCCCGACCAGTTCCTGCGCGCCAGCGCCGACGACGCCCCGGAAACCCGCAGCGAGCGCATGTTCGAAGGTCTGCAGTCCCGCTCCCGCGGCCTGAAGACGGCATTGGCCGAGGTACGCCGACGCCGGCGCCGTCCCTCATCGACTCTGCGCTGAGATCGTGGTTTCGGCCGAATCGGCGATCTGTGCGCAGTTTCGATGGGTTCAGTCGGGGATGTAGGCGAAGGTGTCCGGGTTGGGTCCCATCCGGCCGGCCTCGCCCTTGTCCAGCGCGGTCAGCGCCTCGATCTCCTCGTCATTGATCTCGAAGTCGAAGATCTCGAAGTTCTCCAGCATCCGCTGCGGCTGAATCGACTTGGGGAAGACGACGTCGCCGCGCTCGATGTGCCAGCGCAGCACCACCTGAGCCGGGTGCGCCCCGGTGGCGCGCGCGATCCGCTGCACCACCGGGTCGCCGAGGACTTTCCCGCGGGCGATCGGCGACCATCCCTCGGTGACGATGTTGTGCTCGGTGCCGTAGGCGCGCAGCGCATCATTGGTGAAGTAGGGGTGGACTTCGATCTGGTTGACCGCCGGGGTGACACCGGTCTCGCGGGCCAACTCCTGCAGATGATGGATCTGGAAGTTGGACACCCCGATACTGCGGGCGCGGCCATCGGCCTTGAAGTCTTCCAACGTCTTCCAGGTGGACACGAAGTCGCCGTCGTAGAGCGTCGGCAGCGGCCAGTGGATCAGGAACAGGTCGACGTAGTCGGTGCCGAGTTCGCGCAACGTGTCGTCGAAGGCCCGCCGGGCGTCGTCGGGCCGGTGGAACCCGTTGTTGAGCTTGCTGGTGATGAACACGTGCCCGCGGTCAAGTCCGGCGTCGTGGATGCCCTGCCCGACGCCCTTCTCGTTGCCGTACATCTGTGCGGTGTCGATGTGCCGGTAGCCCACCTCGAGGGCCGCCCGCACCGCGGCGGCGGTCTCCTCCGGCGGAACCTTGAACACCCCGAAGCCCAGTTGCGGGATCTGGTTGCCGTCGTTGAGGGTGACCGTCGGGACGGTGTTCGGGCCGATCGTGCTCATATCCGGTGCTCCTTTTTCTGTTGCCGCGAGTCTTCTAGTGCGGGGCGCTCTCGTCTAGTGCGGCCAGTAGGCGCCGAGCCGCGGCCACCCGGCGGGCCTGGGCCCCGGTGAGCCTGTCCAGCGCGCACTCCGGGTCGGCCGGCGGTCCGCGGTGCCCGCAGCCGCGGGGACAGTCCTTCACCACCTTGGCCAGGTCTGAGAATGCCAGCATCACATCGTCGTGCGCGATGTGGGCAAGGCCGAAGGAGCGCACCCCGGGGGTGTCGATCACCCAGCCGCCGCCGGGCAGGGGCAGCGCCACTGACTGGGTGGAGGTGTGCCGGCCCTTCCCGACTCCGGACACCGCCCCGATCGCCCGCTGCGCTTGCGGCACAAGCCGATTGACTAGTGTCGACTTGCCCACCCCGGAGTGGCCGAGCAGCACGGTGACATGGCCGGTGAGCAACGCCTGAACCTCTTCGAGGGGTTGGTCGCGGCCGGCGGCAACCACGGTGAGGTCCAAGTCGGCGAACTGTTCGGCGAACGGGGCCGCCGCGGTGAGGTCGGTTTTGGTCAGGCACAGGATCGGCCGCACCCCGCCGGCGTAGGCGGCGATCAGCGCGCGGTCGACCAGTCCGGTTCGCGGCGGCGGGTCGGCCAGTGCGACGACGACCATCATCTGATCGGCGTTGGCGACCACAACCCGTTCGGTCGGGTCGGTGTCATCGGCGGTGCGGCGTAATACCGTTCGGCGCTCGGCGCGGCGCACGATCCGGGCCAGGGTATCGGGCCGTCCGGACAGGTCGCCGACCACCTGCACCTCGTCGCCGACGACGATCGGGGTGCGGCCCAGTTCCCGGGCCCGCATCGCCGTGACCGGACGGTGCGGATCGCCCTCGAGTACGCACCCCCACCGGCCGCGGTCCACGGTGACGACCATGGCGGCCTTCGCGTCGGCGTGGTCGGGGCGGTTCTTGGTGCGCGGACGCGACCCGCGCCCGGCCCGGACGTGGACGTCGGACTCGTCGTAGTCCCGCCGACTCAAGGGCGGCCCCCGGCCAGCATCGCCGCCCACAACCCCGGGAAGTCCGGCAGCGTCTTGGCGGTGGTGGCGATGTCGGCGACCGCGACGCCGGGCACCCGCAGGCCGATGATCGCGCCCGCGGTGGCCATCCGGTGGTCGGCGTAGGACTGCCACACCCCGGCGCGCAACGGCGCGGCGGTGATCACCAGGCCGTCGGGGGTTTGCACACAGTCGCCGCCGAGTCGGGTGATCTCGGTGCTCAGCGCCGCCAACCGGTCGGTCTCGTGGCCGCGTAGATGGGCGATGCCGGTCAGCCGCGACACCGATCCGGGCTCGGCCAGTGCGGCGATCGCCGCCACCGACGGGGTCAGCTCCCCGATATCGTGCAGGTCGACGTCGAATCCGCGGTAGCCGGCCGGTCCGGTGATCTGAAGGTGCGAATCACTCTGCTGAACAACCGAACCGGTGAGGTTCAGGATCTGCAGGATGTGCCCGGCGGGTTGCACGCTGACCTGCGGCCACCCGGCGATCCGCACGGTGCCGCCGGTGACGATCGCCGCGGCCAGGAACGGCAGCGCATTGGAGAGGTCGGGTTCGACGTCCCAGTGCCGGGCGGCGATCGGGCCGGGCCGCACCGCCCAACGGTTCGGGGTGTCATCGTCGACGTCGACCCCGGCCTGGCGCAGCATCGCCACCGTCATCTCGACGTGCGGGGCCGAGGGGACCGACGCGCCGGTGTGCAGCACCTCCAGGCCGTCGCGAAAAGCCGCTCCGCACAACAGCAGTCCCGAAACGAACTGCGAGGACGCCGAGGCGTCGATCCCCACGGTGCCGCCGTTCACCGCGCCGCGGCCCCGCACCGTGAAGGGCAGGCCCGCACCGTCGATGTCGACCCCGAGGGCCCGCAAACCGTCCAGCAGGGGAGCGATCGGTCGGGCCCGGGCCTGCTCGTCGCCGTCGAAACGCACCGCCGCGGTGCTCAGCGCCGCCACCGGGGGCACGAAGCGCAGCACGGTCCCGGCCAGCCCGCAGTCGACGGTGGCCCCCGGCCCGGGATCCAGCGTGCCGTCGACGACCAGGTCAGTGTCGTCCCCGGCGGCCCTGTCCTCGACGTTCAGGCCCAGGGTCTGCAGCGCCCCGATCATCAGGTCGGTGTCGCGGCTGCGCAGCGCCCCGCTGATGGTGGAGCGGCCCTGCCCGCCGGCGGCGGCCAACCCGGCCAACACCAAGGTGCGGTTGGTCTGGGATTTCGAGCCGGGCACCATCACCGTCGCGTCCACCGGTGCGGGGGCGACGGGGGCCGGCCAGGGGTTCACGGGAATACATCCTGCCTTGCCGGGCCGGTGCGCCTAAAAAATTGAAGGAGTTGGGCACCGCAGAGTTCGGGGCACCATTGCAGATGTGTGCGGGCGTTTCGCGGTGACCACCGACCCTGCGACGTTGGCCGCCGACCTCGATGCGGTCGACGAGACCGGGCACGCCTGCGACCCGAACCACCAGCCCGCCCCCAACTACAACGTTCCCGACTACAACGTCCCCAACTACAACGTCGCCCCCACCACGACCGTCGCCACCGTCGTCGCGCGCCACCACGAACCCGGCGATCAGCCCACCCGGCGACTGCGGCTCATGCGGTGGGGTCTGCTGCCCGGCTGGGTCAAGGCCGACGCCGACGGGCGTCCGCTCACGAAGTCGCTGTTGATCAACGCCCGCGCCGAGACGCTCACCGACTCGCCGGCGTTCCGGGCGGCCGCCGCCCACAAACGCTGCCTGATTCCGATGGACGGCTACTACGAGTGGATGCCCAACCCGGACGTGGCCGGACGCAAGGCCCGCAAGACGCCGTTCTACATGCACCGCACCGACGGCCGACCGTTGTTGGTGGCCGGGCTGTGGTCGGTGTGGCAGCCGCACCAACGTGGGGGTGACTCGGGATCGGCAGCCCCGCACCCCGTGCTGAGTTGCACCGTCGTCACCACCGATGCGCCCGGCGAACTCGGCCGGGTGCACGACCGGATGCCGCTGCTACTCACCGAACCCGACGCCGACCGGTGGCTTGACCCGGACAGCCCCGCCCCGTCGGACCTGCTCAACGGCACCCCGGACATCCGCGACATCGCCATCCGGCAGGTGTCGACATTGGTCAACAGCATCGCCAACAACGGGCCGGAACTGATTTCCCCCGCCCGGCCCGATGACGGATTCAACCAACCGGTCGTTCTGTTCTAGGTCGGGGCCTGCGACTAGCATCGGGGTAACGCCACCCAGTCGGAGGAAAAGCCATGACCGCTGTTGAACCCAAGGCCGACACCATCACGGTGCACAATCCCGCCGACGGCACGGTGGTCGGCTCGGTGCCCTACGACGGCCCGGAAGAGGTCGCTGCCAAGGCCCGCGAACTGCGGCTTTTCCAGCAGGAATGGGAGGCCATGGGCGGCCGCGGCCGCAAGAAGTGGATGCTCAAGTGGCAGGACTGGATTCTCGACAACGCCGACCATCTGACTGACGTGCTGATGTCGGAGACCGGGAAGAGCCGCATCGACGCCGCTCTGGAACCGGTCGGGGTGGCCGACGCCATCAAGTATTGGGCCAATCACGCCGAGGAATTCCTCGTCGACAAACACCCCGCGGCGCACAGCCCGCTGTTCAAGGTCAAGAAGCTGACCACGGTCTATCGGCCCTACCCGCTGGTCGGCATCATCGAGCCGTGGAACTTCCCGCTGGCGATGCTGGGATTGGACGTGGTGCCCGCGCTGGCGGCCGGTGCCGCCGTTCTGTTGAAACCCTCTGAGGTGACGCCTTTGTCGGCGGTCGAGTTCGTCCGCGGATGGAACGAGGTCGGCGCCCCGCCGGTGCTCGGGCTGACCACCGGCTACGGCGACACGGGAGCGGCGGTGATCGCCAACTCCGACTACGTGCACTTCACCGGTTCGACCGCCACCGGCAAGAAGGTGGCGGTGGCCTGCGCTGAGCGGCTGATCCCCTTCAGCCTGGAACTCGGCGGCAAGGACCCGGCCATCGTGCTGGCCGACGCCGACGTCGACCGAGCGGCGAATGGCATCGCCTGGGGCGGGATGTTCAACGCCGGTCAGGTATGTATCTCAGTGGAGCGGGTCTACGTCGAGGCGCCGATCTACGACGAGTTCGTCGCCAAGCTGACCGCCAACGTCAACAAGATTCAGCAGGGCAGCGAGTCCGGCAGCGGGTTCACCTACGACACCGGCGCGATGGCCACCCCGGCGCAGCGTGACATCGTCGAACGGCATGTCAACGAAGCCGTCGCGGCCGGCGCAAAAGTCCTCACCGGCGGCAAGCCCACCGGCGTCGGCACCTTCTTCCAGCCCACGGTGCTCGCCGACGTCGACTCCTCGATGAGCTGCATCCGTGAGGAAACCTTCGGACCCACCCTGCCGGTGGTGAAGGTCGCCGACGAGGAGGAGGCCATCCGGTTGGCGAATGACTCGCGCTACGGACTTTCGGCCACCGTCTGGACCGGCGACACGGGCCGCGGTGAGCGGATCGCCCGTCGGCTGGAATGCGGCGCGGTGAACATCAACGACGCCCTGACCAACGTGTTCTGCCCGTCCCTGCCGATGGGCGGCTGGAAGGAATCCGGCATGGGCTACCGCTCCGGCGGGGCCAACGGCCTCATCAAGTTCTGTCGCCAGCAGGCCATCACCGCCCCCCGGGTTCCGACGCAGAAGTCGGAGATGATGTGGTACTCGGCACCGCGCAAGCAGGGCAAGTTCGCGTTGGCCGCGATGCGGGCCTTCGCCGGGCACGGCTGGCGGCGGTTGGGCCGCAAGGGCCTCGGCGGGTAGCGGTCGGCTGGGCCTGTTCAGGGGTTGGTGTAGCCCGGCGGGTTGGGGCTGTCCACCCAGAAGTCGACGCCCAGTTCAGCACCGGGCACGCAGTCATACACCGACAGGTCGGTGACCCCGGCCTCCAGCAGCACGTCCTCGCACAGCAGCGTATTGCCGGTGTACTCAGCCGCCGGCCGGCTCAGCACCGCATACGCGGCGTCGGCGTACACCTCGGGCTTGCGGGAGCGTTTCATCATCTCGTCGCCGCCGAGCAGGTTCTGCACCGCCGCGGTGGCGATCGCGGTGCGCGGCCACAGCGTGTTCGAGGCGATGCCCGCATCGCGCATTTCCTCGGCGATCCCCAACGCGCACAACGTCATCCCGTACTTGGCCATCATGTAGGGGGTGGGCCGCAGCCACTTGGGCTCCATCCGGATCGGCGGGGACAGGGTGAGGATGTGCGGGTTCTCCCGGCCCTTCAGGTGCGGAATACAGGCCTGGGACACCGCATAGGTGCCGCGGACCTGGATGCCGTTCATCAGGTCGAAGCGTTTGAGCGGGACGTCCTCGACGGAGCCCAGGTTGATCGCGCTGGCGTTGTTGACGCAGATATCGATACCGCCGAACTGCTCGATGGTCTTGGCGACCGCCGAGAGCACCGAGTCGCCGTCGCGGATATCGCCGACGATGGGCAGCGCCTGCCCGCCGGCCTCCTCGATCTCAGCGGCAGCGGTGTAGATGGTGCCGGGTAGTTTCGGGTGCGGCTCGGTGGTCTTGGCCACCAGCGAGATATTGGCGCCGTCGGCGGCCAGGCGCTTGGCGATGGCCAGGCCGATTCCTCTGCTGGCGCCGGAGATAAACATGGTCTTGCCGGAGAATGGGGCTGACATGCTTGCCAACCCTATTTCATCCCCCGCAGTTGATCGTCGAGTGATGCACCACGCAGACAAACTGCGAGTAACCCTCTGCAGGGCGCTGCACTGAAAGTCCGTCGCCTAGGATCAGACGCCAATGACCGACATCGACGAGGCCAGCCAAGAGTCTGACGCCGAGCTCACCGCCCGATTCGAGCGCGACGCGATCCCGCTGATGGACCAGCTTTACGGCGGTGCGCTGCGGATGACCCGAAACCCCGCCGACGCCGAGGACCTGGTGCAGGAAACCATGGTGAAGGCCTACGCCGCGTTCCGGTCGTTCCGGGAGGGCACCAACCTCAAGGCCTGGCTGTACCGCATCCTGACGAACACCTACATCAACAGCTATCGCAAGAAGCAACGCCAGCCCGCGGAGTACCCCACCGAGGAGATCACCGACTGGCAATTGGCCGCAAATGCCGAGCACACCTCCACCGGCCTGCGCTCGGCGGAGGTGGAGGCGCTGGAAAATCTCCCGGATAGTGAAATCAAAGAGGCTCTCCAGGCGTTACCAGAAGAGTTCCGGCTCGCGGTGTACCTAGCGGACGTCGAGGGCCTGCCTTATAAGGAGATCGCCGAGATCATGGAGACGCCGATCGGGACGGTGATGTCCCGGCTGCATCGGGGCCGCCGCCAGCTGCGCGGTCTGCTCGCCGACGTCGCCCGGGATCGCGGGCTGCTGCGCGGCCGTGACGAGGCCGCCAGGGACGAAGCCATCGACGAGGAGGTCACGCCGTGACGGACAAGGGCGCTGAGGGCGGTTTCCCCGAGTCCGACCCCATTCCCGATCCCGACCACGGTCACACCGACTGCGCGCTGGTCATCCGGGAGGTCTGGGCGCTACTCGACGGCGAGGTCGACGACACCGAACGCGAACGTCTGCGGCATCACCTTGACCACTGTCCGGCCTGCCTGCGCCACTACGGGGTGGAGGAGCGGATCAAAACGTTGATCGCCAAGAAATGCAGCGGTGAGAAGGCCCCGTCCTATCTGGTGGAACGGGTGCGCATTCAGATCAGCCAGACCACCATCATCCGGCGCGAGTTCTGACCGCCCCAGTTCTGACCGCACCGAGCGTGACGCTGGCATAACCCTCGGCGCCGACAGTGAAGTTGGCTTCACGCTCGGCGCCGACAGTGAAGTTGTCGTCACGCTCGGCGCGGGAGGCGGTCGCCGAATCAGGCGTTGGGCCGCTTGCCGTGGTTTGCCTTGCTGTGCTTACGGTCGCGCTTCTTGCGCCCACGCTTCGCCATGGGATTCCTCCTCGATGATTGTTTCGCCGGAGCGATCCGCCCGCGGTTCTCGTTGCACCCCGGTTCTCGTTGCCTCCAGTGTCTCACGGCGGCTATCACCGCCCCTCACCCGGTGTTGTGGTTCGATAGGGGCATGGCCGAGGATGTGCGCGCCGAGATCGTGGCCAGTGTGCTCGAAGTCGTGGTCAGCGAGGGCGACCAGATCGGGCCCGGGGACACCCTGGTGCTGCTGGAGTCGATGAAGATGGAGATACCCGTACTCGCTGAGGTCGCCGGCACCATCACCGAGGTCAATGTGGCCGTCGGTGACGTCATCCAGGCCGGCCACCTGATCGCCGTCATCGACTAAAGCCGCCCCCCGACGCCGCCGCCCAAAGCCGCCCCCCGGAAATGACGTGACGCTTGTCCACCCTCGGTGACCTGCTCGCCGAGCACACCATGCTGCCCGGCGGCGCCGTGGATCATCTGCACGCGGTGGTCGGGGAGTGGCAACTGCTGGCCGACCTGTCCTTCGGTGACTTCCTGATGTGGGTGCCCCGGGAGGACGGCGCACTGGTCTGCGTGGCCCAGTGCCGGCCCAACACCGCCTCCACCGTGTTGGTCGCCGACGCGGTCGGAACCGTCGTCGCCGAGGAGGCTCTGCAGGGGGCGGTGCCGGTCCGCTACGGCGACGCGGCGGTGGCCTGGCTGACCCATCAGGGCGCCGGCGACGGCAGACGAGCCTCGTCGCGCCTTGAGGAGTCCTATTTGGATTGTGCGGCAAAGCTTTTGGACATGGTCGCCGAGGGCAGGTTCCCGAATGCCGGCGATCAATCCATCTCCCGGTCCAGTCCCCGGGTCGGGGACGGCTTCATCAGCCTCGACGTCGACGGCGTGGTCAGCTACGCCAGCCCGAACGCGCTGTCGGCCTACCACCGGATGGGCATGGCCACCGATTTGGAGGGCCACAACCTGGTGGCGATCACCCGTCCGCTGATCTCCGACTCCTTCGAGGCGGCTGAACTTGCCCACCACGTCGGGGCCTCGGTGGCCGGCGGCCCGGGCACCCGGTTGGAGGTCGACGCCGGCGGGGCCACCGTGCTGATGCGCACCCTGCCGCTGGTGATCGGGGGCGAACCGGCCGGCGCTGCGGTGCTGGTGCGCGACGTCACTGAGGTCAAGCGCCGCGACCGGGCGCTGCTGTCCAAGGACGCCACCATCCGCGAGATCCACCACCGGGTCAAGAACAACCTGCAGACCGTGGCGGCGTTGCTGCGGCTTCAGGCCCGGCGCACCACCAACGCCGAATGCAGTCAGGCCCTGCTGGAGTCGGTGCGCCGGGTCGCGGCCATCGCCCACGTGCACGAGGCGTTGTCGATGTCGGTCGACGAGGAGGTCAACCTCGACCAGGTCATCGACCGGATCCTGCCGGTCATGAACGATGTGGCCCGGTTGGACGCCCCGATCCGGATCCACCGGGAAGGCGCGCTGGGAGTGCTCGACGCCGACCGGGCCACCGCCCTGGTCATGGTGATCACCGAACTGGTGCAAAACGCCATCCAGCATGGGTTCGCCCAACCGTGCGACCCCGCCGACAAACCAGGACAGGTGGTGATCCGGGCTGAGCGTTCGGCCCGGTCGCTGGACATCGTCGTCCACGACGACGGGCGTGGCCTGCCCGCGGGCTTCAGCTTGGATGAGTCCGACCGGCTGGGCCTGCAGATCGTGCGCACCCTTGTGTCGGCCGAACTCGACGGATCGCTGCAGATGCGCCCGGCGTCCGGCGGCGGCACCGATGTGGTGCTGCAGGTGCCGGTCGGCCGCCGCGTCGGCCGGCCGGGCGCCAGCTGAGGGGGGCGGGCCAGCCGAAAAAAACTGAGGCCCCGGCTTTCGCCGGGGCCTCAGCTGCAATCTGCTCTCAGACGCCGGTGCGGGCCCGGGTACGGGCGTTGCGACGCTTGAGGGCGCGGCGCTCATCCTCGCTCATGCCGCCCCACACACCGGCGTCCTGGCCGGACTCCAACGCCCAGCCCAGGCACTCGGTGGTCACCGGGCACCGGTTGCACACCAGCTTCGCGTCAGCGATCTGGGCCAAAGCCGGGCCGCTGTTCCCCACCGGGAAAAACAGTTCCGGATCCTCGTCCCGACAGACCGCCTTGTGGCGCCAATCCATGTGTCGCTACTCCTCACTAGTGTGTGCGCACCAAAGCAGGGGGCTTTCCCCGCCTGCTGTGGTTGTTAACCGGTGCTCACACAAATGTTGTTGCACTGTTACCAAGATGGTTTCACAGCCACGACGGTTGTCAATAGATCTTGAACCAACCGTGGGCAATGTCACTCCCCGCAAGGGCCGAAACCCCAGGTGAGTGTTCGCTGAGGGCGAGCATACCTACCCCGAACGGCGCTAGTGCAGGGGGGTCGGTGCAACCACTGCCAGCGCGTTGGGCACCGAGGTGAACACCATTTCCGAGCGTAAGCCCAGGTAATCGCCGTCGGCCTGGCAGGCGATGGGGTCTTCGGCGATGATCCGCACCCACGGCAGGTTGTCCTCGCGGATCAGATGCTTGGCGGCCAGCTTGGGATTCTTGGCCCACATCTGCCGCACCACCCGCAGGTTGGCGATGACGTTCATGCTGGTCACGGCGAATATCCCGAGTCCTCCCTCGAAGGTGGTGTCCGGGTTGGTGTAAATCGGCCGGCTGTTGGCGTAGGTCCACGGACTGGCGTTGGACACGAACGCGAAATGCACGCCGCTGATCGGCTCCCGGTCGGGCAACTGCACCGTCAACCGGGGTTCGGCGCGGGCGTTGGTCAGCATCTCGCGAACCCCGATGCGGATGTAGCGGGCCGCGGTGACCTCGCGACCCTTGGCGCGTTGCGCCTCGACGGCGGCCACCACGTCCCCGTCGACTCCCATCCCGGCGGTGAACACCGCCCATTTCTCACCGCAGTCCATCAACCCGATGTGCCGCCAGGACCCGCCTCGGCGGCGGGCGTCGAGCAGGTCGACCAGCTGATTGGTGGCCTCGATCGGGTCCGGGCTGATCCCCAGGGCGCGGGCGAACACGTTGGCCGCGCCGCCCGGCACGACCGCCACCGCCGGCAGCGTGTCGACCGCCGGACGGTCCGGTCCGGGCCGGCCCAACAGCCCGTTGACCACTTCGTTCACCGTGCCGTCGCCGCCGTGGACGATGATGACCTCGACACCGTCCCGGTGGGCTGCCTCGGCGATCTGCACCGCGTGGCCCGCCCGGTCGGTGTGCGCGACGACCAATTCGACCCGGCTTTCCAAAGCGTGCGCGAGCAGATCGCGGCCGGCCGGCGTGGTGGAGGTGGCGTTGGGGTTGACGATCAGCACGGCGCGCACGACCGTTGAGCCTAATGTGGCGGGTATGCGCGCAATCATGGCAACCGCGGCTGTGCTCACCGGATTCGCCTGGACCAGCACTCTGGGCGCCCTCCCCACCGCCGGCGCCGACCCCGGTCCGGCCGATCCGTTGGTGATCAGCGTGGAGGACGTCCGCCTCATCGCCGGCAACAACGACTTGACGCCGGGACCACTGCTTGACGCACCCGGCGGTCAGCACCAGTTCGACGCCCAGTACCCCAGCCAGTGCCACGCGGTGTTCAACCAGGATGTCGCGTTCGGCCCCGGATTCAGCGACTTCCGTTCGGTGACCTACAGCGGGCCGGCTGACCGGACCGTCACCCAGGCCGTCGCGGTGTACCCCGACTCGCGGTCGGCGCGGACGGCGCTGACCAACCTGGGCTCATCGCTGAAGGCGTGCTCGGATTTGCACCTGCCCGACATGCAGTTCAACACACAGGTTTTGGACCAGAACACCTTCGCGTTGTGCCAGGCGCAGTGCGCCACTCTCTACCGGGCCGCCGGGCCGGTGCTGATCGGGGTCAACGCCACCCGGTTCGGTGACTCCGACCGGATCGCCACCACCGTGCTGCAGCAGATCAGCACCCGGGCCGACGCAGCATGATTCCGACGAACGTCAGGCGGGCCGCAGCCCTGGTGGCACTGCAGGGCGCCGCGGGGGTGATCGCGGCGGTGGTCTTTGTGGTCCGCGCTCTGCGCGGCGCCGACCAACACATCGTCAGCGGCTTCGGCAACGCGGCCTGGTTCGGGCTGCTGGGTGCGGTCGTGCTGCTCGCCGCGTGGGCACTGTGGACCGGACGACGTTGGGGTCGCGGCATCGCGATCTACACCCAGATGTTGCTGTTGCCGGTCAGTTGGTATGTCGGGGTGGGCTCGCACCGATGGCCGTACGCCATCCCGATTGCAGCACTGGCCATCGGCATCCTGGTGCTGCTGTTCAGTCGCAGCACGCTGCAGTGGTTGTCCGGGACTGAGGAGTCATCTCAGGAGTCGGGCCCCCAGGGATCCGCCAGGGCGGACAGTTCCGGGCCGGACACCCGGTAGGTGATCCACTCCGACTGTGGCCGCCCGCCCACGCGGTCGTAGAGGGCGATCGCATCGGTGTTCCAGTCCAGCACCGCCCAACTGAGCCGGCTGTATCCGTTGTCGACGCACACCCGGGCCAGACTGGCCAGCAGGGCCCTCGCCAAGCCGCGGCGGCGGAACTGCGGCCGGACGAACAGGTCCTCCAGGTGGATGCCGGCAACCCCGTCCCAGGTGGAGAAGTTGCGGAACCACAGCGCCATCGCCGCCGCCGCGCCGTCGACCTCGACCAGATGGCAGGACGCGACAGCGTCCGGGCCGAAAAGCGCCGCGGTGATCTGTTTTTCGGTCACCGTGCACTGGTCGGGGGCGCGTTCGAACTCGGCGAGTTCATAGATCATCGCGACGATGTCGGCCTCGTCTCCGGGCCGGGCGGGGCGAATGATCACGGTTGCACTCCCAGCGCGGACAGCACGGTCCGGAACTTGGCGGTCGTCTCGGCAACCTCCTCGTCGGGATCGGATTGCGCGACGATCCCGCCACCGGCGTGCGCCAGTGCGTTGCGCCGGTCGGCCGACAGTTCGGCCCCGCGGATGGCCACCACCCACCGGCCGTCCCCGGCGGCGTCGCACCAGCCCACCGCGCCGGCGTAGAAGCCGCGGTCGCCCTCCAGTTCGCCGATCAGGTCCACCGCGGCCGGAGTCGGGACACCGCCGACGGCCGGGGTGGGGTGCAGCGCCAGCGCCAGATCCAAAGCGGTGGTGGACTTCTCGCGCAGGGTGCCCCGGATCGGGGTGCTCAGATGCCACACCGCCGCGGTGCGACTCAAGCGCGGCGTCGCCGCCACGTCCAGGGAACTGCACAGCGGCGCCAGGGCAGCCTGCATGGTGTCGACCACAAGCCGGTGTTCGTGTCTGTTCTTGGCTGAATCCGCCAGTGCGGCAGCATTCGCCGCGTCGGTGTCGGCGTCAGGCGATCGCGGCGCCGACCCGGCGAACGGCTGACAGGTGACCTGGTCACCGATGCGCGCCACCAGCAGTTCCGGGCTGGCTCCCACCAACACCGTCCCGGCGTACCCCGGCCCGGCGGGGGAGAGGTCGACCAGATAGCCGCTGGCCTCGGCGTCGGCGTCGATGAGCCGGTGCAGCAGGGCCAGCGGGTCGATCTCCCCGTCGGCGACCAGCCGCAGCGCCCGCGCCAAAACCACCTTCTGCAAGTGGTTTTCGGCGTCCCGCAACTGGTGCAGCGCGGCGGTGACCCGGGCCCGGTGCACCCCGGGGTCGGGCAGCGTCTCAGCGATACGCACCGTCAGCGGCGGTCGTTGCACCGCCGCCGGCAACCGGTTGTGCACACGCGCGGGGGCCAACAGCGCTGCGGGACGGCGCATGTCGAACGGCAATGCCCCGACCACCAGATCGGCCGAGCCGTCCCGTAACGCGGCCCGCGCGGCGGTCGCGTCGTCGTATCCGGTTGTGATGCCCTCGGCGACAACCGTTGCGGTCGGACCGGTCAGCGCGAAGGACGTCGTCGGAGTCACTGGCTGGTCAGGCCCACTGCGGTCAAACCGAGGGCCGACAACTGGCGCAGGCCGTACTCGAACCCGCACACCGACACCGCCGCGGTGCCGAACCCGTAACGGGCGCCCTCGCGCAGCGGTTGCTCCACCCACCGGGTGATGACCGACCGGGAGAAGTGGCCGTGGCTGACGAACACCACGTCGCGCTCACCCATGTGGTCCAGCGCGTAGGCCACCGCCTGATCGGCCCGCATGCTGACCTGATCGACGCTCTCCCCGCCGGGGCAGCCGTAGGTCCACAGCAGCCAGCCCGGGGTCTGGGTGCGGATCTCGTGGGTGGTCAGGCCCTCGTAGTCGCCGTAGTCCCACTCGACCAGCAGCGGGGAGACCTCGTCGACGGCCAGACCGGCCAGTTCGGCGGTCACGACGGCACGTTTGCGCGGACTGCTGATCACCAGCGGGTTGTCCAACTCCAGCCCGGCCAGGGTGACGGCGGCTGCGGCGGCCTGTTCGCGACCGTGTTCGGTGAGGTCAAGGTCGGTGCGGCTGGTGTGTTTCCGGTCCCGGGACCATTCCGTCTCGCCGTGCCGGAGAAGAACCAGCCGATGGTTGCCGACACTCACGCCCACTGATTCTGCCCCACCTGACAGGATGGACGGCGTGAGAGTACTGGCAGTGGCCAACCAGAAGGGTGGGGTCGCCAAGACGACCACGGTCGCCTCCCTGGGTGCGGCCCTGGTGCGCGAGGGCAAACGGGTGCTGCTGGTCGACCTCGACCCGCAGGGCTGCCTGACCTTCTCGTTGGGCACCGATCCGGACAAGCTGCCGGTGTCGGTGCACGAGGTGCTGCTGGGTGATGTCGAGCCCAGCGCCGCGCTGGTCACCACACCGGAGGGGATGAGCCTGCTGCCGGCCAACATCGACCTGGCCGGGGCCGAGGCCATGCTGCTGATGCGGGCCGGCCGGGAGTACGCCCTCAAGCGGGCGCTGGACAAACTCGCCGGAGCCGCTGGGCCGGCGACATCGGATCACGCCTCCGCCGAGTACCGCTTCGACGTGGTGATCATCGACTGCCCGCCGTCGCTGGGAGTGCTCACCCTCAACGGCCTGACCGCCGCCGACGAGGTGATCGTGCCGCTGCAGTGCGAGACCCTCGCCCACCGCGGGGTGGGACAGTTCCTGCGCACGGTCGCGGATGTTCAGCAGATCACCAACCCCAGACTGACCTTGCTCGGCGCGTTGCCGACGCTGTTCGACTCGCGTACCACCCATAGCCGCGATGTGCTCTTCGACGTCGCCGACCGTTACGACCTGCCGGTGCTGGCGCCGCCGATCCCGCGCACGGTGCGCTTCGCCGAAGCCAGCGCCTCGGGTTCCTCGGCGCTGTCGGGCAAGAAGAACAAGGGTGCGGCCGCCTACCGGGAACTGGCCAAAAGCCTGCTGCGGCATTGGAAGTCGGGCAAACCCTTGCCCACCTTCACCCCAGAGGTTTAGCGCGCCGCGCCCGGTCTATGATCAGCCCGTAGACAATCACGTTGACGATCAGCAGCGCACCGGCGATCAGCCACTGGGCCTGCCGGGTCAGCCCGGCCGGGTAGATGATCGAGCCGAGGTAGTGGTCGATGAACCCGCCGCTGTAACCGGCCTGCCCCGCGGCGCGGCGCAGCGAGTTCTCCAGCGGTGTCAGCGGGCAGATCCCGCCGGAAGCCTCGATCCACACCGCCCACGCCAGGGCCGGCAGGTGCGCAAACGCCAGCCTCGGCCAACGCCACACCGCCAGCGCACCCAGCGCTGCCCACACGATGAACAGGCCATGGATCACCAGGACCGCGTCGGCGAGGAACCCCATGCCAGCGATCGTCGCATTCGCGGGTTGCCTATCCGCGCGGCGGGGACAATCAGCAGGGACAGGGAGCGTTGATAAGGAGAGCGAATGAGTAACCCGACGGTGGCCCAGTACACGCTGCGCCGACTCGCGGCGTTGGGCATCGACAAGGTTTTCGGGGTGCCCGGCGACTACGCCTTCTCGGTGGATGACGCCGTGGAGACGGTCGACGGCCTGGACTGGGTGGGCTGCGCCAACGAACTCAACGCCGCCTACGCCGCCGACGGCTACGCGCGCATCCGCGGAGCGGCGATCCTGTCGACGACCTACGGGGTCGGTGAACTGTCCGCGCTCAACGGCGTCATGGGCTCCAAGGCGCATCGGCTGCCGGTGTTCCACATCGTCGGGATGCCCAGCGAACGGATCCAACATCTTGGACTGATCACCCACCACAACCTCGGCGACACCAGATATGACCGCTTCCAAGCGATTTCGGAGACGGCTTGCTGCGTGTCAGCCGTGCTCACACCCGATAACTGTGTCGACGAACTGGAACGGGTGATCCGCGAGGCGCTGCGCCAGTCCATGCCCGCCTACATCGTCATCTCGGAAGTGAACGGACTCATGCCGGTACTCGGCGAGCCCGTCGCCGGGGTGCCGTTGCCGGAGATCAAGCGCCAGCGCAGCGACCCCACCGAACTGGCCGCAGCCGTCGACGCCATCGTTCCCCGGATCGCCGCCGCGCTGAACCCGGTGGCCACCATCACCACCCTGACCGCCCGCTACGGGGTCGCCGGGAAGGCCGCCGAATTAGTCGCCAAGGCCAACCTGCCGGTCGCGGTCACCTCCTACGACAAGGGCGTCATCGACGAGTCGGCGCCGCAGTTCTTCGGGATGTATGCGGCAGGGTCCTCCGTTCCGCCGGAAGTTCGCGGCATCGTCGAGGACGCCGATCTGATCCTGGACATCGGCGGTGTGCTGCTGACCGAACTGAACACCGCCCTGTGGAGTGCGGTGCTGGACACCGACCGGGCTATCTGCCTGCACGACAACTGGATTCGGATCGGCACCAGCATCTTCCTCAACGTCGCCCTCGACGATGTGCTCGACGCTCTCATCGCGCGGGTGGCCCCGCGCAGCCGACCCGAACCCCCCGCGCACGATCTGCTAGCCATGACTGGGCAGCGCGAAGACCCCACCTGCTCGGCGAACTTCTACCCGCGCCTGCAGCGCCGGCTCCGGGCCGGCGACACGCTGGTGATCGAGACCGGAACGTGCATGCTGCACCTCAACCCGATGCGGCTGCCGGCCGGTGTCGACGCCCAGAACCAGGGACTCTGGGGCTCGATCGGCTGGGCGACGCCGGCCACCCTGGGGGTGGCGATGGCCAAGGCCGCCGCCGGCCGGCCCGGGCGCACCTGGACGGTGACCGGGGACGGCTCCCACCAGTTGACGCTCAACGAGTTGGCCGTGATGGGCCGCTACCGCGTCACGCCGGTGATCATCGTGCTCAACAACGGCCTCTACGGCGTCGAAGACGTTCTCAGCGAGCGCGGGCACCCCTACGACGACCTCGCCCCGGTGCGCTACCACCTGCTGCCGGAGGCGTTCGGCTGCAGCGGGTGGTTGGTCCGCAGGGTGACGACGGTCGCCGAACTCGACGAGGCCCTCGACGCGGTCGACGCCCACGACGGGGCGGCCTACCTCGAGGTGATGATCCCCGACGAGGAGAGCCAGCCGCTGCCCGACGAAGTCATCGACCGCGGCTATAAGCTGCGGACACCGCGCGGCTGAACGGTAATCCGGGCGCTGCAGTTCGGGGAGCCGGGTAGCGCCGCTACGAGCCCTTTGGCAGAGTGGAGGTATGTCCCCACCGTCGGTGCTGGTCAGCCCGCGGGACGGGTGATTTCGATGGGTGCCAATACGTCGATCACGTCGAATTGTCACCACACTCTGCCCGCTCACGAGGTCGTGCTGCTGCTGGAAACCGACCCGCACCAGGGTCTGGACTCGGAGCAGGCCGCCGAACGCCTCGACCGGTTCGGGCCCAATGCGCTACCGGCCGTACGCGGGGCGGGACTGCTGGTACGAGTCCTGCGCCAATTTCACCATCCGCTGATCTACGTGCTGTTGGTCGCCGCCGCGGTCACCGCCGCACTGCGTGAATTCATCGACTCGGCCGTCATCCTGGGTGTGGTGCTCATCAACGCCGTGGTGGGCTTCATCCAGGAGTCCAAGGCCGAGGCTGCGCTGCACAGCCTGCGCGCCATGGTGCACACGGACGCCACGGTGATCCGCGACGGCCACGAACGCCGAGTCCCCTCCGAGCAATTGGTCCCGGGCGACCTGGTCACGATCGAGGCGGGCGACAAGGTGCCCGCCGACATCCGACTGCTGCGGCAGGCCGAGTTGCACGTCGACGAATCGGCTCTGACCGGGGAGTCGTTGTCGGTCGCCAAAGACGAAGTGGCCCTTCCCGAAGGCACCCCGGTCGCCGACCGCCGCAACATGGTCTACTCGGGCACGTTGGTCACCGCCGGCAGCGCCGCCGGTGTCGTCGTCGCGACCGGAGCCGAAACCGAAATCGGCCAGATCCACCGACTGGTCGGCGCAGCCGAGATGCTGGCCACCCCGCTGACCGCCAAACTCGCCAAGTTCAGCAAAATACTGACCGTTGTCATCTTGGGCCTGGCCGCGGCCACCTTCGCGGCGGGCCTGCTACGCCAACAGGACGCGGCGGACACCTTCATCGCCGCTGTGGCACTGGCGGTCGGTGCGATCCCCGAAGGCCTGCCGGCTGCGGTGACCATCACGCTGGCCATCGGGGTTTCCCGAATGGCCAAGCGAAGAGCCGTCATTCGCCGGTTGCCGGCCGTGGAGACGCTGGGCAGCACCACCGTCATCTGTTCGGACAAGACTGGCACCCTCACCGAGAATCAGATGACCGTCCGCGAGGTGTGGACGCCGGACTCCTGCGTGGACGTCACCGGCAACGGCTATGCCCCCGACGGCGAACTGCGCTGCGGCGACGAGGTCCGCTCGACCGACGACGATGCTGCGCTGCGCTGGACGCTGCTCGCTGGTGCGGCCTGCAACGACGCGGGCCTGCACCTCGACGACGGCCAGTGGACGATCGTCGGTGACCCCACCGAGGCCGCCATGCTGGTGGTGGCCGCCAAAGCCGGCCTCACTGCCGAGCGGGTCAGACGGGCCTACCCGCGGGTGGCGACCATCCCGTTCAGTTCCGAGCGCCAGTACATGGCCACCCTGCACGCCTACGACGGCGGCCACGTGCTGCTGGTGAAGGGTTCGGTGGAACGGATGCTCGAACTGTGCGACACCCAGATGGGTGTCGACGGGGTGACGCGGCGACTGGACCGCCAGGCCGTGCTGGCCGAAGTCGAACGGCTCGCCGGTAAGGGGCTGCGGGTACTGGCGACCGGGGTCTGCACCGACATCGACCCGGACGGGTTCGATGAACTCTCGGTGCGGGGTCGGATCACCCTGACGGGATTGCAGGCCATGCTCGACCCACCCCGCGATGCGGCCAGAAAAGCTGTGGCAGCCTGTCATTCGGCTGGCATTGCGGTGAAGATGATCACCGGGGACCACGCCGGAACCGCCCGCGCCATCGCCGACAGCATCGGTGTCTTCGACCGCGAACCGCTGCAGGGGGCGGTTCTCACCGGCCCCGAACTCGCCGCACTGTCCGCCGAGGAACTTCCCGACGCCGTCGACCGGGCCTGCGTTTTCGCCCGGGTCTCACCCGAGCAGAAACTGCGCCTGGTGGAGGCGTTGCAGGACCGCGGCCACGTAGTGGCGATGACCGGCGACGGCGTCAACGACGCTCCGGCGTTGCGGCAGGCCAGCATCGGCGTCGCGATGGGCCGGTCGGGCACCGAGGTTGCCAAGGACGCCGCCGATATGGTGCTCACCGACGACGACTTCGCCACCATCGAGGCCGCCGTCGAGGAAGGCCGCGGGGTCTTCGACAACCTCACCAAGTTCATCACCTGGACACTGCCGACCAACCTCGGCGAGGGCCTGGTGATCCTGGTGGCGATCGTGCTGGGCGCCGCCCTGCCGATCCTGCCCACCCAGATCCTGTGGATCAACATGACCACCGCGGTCGCCTTGGGCCTGATGCTGGCCTTCGAGCCCAAGGAAGCCGGCATCATGACCCGGCCGCCGCGCGATCCGGGGCAAGCCCTGCTGACCCGTCCGCTCATCGGGCGCATCCTGTTGGTCTCGGGCTTGCTGGTGGCCGCTGCGTGGTACCTGTTCGCGTGGGAATTGGCCAACGGTGCGACGTTGCCCGAGGCACGTACCGCGGCGGTCAACCTTTTCGTCGTGGTAGAGGCCTTCTACTTGTTCAGCTGCCGATCGCTGACCTATTCCGTCTGGCGCATAGGCTTTTTCAGCAACCGCTGGCTGATCGTCGGCGTGACCGTCCAGGCCTTCGCGCAGCTGGCGTTCACCTATCTGCCTGCGATGAACACCCTGTTCGGTTCCGCGCCGATCAGCGGGCCCGCGTGGCTGCGCATCTTCGCCATCGCCGCGGCCATCAGCATGGTGGTGGGGGTCGAGAAGTGGCTGCGCGGGACCCAGTCTGGCGCACACCGCACGGCTGCGTCAGAGTGGAAAACGTGAACACGACGACGGTTGTCGTACTGGCAGTGCTCTGGCCCGCCCTAGGCGTGCTTTCCGGGGTGCTGATGGCCCGGCGCGGCTACGACCCGCTGTGGATCCTGGTCGCCCTGCCACTGGGGCCGCTGTTCCTGCCGATCGCACTCGAGCGGATCCGCCGTCGTCCCGGTGTGGTGGAGTTCGGGTCGACCGGCGAACCACCCCGCCGCGGCGACGGCGGCACCGGGCCCCGGATTCTGGTGGGGCTGGACGGCTCGGAGCACTCTGACCGCGCCCTGGAAACCGTCCTGCGGCTGTTCGGGGCGCACTGCGGGCTGCTGGTGCTGGCCGAGGTCGTTCCCTACGACGCGACCGAGACCGTCGACCGCGGGCTGATCGACGCGTCGTCGCAACGTCTTTCGCAGATTGCTGCGAGGTTGAGCACTTCCGGAGCGGTACACACCGAGGTGCTGACCGGCCCGCCGGGGCCGGCGCTGCGCGGATTCGCCGAGCAGCAGGACATGGACGTGGTGGTGGTCGGCCGGCGCGGCCACGGCAGGTCCGCCCGACTACTGGGCAGCGTCTCCTCGGACCTGGTCGAAAACTCGCCGGTGCCGGTGCTGGTCATCGAGCCCCCTGCCGAAGACTAAAGCGGGCACAGACGGCCGACCCGGCTCGGTCCGGCGGTTCAGCCGGCCTGACCCGCCCGGGCGGCATCGGGCACGACCATCACCGGTCGGTGGCTGTGATGCACCGTGCTCATCGCCACGCTGCCCAGAATGATCTCCCGCGCGGCCGAACGGCCCCGGGACCCCACGACCAGCACCGCGGCGCCGTGCTCGGCGGCGGCCGCCGCCATCGACGCGGCCACGCCGCGGGTGCGCCGGCCTCCGGTCGGGCGGATCTGGGTGTGGGTGACCCCGCTGTCCGCCGGTGGGGGGGTGACCTCGTCGCCGTCGTCGACGGAGATCGCAACGATCGGCCGATGCCCGAAGACGCGTTGGGCGGCGGCCAGAGCCGCCTCGGCGCCGGCTGATCCATCCCAGCCCACCAGCACCGGTCCGGCGGCGAGGGCCTCGAACTCCGTCGACAGCAGCGGATGCGGCACCACCAGGACCGGGCGGGCGGAATAGTGCACCACCATGTCCGACACACTGCCCAGGACCGCGTCGGTGCCGCCGAGGCCGCGCGAACCGACGAGCACCACGTCGGCGCCCACCTTCTCGGCGGCCTGCACGATCGCGGTCCCCTCCGACCCGTAGGTCTGCTCGAGCAGCGGTTCGGCCTCCCAGCCGCCGGCCCGGGCAAGGTTCACCCCCATCGCCATGATCCGCTGGGCCTCGAAACGCCCCTCCCGATCCACCGCCTCGATGAGGTCGTTGACGTTGCCGATCTGGGCGCGCAACCGGCGCCGGATCCGCTCCCCGGCGAACGGCGGAACCCACAGATAGGTGATCCAGCTGTGCGCACCGGGCAACAGCAGCGAGCCCGCTTCGATCGCCCCCGCAGCCCCGGTCGAACCATCGAAGCCGACAAGCACCCGCATTCCCATGACCTACTCCTTGACTGACTGGCTCCGTGACCGGTGGCATCCCTGATCCCACCGTACGGGCTGCCTCCGCGCGGGCCCCGGGCCTGGGCTTTCTAGGGTCCGTAGCCGGCCAGGGTGGCGTCGCGCTGCTCGATGACCACCGACCCGCTGACGGCCGGGAGCACCGGCCCGGCACCGTCGGGATGCCGCAGCGGGATGGTTCGCTCGTAGACCCCGCCGGTGGGATTGAACACCGCCAGACCGTCGGCGACCGGCACGAGCAGCCGTCCGGCCATCATGGTGGCCGGGCCCAGCGGCGCCAGCGGCCCGGCGGAGTCCAGGGTGTAGCGGTAGCCCATCTTGGTGTCGAAGACCATCACCGCGCTGCCGGTCCACCAGGTGATCTTGTCCCCGGCGCGGGTCACCGGCGGCAGGGTGGAGGTCAGGTTCGGCGGCCCGGCAACCGGGGTCGTGGAGACTTTCGAGCCGGTGTCGTCGTAGACGACGACGACGGGCCGGGGGGTGGGCACGAACACCGCGGTGGTGGTTCCGGTCACGATCAGCACCCGGGCCTCGGCGTCGACGGCCACCCCGGCCAGCGGCACCTTCTTCAGATCGGGCTCGTCTTCTTCCTTGGCCGGTTTGAGCAGCGTCAGCCGCAGGTCTTTCTCGTCACGGCAGGCTTCGAGCACGCTGACCGCGCTCTCACTGGCTGCCGCCGACATCAGCGCGCAGCCCTGGCCCAGTTTGGTGTTGACGGGTTTGACCGGGGCATCGATCTCGCCGTAGGACAGCATCCGCACCAGATCCGATCGCCACAGTTCCAGCCGGGTCGCACCCGCGGACAGCACCGCGCTGCCGTCGGAGCTGAGCACCACCACATCGTCGGCGTAGCTGGTGCGGGTCGGGCCGCGCTGCCCGGTCGGAGCTTTGATGCCGCTGACCTGACCGCAGCCGCGCTGATCGGGATAGACCGCGACGGCCAGTTCGTAGATGTAGGACACCCCGCACAACTCGGTGTCGCGCGCGTAGCTCCAGCGCTGCTCGCCGGTCTGCGGGTCCAGGCCGGCCATCGTGCGGCCCTCGCCGGTGACGACGGTGCCGCCGGCCAGGATCGGGGACAGGGTGCGGCCGCTGGCCGCGGTCCAGCGCTGCTGCAGCGTCGCCGGGACGTCCTGCGCCGCCGTGGTGGTCGGCGCGGGCCCGGTCGCCGGGCGGCTGATCGTTGCGCGTTCGGAACTGCTCCACCAGAACGCCGCGATGACCAGTCCCACCACAGCGGCGATCGCCGCCGCGGCGATGAGGTCACCCTTGGTGCGGCGCTCCGGTCGGATCATCGGTCAGTTCGGCGAGGAGGCCCCGGCCTCGGCGGCCTTCCGCGGGCCGCGCCGACGGCGCCGACGCCGGGCAGCTGGGGTGCCCTCACCGTTGGATTCGGTGGAGGTGGAATCCTTCGGCGCCGCAACGGTTTCGGCGTGCGCGGTGCGGCCTTCTCCGGCACGGGTGCGACGCCGCGACCGGTTGCGGGCCGGGCGCTCGGCCTTGTCCGTGGAGCTGATCCTGCTCTCATCCTTGGGCCGGCGGGTGCCGTGGGCCTTGCGCGCCGAGCCGATCGACCCGCCCGCCTCGGCGGGGATTCCCAGTTCCTCGTAGAAGTGCGGCGAAGTGGAGTACGTCTCGGACGGGTCCGGGCAATCCAGGTTGAGCGCCTTGTTGATCATCGACCAGCGCTCGAGCTCATCCCAGTCGACCAGGGTGATGGCGATCCCGGTCTTGCCGGCCCGCCCGGTGCGCCCGATGCGGTGCACGTAGGCCTGCTCGTCCTCGGGGATCTGGTAGTTGATGACGTGGGTGATGTCGTCGATGTCGATACCGCGGGCGGCGACGTCGGTGGCGACCAGCACGTCCACCTCACCCTCCCGGAACGCCTTGAGCGCCTTCTCCCTGGCGATCTGCCCCAGGTCGCCGTGCACCGCGCCGACCTTGAACCCGCGTTCGGCGAGTTCGTCGCACACCTTCTGCGCGGTGCGTTTGGTGCGGGTGAAGATCATCGTGGCGCCGCGGCCCTGCGCCTGCAGGATGCGGGCCACCATCTCCACCTTGTCCAGGGCATGCGCCCGGTAGACGAACTGCTCGGTGGTCTCGTGGGTGGCCGACCCCTGCACGCCTTCGGCCCGGATGTGGGTCGGCTGCGTCATGAAGGTGCGGGCCAGCGTGATGATCGGATCCGGCATGGTGGCCGAGAAGAGCATGGTCTGGCGGGCGTCCGGCGTGAGCCGCAGGATCCGCTCGATATCGGGCAGGAAGCCCAGGTCCAGCATTTCGTCGGCCTCGTCGAGCACCAGCACCGACAGCCCCCCGAGTTGCAGGTGGCCCTGCTGGGCCAGATCCAGCAGCCGGCCCGGGGTGCCGACGATGACATCGGCGCCGGCCTGCAGCGACTCGATCTGCGGCTCGTAGGGGCGGCCCCCGTAAATGGACACCACCGACAGCGGGCGGCCTTCGGCGGCAAGGTATTTCGCCGCCCCGGTCAGGTCATCGAAGACCTGCAGGCACAGCTCTCGGGTGGGCACCACGATCAGCCCGCGGGGGGTGCCGTTGAGTTCGGGCTCACCGGGGCTGGTGATCCGGTGCAGCAGGGGCACGCCGAAGGCGAAGGTCTTGCCCATGCCGGTGCGGGCCTGACCGATCAGGTCGTCGCCGGCCAGCGCCAACGGCAGGGTCAGTTCCTGGATCGCGAAGGCGTTCTCGATGCCCTTTTCGGCCAGTGCGCGGACGATTTCGTCGCGGACGCCCAACTGGGCGAAGCTGATCTGGGCGTGGGTATGCAGATGGGTCATGCGTTGTCTTCCGTTGTCGTTCCTCGTACTTGCTTCCACGCGCGCACGAGTCGTGATTTCGGAGAAGCGGGCCTCGCGCCCCCGGACGAAGAAAAACGAGGAGGCGGGCCCGCAGCGTGCACGCACATTACCGACTTCGATGATACCTGCCGCGGTCTACAGTGACTGCCATGGAACTGCCGGGGCTGTCCGCATCGACGGTTCCGGCCGATCACCCCGGCATCACCGAATTGTTCTCCCTGCTGGCCTACGGCGAGGTCGCCGCGTTCTACCGGCTCACCGACGAGGCCCGGATGGCCCCGGACCTGCGCGGCCGGATCAACATGGCGCGGATGGCTGCCGCGGAGATGGCGCACTACGAACTGCTGCGCACCACCTTGGAGGCCCGCGGGGTCGACGTGTTGTCCGCGATGACCCGCTACGCACCGGCGCTGGAGCAGTACCACCGGCTCACCACTCCCAGCACCTGGCTGGAGGCACTGGTCAAGACCTACGTCGGCGACGCGATGGCCGCCGACCTGTACCTGGCCATCGCCAGTTCACTGCCGGTCGAGGTGGCCGACGTGGTGCGCTCGGTGCTGGCCGAGACGGTGCACTCGCAGTTCGTGGTGGCCGAGGTGGTGACGGCGGTGAACTCCAGCGGCCGGCAGCGCAGCCGGCTGGCGTTGTGGGCCCGGCGGCTGCTCGGTGAGGCCATCACCCAGGCGCAGTACGTGCTGGCCGAGCGCGACGAACTGGTGGAACTGGTGCTGGCCGGCGGCGGGCTGGGCCAGGTGACCGACCTGTTCGAGCGGTTGCAGCGCACGCACAGCGAGCGGATGCGCCACCTGGGTCTGGCCTGAGCAGCGCCCGATGAGCCAGGGCGTTGCGCTTCTCACGCTGCTGCTGACCTTCGGGTCGGCGATCGGGCTGGGCCTGCTCATCCACCGGATGGAGGTCCGCAAGTCCGATCTGGACCGCCGCGAGCGCCGACTGGTCGGCGAGGGGGATGTCCGCCACGCTCGGATTCGTGGGCGGCGCCGCGGCATTCCTGCTGGGCGTGTTGCTGCTGTCCTCACTGGACCACTACCGCGCGACCGACAATGTCGTCACCGATGAGGCGCTGGCCTTCTCGTCGGCCTTCGACAGCGCCGCACGCCTGCCGGATCCGCACTCCGAGAAGATCCAGCGCGACCTGGTGTGCCTGATGCGGTCGGTGGCCACCAACGCCTGGGCGGCCACCGAACGCGAAGACCTCGGGGGTTCACCGAACACGAAGGCGTGGTGGGTGCGCACCATCGCCGACCTGGACCGGGTCGAGCCGACGACGGCATCGCAGACCGTCAGCCTGGAGAACCTGAACACCCAACTGGTCGAGGCGTCCAAGGCGGCCCAGCATCGCTACCTCGCCGCCGAAAGCGAACTGCCGCTGGCCATGTGGCTGCTGGTCTTCGTCTCGATCTTCGTGCTGGTGGTCACGCTCACTCCGCTGCTGGTGCCGTATCCCGCGCTGGCGGCCGTCGCTCTCGGCGCGACGTTCGCCGTCACCGCGGGGATGGTCTGGGTGCTGACGGCGTTCACCCAACCGTTCAACCGCCACGACGGCGTCTACATCTCCCCGGAGAGCCTCGTTGCCGTAACGGAGCGGTTGCAGACCTACCACCCGACCGCGGACTGGGGGCCGTGTGAGGCCCTTGCCGACCGCTAGGTCTACCGAGGCTGTCCCGGCGCAGCTAGCCGAAGACCGCCCACCGGGCCCTGATCGGCGGTGGCGTCCAGCTGCGATCCAGCGCGGAGGGCTCCGGCACGTACAGCCGCAGATAGGCGTCGAGCCCGCCCAACGGCGCCGCCAGCCAGTTCGCTCCGGGGTCCTGAGGGTCGGTGCGGGAGATGATGATGTCGATCGACCCGTCGGGCCGGTAGACCAGCTCCGCGGGCCGGCTGTTGCTGACGCTGTAGCGGCCCTCGGCGTTGGGCACCAGTTTCCCGGCGGAGTCATAGACGGTCAGCGACCAGAACGCCTCGGCCGGCGGCAACTCCCCGGCGGGGAAGTGCAGTGTGTACTGCTTGAACGGCAGGATCGACACCAGCGGCAGGTACCAGGCGTCCAACAGGCCCGCCTCGTACATCGCCTCCTCTTCGGTGTTGGCCACCAAGCCGGCCTCGGCGACCCCGGCGCGCAGAAGATAGTCGGTGCCGTAGTTGCCGATGTTGGAGTTCGGGATGGCCCAGCCCCGGTTCTGGAACGCCGAGACCACTTGGGTGAGCTGGGTCAGTGCGGGCAGTACCGCCGCGGTCACCTTGACCGACAGATCCGCGGCCAGCAGCGCCAGCGGCCCGAGGTTGGCGTCGGCGACCCGCAGGCCCGGGCCGACCCCGATGCGAGCGAGCCTGGCCAACTCCGGCGCATCGACGGCCGGCGGCGGGTTCTGGGCCAGCGCCGCGCTGATCGCGTCGAGATAGGCGATGCCGGAATTGCCGGTCGGCAGGATCGCGTTGTTCGGCCCGGTCGCCCCGGTCGGCGTCAGGGTGTACTGCTTGATCAGTTCGATCGCACGTTCCTGGTCGGGCTCGTCGCCGGCCAGGGTTCGGCCCAGCATCAGCATGCTGGCGTAGGGCACCTCCACCACGGTGGCACCGGGAACGTCGACGGTCGGTCCCCCTTCCCAGGTGATCGCGTAGGTACCGGGGCCGGTTCCGGTCGTGCGCGACCCGATGTATCCGGAGACGTTGATGTAGGGATCGGTGAGCTGGAAGCTGTAGTAGCGGGAGCCCATGTCGGGGATCGACAGCAGCACCGGGCCGTCGGTGAGATCGAGCTCGGCCAGCGAATAGAAGGTGTCAACGTTGGGCCGTTTGCCGCCGCCGATCGCCGTCCAGATCGGGTCCACATCGGGATTGGCGAATGTGGTCAGGTTGATGAGGGTGTTGAGATTCGGAGCCTCTGAGCGCACCCGCTCGTACTCCAGCAAGGGATAGCCGTAGATGTAGGCCTGTGCGGCGGTGATCGCCGCCATGATCGGCCCCGGCGGGCGGGCTGCCGGGGTGCTCTTCACCGCGACGGCCGGCGGCGTCAACACGGCGGAGGCCTGAGGAGTTGTCGCCGTCTTGGGAGCTGTCCCGGTCTCTGCCGCAGTCGGGGCGGGAGCGGACACCGCCGGTCGCGACAGCGACGGGGTCACGCGGGCAGGAACGGTCTGTACGGCCACTGCCGGGGCCGCCGGCCCTGGGTCCACGGCCATTGTCGGGGCCGCCGGCTCTGGGTCCACGGCCACTGTCGGGGCCGCGGGCTCTGGCTCTACGGCCACTGTCGGGGCCGCGGGCTTGGGCTCTGCGGCCACCGCCGCGGGCTCTGGTCCGGGCCCGTGCGCGTCCGGCGTCGCGGCACGCAAGACCGTCCGCGACCTCGGACCCGCGCCGTGCCCCTCCCCGGCCGTTGCTGCGGCCTCGGACCGGCGAGCCGGCGTGGTACCCCCCGGATTCCGTTGCGCAGCCGTGGAATTCGCCGCCGGGGAACCGACCCTCTCCGTGCCAGGATCGTCGTCGGGGGCCGCCGCAGCCGCCCCGGCCCCGCCTAGCAGGGCCGCGGCTCCGAGTCCAGCCGCGACGAGGCTGGTCTGCGCCCACCGCCGCGCAGTCGTTCCTTTTTCGGACATCACCCTTCTCCTGTTTGCTGTGCCTGCGCCGATCGTAGGGGACCGCCGTGACCGCGGCGGTGGGCTTCGACGTGCCGTGCGCGGGTGCGGGACTGAATCCATCATGTGCCGTCTGCGGCCAGCAGATAGATGACCCGGTCCTCACAGGGACTCTTGCCCGCAGTCACGACAGCGGCGACCAAGGCCGCGGTCCCGGACGGTTGTCGGGAGAAGCGGGACGACAACGCGATCAGCAGTCCGTGATGGTGACCGCCGGCGTTGGTGTGCTGCGCCGCGATGCTCGTGAAATCGCCGACGTTCTCGGTCAGCAATGCGTATCCCCCCGTGAGCGCCGCGCCGAACACCTCGGCATCAGCGCTACCGGCAAGCCCGATCTCAGCCACGGTTACCGCCTCGATACCGGCCGCACGCAGACCAGCTGCAAACCTGGCCGGGTACATCTCATCGAGCAGTAATCTCAACGCGCTCCGGCCGCTGCAGTCTCAGCACGGTGCAGGTCAATCCGCGCCTGAATCTCGTCGGGGTAGGCGGCGCGGTAGCGGAGTGCGGCATCCACCTGGGCGCGTGTGATGGCCAGGTCCGCAGTCAATGCCGACGGCGGGTCATCAACCGGGCCGAGGTCATCAATCCACATGGAGACCTCCCACACGTCGGGCCCGCCGACCAGTCCAGCCCTACGGCCAGTGGGTCCGTCACGGAACGTGATCAGCGGGTGCTCGTCCCGTCGCGCGCCCTCGTCGGCGTAACGCCGTAGTCGGTCCGACAACGTCTCACCGGCGGCGCGCGCTCGAAGGCGCAGGCGCTCCGCAAGCTGCTCGTCCAGGCGGACCGACACGTTTACCGACACAGTTACAGTGTGCCACGGTGTCAACAACCACAGTGTCAAGGTTCGTGGTATCGCACTCCCGCCTGGTGCGTCGGCGAATCCGACCTGCTGGTGCCTACCTGGGCGGCGTTCAGGGTCGCCCCGACGGTCAGCGGTTGCAGGTGGTGTGCGGCGCGAAGGTGGTACGGGACACCACCGCCGCACCGCTGGCGTCGGTGATCCAGCAGTTCAGCAGGCTTCCCCGGCCGTTGGCGGTCACATAGTTCACCGGCAGATTGGCGATGATCGTCATCGTCCAGGGCAGCGTCGCGTTCTCCACCGTGCGCAGCGCGCCGGTCTCGTCGGCGTACACCACGGTCACCGGGCCGTCGGGCCGCTGCTCGCCGTCGACGGTGTAGGTGATCTCGCGCAGGTCGATCCTGGGCTGCGCGGCTGCCATCGGGGTGGAGTCCACCCGCACCGGCACCTCAACCACATCGGCCGGATTGACCGGCTGCATTTCGGTCGGAGGTTCCAGGGGCACCGGGCTGACGGTGGCCACCACCGTGCGGTGCACGCTGCGGCCCTGCCCGTCGGCGTCGGTCACGCCGGCGTTGATGATGTACACGGCCGCCACCGCCGTGGTTGCCAGGCCCATGGCGGTGATGGTCACCTTCGGCCAGCGGGCCCCTCGGTCGTCATTCACCCGGCCAGTGTCCGACGGTCCGGTCGGCGGGCGGACACGGCACACGTGGCAGTTGTCATGCTGTTACCGCAGCTTGACCACCTTGTTTGCGTTGCCAGTCCCGGCGGCGGTCCGGCAGAGCGCAGTGCCCCCGACGGCGTCCACTAGCCTCTCGGGAGACGCGCTTGACGGAACGTGATGGAACTCGATGGAAAGGGGTCGCCTGTGGAGGTCAAAATCGGTGTCTCGGACAGCCCGCGGGAGCTGGTCTTCAACAGCTCGGAGACCCCTGAGCAGGTTGAGCACCACATCAAGACGGCGTTGGCCGGCGATGGCTCCGAGGTGCTGAGCTTGACCGACGACAAGGGCCGACGCTTCCTGGTGCAGACCGCCCGGATCGCCTACGTCGAGATCGGTGCCGCCGACTCCCGCCGGGTGGGCTTCGGTCCCGTTTCGTCCTGACCCGGGGACCTCGAAAGCCCCGCCAGCCCCTCGCGAGCCCCTCGTCAGCTTCAGCCGCGGGCCAGCGGCACGTGTGACAACCCGCCCCAGGCGAACTGCACCGTGCCCTCCACGGCGTCCTCCTTGGAGATCGGCCGCTCCGCGTCCAGCCAGTACCGTGCGCAGTCCACGCTGATGCCCACCAGTCCGACCGCGATCATCCGGGCTCGATGCGGATCCAGCCCGGAGTCCTGGCTGATCAGGTCGAACACCGCGTCGGTACAGGCCTCGATCGCCACCTTGACCTGGCCGGCCACCAACGGCTCGCTGACGTAGTCGTTCTCGAAGATCAGCCGGTAGCCCTGGCTGTCGTGCTCGATGAAGTCGAAGAACGCCTGCACCGCGGCGCGCAACCGCTGCCGGTTGTCGGTGGTGGTGCGCAGCGCCTGGCGCACCCCGGCCACCAGGATGTCCCCGTGCTGGCCCAGCACCGCCAGGTACAGGTCCAGCTTGCTGGAGAAATGTTGGTACAGCACCGGCTTGCTGACCCCGGCCCGGTCGGCGATCTCATCCATCCCGGCGGCGTGGTAGCCGCGGTCGACGAACACCTCGCTGGCCGTGGCCAGCAGTTGGTCGCGGCGCTCGCCGCGCGGCAACCGTCCGCCGCGGGCGCGTTTGCGCGCCGCCGCGTCGGTCAAGTTGCCCATCGGAATGACACTACTACCAGCGCCTCCGCGTGCCCCGCAGTCGGCCGGGATGCGGTTATGCCATTCTGGTTCGGTGACCAATCAGTCGGGGCCCGCCGGGGGTGGTCGCGCGCCGGTGCTGCAGAGCGAGCGGGATCAGCCGTTGCGCGCGCTGCGCGATCCGATGTCCGAGGACGCCGGCCGCCCGCGCTCCAACCGGGATGACCGCGCCCACGTCCGCAAACAGAGTTGGCTGGGCCGGTTCGTGTCCACCTACGGCTGGCGCGCCTA
The DNA here is from genome assembly GCA_964463215.1 of uncultured Mycobacterium sp. Classification (GTDB taxonomy): domain Bacteria; phylum Actinomycetota; class Actinomycetes; order Mycobacteriales; family Mycobacteriaceae; genus Mycobacterium. The sequence goes on along the minus strand of CAYXBN010000007.1, from coordinate 38,694 downwards.
CGCGCTGCCCCTGCTGGTGGCGCTGACCGGGGTGGTGCTCTTCCAGACGATGACCGGCACGGTGGCCGCCCCGGTCGCCGACGAACCGGTGCAGGGACCGCCGACGATCGGCTCGGCCGGCACCAGCATCATCGGCGCCCCGCCGCGAGGGATGACCGAGTTCGACGCCAACCTGCCCACCGGAATCCTGCCCGCGGGTGGGCCGTTCGTCGAGGCCGGCGCCAAGACCTGGCGGATCATCCCGGGCACCGCGCCCAAGGTCGGGCAGGGCACCGCCAAGACCTTCACCTACACCGTCGAGGTCGAGGACGGTACCGACACGTCCTCCTTCGGCGGTGACGAGGGCTACGCCCGGATGGTCGCCGAGACGCTGAGCAACCCCAAGAGTTGGACGCACAACCCGCAGTTCGCCTTCGAGCGCATCGACGACCCGGCGGCCAAACCGGACTTCCGGGTGTCGCTGACCTCCCCGGTCACCGTCCGGGAGGGGTGCGGGTATGAGATTCCGATCGAAACCTCCTGCTACAACCCGGTTTACGGGCCGGATGCCGAGCCGCGGGTGTTCATCAACCTGGCTCGCTGGGTGCGCGGTGCGGTGCCGTTCCAGGGTGACATCGGGTCCTATCGGCAGTACCTGATCAACCATGAGGTGGGCCACGCCATCGGCTACACCACCCACGAGCCATGCGAGCGCGAAGGCGGCCTGGCGCCGATCATGATGCAGCAGACCTTCTCCACCTCCGACAACGACGCCGCCCGCTTCGACCCGCAGTCGGTCAAGCCCGACGGCAAGACCTGCCGGTTCAACCCCTGGCCGTATCCGATCGCCTGATCCGGGCGCCTGATCCGCCCGCCGACTGTGCGGTGCGATACGCCCGGCCCGGCGTGTGCGGTATGACACCGCACAATGGGGGCATGTCGTTGCCGCCGCTGGTCGACCCCGCGGCCGAACTGACCCCCGCCGAGGTCGCCCGCTACAGCCGCCATCTGCTGCTGCCCGAGTTCGGCGCAGAAGGCCAGCGGCGCCTCAAAAACGCCCGCGTGCTCGTCGTCGGCGCCGGCGGACTGGGTTCCCCGGCGCTGCTGTATCTGGCCGCCGCCGGGGTGGGCACCCTCGGCGTCGTCGACGACGACGTCGTCGAGGAGTCCAACCTGCAGCGCCAGATCATCCACCGCAGCGCCGACGTCGGTCGGCTCAAGGTCGACAGCGCCCGCGAGGCGATCGCCGCGCTCAACCCCCTCGTCGAGGTGCGGGTGCATCCGCTGCGGCTGACAACCGCCAACGCCGTCGCACTGTTCGCCGCCTACGACCTGATCCTCGACGGCACCGACAACTTCGCCACCCGCTACCTCGTCAACGACGCCGCCGCGCTGGCCCACAAGCCGTACGTGTGGGGCTCGATCGACCAGTTCTGCGGCCAGGTGTCGGTGTTCTGGGAGGACGCCCCCGCCGGACCCGACGGCGCTCAGCGGGGCCTGACCTACCGCGACCTGCACCCCGAACCACCGCCGGCCGGGACGGTGCCGTCCTGCGCGCACGGCGGGGTGCTCGGAGTGCTGTGCGCGACGATCGGCGCGGTGATGGGCACCGAGGCCGTCAAGCTCATCACCGGAATCGGTGAGAGCCTGCTGGGCCGGGTGCTCATCTACGACGCCCTGCAGATTTCGACCCGCACCGTCACGGTGCGCCGTGATCCCAGCCGCCCGCCGATCACCGCACTGACCGACGACGCGGTGCTCTGCGGGGAGGAGCCGCCAGAGGATCCCGGCCTGACCCCGGCCGAATTGCGCGCCCTGCTCGACGCCGGGGCCGCCGTCGCCGTCGATGTCCGGGAGTCCGCCGAGTGGGCGATCAACCACATCGACGGCGCCTGTCACATTCCGCAGTCGGCCCTGCAGTCCGCGGACGGTCCGGCGCTGCTGCCGGCGGGCAAGATCCCGGTGCTGTACTGCAAGACCGGGACCCGGTCGGCCCAGGCGCTGGCCGCCCTGCAGCGGGCCGGCGTCCCCGAGGCCCGGCACCTGCGCGGCGGCATCGTGGCCTGGGCGGCCGACGTCGACCCCGACATGGTGATGTACTGACGGCCTGTTGACCGCGTGTTCCGGGCGGCACGGCTTACCCTGACCTTGTGATGGACGAGCGCCCGCCGGGCCATGTGCTGGCCGCGTTCGGACTCAAGGAAACCGAACCGCAGCAGGTCTGGGACGGCGGGTGGCGCTACGGGGAGATCGTGCTGTCCGGGATCGCCGACCACGCCCGCGCCGCCTGGTCGGCCAAGGTGCGCGAAACGTTGTTCGTCGACGGGTTGCGGCTGGCCCGGCCGGTGCGTTCCACCGACGGCCGCTACGTGGTGTCGGGTTGGCGGGCGGACACCTACGTCGCCGGGGCCCCGGAGGCCCGGCACGACGAGGTGGTCTCGGTCGGGGTGCGACTGCACGAGGTGACCGCCGCCCTGGAGCGGCCCCGGTTCCTCACCCAGGCCATCGTGCCGCCGTGGACCGAGGTCGACGTGTTCACCGTCGCCGACCGCGCCGCCTGGGACGACCGGCCGCTGCAGAACCTGCCGATCGGCGCCCCGGAGATCGCCGACACCCCGGACCGCACCCAGTCGGTGGAACTGCTCACCCAGTTGGCCGGTCTGCGTCGTCCCACCCAGGCCGCCCCGCAGTTGGTGCACGGCGATCTCTACGGCACGGTGCTCTTCGCCGGCAGCGCCGCTCCGGGTATCACCGACATCACCCCCTACTGGCGGCCCGCCGCGTGGGCGGCCGGGGTCGCCGTCGTCGACGCGTTGGCCTGGGGTGAGGCCGACGACGAGCTCGTCGAGCGGTGGTCGGACCTGCCGGAGTGGCCGCAGATGTTGTTGCGGGCGTTGATGTTCCGGCTCGGTGTGCACGTCCTGCATCCGCGTTCGACGCCGGAGGCCTTCGACGGGTTGTTGCGCACGGCCGCGCTGGTGCGGATGACGGTTTAGCGTCCGGAGTCGCCGAACCGGTATCGCACCGCGGCCAGGGCTATCCGGCCGGTGTCGCTGAGCACACCTTCGGCGCGCAGCAGGTCCAACTGGTGGGACGCCAGGTGCGGCGCGGGCCGTCCGGTCGCCGGCACCACCCGGTGCCAGGGCAGGTCCTCCGCGTCGGTGCGCAACACCCAACCGACGATGCGCGGACTGGAAAGCCCTGCCGCCGCGGCGATGTCGCCGTAGGTGGCAACCCGCCCGGCCGGGATGGACGCCACCAGTGCACGCACCGACTCCACCTGGGCGTCGGTGATGGGCGCCATCTAAAGCCAGCTCAGACCAGCATGTCGCGGATCAGAGTGGCCGTCTCAGCCGGCTTGGCCAGCGGCACCATATGCCTGCAGCCGAACAGTTCGAAGGTGAAGTCGGCGCCGAGTTGGGTTGACAGCGCGTCGATCACCGCCTCCCCCGCATAGGGCGGTTCGACGAACTCGGCGCGGACCAGCGTCGTACGAGTTCCCTTGTGCGGCAGCGCGACATCGCGGGCCAGCTCGCTCCAGTACGTCATCATCGCCGGCATGCACACCCGCCAGGCGAAGCGGCCCGACGGCAGCGCCACCAGATGGTTGTCCAGTTCGGCGTCCAGTTCGGCCGACGGTACGTCCGCCCAGCTTCCGGTCTGTTTCTCGGTGCGCGCCTCGGCGGGGTCGGTGTAGTCCGGTGAGGCCATCATCGCCTCGGCCACCTGCCGCATCATCTGCCCATCCATGGCCACCGCCGGATCCAGCAGGACCAGGCCGGAGACCAGGTCCGGACAGGCTGCCGCCAGGTGCAGTGCCACCGCCCCGCCGAAGGAATGCCCCACCGCCACCACCGGACCGTCGGCCTCGTTCTCGATGAGGGTGGCCAGGGCGGCGACGTTGGCGTCGATGGTCCACGGCGCGGCGTAGGTCGAACGTCCGTGGCCGATCAGATCCGGTGCCAGCACGCCGAATTCGGGCAGATACCGACTGGCCAGGGAGTGCCAGCGGGCCCCGTGGCCGGTCAGTCCGTGGATCATCAGGATCTTCGCCGGGCCGGGCGGCCCGTAGCGGTTGAGGTGCAACGGCGACGGGGATGGCGGCGGGGATGGCACGGCCGTCATCCTAGGTTCGCGGATTCCCGCTCAGGGAGCCGCATCGCCGCCCCACTCAAAGCTGTTGACGTACTTGCCCAGGTCCTGGGCAACTTGCAGATTGGCCGCCGACGGCAACCCTGGCCCGGAGTTGGGCCCAAAGGACCGGTAGGGGCCGGAGGCGAAGGCGACCAGCGCAAGATCGTCCTTGACCGCCGCCATCACCAGGATTCGTTGCCGGGTATAGGTGGCGGCGGGGTTCTGGGGCCAGTCGTCGGCGAACACCCCGTAACCGGGTTGGTATCCGACCTTCGCGTTCGGAATCTCATAGGCGACCGTGGCGTCGGGGAAGCGGTTCCGGAGCAGCGAGGTGACGATGTCTTCGGCGGTGCGGCCGTTGGCCGGTTGCGAGAACAACTGCATGACGCCGGTGTCGCCGCCGACGAGCTTGGCGGTGACACCGTTGTCGTAGGTGGTGACCTCGTAGGCCGACCCCGGTGTCGGGTAGGACACCGAGAACTGCGGGGAGGTGAACCTGGGCAGTCCGGTCACCGGGTCCCCGGCGGGCGGCCGACCGCACTCCGGCGGGCACATGTAGTGGGCGATCTTCGGTGTCACCATGAGGGTGATTCCGGCCAGCACCACGGCCCCGGCCGCCACCACCGTGCCCCAGCGGCTGAACAGCCAGCCCAAACGCGGCCGCCGCAGCGCCGGCGCCCAGTAGGTTTCGGCCGGCAGTGCGTAGCCCGGGTAGGCCGTCGCCCCGGTGTCGGTAGGTGCCGGCCGGATGCTGCGGCGTTCGCTGCGGGAGGTGCGCGTCGAGGCCCGGGTGGCCGCCCCGCAGGCCGGGCAGAACGCCATGTCGGGCACCACCATCTCGCAGTGGATGCACAGCAAGGGTTCATCCGGGCGGACCGGGTCGGGTTGCTCGTGCAACAGCGCCAGTTGCAGTGCCAGGCGCAGGGCCAGCACAGCCAGCACCGCCGCGACGAGATGAATTGCCAGCATGATCATTTGGGGGATCCCGGTGATGTTGACCACGGCTACCGCGGTGTGCACCAGCAGCACCGTCGCCGCAATCGCTGCCAGCAGCAGTCCTACCCGCCGATCATGGCGGCCCGCCGGGGTGAACCACAGCAGGATGCCGACCAGGCCGCCGGCCGCGGCAGCGGTGACCGGGATGGTCACCCCAATCATGACGACTTCGACGAGCAGTCCGCGCACGGGCCTGGTGTGGGCGAACAACCCGGTGCTGAACTGCGGAGCGAGCCGGGTCAGCGTCGCCGCTGCCGTGAACACCAGCGCGCCCAGCGCGCCGATCACGAAGCCGTCCAACGACTCCCGGGTCCCCCTGTGCACGACCCTGACCACGACGGCCGGGAGCAGCATCAACAGCATCCCGGTGGCCGGGATAGCCACGCCCTGGCTGAAGAGATGATGCAGGGCCAGCCCGGCGCTGATCGAAACGTTGTAGGTGCGGGCCACGATCCCACCGGTCAGCAGCACCCAACCCGCCCCAAGGCAGGCACCGAGCACCGCCGCTAGGGTCAGGGAGACGCGGGGAATGTCGCGGGTGAGTCGCGATACCCGCAGATAGAGGACGAACAACAGCGGAAGGCCCACCGCCGACACCGCGATCGCGGCGGCGGGGATCCTCAACAGGACGCACGCCGCCAGAGCAGCGACCCCGACGAGCAGGGTCACCCGGAACGGCGTGCGGGAACGCCCCGGCAGGTGCGGGAACATCGCGCTGGCGAGATGGGGGACCAACACACGCTCGTTGGGGGAAGCGCTGAAAGTGTTGGGCCGCAGCAACATCGGTGCGGTCCCCGAGCCGGTGTCCATGGGGTCCCCGCACAACCCGCAGAAGTTGCCCTCGGGGACCTGCGCGCCGCAGTGCGGGCAGGTGGTCATGGCAGCAGCCTCTGGGTCTCGAGCAGGACTTGGGCCAGGTTGTACGCGTCCGGCGTTCCCAGTCCGGTGACCAGGTCGTATCCGGGTCCGGCGTCGTAGACCGCGTTACCGCCTCGGACCACATCGTGGAACGCCGGAAGTCGCGAACCCTCGGCGATCCGGTACAACAGCGGATTGATGTCGCCCAACAGTCCGCCGCCGTTGGCGATGAGGTACTGATTGATCACCGCGGCTATTCCCGCCCACAACGGGGCCGACAAGGACGTTCCGCCGCCGATGAGCTGCTGTTGGTTGAGCACGACCCGCACCCCGGTGAACGGATCGGCCACCGCCGAGACGTCCGGGGTCAGCCGCTGTCCCGCCCCCCGGTCGGGGTTCACCGCAGCCTGCCAAGCCGGGCGCTGGTAGAGCGTGGAGACCCCGCCGGCGGTGCCCTGCGACAGCGGTGCATCGAACCAGGACGTCTCCTCGATCCAGCCGCCGTCCGCATCGGTGGACAGCGTCGTACCACCCACCGATGTCATCTCCGGTATCGAGGCGACGGCGTCGAGTCCGATGTTGTCCTCATTCGGTGGCGTCGACCACTCCTGGCCGCCTTTGCATTCCAGGCCGGCCAGGTCGCCGCTGGCGTCGAACGCCGTGGTCCCACGGCGCTGCGCGGCGACCAGCGCAGCGCGGACCGGGACCAGGTCGGCGGCGGTGATCAGCTTGTCGCAGCCCCAGCCGATGGAGAAACTCCACACCGCGCCGGGATAGCGGCGGTCGGTGTCGGCCAGCATCGCCGCGATCTTCTCGTAGGCCCCGTCGCCTTCCACCGTCGGCCGGGCGTTGACCAACACCTTCCTGGCATCGGGTGCGATCGCATGAACCGCCTGCAGGTCCATCGCGGCTTCGCCGCGCCGCGAGTCGGGCAGGCCGCCGACTACCTCGGGGGTGAACTTGGGCAGAGCGAAGGTCTCGGCGAAGGTGTCCAGATCGGCTTGGTTGAAACCGTCGAAGGCGAACACGACCACGGTGGTGTCCTTACCGGTGAACCCGGCGGCCCGCAGCGGCTCAATGTTGTAGGTGCGCAACAGTGTTTGCGGTGTCAAGCCCTGCCCGGGCACCTCCTTCGGCAGCTGCCAGCGGGTCTTCTCGCGATGCGGGGTGTACCCCAGGATCCGGCCGAGTTCGGCGACCTCATCGCCCAGCGCGGCCGGCACCGCCGGTTGCTGTGGCGATGCGTAGAACACCTGGCCCGCCCGGCCCCGGTAGTCGTGGACGTCGACATCGAAGGCATTCGCCACGGCCGGCGCCGGACCCTCGAGGAAGGCCCATGCCGTGCCGGTGTCCCAGCGGACCGCCAGGCCGTGCTCAGCCGCCCAGCCGATCAACGCATCGGGCTGGGTGCCGTCACGCAATGCGGCTGTCACCTGGACATCGCTCTCGTCGGCCGGACCGAGATCGGTGGACTCCGCCAGCAGAGCCGCGTAGGGACCGGCGATTCGCGCCGGGACGTCTCCACGTGGGTCGTCGTCCACGGCGATCAGAGCCGCGGCGCCGGCGGCGGCCATCGCCGCCGCCAACACCTTCCGGGCTGGGGTCATGATCGGCGTTCTCACCCGCCGGTGATGACATTGCCCGGCAACGCCGTGGGAGCGGGCGGGGCCTTGACGGTCGGGGCGAAGGAGTTCCCCGCAGTCGTGTCCGGCTTGGGGCTGGGAGCGACGGCCTTCTCGGTCGGCGCCGGTGCCGTGGCCGACGGACGCGGGGTCGTGCTCTCGGCGGGTTTCTCCGTGGTCTCGTTCTTGGTGCCGCACGCGCTCAGCACGCCCGAGGCGAGAACCGCCGCGGAGGCGGCCGCCAAGGCGGCTCGCCGGAAACCGGTTGAAGGTGTCATGGTGGGGAATCCCTTCTGATGTGAGCCGCTGGTGCGACTGTAGATGGCGGTGACGGCTTTCAGACTTCACTGCGGGGCGCACCGCGCCTATCGGGTGAATGGGGGAACGTCGGGTTGACGCGGCGTTCCTCCGATCGGGGGCCCTAACCTGGTCGAGATGCGACTCCTTGCCGTTCTGCCGATCCTCACGGCGTTGCTGGCTGTGGTCTGTGCGCTCCGACCGGAGTCCCGCCGCGCCGTCCGGCTTGCGGTGGCGGTGGCGGTCGTCAATGTCGTGTTGACACCGCTGAGCAGTGGTGAGTGGTTTTACCAACGCGAGGAGGACGCCGCCTACGACCGGGCGGTGGCCAAGGGGGACTTCACCGCGTTCGATCACCTTCTGGCCCAGCATGATCCACAGCTGCAGCCGCGGATGATCGCGCTGGCGGTGGTCCTGCTGGTCAGCCTGGTCGGGCTGGCGGCGCTGAAGCACCGCCGCAGCAGCGGTGCGCACACCGCGCCCGTGCTGTCGCGCATCGCCAGCGGATGCGTTCTGTTGGCCGCGGTGGCGACTCTGGTCCAGGGCGTCCTGCTGCTTGTCGGATAGAGCGTCGCGGGCTGTGGATAACTGTTTTCGGCTGCCTGCGCCGGCGGTAGGGTGCGATTCATGGAGGGTGGGGAGCTCGAGCCGCGGGTCAGCGCGCTGGAAGGTGAAGTGCGGGAGATCCGGTCACGCTTGAAGATGAGCGAGCAGGATGCCGCAGCGGCTCGTGTGCTCGCCGGGGCGGCCGATCGCGATGTCGGCGAAATTCGCGCGGAGTTGCGTGACTTCCGCCGAGCGACGGTCAGCAGTTTCAACGCTGTGCGCGAGGATTTGGTTGATCTTCGGGGCGAGGTGGCCCAGCTCCGCACCGAAATGCGATCGAAGTTCGACCTGACCGCGGCGGGTCAGCAGCAGATCGTGGGCATGCTGCAGACCCTGATCGACCGCGAGGACCGCTAACACGCGGCACGCACTGACCGCGGATCACCGGTTCTGTCACACCCGCGTGGTCTCATGCGGTCGTGGGCATCGTTCGTATCGTCGGCGGTCCGGGTACCGGTAAGACCACCCGGCTGATCGACGCTGCCGTTGCCCGGATCGCCGGCGGTGCCGATCCGGAGTCGGTGCTGCTGCTGACCTCCGACCGGTTGGCGAGGGAGACCCGCGCGGCGCTGACGGCGCGGCTGCTCCAGGCCTCCGCAGCCGAACTGCCGGTGGTGCGAGAGCCCGTGGTCCGCTCGGTGCACAGCTACGCCTTCTCGGTGCTGCGCAAGGCCGCCGAACGGGCCGGGGATCCGCCGCCGCGGCTGGTCACCGCCGCCGAGCACGACGGCACCATCCGCGAACTGCTGGCCGGGGACCTGCAGGACGGTGCCGGCGGCTGGCCGCGGGAGTTGCGGCCCGCCTTGAGCACCGCCGGCTTCGCCACCGAACTGCGCGACCTATTGGCCCGCTGCGCCGAACGCGGTGTCGACCCGACGGCGTTGCAGCGGCTCGGCCGGGCCTCGGGTCGGCCGGAGTGGGTGGCCGCCGGACGCTTCGCCCAGCAGTACGAGCAGGTGATGCTGCTGCGCTCCTCGGTGGGCACCGCCGCCCCGCAGGCCACCGTGCCCGCGCTCGGTGCCGCCGAACTCGTCGGTGCGGCGCTGGACGCGCTGGCCGCCGACCCGGACCTGCTGGCCGCCGAGCGGGCCCGGGTCCGGGTGCTGCTGGTCGACGACGCCCAGCACCTGGACCCGCAGGCGGCCCGGTTGGTACGCGCCCTGGCTGTCGGGGCACAGCTGGCGGTGCTGGCCGGGGATCCCAACCAGACCGTGTTCGGCTTCCGCGGCGCCGACCCGGGACTGCTGCTGTCCGGTGACGACGGCGAGCAGACGCTCATGCTGACCCGCTCGCACCGCTGCGCCCCGGCCATCGCCCGGGCCGTCAGCGGGATGGCCGCGGCGCTGCCCGGGTCAGCCTGGCGGACGCTGGACGGCGCCGAGCAGCCCGACGGCGGGGGAGAGGGCATCGTCACCGTCCGGGTGGCTGACTCCGAGCACGCCGAGTCCGCCGCGATCGCCGACGCGTTGCGCCGTGCGCACCTCGTCGACGGGCTGGCGTGGTCGCAGCTGGCGGTCATCACCCGGTCGGCCTCGACGGCGGCGGCGCTGTGCCGGGCGCTGGCGGTGGCCGGGGTCCCGGTCGATCAGCCGCCGGTGGGCGGGCCGATCGGTGAGCAGCCCGCCGCCCGGGCGTTGCTGACCGTGCTGGCGGCCACCGCCGGCGGGCTCGACGCCGACCAGGCCGCCGCCCTGCTGACCGGCCCGATCGGGCGGGTCGATCCGGTGTCGATGCGGCAGCTGCGGCGGGCGTTGCGGCGCGCCGCCCCACCCGCCGCGCCGGCCGATGCGGTGGGCCAGGTGCTGGTCGACGCGCTCACCGGCCCCGCCCCGCACCTGCCGCCCACCCTGGCCGGCCCGGTCAAGCGGGTCCGCGCCGTGCTGTCCGCCGCCGCAGCCAGCCACCGCAGCAACGGCGATCCGCGCTTCACGCTGTGGCAGGCCTGGGAGCGCAGCGGACTGCAGCGGCGCTGGCTGACCGCCGCCGAACGCGGCGGCGCCGACGGCGCGCTGGCCGACCGAGACCTGGCCGCGGTCACCGCGCTGTTCGACCTCGCCGACGCCTATGTCACCCGCACTACCGGCGCCTCGCTGAGCGGCCTGCTCGACCACGTGGCCGCCCTGCAGCTGCCTCCGGTCCTCGACGCGGCCCCGGCCACCGAGACGGTGTCGGTCCTCAGCCCGCACGCCGCCCTGGGCCGCGACTGGGAGATGGTCGTCATCGCCGGTCTGCAGGACGGCCTGTGGCCCAACACCACCCCGCGCGGCGGCATCTTGGGCACCCAGCGGCTGCTGGACACCCTCGACGGGCTCGGTGACGAGGTGTCGGCCCGCGCCCCCCTGCTCGCCGAGGAACGCCGGCTGCTGATCGCGTCGATGGGCCGGGCCCGACGGCGGCTGCTGATCACCGCGGTCGACAGCGACGGCGGTGACCAGGCCTACCTGCCCTCACCGTTCGTCGCCGAACTGGCCGCCCTGGCCGCCCTGGCCGGCGGCGCCGTCCCCGAGCCGCTGCGGCCGCAGCCCGCCCCGCCGGTGCTCTCCGCCGCGGCGGTGGTGGGCCGGCTGCGCGCCGCCGTCTGCGCCCCGCCCGGCGCCGTCAGCGACGACGACCGCGCCTGTGCGGCAACGCAACTGGCCCGCCTGGCCGCCGCTGGGGTCGCGGGCGCCGATCCGGCTCAGTGGCAGGGCCTCAGCGGCATCAGCACCGACGAACCGCTGTGGGACGACGACTCCGCAACCACCGTCACGGTGAGCCCCTCGACGCTGCAGACCCTCACCGACTGCCCGCTGCGCTGGCTGGCCGAACGCCACGGCGGCACCGGGGCACGGGCGCTGAACTCCACCCTCGGTTCGCTGGTGCACGCCCTGCTGGCCGACAGCACCAGAACCGAGGCGCAGCTGATTGCCGAGCTGGAAAACCTCTGGGCGGCATTGCCGTTCGAGGCTCCCTGGTATGCCGCCAACGAACTGGACCGCCACCGCGCGATGATCACCGCGTTCATGGCGTGGCGGGCGGCCACCCGCCACGAGCTCACCGAGGTCGGCACCGAGGTGGCCCTCGACGGGGTGATCGCCGAACCGACCGACGGGCAGCCCGGGGTCCGGGTCCGCGGCCGCATCGACCGGTTGGAGCGCGACGCGCAGGGCCGGCTGGTGGTGGTCGACGTCAAGACCGCCAAGACCCCGGTCAGCAAGGACGACGCCCAGCAGCACGCCCAGCTCGGGCTCTACCAACTGGCGGTGTCGGCCGGTGTGCTGCCCGACGGCGACCAGCCCGGTGGCGGCCGGCTGGTGTACGTCGGCAAGCCCTCCGCCGGCGGCGCCACCGAACGCGAACAGACCGCGCTGGGCGCCGAGGACACCCCCGGCTGGCATGAGGCGGTGCGCTCCGCCGCCGCGGCCACCGCCGGACCGCAGTTCGTCGCCCGAGTCAACGACGGGTGCGTGCACTGCCCGCTGCGGCCGTCCTGCCCCGCCCACACCGGGGAGCCGTCGTGACCTACAGCCCCGCCGAACTTGCTGGCGCCCTTGGCCTTCCGCAGCCCACCGCAGAGCAGGCAGCCGTGATCGCCGCCCCGCCGGGACCGCTGGTGGTGGTCGCCGGCGCCGGTGCGGGCAAGACCGAGACGATGGCCGCCCGGGTGGTCTGGCTGGTGGCCAACGGCTACGCCGACCCCGGTCAGGTGTTGGGACTGACCTTCACCCGCAAGGCCGCCGGTCAGTTGCTGCGCCGGGTGCGCTCCCGGCTGGCCCGGCTGTCGGGCCACCTCGGCGGGATCCTCGACACCACCACCGCGGCGCCGGTGGTCAGCACTTACCACGCCTTCGCCGGATCTCTGCTGCGCGAGTTCGGGCTGTTGCTGCCGGTGGAGCCCGATGCCCGACTGCTCAGCGAAACCGAACGCTGGCAGCTGGCCTACGAGGTGGTCACTAGCCACCCCGGGCCGCTGCCGCTGGACAAGACCCCCGCCGCGGTCACCGCGATGGTGCTGCGGCTGTCCGACGAACTGGCCGACCACCTCGTCGACACCGCGGCCCTGAGCGACACCCACCGCGAACTCGAGCGGCTGGTGCACCATCTGCCCGCCGGGCCGCGCCAGCGCGGCAGCGGACCGAACCGGCGGCTGCTGGACCTGCTCGACACCCAGATCGACCGGGCCGCCCTGGTTCCGCTGATCGACGCGCTGCACGCCCGGCTGCGCCAGACCAAGGCGATGGACTTCGGATCCCAGATGGCCGCCGCCGCCCGGCTGGCCCGGGCCTGCCCGCAGGTCGGTGCGCAGCTGCGCGCCCGCTACCGGGTGGTGCTGCTCGACGAGTACCAGGACACCGGCCACGCCCAGCGCATCGCGTTGTCGGCGTTGTTCGGCGGCGGCGTCGACAGCGATCCCGAGGGGGGCCTGGCGTTGACCGCGGTCGGTGATCCGATCCAGTCCATCTACGGCTGGCGCGGCGCCTCGGCCACCAACCTGCCGCGCTTCACCACCGACTTCCCCCGTAGCGACGGGACGCCGGCACCCACGCTGGAGCTGCGCACCAGCTGGCGCAACCCGCCCCGGGTGCTGCAACTGGCCAACGCCACATCCGAACAGGCCCGGCAGCGTTCGGTGGCGGTGCGGCCGCTGCGCGCCCGGCCCGACGCCGAACCCGGCCATGTGCAGTGCGCGCTGCACCGCGACGTCGCCGCCGAGCGGGACTGGCTCGCCGATCAGGTCGCCGAGCGCTATTCGGCGGCCGCGCAGGCCGGCGAGCAGCCCCCGACCGCGGCGGTGCTGGTCCGCCGCAACGCCGACGCCGGCCCGATCGCCGCGGCGCTGTCCGAGCGCGGGGTGCCGGCAGAGGTTGTCGGGCTGGCCGGTTTGCTCTCCATCGCCGAAGTGGCACAGGTGATTTCGATGCTGCGCCTAGTCGCCGACCCGACCGCCGGCACCGCCGCCATGGAGGTGCTGACCGGGCCGCGCTGGCGGCTGGGGGCGCGGGACCTGGCGGCACTGTGGCGACGGGCGTTGCTGCTCGACGGGCGGCGGCCGGCCGAGGTGTCCGCCCGGCAGATCGTCGCCGCGGCCACCGACACCGACACCGCCGCGCTGGCCGATGCGCTGGCCGACCCCGGTGCGGCGGAGTCCTACTCCGAACAGGGCTACCGGCGGATCAGCGCATTGGGCGCCGAACTGGTGCGGCTGCGCGGATTCCTGGCCCACCCGCTCACCGACCTTGTCGCCGAGGTGCGCCGCCTGCTGGGCGTGGACACCGAAGTCCGCGCCGCCGGGGCCTGCCCGGAGCACCTGGACCGCTTCGCCGACGTGGTCGCCGGCTACGCCGAACGCCCCGGCGCCGACGTGACCGGGTTGCTGGCCTACCTCGACGCCGCCGCCGTGGTGGAGAACGGCCTGTCACCGGCTGAGGTCACCGTGGCGCCCGGGCGGGTGCAGGTGCTGACCATCCACGCCGCCAAGGGTCTGGAGTGGCAGGTCGTGGCGGTGCCGCACCTGAGCGCCCGGGTGTTCCCGTCGACGGCCTCCACACGGACCTGGCTCACCGACCCGGCCGACCTGCCGCCGCTGCTGCGCGGCGACCGCGCCGACGAGGAGAACGGCGAATTGGGCCGCCACGGCGTCCCGCTGCTGGACACCTCCGCGGTCACCGACCGCAAGGCCCTCGAGGACGTCATCAACGCCCACCGCGATCAGCTGCTGGCGCGCCGCGTCGACGAGGAGCGGCGGCTGCTCTACGTGGCACTGACCCGTGCCGAGGACACCCTGCTGCTGTCCGGGCATCACTGGGGCGCAACCGAATCCACCCCGCGCGGGCCCTCGGATTTCCTGCTCGAGATCCGCGACATCATCGATGCCACCGGATGCGGCGAGGTGGTGCACTGGGAACCCGAGCCCCCCGACGGGGAGCCGAACCCGTTGCGGGACAACACCGTCGAGGTGCTGTGGCCGGTTGACCCGCTGCGCGGCCGGCGCGGACAGGTCGAGCACGGGGCGCAACTGGTCACCGCTGCGATGGCCGCCACGCCGACCGGCCCGGGACCCGACGCCGCCGATCCGCACGGCTGGGTCGCCGACGTCGACGCGCTGCTGGCCGAACGGGCCGCCGCCGCCCGTCCACCGGCCCGTCCGCTGCCCACCGCGCTGTCGGTCAGCGCGCTGGTCGAACTCGGCCGCGACCCCCAAGCCGCCGCCCGTCGGCTGACCCGGCGGCTGCCCGCCCGACCGGACCCGCACGCCCTGCTGGGCACCGCATTCCACGATTGGGTGCAGCGGTTCTACGGCGCCGAGCGGCTCTTCGATCTCGACGACCTGCCCGGCGCGGGGGATCCGCAGAGCACCGACAGCGAGGCGCTTGACGCGCTGCAAGTCGCCTTCACCGCCTCGCCGTGGGCGGCCCGCACCCCACTGGACGTCGAGGTGCCCTTCGAACTGGCGTTGGAGGGGACGGTGATCCGGGGTCGCATCGACGCGGTGTTCGCCGACCCCGACGGCGGGGTCACGGTGGTCGACTGGAAGACCGGCGAACCCCCGGCCGACGCGGCGGCCCGCCGGCACGCCGCCGTCCAACTGGCCGTCTACCGGCTGGCCTGGGCCGGTCTGGCCGGCCGCCCGCCATCGCAGGTGCGGGCGGTGTTCCACTACGTGCGCTCCGGGCGCACCGTGGCACCGTTCCAGGAGCCGGGCGAAGCGCTCTACGACGCCGAGGATCTGGCCGGGCTGATCAGTCCGACTCGTCCGCCAGGGCGAAGTCGGCAAAGTCGAAGCCCGGCGCCACAACACAGCTGACCAGTGTGGGTTCGCCCCCGATCGGTCTGGCCCGCTGCCAATGGCCGGGCGGCACCAGGATTTGCGGCCGTTCACCGGCGCCGACATCGGCCCCGAGTAGCAGGCGCGCCGGGCTGCCGCGGTCCGCGCCCACCTCCAGTTCCAGAGGACTGCCGCGGTGGAACATCCACAACTCCGCGCTGCGCACTGTGTGCCACGCCGACTGCTGGCCGGGCATCAGGACGAACAAGATGGCCGTCGCCGCGTGACGCGGGCCCCCGTAGTCGGCCGGAATCGCCTGCGAATCCAGCACCAGCTCGCTGCGCCAGGTTTCACGGAACCAGCCGCCCTCGGGGTGCGGCGCCAAATCCAGTTCGCGGACCCAGTCCGGCAGTTCGTCCATCAGCCCAGTTCGTCCATCAGGTCGGCCCTTCCATCAGTTCTGGGCAGGATAGTCCGCCAGGAACGGTTGCCCGGGTGAACATCCGGTGAAGCCATTGCAGGCCAATCGGACTCCGTCGATACTGAGGCGCCTCTACGAACCCCGGGGCCGCTATGTGGATGGAGCCAAGAAGCGTGTGGACCAATGATGCGGTGATCGCCGGTGATCCGGTAAAGATCATCAAGCGAGCCCTGAACTCCGGTGACCTGGCGACCGCCGACGCGGAGGCCAAACGACTCACGCCCGCGCGCACCATCGACGTCCTGGAGCGTCTGCCTGCCCGGCAACGCGCGGTGCTCTACCGGTTGCTGCCCAAGCAGCAGGCCGTCGACGTGTTCGAAGATCTGCCGCCGCTGTTGCAGAAAGACCTCATCAAATCGCTGCGGGACGAGGAGGTCGCCGCCGCCTTCGCCGACCTGGAACCCGACGACCGGGTGGCCCTGCTCGACGAGGTGCCTGCGGGTGTGGCTGCCCGACTCATGCACGGGCTGTCGCCGGCTGAACGTGAGCTCACCGCCGACATCTTGGGGTACCCGAAGAAGTCCATCGGCCGGCGAATGAGCCCGGAGGTGTTCGGGTTAGATCCCGACGTCACAGCATCCTGGGCGCTGAGCGACGTCAAAAAGGTTCTCGACTACGCCGAGACGATCTACACCCTGCCGGTCACTGGGCCGGACCGGATCTTGCTCGGCGTGGTGAGTCTGCGTGAACTGATGCAGGCCGGACCCGATCAGACCGTGGCCGAGATCATGCGGCCGGCCGACTACGCTCACGCCACCGACTCCGCCGAGGACGCGGCCCGCCTGTGCGCCGACAGCAAGCATCTTGCGCTACCGGTGGTGGACAACGACCGCAGGCTGGTGGGGATCCTGACCGTCGACGACGCATTGGACATCCTGGAGGAGGCCGACAGCGAGGATCAGGCCCGCATCGGCGGTTCGGAGACCCTGCGTCAGCCCTACCTGACCACCAGCGTCGCCACGCTGGTGCGCAGCCGGGTGGTGTGGCTGCTCGTGCTGGCGATCGGCGCGGCGCTGACGGTTCAGGTCCTCGATACCTTCGAGTCCACCCTTGCGGAGGTCGTCACCCTCGCGCTGTTCGTTCCGTTGTTGATCGGCACCGGCGGCAACACCGGTAACCAGGCTGCGACCACCGTCACCCGGGCTCTGGCGCTTCAGGACGTCACACCCGGCGACATCGCCAAAGTGCTGGGCCGGGAGTTCAGGGTCGGCTTGTGCCTCGGATTGATCCTGGGCGCAGTCGGTTTCACCATCACCAGCCTGGTCTTCGACCGGTCCATCGGAACGGTGATCGGACTGACCCTGTTGAGCGTCTGCACCATGGCGGCCACCGTTGGCGGGGCGATGCCCCTGCTCGCCAAGGCGGTACGCGCCGATCCGGCCGTCTTCTCCAACCCGTTCATCACGACATTCGTCGATGCCACCGGCCTGGTGATCTACTTCCTGATCGCAAAGGCGGTTCTGCACATCTGAAGCGCCGTCAACCCCGGCGGGGTGCGTTACGCCGAATCGCCAGCGCCCGGGTGATCATGGGCAGCTGCATCGGTAACCGGGCCAGCGCCGCGGCCTTCATCGGCAGCGGTTTGTCCTTCCACAGCCGGACCATGTTCAGGTTTGCCGGGAACACCGCCAGGAACAGGGCCGCCGCCGCCAGCGCCCCGGCCCGCCGGGTCCGCGGCGCCAGCAGCATCGCGCCGATTCCGACCTCGGCCACCCCGGAGGCGTAGGTGTAAAACCGTGGGCTGCCGGGCAGTTCGGCCGGCACGATGGTGTCAAACGGCTTGGGTGCCAGGAAGTGGCCGGCGCCGATTCCGATCAGCATCGCCCCCATCCGGTAGGCGGGCCGCTGGCTTACGGGTTCGGGTGCGGTGTTGGGCATGGTTTCATAATGGCCGTGACAGTGGCATTCCCTCGGCGAAACGGCTCAGCTGAGCTAAAGGTGAGCCGTTGTGGCTAGCCGACGCCGACGGCTGCGCCGCCAACTGGAAGCCATCGAAGAGAACCTCACCACCAAACCCGACGCCGCCCTGGTCGAGCACCTCCGCATCCCAGACAAGTTCGTCCCCCCGGTCCGCCGCGTCGCCCGTCGCCTTCTTTACGCGCTGCTGGTGCTAGCCGCCACGGTGCTGGTGGTCTACCTCGAACGGGACGGCTACCGGGACATCGACAGCGAGCCGACGACCCTGAGCCTGCTGGACTGCATCTATTACGCCACGGTGTCGCTGTCGACCACCGGTTACGGCGACATCACCCCTGTCACTGATCACGCCCGTCTGACGAACGTCCTGCTGATCACACCCCTACGGGTGTTATTCCTGATCGTCCTCATCGGCACCACCGTGGAGACCCTGACCGTTGCCTCGCGTCAGGCCTTCAAAATCCAGCGTTGGAGGAACAGCGTGCGGAACCACACCGTCGTCGTCGGCTACGGCACCAAAGGCCGCACCGCCGTGGCCGCCATGATCGGCGACGGCGTCGCCCCGGCCGACATCGTCGTCGTCGACACCGATCAGAACTCGCTGGACCGGGCCAACGCGGCTGGTTTGGTCACCGTGCGCGGCGACGCCAACAAGTCCGACGTGCTGCGACTGGCCAGCGCCCAGCACGCGAAGGCCATCGTGGTCGCCACTAACAGCGACCCCACCGCGGTTCTGGTCACGCTGACCGCCCGCGAACTGGCGCCGAGCGCCATCATCATCGCCTCAGTCCGCGAGGCCGAGAACCGCCACCTGCTGCAGCAGTCTGGTGCGGACTCGGTGGTGGTGTCCTCGGAGACCGCGGGCCGGCTGCTCGGCTTGGCCACCTCCAAGCCCACCGTGGTGGAGATGATCGAGGACCTGCTCACCCCGGACGCCGGGTTGGTCATCGCCGAGCGTGAGGTGGAGCCCAAAGAAGTGGGGGGCTCGCCGCGGCACATCCCCGACATCGTGCTCGGCGTGGTTCGCGACGGTCGGCTGCTGCGGATCGACGACGCCAAGGTTGACGCGCTGGAGCGCACCGACCGGGTGCTCTATGTGCGTTCCACCGATGTCGAGCCGCGGTGAGCTTCCGGCTGCGCAACAACCCGCTGCTGTCCAGGGTCGGGGCCGATCGCGCCGACCATCTGCGCACCGACCTCGACGCCGCCCACGCGGGCTGGGCCGAGGCGGTGCTGCTGCGGGTCGATGAGCGCAGTCAGGTCCTGGTCGTCGACGAGCAGTTGGTGCTCACCCCGGCCGCCGAACTCGGTGACACCCCACCGGCCGACGCGGTGTTCCTGGGCCGGATGCCCGACGGTCGCCACGCCTGGGCGGTGCGCGCGCCGCTGCAGCCCCCCGACGGGATCCCCGCCCGCGCGGTCGACCCGCGCCGGGCCGGAGTGCGGTTCGACGACGTCAGCGCCCAACTGCTGGCCAGTGCACTGGCGCTGCTGAATTGGCATGATCGCGCGGGCTTTTCACCCTCGGACGGCAGTCCGACCCGCCCGATCCGAGCCGGCTGGGCCCGACGCAACCTGCTCACCGGGCAGGAGGAGTTCCCCCGCGTCGACCCGGCGGTGATCTGTCTGGTGCACGATGGGCACGACCGCGCGGTGCTGGCCCGGCAGGTCGTCTGGCCGCAGCGGCTGTTCTCGTTGCTGGCCGGCTTCGTCGAGGCCGGGGAGTCCTTCGAGACCTGCGTGATGCGCGAGGTCGCCGAAGAGATCGGCCTGACCGTCACCGACGTCACCTACCTGGGCAGTCAGCCGTGGCCGTTCCCGCGCTCGCTGATGGTCGGATTCCACGCCATCGGCGACCCCGAGCAGGAGTTCGCGTTCACCGATGGCGAGATCGCCGAGGCGGCTTGGTTCACCCGCGCGCAGGTGCGCGCCGCCCTCGCCGAGGGCGACTGGAGCAGTGCGTCGGACTCGGGGTTGCTGCTGCCGGGGTCGATCTCCATCGCCCGGGAGATCATCGAATCCTGGGCATTCGCCGGGTGAGCGTCGTCGTGCGGATTTGACGGCACAACACTGTTGCCCACCTTCGAGCGACTTTTCCCGATGTGTCGCAGCCCCATGGCACCTTCTCGGGTATGGACGCTTCCTCCTCACCGGTCCTGCTGCGCGGCACGGACCTTCGTTACACCCTGACCCGCATTCTCCAACTGCACGGACCGCTGACGGTGGCCGAACTCGTCGCGTGGCTACACCGCTGGGGTTTCACCGTCACAGGTCGCCCGTCCAAGACCGTGTCGGACACCCTGCGGTGGGAGTTACGGTGCGACCGGGTGCGTCGCCGCGGCCGTGGCCGATACCAGCAGGGCGCCATGCCGCGTTCCACCGAGCACCGGATCATCATGAGGGTCCAACGGCTGCGCGATGAGGTGTTGTCGCGCGAAGGTGGGCACCGACCACTCTTCCCGGATTAGCCCAGGATTAGCCGTGATTCTCGGCGGAATTAGCCGTGATTCCCGGCGGAGTCGGCATTCCACGGCGGAGTCGGCATTCCACGGCTAGGTCGGCCTTCCCCGCGGACCCATGCCCGGGATCACACCCCCAGTTTGGCCTTGACATCGTTGAGACTCGGATTGGTCAGCGCACTGCCGTCGGGGAACTTCAGCGTCGGGACGGTCTGATTGCCGCCGTTGACGCTCATCACGAACTCCGCCGCCTCGGGGTCGTGCTCGATGTCGACCTCCCGGAAGGCGATGCCGGAGGATTTCAGCATGGTCTTGAGCCGCTTGCAGTAGCCGCACCAGACCGTCGAGTACATGATCACCTCAGGCTCGCTCATGGCCGCCAACCTATAGGACTGTCGCCGCCCCCTGCCAAGATGGACGCCATGCTGGGCGGCCTGGACGACGAGCAGCGCGAAGCCGTGCTCGCCGCCCGCGGTCCGGTCTGCGTGCTGGCCGGGGCAGGCACCGGCAAGACCCGCACCATCACCCACCGCATCGCCCACCTGGTGGCCGACGGCCATGTCGCGGCGGGTCAGGTGCTGGCGGTGACGTTCACCTCCCGGGCCGCCGCGGAGATGCGCAGCCGGCTGCGGGCCATGAACATCGCCGGTGTCCAGGGGCTGACCTTCCACGCCGCCGCCCGCCGACAGCTGTCCTACTTCTGGCCGCGGGTGGTCGGCAGCACCGGCTGGCAGCTGCTGGACAGCAAGTTCGCCGTCGTCGCCCAGGCCGCCAACCGGGCGCGGCTGCAGGCCTCCACCGACGACGTCCGCGATCTGGCCGGGGAGATCGAGTGGGCCAAGGCTTCGCTGATCAGTCCGGAATCCTACCCGGCCGCAGTCGCCGAGAACGCCCGCGACATCCCGCTGGACGCGGCCAAGGTCGCCGCCGTCTATGCCGGCTACGAGGCACTCAAGGCCAACCGCGACGGGGTGGCGCTACTGGACTTCGACGATCTGCTGCTGCACACCGCCGCGGCCATCGAGAACGACCCGGGCGTGGCCGGTGAATTCCGGGACCGCTACCGCTGTTTCGTTGTCGACGAGTACCAGGACGTCACCCCGCTGCAGCAGCGGGTGCTCGACGCCTGGCTTGGCGACCGCGACGACCTCACCGTCGTCGGCGACGCCAACCAGACCATCTACTCCTTCACCGGCGCCAGCCCGCGTTACCTGCTGGACTTCTCCCGCCGGTTCCCGGAGGCGACGGTGGTGCGCCTGGAACGGGACTACCGCTCCACCCCGCAGGTGGTGTCGCTGGCCAACCGGGTGATCGCCGCCGCCCGCGGCCGGATAGCCGGATCCAAACTGCACCTGATCGGTCAGCGCCCACCCGGTCCGGACCCGACGTTCCGCGAGCACACCGATGAGGTCACCGAAGCCGCCGGGGTGGCCCGGGCCGCCAAACGTCTCATCGAATCCGGCACCGCCGCAGCCGAAATCGCGGTGCTCTACCGGATCAACGCCCAGTCCGAGGTGTACGAGGAGGCGCTCACCGAGGCCGGCATCCCGTTCCAGGTCCGCGGCGGGGAGGGCTTCTTCTCCCGCCAGGAGATCCGCCAGGCACTGGTGGCCCTGCAACGGGCCGCCGACCGCTCCGGCGGCCAGGAGTCGAGCGCCTCGGGGGCCGGTGGAAGCCCCGGGGCAGCGCCGCTGCCCGCACTTGTCCGCGAACTGCTCGAACCATTGGGCCTGACGCCCCAGGCGCCCACCGGCGTGCGGGCCCGGGAACGCTGGGAAGCGTTGCACGCCTTGGCCGAACTGGTCGACGAGGAAGTCGCCACCCGGCCCGACCTGGACCTGGCGGCACTGGTCGCCGAGTTGCGGGTGCGCGCCGACTCCCGGCACCCGCCGACCGTGCAGGGGGTGACGCTGGCCTCGCTGCACGCCGCCAAGGGCCTGGAGTGGGACGCGGTGTTCCTGGTCGGACTGGCCGATGGCACCCTGCCGATCTCCCACGCGCTGGCGCACGGCCCGGACAGCGAGGCCGTCGAAGAGGAACGTCGCCTGCTCTACGTCGGGATCACCAGGGCCAGAAAGCATCTGGAGCTGTCCTGGGCGCTGGCCCGCGCCCCCGGGGGCCGCCAGTCCCGCAAGCCGTCGCGGTTCCTCAACGGCATCGCCCCGCAGGCCCAGGCCGCCGGCGGCGACCCGTCCAAGCCGCGCCGTCCGCGCGGCGCCACCCCGCGCTGCCGGGTGTGCAACGCGGTGCTGACCACCGCCCCGGCGATCATGTTGCGGCGCTGCGAGACCTGTTCGGTCGACATCGACGAGGAACTGCTGGCCCAACTCAAGGAGTGGCGACTGAACACCGCCCGGGAGCTGAAGGTCCCGGCCTATGTGGTGTTCACCGACAACACCCTGATCGCGATCGCCGAGTCGCTGCCCGCCGACGACGCCGCACTGGTCGCGATCCCCGGAATCGGGGCGCGCAAGCTCGAACAGTTCGGCGCCGACGTGTTGGGGTTGGTGCGCGCCCGGCGCTGAGGCGCCGGACGGCCCTACGCCAGCGCCACGAACTGAGCGACGCCGGCACCGAAATCTGCTGAGACCGTACCTGTCGCGGGTAGTGTCCGACCGTGAGTCTCAGTGACCGCGAAGAGGGAGCCGTTCATGCGACGAATCGTCATGGCCATCGCAACGGCCGGGGTCATCGCCGGCTCGCTTGCCGGCGCACAGACCGCCTCCGCAGCGTCGACCAACACGAACAACACCGTTACGAACCCGGCGCGGCCAACCGTCCCCGTGCCGATCATCACCGCATTGGATTGCTCCGGCACGACCGGCTTGGCCGGATGCGGACCAGGCTGGATCTGGCGCGACGGCTGGCGCGGCTTGGCCTGCTACCCGTGCTGATCGCACCAGAACAGGATTCGATCCGATGAGAACGACAACACGACTGGTCGCCGTCACCGCCGCAGTGGTCTCCGTCGCGGTGGCCGGTGCGGGTTCGGCCTCAGCCGACGACTACACGCTGCTGGTTGTCGACCCGAACTCTGCTTTCGACACGCTGGCCTACGTGGCGGGTCCGGTGACCGTCAACCCCGCCGGCCAACCCGGGGCTGCGAAGACGTACACCCACCGCGACGGCCGGTCGATCACCGGTACCGTCTGGGTGCTGCCCGATCCGGCCGCGGCGACCGCGGCCGTCACAGCGGCCCAGAGCGCCGCCGGGATCGCCAACCCGACATCCGTACCCCTGCAGGTCGGAACGGGTGGGACATTCATCTCCGGTACCTCGGCGGACGGTACACAGTCGCTGGGCCTGGCGACTTTCACCGAGGGGAATGCGGCCTCGGCCATCGCCTTCGCCGGTCCTGCCAACGATCCACCCGACACCACTCTGGCCACCGACCTGGCTCTGGCGCAGGACGCGCTGATCAAAAATCAGCTGGGTTAGAAGTTCAGGCCCTCGCCAGATTGCCGGTGTACTCCCTGGTCAGGCGATGCCCAGTTCCCGTGCCGCGGTGTTTGCCGCCCGCGGCCCACAGATCCGGCGCAGCAGCAGCAGCCCGTCGAGCACGCCGACCACGGCGGTCGCCCGGCGGCGGCGCTCGGCGCCGGTCGGTGCGGCCACCCGCGGTTCCAGCCAGTCCACCCAGCCGTTGACCAGCATCGGGACCAGCGAGGTGTAGGGCTCCACGCGCGCGCTGGCCAGTCCGACGGCCTCGAAGTACACCGCGAACACCGGATCGGCGGCCGGGGCGGCCAGCACCGGCCAGGCCCGGCGCTGCAGGTCCTCGACGGGCAGCGCGCCGTCGCCGAAGGCGTTCGCCAGCGTGGTCTGCAACTGCTGACCCAGCGCGCCGATCACCGCGGCGATCAACTCGGCCTTGGTGGGAAAGTAGTAGACGACGGTGCGGTCGTTGATGCCCAGGCTCCGGCCGACCGAGCCGAACGTCAACGACCCGAGTCCGGCGCTGCTCGCAAGCCCGACCGCCGCGGTCAGGATGTCGTCTCGGGAATGCTTGTATCCCACGCCTTGAGGGTAGCGGCCACCCCGCCTACACTTGTTTGTAGTCATTACTACAAACAACACGGAGTCCATCATGGATGAACGCACGCAGGGGACCGCCCTGACCGGTCTGCTGGTCGGCGCCCTCGTCGCTCTGTCTTTCGCCCTGCTGATCAGGCTGCTGCCGGCCTCGGCGGTCCTCGAAACCCATTGGCGTATCGCGGTTTACCTCGCCTGCGCCGTGGCGGCCGTGCCGACGGTGTGGTTCCTGCAGTGGGTCGCCCGGATGCGGCGGCTCGACCAGCGGGGCGTGTTCACCTGGGCGGTGGCCGGCGCGATGACCTTCGACGGCCTGGCGATCGGGTTCATCCCGGCGCTCTACGGCCACAGCGGTCAGGCACTGGCCTGGGTGGCCTCGGCGCTGCTGTTCGCCTTCGCCACCCTGATCGTCGCCGGTCAGCTCATGCTCGGGCGCCAGGAGGCTATCGTGACCCGGTGACCAGAACCGAGCGCGAAAGCGAGTTGCTCGCGGTCACCCTGCAACTGCTGCAGCAGCACGGGTATGAGGGCCTCACCGTCGATGAGGTCGCCGCCACCGCCCACGCCAGCAAGGCCACCGTCTACCGCCGATGGCCCACCAAGGCCGAGTTGGTGCTGGCCGCCTTCATCGAGGGTGTCAGCGAGGACGCCGACCCTCCCGACACCGGCAGTCTGCGTGAGGATCTGATCGCCATCGGGGATGCGGTGTGCCGGCAGAGCCGGGAGCACGCCGGCACCATGCGCGCCGTCCTGGGGGAGGTCTCGCGCAATCCGGCGCTGTCGGAGGCCATGCAGCGCCAACTGATCGACCAGCGCCGGGCGATGATGAAGACGGTGCTCAAGCAGGCCGTCGACCGGGGCGAGATCGACGCCGCCGAGGCCAACGGCGAACTGTGGGACCTGCTGCCCGGCTATCTGATCTTCCGCAGCGTCATCCAGGACCGGCCGCCCACCCGCCGGACCGTGCGGACCATCGTCGACGAGCTGATCCTGCCGAGCCTGAACCGGCACAGCCCGTGAAACGGTACGGTACCGTACTGCCGATGGAGGTGCACGGGTGAAGCGCCGGTCGGTGACCGCGACGCTGGCCCGCGGGTGGCTGGTGTGGGTGACGATCGCCGTCGCCGGCCTGGCCGCCTTCGCCGTGATCCGGCTGCAAGACGCCTTCGGATCCCAGGATCCCTCCACGCCGGCCGGGATGGCCGACGAGATCGTGCCGTTCGACCCCAAGCAGGTCCAGATCGAGGTGTTCGGCGACCCGGGGGCGACGGCCACGATCACCTATTCCGATGTGAACTCCCGCCCGCAGCGCGTCGACGCCACCGCCCTGCCATGGTCGTATCAGGATTCGACGACCACCCCCGCCGTGGTGGTCAACGTCCAAGCCCAGAGTGACGGGTACAACCTCAGCTGCCGGATCACCGTCGACGGCGTCGTCAAAGTGGAGAGTGCGGTGAGCCGTCCCGGCGCCTACGTGTTCTGTCTGGACAAGTCCGGATGAGGCCGCCGCGATGAGCACCCGGCATGGCGCCCCGTCGTTCATCCCGCGTCTGATCCGCCGGCTGTCGATCCCGATCGCGATCCTCTGGCTGGCGCTGGCCGCCTCGAGCAACGCGCTGATCCCGCCACTGGAAGAGGTGGGCCGGGTCCACAACGTCGCCCAAAGCGCCAAGGACGCCCCGTCGCTGATCGCCGCCAAGCGGATCGGAACGGTGTTCGGCGAGTACGACACCGACAGCCTGGTCACCCTCGTCCTCGAGGGTGATGAGCCGCTCGGCGACGAGGCGCACCGGTTCGGCGACGTCCTGGTGGAGCGGATGCGCGCCGACACCACTCACGTCCAGCACGTCCAGTATTTCTGGGGGGATCCGCTGACCGCGGCCGGCGCGCAGAGCAACGACGGCAAGGCCGCCCTGATCCAGGTGTACCTGGTCGGCGATGCCGGCAGCAGCCAGGCCAATGAGTCGGTGGCCGCCGTGCGGGAGATCGTCGCCGACACCCCTTCGCCGGCCGGGGTGAAGGCTTACGTCAGCGGCCCGGCGGCGGTGGTGGCCGACGAGTTCGCCGTCGGCGAGGGCGGCCACCTCAAGGTCACCGCGCTGACCTTCGGCGTCATCGCGGTGATGCTGCTGATCGTCTACCGCTCCATCACCACCACGCTGCTCACCCTGCTCGCCGTGGCGATCCAGGTGGCCGCCGCCCGCGGCCTGGTCGCCTTCCTGGGCCACACCGGCGTCATCCCGCTGTCGACCTACGCCACCAACCTGCTGACGCTGCTGACCATCGCCGCCGCCACCGACTACGCGATCTTCCTGCTGGGCCGCTACCAGGAGGCCCGCCAAGCCGGTGAGGATCGGCAGGCCGCGTACTACACGATGTACCGCTCCACCGCGCACGTCATCATCGGCTCGGGTCTGACGGTGGCGGCGGCGGTGTTCTGCCTGAGCTTCACCCGCACGCCCTACTTCCAAAGCCTCGGTGTCCCAGCGGGTCTCGGCGTGCTGGTCACCCTGGTGGCGTCGTTGACCCTGACACCCGCGGTGATCACCATGGGCAGCCATATCGGCCTGTTCGACCCCAAGCGGGCCATGCGGACCCGCGGGTGGCGGCGCATCGGCACCGCCATCGTGCGCTGGCCCGGGCCGGTGCTGGTGGCCTCGGTCGCCGTCGCGCTAATCGGCCTGCTGGCCCTGCCCGGCTACAAGACCTCCTACGACGCCCGGCAGTACCAGCCGGACTGGGCCCCGGCCAAGATCGGGTACGCCGCGGCCGAACGGCACTTCTCGGCGGCCCGGCTCAACCCGGAGGTGCTTATGGTCGAAACCGACACCGACCTGCGCACCCCCGCCAACATGATTGTGCTGGAGCGCATCGCCAAGGAGGTCTTCCGCACCCCGGGGGTGGCGATGGTGCAGTCCATCACCCGGCCACTGGGGACACCGCTGGATCACTCCTCGCTGGGGTTTGCGATGAGTGCGCAGTCCTCCGCCCAGATCCAGAACCTGCCCTTCCAGCAGGCCCGCGCGAAGGATCTGCTCAAGCAGGTCGACGAGATCTCCAAATCCATCACCCTGCTGCAGCAGCAGTATTCGCTGCAGGAGCAGCAGTACGGCCTGCAGCAGCAGGCCACCGCGGCCACCGATGAGCAGGTGAAGGCCTTCCGGGAGACCTCCGAGCAGATCAAGGAACTGCGCGACAAGATCGCCAACGTCGACGACTTCTTCCGGCCGGTGAAGAACTACTTCTATTGGGAGCCGCACTGTTTCGACATCCCGGTGTGCGCGACGTTCCGCTCGCTGTTCGACGCCCTGGACGGGGTGGACGCGCTGACCGACCAGTTCGCCCAGGTCACCGAGAGCCTGGACCGGCTCAACGCGCTGCAACCGCAACTGCTGGCGCTGATCCCCGAGCAACTGGCCCTGGTGGACGAGCAGATCGCCATCCAGGAACGCAACAAGGCCCTGGCAGAGACCAACTACTCCACCCAGTCCGGGCTTCTGGAGCAGTCCGCCGAGGCGCTGAAGAACGCCGACGCGATGGGGCAGGCCTTCGACGATGCCAAGGACGACAGCACCTTCTATCTGCCCCCGGAGGTGTTCGACAACTCCGAGTTCAAACGCGGGCTGTCACTGTTCCTCTCCCCGGACGGCAAGGCCGCCCGGATGATCATCACCCACGACACCGATCCGGCCACGCCCAAAGGCATTTCGCACATCGACCCGATCCGGCAAGCCGCCCAGGAGGCCCTCAAGGGCACCCCGCTGGCCGGGTCGAGCATCTACATCGCCGGCACCGCCTCGGGATTCAAGGACGCCCGGGACATGGCCAAGTACGACCTGATGATCGTCGTGGTCGCCGCGGTCAGCCTGATCCTGCTGATCATGATGTTCATCACCCGCAGCGTGGTGGCCGCCCTGGTGATCGTGGGCACCGTCGTGCTGTCGCTGGGCGCCTCGTTCGGGCTCTCGGTGCTGATCTGGCAGCACCTGCTGGGAATCCAGCTGTACTGGATCGTGCTGGCGCTGGCCATCATCATCCTGCTGGCGGTCGGATCGGACTACAACCTGCTGGTGATCGCCCGGCTCAAGGAGGAGATCGGCGCGGGGCTCAACACCGGCCTGATCCGGACCATGGCCGGCACCGGATCGGTGGTCACCGCCGCCGGCCTGGTGTTCGCATTCACCATGTGCGGCTTCGTGATCGGGGATCTGATGGTGCTCGCCCAGATCGGCACCACCATCGGCGTGGGGCTGATCTTCGACACCCTGATCGTGCGTTCGTTCATGACGCCCTCGATCGCCGCGCTGCTGGGCCGCTGGTTCTGGTGGCCGCTGAAAGTCCGGCCCCGCCCGGCCTCGACGATGCTGCGCCCCTACGGAACCCGGCCCTCGGTGCGCCAACTGCTGGGCCAGGATGCGGGGGACGAACGCGGGGGCGACGCCGGGGATGGACTCTCTGCGGCACCGGCGTCAGTCCACGAACCGGTACTCGACCGCTGAGTGGCCCGACGCCGGGGTGCCGGGGACGAGCTCCAGCAGCGCCTGGCGGGCCGCCGGCAACCGGCGGCGGCGGTCGGACTCGCGGGCGGCGACGTCGGCGGCGGCGAGGACCAGCAGCCGCGCGGTCTCCCGCGGCTGTGCGCAGCACCCGGCGAGATCCGCGGACAGCACCGCCGCAGCCTGCCGGTTGCGCCGGTCGACCTCGGCGGCGACCGCCGGTTCGGCGCGGGCCTCCAGCAGGACGGCCCGCACACCCGGTAGCGCCCGGCAGCCCTCCAGGAATACCGACAAGCGCGAGGCGGCCCGCGCGGGGCCGGGCCGCTCGGCCGCGGTGTCGGCAACGATCCGGTCGAACAACCCGTCGTGGAAACGCCGGTGCATCGCCACCAAAAAGGCTGCCCGATCGGGAAAGTGGACGTAGAAGGTGCCCTTGGCGTGGCCCGCCGAGGCGGTGATGCGCGCCACCGACAGTCCGGCCAAGCCGTCTCGCTCGGCCAGCCCGACCGCCGCGTCCAGCAGCTCATGGCGGGTCGGATGGTCAGCGTCGGCCCGGCTGCCCGGCCCACGGCGCTGCCGCTGCAGGCTCGGGGTCATGCGGTGTTCGCGGTGCGCAACCGCGACAGGAAGGACGCCGTGCGCTGGAGGAACTCCTGGGGTCGCTCGAGGAAGGGCTGGTGTCCGGCCCCGTCGAAGGTGACGATCTCGGCGTCGGTCAGGGCGGCCCGGGCCCGTCGGCCGTCGATGCGCCAGGGCAGGATCGGATCCCGGGTGCCCCAGGCCAGCAGGACCGGGCAGCAGACCCCGGCGGCCAGTGGGCGGGCGTCGTGGTCGGGGTCGGCGAAGCTGCGCCACAGGCCGGCGAACACCTCGACGCCCTCGGCCGACCGCGACGCCTCCTCGGCGCGGGCGATCACGGCGCTCACGTCGGGATTGCGGTCCCGCAGATACAGTCGGGGAAGGGTGCGGTAGGCCCACGGCGCCACCAGCGGTGAACCGATCGTCCGGCACATCGCCGTCATACCGGGCCAGCGGGGCGTGAACCCGCCCGGCGAGACGAGCATCAGACCGCCGACGAGATCGGGGGCCTGCGCGGCGGCATGCAGTGCGGCGAAGCCGCCCACTGAATTGCCCAGCAGCACATGGCGACCCCCGATGTCTTCGAGGACGTCGACCAGCAGGCCGCCGAATCCCACCGCGGTTTCCGATCCTGAGCGGGGACTGCGGCCGTGCCCCGGCCAGTCCAGCACGGTCACCCGCCAGCCCGACTCCGCCAGGCGCGGGGCGATCGCGGCGAAGTCGCGACTGTCACCACCGTTGGCGTGCAGCAGCACCAGCGACGGGCCGGAGCCCACCGACTCCAGGTGCACACTCGGCGTCATGATCGAACAGTACCTGACCATGCGGTCAGCTATTCACCCCCGTGACCGACTTGCCGGGCGGGCCCGGCGCGCGGCCTGCGGGGCGGCCGCGACGAGCATGTCGACCAGGAACTGCACGATCTGCTCGAACGGCCGGTCACGGGGGATGGTGCTGCCCAGCAGCCCCTCGAACATGATGTGGGCGGTGTCGGCGATCAGTGAGACGTCGGCGGCGGCGCCCAGGCGCGGCCGCACCACATCGAGCAGCAGGTCGTCGAGCCAGGCGTGGAACTGCTCGTGCACCCGGGCGACGGCGTCGCTCTCGCCGAGGCGGTCATGGACGTCGATGTGCAGACCGCGGTACTTCTCGGCGGTGGCCAGAAACCCGACCAGCGCATCCGTCGGGTCGGCGCCGGCTGCCAGGACGGACTGAACCGATGCCCGCGACTCCTCGGCCACCCGCGCCATCACCGTGGCGAACAGATCGTCCTTGGTCGGGAAGTACCAGTGCACCGATCCGGTGTTGACGCCCAGGTCTGCGGCGATGTCGGCGATGCTGGTGCCCTTGTAGCCGTTGGCCTCGAAGCGCCGTCGCGCCGCGGTGACGATCGCCTCGAGGCGATCCGCGCGGGGGATGCTGCGGCGGTTCGGCGGCATCCCCAGAGATTAGCTCCCGTTCTTGACTTCACATCAAGAAAGTTCTTGACTGGTGACCAAGAACGGCGAAGGGAGAGCGGTGCCGCACGACGCCGGGGTGGTCGAGTTCGGTGGCGCGCCGCCGCGCAATCCGCTGCCGCTGCGACGGCAACTTGCCGCGGTCCGGACGTTCCACTCCGGGCCGGAGGTTCTGCGCGACGCCGGCGGACCGGTGACCCGGCTGCACCTGGGCCCGCGGTGGCTGGTGCCGCCGGTCGTCGTCGCGACCTCCCCGCGCGCGGCCCGCGACATCCTCAGCCGCAGCCCTGAGGAGATGGAACGCAACCGCGTCCACGACGAGATGCGTGATCTGTTGGGGCCCAACCTGTTCGATCTGCGCTACCGTGGCTGGCTGCCGCGGCGGCGCGCATTGCAACCTGTCTTCACCAAGCACAACGTCCACCGGTTTGGCGGGCACATTGCCGAGGTCGCCGAGTCCGTGGTCGAGCGTTGGCCCGACAGGGCGCGCATCGACCTCGACACCGAGGCCCGGAGGGTGACGCTGGGGGCCTTGGGCCGTTCGGTGCTCGGCCTGGATCTTCAGTCCCACACCGACACGGTGGCCGACCCGGTCCGGATGGCGATCACCTACATCGCCGACCGCGGCGCCAGTCCGTTGCGCGCCCCGCGGTGGTTGCCGACGCCGGCGCGGCGACGCGCCCGCGCGGCCAGTGCGGTTCTGCACCGGCTCGCCGGGGAGATCCTGCAGGCGTGCCGGGCCGATCCGGAGCGCGACGCCCCGCTGGTCCGGGCGCTGATCGCTGCGCGCGACCCGGACAGCGGCCGGGAGCTCTCCGATGCCGAAATCCGTTGCGAGCTAGTCATCTTCCTGCTCGCCGGTCATGACACCACCTCGACCACCCTGGCCTATGCGCTGTGGGCGCTCGGGCACCATCCGGACCTCCAGGACCGGGTGCGCGCCGAAGTCGCCGCCCTGGGCGGGCGCCGACTGACGCCGGCCGACGTCCCCAACCTGGGCTACACCGTCGCGGTTCTACACGAGGCACTGCGGCTGTGTCCGCCGGCACCGGTGGTCACCCGGACCGCGACGGGTGACATCGACGTCGACGGTTACCGGGTGGAGGCGGGTACGGAGTTGGTGGTCGGGATCAGCGCCCTGCATCGCGACCCCGCCCTCTGGGGCAGGCCGCTGGACTTCGACCCCGACCGGTTCAGCCCACAAAACTCGGCGGGCCGCGACCGCTGGCAGTATCTGCCCTTCGGCGGTGGCCCGCGCTCCTGCATCGGCGACCACTTCGCCATGCTGGAAGCCACCCTGGCCTTGGCGACCATCATCCGCGGTGTCCAAATACACTCGAGTACAGCCGATTTCCAGGTCAGCACCCCCTTTACCGCGGTCGCCGACGGACCGGTCTGGGCCGTCGCGTACAAGGTGGTGCCATGACAGCCGAGGACAGCGGCGGCGAGCCGGCGCGGCCGTTGCCGGGGACGACCCGATCGGCGTCAGTCCACGAACCGATACTCGACCGCTAGGGCGCGATAGGTGCGTTCGGCGCGGCGGTCCCGGGTGAGCAGGGTGCAGCCATTGCTCGCGGCGGCCTGCCCGACGAGCGCGTCGTAGACCGAACCGCCGACGATCCCGAGGTCGGCCACTCGTTGACGGAGCCCACTGATCGCGGTGGGGTCGAGCCAGCACTCGTCGGGGAACGCCGCTGCGAGGACTGAGGCAGCCTGCTCTGCGCTCAGGCGCAGCGGGATGGGTAGACGGGTCAGAACCGAATAGGTCTCGAAGGCGGCGTGGCCGGCCAGGGCCGGTCGCAACTCCACCAAGGCCCGGCGGCAGGCGAGGTGGGCGTCATGGACCGGGTCGAGAGCGGCGACCGCGACGCTGGTGTCGCAGGCCCAGCGGTCACCGCTGAAGGTCATCACGTAGCCGGCGGACGTCGGCGTCGGTCAACTCCTGGCCCTCTACGGCAGCGAGGATCGGAAGGCCGTCGCTGATCTCGACCGATCGAAGGCCCCGTCGCACCGGTTCGATCCGCAGACCAGCCCCGTCAGGGATCAGTTCGAGCTCAGTGTCGGGCGTGATGCCCAGCGCCTCACGCAGCGCTTTGGGGATCACGACCCGCCCCACCCGATCGATTGCCACTCGCATGGTTCAAGATTACCAATGGGTTGGGAACCCGGGCGTCGGCCACCGTGTGCCACGCCACCGCTCAGCAGGACTTAGCCCGACTTCGGTGCGCCCAACCGGGCCCGGAGGACTAAGCTTCCAAAGGGGAGACCACGACCTGTAGAAGGTGACAACGATGAGCCTGACCACCGAAGCGCCGACCACTTTCCCGGCCCACGACCCCGCCGGGTGGCGGCAACTGCCCCGCTCCTACACCCCGCTGGATCCGGCCCGGGTCGAAGCGCTGATGGCCAAGGAGTGGGAGCGCTACGCCAAGACCACCGGCGGCTCGGCCGACCACGCGGCCCAGTCGATCAAGTCGCTGCCGCTGGGCGTCACCAGCAGCTTCCAGTACTGGGACCCCTACCCGATGGCGGTGAAGTCCGCCCGCGGCGCGTACGTCACCGACTGCGACGACCGCAAGGTGCTGGATCTGTCGATGGGCTTCGGGGCGATGCTCGTCGGCCACCTCAACCCCACCGTCGTCGCCAAGGTCAAGCAGTCCCTCGACGAGATCGGCACCCTGTTCGTCACCCCGTCGCCGATCTCCACCGACGTCGCCGAGCGGTTCAAACAACGCTTCGGTCTGGACATGTTGCGGTTCACCAACTCCGGCACCGAGTCAACGATGTACGCGGTGCGCGTCGCCCGCGCCTACACCGGCCGCAAGGCGATCATCAAGATCGAGGGCGGCTACCACGGCGGCTACGACGGTCTGTCGGTGTCGGTCAAGCCCGCGATCGACGAGATCGGCCCCGCCGACGATCCGATCCCGCAGGTGCCCTTCGACGTCGAACCCGGTGTCGTGCACACGGTGGCCTACAACGACCTCGGCCAGATGGAACGCAAACTGGCCGCCCACGCCAAGGACGTCGCCTGCGTGGTGATGGAACCGGTCATCGAGAACCTCGGCATCGTGCTGCCCGACGCCGGCTACGTCGCCGGGGTCCGCAAGCTGTGCGACGACCACAATGTGCTGCTGGTCTTCGACGAGGTCAAGACCGGTCTGACGGCCGGGGCCCGCGGCGCCGCCGCCCGCCTGGGCGTCAAGCCCGACCTGATCACCCTGGCCAAGTCCATCGGCGGCGGCCTGCCGCTGGCGGCCTTCGGCGGCACCGAGGAAGTCATGCAGGTCGTCGTGGACAACCGGATGGCCCACTTCGGCACCTACAACGGCAACCCGCTGTGCATGGCCGCCGCGCTCGCGGTCGACGAGGTGGCCACCGATCAGGCGCTGGCCGCCGCCGAACAGGTCAACGACAACGCCATGGAAGCCATGGACACCATCATCCGCGAGTACGAATTGCCCGCCCACACCGTCGGTTTCGGCGTCAAGGGTGCGGTGACGTGGTCGCCGACCCCGATCCGCAACTACCGCGACTACAAGCTCGCCACCGACTTCCACGCCGCCGAACTGGGCTGGCTGTGGGGGATCAACCGGGGCGTGCTCACCCCGCCGGGGATGGACGACCAGTGGCTGGTGTCGCTGATGCACACCGACGCCGACATGCAGATCTGGGTCGACGCCTTCGCCGAGTTGGCCAAGGAGTTGCGCGCCTGAGCCGTGAGGCTTCAGAACTCGAACGCCAGCAGAACGTACTGGCGGCCGTCGACCTCGAAGTCGGCCAGCGGCTGGGCGCCCAGCTTGGTGGTCGTGGTGTGCAGCGACCGCGGGTTGTCCACCGAGACGAACAGCACACCGACGTCGAACCGGTCCCGGTAGGCCCGGTGCATCACGGCGTTGAACGCCGAGTAGACGCCTCGGCCGCGGGCGGACTCGTCGACCAGCACAGGCCCGCGGATTGCGAAGCGCTGCTGGGCGATTGGCGTGCCGTTGAACTCGACCACCTCGGCCAGATCGAGCATCGTCGCAAGGATCGTCCCGTCCGGGATCTCCTCCCGTGGCGGGGCCTCGGTCACCCCGATGAACCCGACGACCTCACCGCCGATCTGCGCGATGTGGATGCCCTCGGCGTCGATGGCGCTTGTGAACCAGTCCGCCGGCAGCAGCATCGACAGAAAGCCCTCGGAGCGTTCGGACTCCTCGAGGTTCCCCACGTAGTAGCGGCTGTTCAGTGCCATCAGCGCGGGGATGTCGGCGGTGGTCGCCAACCGGATCGTCGGCGCTAGGCGCTCGTCGGGCATGCGGTCAGTATCGGGTATCGGTGTGAAACCGCTGGTCAGAAATTCGGTTGTGCGGTCGGTGGGTGGCTGGTTAGGCTCTGCTGCGACGTTTCACCACCGACGAGAGGACTCGAGCATGTTCGCCGCCGCCGCGCATCATGCCGCCGCTACCTCGTCCGTGGACAGGAGCGCCTCGTTGTAGGCGACGAACCCGAACTCCAGGCCACGGACAGACAAGTCCGTGGCCTTTTTCTATGTCCGCCAACGAAACCCGAGAAATCCCCGAGAGAGGTGAACCCGATGTCCGTCGCCGAACCCCAACTACCGTGCCACGCCGCTGATGCGGACCTGTGGTTCGCCGAGGACCCGGCCGACCTGGAGCGCGCCAAGGCGCTGTGCGCCGGCTGCCCGATACGCCGGCAGTGCCTGGCCGCCGCCCTGGACCGCGCCGAACCGTGGGGAGTGTGGGGCGGGGAGATCCTGGACCGCGGAATGGTGTTGGCGCGCAAACGGCCTCGCGGCCGGCCGCGCAAGGATGGGGTGGCGGCCTAGGTCACGGAAGGCGCAGTCTCTCCACACCGCCAACGTCAGGGTCATCGATGTCGGGCGGTGTCCAGGCGGTGTGGCCAGTGGGATAGGCGGGTTCACCACCTTGACAAAAACCAGTATGCAATACATATTGGTGATTTGGCACGGATAAGGGTAACGGCGAAGGCCCGGCGGCGCATCGGCAGCCGGCGCAACATCATCGCGGCCCTCCGCAACGCCGGGAACCCGCTCATGGTCTCCGGAAAGTACGCCTACTTCATCGGCATCGACAGCCGCGGCGTCCGCTTCGAAATGATCCTCGTGGCCGACGACCGCAACGCCGACGAATGGATCCTCATCCACGCCATGCCCACCGACTACCGAAAGAACTGGTGAACCCGATGAACGACGACGAAATCCGTCCCGGCGACGTGGCCTTCAACGATGACACCGTCGTCGAGGGCGTCGACCTGGCTGACACCGAAATCATTGTCGACGGTGAGCGGCTCACCGATGAGCGGGCCGACGCGATCGCGCTAGAGGTGCTCGCGAAGGTGCGTGCGCGGCAGGACACCTTGGTTCCTGGGGGCAAGTCGCTGTCGGGCGACGGTAAGCACTCGCCGGTTGTTCAGGTGCGGGTGTCTGAGTCCACCCGCGACAGGCTGAAGGCCATCGCAGAAGAGCGGCGGATGAGCGTATCGAAGTTGTCGCGGCAGGTGCTCGACGACTTCGTCGATAGCTACGACAGGTAATGCGGCGGCCCCGGCTGGGCCTGGAGTGGTTCAGGCGCGGTGGCGGCCCTACCCGGCGTAGCCGGGGATCAGCTGCTCGGCCAGTTCCCGCACCGGCACCCGGCAGTCCAGCTGGCAGGAGATCGCCACGTTGGAGGCGATCACCCGCAGCGGGATCGCCAGCTCGGCCGGCAGGTCCATCTGGCGGGCCATCTTCAGCTGCTGGGGGGCGCGTTCCATATTCGACTGGGCGTGCTTCTGAAGCCACTTGCGGGTGTAGTGGAACACCGGCACCTGCACCGGTTCGACGTACTGGGCCAGCATCTCGTCGATGGCCTCGATCGACAGCTGCTCACCGGGCCGGACGAAGCCGACCTTCTCCATGGTCGGCAGCAGCAGGTCGTATTCCTTGTGCTGGGCCAGCCGGATCATGATGCCCATCTCCACCGGCAGGCCGTTGGGCAGCGGTGCCACCGCGCCGAAGTCGATGACCACCAGCCGGCCGTCCTCGCGCAGCATGAAGTTCCCGGGGTGGGCGTCGCCGTGCATCAGGCCGACCCGCGACGGGGCGTCGAAGGTCAGCTCGAACAGCCGGGCGCCGGCCAGATCGCGCTCCTCCTGAGTGCCGGCCCGGATGATCTCCGCGAGCGGCTTGCCCTCGATCCACTCGCTGACGACGACCTTCGGGGCGCTGCCGACGATGTGCGGGATCAGGAAATGCGGGTGTCCCTCATAGGCTTTGGCGAAGGCCCGCTGATTGTTGGCCTCCAGCCGGTAGTCCAGTTCCATCTCGGTGCGCTCGACGAGTTCGTCGACGACGCTCTGGACGTCGGCGCCCGGGGCGAGCTGCTTGAGCACGGAGGTCAGCCGACGCATCGTCTTCAGGTCGGCCCGCAGCGCCTCGTCGGCGCCCGGGTACTGGATCTTGACGGCCACCTCGCGGCCGTCGTGCCACACCCCCTTGTGCACCTGCCCGATGCTGGCCGAGGCCACCGGCTTGTCGTCGAAGTCGGTGAACCGGTCCCGCCAGGAGGTGCCCAACTGCCCGTCGAGCACCCGGTGCACCTTGGCCGCCGGCAGCGGCGGGGCGTCCTTCTGCAGTTTGGTCAGCGCCTCGCGGTAGGGCTCACCGAACTCTTCGGGGATGGCCGCCTCCAGCACCGACAGCGCCTGGCCCACCTTCATGGCGCCGCCCTTGAGCTCGCCGAGCACCGAGAACAGCTGGTTGGCCGCCTTCTCCATCAGCTCGGCGTTGACCTCGTCCTTGGACTTGCCGGTCAGCCGTTTGGCCGCACCCAGCGCCGCGCGCCCGGCCATCCCGACCGGGATGCTGGCCAGTTTGGCGTTGCGGCGTGCGCTGCCGCGCTTGATGTCGTCGTCAGCCACGCCCACCATCATCCCCGACCGGCGGGTGGCGTCAACGGCAGGGATGCCAGGGGCCGCGCGCGGCCGACCCTCAGACCGCGACGATCTCGACGAGCCCCTCGAGCCCGACGAAATCGTCGGCGTTGCGGGTGTACACGCGGGCCTGATGGGCGTGCGCGGTCGCCGCGATGAACAGATCCATGGATCGCGGTCGCGGATTGCGGCCCGACTCCGCGACTGCCGCCGCGACCTGGCCGTAGCTGGTGGCCACCGCATCGTTGAGCGGCAGCGCGTGAAACACCCGTTGGAGGGCCAGGAGGCGGCGCAGCCGTTCCGCGCGGACACGCCGGCTTTCGGCCACCAGGACTCCGAAGTGCAACTCGGCGAGCGTCACGCAACTGATGGCGAGATCGCCCTGCAGTGGGCTGACGTCGGCGGCGATCACCACGCTGGTGTCCAGCAGTGCTCTCACCGGGGCTGCCACGGATCCCGGATGTCGTGGGCGATCTCGTCTCGATCGTCGGCCCAGTCGGAATCGGCCGCCCCGTTGAACACCTCGGCGACGTCGTCCCACGGTCGCCATGTCTGCGGGGTGGCGGGGACGAGTCGGGCACCAGGTCTGCCGGCCACGGTGATGGTGATCTCCTCACCCTGCTCGACGCGACGCACGAGTTCGGAGGCGTTCTGACGAAGTTCGCGCAGCCCGACCGTATCCACACACCGAAAATAGCACAAGTGCTACACCTACCCGTTCTCACTGCTCTCAACGCCGGACCAGCAACCGCACAGCGGGTGGCGCACCCAGCGCCGTGCGGTGATCCGTTGGGCGGCGACGTCGACCTCGACCGTCGCGTTCAGCGTCGCCGGGGCAGCGGGGACCGGCGCCCCGGAACCGCACCCCCGCACCGCGGCGATGATCTGGCAAACCTGGCTCAGCGCAACGCCGACGGTGGCCAGCAGCGCCGGCCGGTCGGCCACCCCGACCACCTCGCGCAGCTGGGCGGCCAGCGCCGGCCAGGCCGGATCCCGGTCGGTGCGGTAGAGGTCCACGCAGCGCAGGCAGCTGCTC
Organism: uncultured Mycobacterium sp.; assembly: GCA_964463215.1. Lineage (GTDB taxonomy): Bacteria > Actinomycetota > Actinomycetes > Mycobacteriales > Mycobacteriaceae > Mycobacterium. The sequence goes on along the minus strand of CAYXBN010000007.1, from coordinate 64 downwards.
ACCCCGGGGATCACCAGCGGCCCCACCACCCCGGCGCCGTCGCGCATCCGCACCGGCAGGTGCG
>CAYXBN010000006.1:106572-127620 GCA_964463215.1 uncultured Mycobacterium sp. | reverse complement strand
CGTCAACCGGGCTGCGGATCGGGTCACTGACCCTCCGCAGCCCGGTTGTCTTGGCGCCGATGGCCGGCGTCACCAACGTCGCCTTCCGCACCCTGTGCCGCGAACTGGAGGTCACCCGGGCGGGCACCGTCAGCGGGCTCTACGTGTGCGAAATGGTCACCGCCCGAGCACTGGTCGAGCGCCACCCCGTCACCCTGCACATGACGACGTTCTCCCCCGACGAGTCCCCGCGGTCCCTGCAGCTCTACACCGTGGACCCGGCCACCACCTACGACGCCGCCCGGATGATCGTCGCGGAGAACCTGGCCGACCACATCGATATGAACTTCGGCTGCCCGGTGCCCAAGGTCACCCGCCGTGGCGGGGGCGCCGCGTTGCCCTACAAGAGAAAGCTCTTCGGCCAGATCGTCGCCGCCGCGGTGAGGGCCACCGACGGCACCGACATCCCGGTCACGGTGAAGTTCCGCGTCGGCATCGACGACGATCACCCCACCTATCTCGACGCCGGCCGCATCGCCGAACAGGAAGGCGCCGCCGCGGTGGCCCTGCACGCCCGCACTGCCGCACAGCGCTACTCCGGGTCCGCCGACTGGAACCGCATCGCCGACCTCAAGCAGGCCGTCACCACCATCCCGGTGCTGGGCAACGGCGACATTTTCGAAGCCAACGACGCCCTGGCGATGATGGCCTCGACCGGGTGCGACGGCGTCGTCATCGGCCGCGGATGTCTGGGCCGGCCGTGGCTGTTCGCCGAATTGTCCGCTGCCTTCACCGGCACCCCGCCACCCACCCCGCCCACTCTCGGGGAGGTCGCCGACATCCTCCGACGCCACGGCGAACTGCTGACTCAGCACTTCGGCGAGGACAAGGGCATGCGGGATATCCGCAAGCACATCGCCTGGTATCTGCACGGCTTCCCGGCCGGCGCCGATCTGCGCCGGGCGCTGGCCCTGGTGCGCACCCTCGATGAGCTCGATCACCTCCTCGGCCAGTTGGACCCGGGTGTGCCGTTCCCGCCGGCCGCCAGCGGCGCCCGCGGCCGACAAGGTTCAGCGGCGCAGGTGAGCCTTCCCGACGGCTGGCTGGACGATCCCGACGATTGCTCAGTCCCGACGGGCGCCGATGTGATGAACTCGGGCGGATAGATCGTGCTGAAACGAGACCGAAGAGCAATAACAGCGGCATCATCGAGGACTGGAAACCTCTCAGGTTGACTAAGTAACATTGCAACCTGCTGTGGACGCTGGTCCGACCGGGTGCCCGACACCGGCACCACGCTGTGAGAGCGCTCCCGCGCCGCGACGACTTTCACCCCAAGCCCGGAGGCTGACTGGAACATGAGTGACGGCGAGAACGCCACTCCTGGCCACAGCGGCGGCCCGCCCGGCGAGCAACGCATCACCCGGCCTCCGCAGCCGACGGGCCGGGCCCCGTGGGAGCGCGAACACCTGCCCGGAACCCCCGCCGGAACACACAACGAGGGCGTCACGGTTGCCGACCTGATCGCCAAAATCACCGGCGAGACAGGCATCAACCCGGTGAACCGACGCAGCGTCGACGTCACCGCGGCGGGCGAGGACGCCACCGTCCCCATCCCGGTTCCCGACGAAATTCCCGACCTCGCCGCGTTATCCCGGTCGCGGCGGGCACCGGGGCAAGGAAGGCCGGCCCCACCGGCCCCGGGAAATCCAGCCCAATGGCCACCCGCACCTCCCATGCCCCCGCCGCCACCCCCGGCCCCCCCACCGACTCCCGGCCCGCCCCCGCCCCCGCGCCGGCGGCCCGCCCTGCTGATGGCCCGCGTCGCCGCCGCCCTGATCGCGGTGTCGGCACTGGCGCTGACCGGTGCCGCCTGGCAGTGGCAGTCGGCGAAGAACAAACTCCTCAACACCATCGTCGCGCTGGACCCCAACTCCAGTGACATCCGCGACCCCAACGCCCAGAGCGGCGACGAGAACTTCCTGATCATCGGTGTCGACAGCCGGATCGGGGCCAACTCCGAGGTCGGCGCCGGCGACACCACCATCGTGGAAGGCGCCCGCGCGGACACCATCATGCTGGTCAACATTCCGGCCAACCGGAAACGCGTCGTCGCGGTCTCCTTCCCGCGCGACCTGGCGATCACCCCGATGAACTGTCAGGCCTGGGATCCCGAGACCGGCAAGTACGGTCCGGTGTACGACAAGAACACCGGAGAATGGAGCGACAACGAACGCTCCACCACCACCAAGCTGAATTCGGCCTACGCCCTCGGCGGGCCGAAGTGCCTGGTCAAGGTCATCCAGAAGATGTCCGGCCTGGCCATCAACCGGTTCATGGCGGTGGACTTCATCGGTTTCGAGAAAATGGTCGACGCCCTCGGCGGGGTAGAGGTCTGCACCACCACCCCTCTGGAAGACGCCGAACTCGGTGTGGTGCTGGCCACCGCCGGCCGCCAGAAACTCGACGGCCCCACTGCCCTGAACTACGTCCGGGCCCGCTCGATCGCCACCGAGGACAACGGGGACTACGGCCGCATCAAACGCCAGCAGTTGTTCCTGTCCTCGCTGCTGCGGTCGATGATCTCCTCGGAGACGCTGTTCGACATCAACCGGCTCGACGAGGTCGTCGACACCTTCATCGACGACAGCTATGTCGACAACGTCCAGACCCGTGACCTGGTCCGCCTGGGCCAGTCCCTGCAGGGCATCAACGCCGGCCGGATCACCTTCGTCACCGTCCCCACCACCGGGGTCGCCGACTGGGAGGGCAACGAGGTACCGCGCACCGAGGATGTGCGGGCACTGTTCGACGCGATCATCGACGACGAGCCTCTGCCCGGGGAGAACGATCTCAACGAAACGCTCAGCCCGCTGACCGAAACCTCGACGGCCACCAGCGAGACCACCGAGACCACCGGCACCGACGGCACCACCGCCACGGACACGTCCACCAGCGAGACCACCACGACCGAGACGGTGGCCACAACGACCACTGAGCAGGTCAAAGCCGTCGCCGCCGACCCGCGGGATGTCACCGTCCGGGTCGCCAACGCCACCGAAACCAAAGGCCTGGCCACCGCCACCACCGAGGAACTCGACCTCTACGGGTTCGACGTGATGGCACCGGATTACTCCACCGAGTGGGGGCTGGCCTACCGGACCACGGTGTACTACTCGCTGGGCAACGAACAGGCCGCCGCCACGGTGGCTGCGACTTTGCCGGGAGCGCGGGTCGAGCGGGTCGACGGCCTCGGCGAGACCGTCCAGGTAGTGCTCGGCTTCGACTTCACCGGTGTGAAGTACCCGCAGGCCAGCGGCACCCCACTGACGGTGGACGTCACCCACGTCGGTGGTAGCACCCCGACCCGGTTGCCGTCGGATTTGACGGTCACCAACGGCGCCGACGTCCGCTGCGATTAGCCACATTCACCGTCCGTTCAGATTCGTGCCGTCACCGCCCGGCCCATCGACAGTAGGATTGGCCGATGCGCACCGCCTACCACGAGCAACTCGACGCCCTGAACAATCAACTGGCGGAAATGTGCCGACTGGCCGGCATCGCCATGGAGCGCGCGACCCAGGCACTGTTGCAGGCTGACCTGGTGCTCGCCGAACAGGTCATCGGTGACCACGAGAAGATCATGGCCTCCAGCGCCCGGGCCGAGGAGGCGGCGTTCGTGCTGCTGGCATTGCAGGCCCCGGTGGCCGGGGACCTGCGGGCCATCGTCAGTTCAATCCAGATCGTCGCCGATGTCGAACGGATGGGCGCACTGGCGTTGCACGTCGCCAAGATCGCGCGCCGCCGCCACCCCCAGCACGCGCTGCCCGAGGAGGTCAACGGCTACTTCGCCGAAATGGGCCGGGTTGCCGTCGATGTCGCCAACAGCGCCCACGATGTCCTGCTGTCCCGGGACCCGGAGAAGGCCCGCCAGATCCGCCAGGACGACGACGCGATGGACGACCTGCACCGCCACCTGTTCAGCGTGATGATGGACCGGGAGTGGAAGCACGGGGTCGCCGCGGCCGTGGACGTCACACTGCTGGGACGGTTCTACGAACGGTTCGCCGACCATGCCGTCGAGATCTCCCGCCGGGTCATATTCCAGGTGACCGGGCAGTTGCCGGCCGAGGAGGAGATCGAAACCTACTGATGCCGAACGTCAGTCGCGCCGCCGAAGGTCAGCCGAACCGGCCGGAGATGTAATCCTCGGTCGCCTTCTGGGTCGGGTTAGAGAAGATCTTGCCGGTGTCGTCGACCTCCACCAACCGTCCCGGCTTGCCGGTGGCCTCCAGGTTGAAGAAGGCGGTCTGGTCACTAACCCGGGCAGCCTGCTGCATGTTGTGCGTGACGATGACGATGGTGTAGTCCCGCTTCAATTCGGCGATGAGATCTTCGATCGCCAGGGTGGAGATCGGATCCAGCGCCGAGCACGGTTCGTCCATCAGCAGCACGTCCGGTTGCACGGCGATGGCACGGGCGATGCACAACCGCTGCTGCTGGCCACCCGAAAGCCCGCCGCCGGGTTTGTCCAGCCGGTCCTTGACCTCGTTCCACAGGTTCGCCCCACGCAGCGAACGTTCCGCGGTCTCATCGAGCAACGAACGGCTACGGACACCCTGTAGCTTCAGCCCGGCCACCACGTTGTCGCGAATCGACATGGTGGGAAAGGGATTCGGCCGCTGAAACACCATGCCGATCGTCTTGCGCACACTGACCGGGTCGACACCCGAGCCGTAGATGTCCTCACCGTCGAGCAGAACCGAGCCCTCCACCCGGCCGCCGGGGATGACTTCGTGCATCCGGTTCAACGCCCGCAGCACGGTCGACTTTCCGCAGCCGGAGGGGCCGATGAACGCGGTGACGTTGCGCTGGGGGATTCCCATCGTCACATCAGCGACGGCGTGGAAGGACCCGTAGTAGATGTTGAGGTCTTTGAGGTCGAAACGTTTACTCATGTCGATTCACCCGTCTGCTCAGGCGCGATTCCGGTTGAGGTATCGGTTGACGAAAGCGGCCGCCACATAGAGTCCGGCGACGAGCAGGATGAGCGTCAACGCCGCACCCCACACCCGCAGTCGCCCGGCCGCTTCGGGGTTGATCAGTTCGGAGAAGATCAGCAGCGGCAACGAGGCCATGTTGCCGTCCAACGGGTCGTAGTTGATCGACCGCGCATACCCGACGAGCACCAGCACCGGGGCGGTCTCCCCCATGACCCGCGCCAGCGCCAACAGGACGCCGCTGATGATCCCGGGCAGTGCCGTCGGTACCACGATCCGCAGGATGGTCTTCCACTTGGGGACACCCAATGCGTAGGAGGCTTCGCGCAGTTCGTCGGGTACGAGTTTGAGCATCTCCTCGGTGTTGCGCACGACCACCGGAAGCATGAGCAGGACCAGCGCCAGGGACACCGCCAGCGCGCTCTGCGGGAAGCCGAGAGTGGCGATCCACAGCGCGAAGATGAACAACGCCGCCACGATCGAGGGCACCCCGGCCAGGATGTCCACCATGAAGGTGGTGATCTTGGCGAATCTGCCCTTGCCGTACTCCACGAGGTAGATCGCGGCCATGATGCCCAGCGGAACCGACAGCACCGCTGCGATGAGGGCCTGGATGATGGTGCCGTAGATCGCGTGATAGACGCCTCCGGCGAACTGGTCGGGCAGCACCCCGGCCAGCGACTTGCCCCACCAGTTTGAACTGATGACGGCTTTGAAGCCCCGTTCGATGACGGTGTAGAGCACCCAGACCAGCGGGATGGTGGCGATCAGGAACGAAGCCGTGAAGAAAAACGCCGCCAGCGAGTTCGTGACCTTGCGACGGGTGGCGATGGGGTGGAAGGTCGGAGCCTTGGCGGTCTCGCTCAGTGACGTGGTCGTCATCCCCCACTCACCCTTCCGCCCGCGGCGGCGCGCGCCAGCGCATTGACGATGAACGTCAGGATGAACAACACGAACCCGGCGGCGATGTAGGCGCCGGTGGGCAGTTTGGAGCTGAATTCGGCTGCGGCCGAGGCGATCTTCGATGCAAAGGTGTAGCCGCCGTCGAACACCGACCAGTGCCCGGGCTGGGCGGCCGCCCGCAGAATGATCAGCACGGCGACCGTCTCCCCGAGCGCCCTACCCAGGCCGAGCATCGCCCCGGCGATCATCCCGCTGCGGCCGTACGGGAAGACGGTCATCCGGATGACCTCCCACTTGGTCGCGCCGAGCGCCTGGGCGGCTTCGACGTGACCGCGGGGGGTGAGGCTGAACACTTCCCGGGTGACCGAGGTGATGATGGGGAGGATCATCACCGCCAGCACCACACCGGCGGTGAAGATCGTCCCGCCGCCGGCCAGCGAGACGTTGCCGTCGGCGAACAGGAAGAACCAGCCGAGCTTGTCGTTGAGGAATCGGGCAACCGGCTCCAACTGGGGGGCGAGAACGAAGATCCCCCACAACCCGAACACGATCGACGGGACAGCCGCCAGCAGGTCCACCAGCACGGCGAACGGTTTCGCCAGCCGCCGCGGCGCGTAGTTGGTCAGGAAAGCCGCGATACCGATCGCGATCGGGACGGCGATCAGCAGTGCGAAGACCGAACTGAGCACGGTCACCTGGAACAACTCGGCGATGCCGAACCGCAGGTTGGTCTCGTCGGTGGTGGAGAACTCCGAACTGGTCAGGAAGTCGGCCTTGTTGGCCTGCAGCGAGGGCACCGCCCGGATGACCAGGAACAAGGCCATCAACGCGATGACGGCGATGATGGTGGCCCCGGCTGCCAGGGCCAGCGATCCGAAGATCCGGTCACCCCAACGATTCCCGCCAGCCCGAAGTCCGGTCTTCGGGTCCGGCCCCTTCCCCACGATTTCAGTATCCCCTTCCCGACGAAGCGGCGGGGAGTTACCCGAAACCCGTTCGGACTCGATGGTCATGGTCAGGCTCGATGGTCAGGAGATGGCGTCAATGGCGGCGCTGAGCTTGCCCTTGAATGCCTCCGGGACCGGGATGTAGCCGTTGTCGGTCAGACCCTCCTGACCCTTGCCCAGGGCGACGGTCAGGAACGACTTGACGGCGGGGGCCACGTCGCCCTCCGGATACTTCGAGCACACCAGCGAGTAGGTGGCCAGCATGATCGGGTAGGTCCCGGCTTCGACTGGCTTGTAGAACGACGACGTGTCCAGCACCAGATCGTTGCCCTGACCCTTGACCTTCACGTCGTCGATGGACTTGGCGGCCGACTCGACGGTCAACGTGACCGGTTCGGGACCCGCCGAGGTGATGATGTCCGCCACCGCCAGACCCTGCGCCTTGGCGAACGACCATTCGTTGTAGGTGATCGAACCGGGTGTGCTCTTGATCGCCGCGGAGGTACCCTCGTTGCCCTTCGCCCCTTCGCCGACCCCGCCGTTGAACGTCTTCCCCGCGCCCTTGCCCCATGCCCCGTCGGAGGCGGCGTCGAGATACTTCTGAAAGTTGTCGGTGGTGCCGGATTCGTCGCTGCGGAAGATCACCACGATGGGGTCGGCCGGCAGGGTCTTGCCCGGGTTCAGTGCGGCGATCTCCGGCGCGTTCCACGTCGTGACCGTGCCGTTGAAGATCTTGGCGGCCGTCGGCCCGTCGAGGATCAGGGAGTCGACCCCGGGCGCGTTGTAGGTGATCGCCACCGGCCCGAACACCATCGGCAGGTTCCATGCCTCAGCACCGCCGCAGCGCGCCTTGGCTTTCTCCACCTCGCCCTTGTCGGCGTTGAGGGGGGAGTCGCTGCCCCCCATGTCGGTCTGGCCGCCGACGAATTCGGACACGCCCGCACCCGATCCACTGGAGGTGTAGTTGAGGGTGAAACCAGGGCAGACCGCCTCATAGGCGGTGACGAAGCGGGTCACAGCGTTGGCCTGGGCCGTCGCACCGGAGGCCTTCAGGGACTTCTTCCCGCCGCAGTCGACTGCGCCGACACCCTGCTCGCCTGCGACTTTGCCGGCGTTGTTGTCGCTGCCGCATGCGGTCAGCGCGGCGACCGCGGTGGCCGATGCGGTGACGACGAAGATTCTGCCGACGCTTCTCAGATCCACCCTGTGCCTACCTTTTCTTTATTCCGTTGCTGTCAGCGGCAACGTATGGGTTAGGAGTTGCCACTTCAATGATGGCCGGTAAACGGCGGGTGAACAGCGTTTCGGGTCAATCCGCCGAATAGACGGTGTCCACGTTTGACCTGCGAAAACCCAATGTCTCATAGGTTTTGATCGCGGCGACGTTGTCTGATTCGGCGTAGAGGATCACTCCTGGCTCACCCGCTGGTTCCCCGCCCGCGTGCCCCAGCTTCTGCTGCAGATGGTTCAGGCCCGCGGCGGTGAGCGCCTTTCCCAATCCGCTGCCCTGCGCCGCCGGATCCACACCCAGGACGTACACCTCGCCCAGTCGGTCGTGGTGCACCTTCGTCCAATGGAATCCGCGCATGGCGCCAGTTTCGTCGAAGGCCAGGAACAGACCCGCCGGGTCGAACCACGGCTCGGCAAACCGCTCGGCAAGGTGCTCGTTGGTCCAGCCGCCCTGCTCGGGGTGCCAGGAGAACGCGGCGTTGTTGACCCGCAACAACTCCGGGTCGTCGTGACTTCCGCCGTAACGGCGTATCGAGATGCCCGGCGGGGCGGCGGATTCCGGGACGGCTCCAATCGGCCGCCGCATCTGGATGAGCTCACGAACCGGCCGCAGACGCAGCTTCGCGGCCAGCGCCGCCGCCCCGGGCAGGGTGCCGTGCGCCCAGATCCGCACCGGTGTGTCACTGCGTTGCCCTGCGGCCGCCACCAACGCCGCGCCGACACCGCGGCGCCGCGCTGTGGGATGCACCGCCAGTTCCGCGACACCCTGCGGGGTCAGGTTCAGGTAGCCCACGACCGCACCGTCAGACCCGACCGCCAGCAGGTGCGAGCCGTCGGATGCGGCCAGGTCGCGGATGACCTGCTCACCGATCGGGGCCACCCCGTCAGCGCGTTCGACAGCGGCGACCAGTGCGCGCACACCGTTCCGCTCGGCCGCGGAGAGGGCTGTGCGCCAGACCAGATCCGTCACTGGCCGGGCAGCGAGGCCGACATGCCGACCTCACTGTCGGCGTCGAAGGCGTCGGGGTTCGGGTCGGACGACTCGTCCCCGGGGCTGCTGCGGCCGCGGGCCGGGCGAACCGCCTTGTATCCGACGTTGCGGACGGTCCCGATCAGCGCCTCGTACTCCGGGCCGAGTTTGGCGCGTAACCGTCGGACGTGGACGTCGACGGTTCGGGTGCCTCCGAAAAAGTCGTACCCCCAGACCTCCTGCAGCAGTTGGGCGCGGGTGAACACCCGGCCGGCATGCTGGGCCAGGTACTTGAGCAGTTCGAATTCCTTGTAGGTCAGGTCCAGCGGCCGGCCGCGCAGTCGCGCCGTGTAGGTGCCCTCGTCGATGACCAGTTCACCTAGGCTTACCTTGCCGACGCTCTCTTGGTTGGACAGGCCGCCGCGCCGCCCCGCCAGCAGCCGCAACCGGGCGTCGATTTCGGCGGGACCGGTACCGGGCAGGAGGATCTCGTCGATCCCCCAGTCCACGTTCACCGCGACCAAACCGCCCTCATTGACCACCGCGACGACTGGAACCGTGGCGTTGGTGGTGCCCAGAAGTCGGCACAGTCCGCGGGCGGCGGCCAGATCGGTTCGCGCATCGACGATGGCCACGTCGGCCGATCCAGCCTCCAGCAGGGACGCCACTTCGGTCGGCGCCGCACGCACGGTGTGGGCCAACAACGCCAACGAGGGCAGCACGGACTCCGGATCGGGGTCGGCGGTGAGCAGCAATAGATCCAACGGACTCTCCAGGTTTCGTGTCACTCTACCCCGCGACCTGCTGTTTCGACGATTTACGCGGGGTGGGTACCGGGTAGGCCAGAATGACCGGGTGCGAAAGCTTGTCACCGTCGCCGGGGTCTCCGCGCTGACCATCGCCGTGGGTGCGGTGGCGGTCGACACCGGCGCGGCGATCTACGCCGAGTATCAGTTTTCCCGGCATGTCCGCAGCGCGGCGAACCTGACCTTCGATCCGTGGGTGGCCATCCTCGGGTTTCCGTTCCTCCCGCAGGTCCGTGCTCACCGCTACAGCGAAATGGAGATCAAGGCCGTCGGGGTGCCGCACCCTGAGGTGGGCAAGGCCACACTGGAGGCGACCATGCACGGCGTCGGACTGGATCAGGCCACTTGGCTGATGCGCCCGGACGCCGACCTGCCGATGAGCATGCTGGAAAGCCGGATCATCATGGACTCTCGCCACCTCGGCGCCTACCTCGGCATCACCGACCTCAACATTCAGGCCCCCGCAGCCGAGACCGACGACCCGACCGGCGGCACCACCGAGTCCGGCATCTCGGGAAGTCAGGGGTTGATCTTCTCCGGGACCCCGACCGAGGCCGGGTTAGACGACGTGGTCAGTGTGACCGTGGACCTGTCCATGACCGGCCCGGATCAGACGAACCTGATGCTCACCCCGACCGGGGTCGTCACCGGACCGAATACCGCTGATCAGCCGGTGCCCGAGGACAAGCAGGCCGCCGTCCTGGATGCATTCCGGGCGACGATTCCCAGCCAGAAACTGCCGTTCGGCCTTCAGCCCACCGCGCAGGGCGCACGCGGGTCGGACATCATCATCGAGGGCATCGTCAACGACGTCACCGTCCGACTGGACGAGTTTCGGCAATGAGCGCCGCTGTCACCGCAGGGGCGGCGATCGCCGCGGCGTTGGGCCTGGCGGCGGTCGCCGGCGTACTGCACAACCGCCACTCCGGGGTGCTGCGGGACACCGAACACCCCGAAGACCTCGACACCACCGAACTGGGACTGTCGACGACCGGGCCGACGATCGTGCATTTCACCGCGGTGTGGTGCGGTCCCTGCGCCGCGGTCCGCCGGGTCGTTGATCAGGTCTGCGCCGAGGTTGGGCAGGCGGCCCATGTGGAGATTGACATTGACGCCAATCCCGCCGCTGCCCAACACCTTTCCGTGTTGTCGTTACCGACGACCTTCATCTTCGACAGCTCCGGCCGGCAGCGGTACCGGTCGGCGGGGGTTCCCAAGGCGTCGGATCTCAAGGCCGCGTTGGAACCCCTGCTGGGCTGAAGGGCGACGCGGTGGTTGACCGCACGCCCCCTGCTTTGAGTACTATTACCGTCGTGCCAACCCGCCTTGAGCAGATGCTCACCAAACGCCGCGCAGTCGATCTGTGCCGCGTCGCGGGTTGTTGCTGTTGTTGCTGTAGCTGCTGAGCAGCCGCGACTCTTCTTTTCTGCGTTCGTCGCGTCTCCTCGCTGCAGTCCCCCGGCCTGTGTCCACCAGCCAGCAACAGGAGTCCTTCCATGTCGATCACCATCGACCCACCCGCCGTCGACGCCTCCGACGACGTCGACGTGCGCGGACCGCGGTTCGCCGCGTGGATCACCACCGCGGTTCTGATCGCGGCATTGGTCGCCTCAGCCGTGAGCAGCACCGCCTCGGCGGTCGTCCTTGCGGTTCAAGCCGGGGTTTTCGCCCTCGGCGCCCTGCTCGGCCCGCGCCGCCACCCCTACGGTCGGCTGTATTCCGGCGTGGTCGCCCCACGGCTGGGCCCGGCCACCGAGCGTGAACCCGCAGCGCCCCTGCGATTCGCCCAGGCAGTCGGGTTGGTGTTCGCCGTCGCCGGTGTGGTCGCGTTCGTCGCCGGCGCACCGCTGGCCGGGGTGATCGCCACCGCACTGGCGCTCGCCGCGGCCTTCCTCAACGCGGCCTTCGGGACCTGCCTGGGCTGCCAGGTGTATCCGTTATTCGCCCGCTGGCGACACCGGCAGGTGACCGCGTGACCGCCAGCAAAATCTTTGACCCGCAAAGCAATACGACCCCGCACGCCCCGGCGCAGAGCCCCAACCGAATCGAGACGACAGTGACCGCACACCCACGACCGACACAACCACGCCCGCTGCCCGCCGGCGTTGACCTGGCGAAGGAGACCGTCATCACCGGACGTGTTGTCGACGACTCCGGCCAGACCGTCGGCGGCGCGCAGGTGCGTCTGCTGGACGACTCGCAGGAGTTCACTGCCGCGGTGTTCGCCAGCGCGAGCGGCGACTTCCGGTTCTTCGCCGCTCCAGGCACCTGGACGGTGCGGGCGCTGACGACGGCCGGACACGGCGACGTGACCGTCGCCCCGGCCGGGGCCGGCCTACACGAGGTCGACGTCAAGGTCGCCTGAGGGCACCCCCGCAGCGATAGACTGATCGTCGTGGTGCTCTTCTTCGAGATCCTCCTGGTCATCTCAGTGATCGTGATCACCTGGTTCGCGCTGTACGCCGTCTACCGACTCATCACCGACGATTCGTGAGCACCGACGACACCAAAGGCAGCGGTGACCGTGCCGTGGCTGCCGCCGCCGAGCGCGCCAAGCAGACCGCGAGCCGCAACCTCCCCGTCGTCGACGGCATCCCGGTCGCTGACACCGCCAACCTGCGCCAAGGCGCCAACCTGCACGATGCGCTGTTGGCGTTGCTGCCCCTGGTCGGGGTGTGGCGTGGCGAGGGCGAGGGCCGCGGCCACGACGGCGATTACCGGTTCGGCCAGCAGATCATCGTCTCCCACGACGGCGGCGACTACCTGAACTGGGAAGCCCGATCCTGGCGACTCGACGACGAGGGCGGCTACCACAGCCCGGGTCTGCGCGAGACCGGCTTCTGGCGGTTCGTGCACGACCCGGCGGACCCCAATGAATCCCAGGCGATCGAATTGCTGCTCGCCCATTCGGCGGGCTACGTCGAACTGTTCTACGGCCATCCCCTCACCCAGTCGTCCTGGGAACTGGTGACCGATGCGCTGGCCCGGAGCAAGTCCGGTGTGCTGGTGGGCGGGGCCAAACGCCTCTACGGCATCGTCGAGGACGGCGATCTTGCCTATGTCGAAGAACGGGTCGACGCCGACGGCGGTTTGGTGCCGCACCTGTCGGCGCGGCTGACGAGGTACGTCGGATGAAGCGCCCGGTTCACAGTGCACTCCTCGCCGGCGTTGCCGGGGTGGCGATGCTGGTGGCCGGTTGCTCCGGCAAGCAGGAACCACCGGCGCCCACCGCGACCGAGTCCCCGTCGGCGCACGGTTCGCTGGCGGAGTGCCTCAAAGCCGAGGGGATTTCCGAATCCAGCGGTCCGGCAGCGGTTCTCGGCCCACCCCCCGGAGTCGATCCGGCGGCCTGGGACGCCGCCATGAAAGCCTGCTCGGACTTCGCCCCCGGGCCAGCCGGACCCTGATCGGAATTCCGGGGTCAACCCGCCGCACCCGGTTCTACCCTTGGCGCTATGCCTCGCATGTCCAGCGTGGATGCGGCGTTCTGGTTCGCTGAGACGCCGGCCTGGCACATGCACATCGGGGCGTTGGCGATCTGCGACCCCACCGCCGCGCCCGGGTTCAGCTTTGCCGAGGTCCGCCGACTGGTCGGCGAGCGACTGACCGAACTGCCGCAGTTGCGCTATCGGGTCGCCGAAAGCCCGTTCGGTCTGGACCGGCCCTGGTACGTCGACGAGGAACCCGACCTTGACTTCCACATTCGTCACGTCGCCCTGCCCGCACCGGGCGGGCGCGCTGAGCTCGACGAGCTGGTGGCCCGGCTGTGGTCGTACAAACTGGATCGGTCAAAACCGTTGTGGGAAATGTGGTTTATCGAGGGACTCGACCGTGGGCGGGTCGCGCTGCTGACCAAGATCCATCACTGTCTGGTCGACGGCGTCTCCGGTGCCGGAGTCAGCGAGATCCTGTTCGACACCACGCCCCAACCGCGTCCACCGGCCGGCCCGCCGCCGCCGACGAGCCGGTCCGAGCTTCCGCAACCGGCGCTGCGACTGCTGGCCGCCGCGGTGAATGCCGCCGTCATGACGCCCTACCGGCTGGCGCGACTGGCCGATCAAACCGTGCGGCAACAACTGGTGTCGCGAGGGATCACCGAGAGGCCGCCGGGATACTTCACCGCCCCACCGACCCGGTTCAACACCGTGATCTCCCAGCAGCGCCGGTTCAGTGCCGCCCGGGTGCCCCTGAGTCGCGTCAAAGCGGTCAAGGACGCCTACGGGGTCAAGGTGAACGACGTCGTGCTGGCCTTGGTCGCCGGAGCGCTGCGGTCCTACCTGGACCGGACCGGGGAGCTTCCGGACCGGCCGTTGATCGCGCAGGTCCCGGTCTCGACCCGAACCGAGGCAACCGCCATCGGCAATGCGATCAGTTCGATGACGGTCAGCCTGCCGACCGACGTCGATGATCCGGCCAGGCGGATCGGGGAGGTCTTCAAGGTCACTCAGGCCGCCAAACAGATGGCCGAGGCGATGACCGCCCACCAGATCATGGGACTGACCGAGACCACGCCGCCTGGTCTTTTCCGGCTGGCGGCCCGCGCCTACACGGCCAGCCGACTCGGGGAGAACGTTCCCCCGATCAATGTCGTGGTTTCCAACGTTCCGGGTCCGCCGATCCCGCTCTACGCGGCTGGGGCGGTGGTAGAGGAGTTCACCCCGGTCGGTCCGCTGTTGATGGACGTCGGACTCAACGTGACCTGCTTCAGTTACCGGGAGTGGATGGACTTCGGGTTCATCACCACCCCGGAAATCGCCGAGGACGTCGCCGATCTGGCGGCGGCGATCGAGCCGGCGCTGGCGGCGTTGGAGGGATCGGCGCCGAGACGGGCGCGGCGCTCGAGGAGATGACCCGCCGACATGGAACGGCCCCCGAGCCGTGGTTCCAGGTTGGACGGACCGGGGGCTCGGGGGCCGGGTAGCTGCCTGGAATTCGCCAGCGCGCCTGACGCGGGTGATTCCGGCATCTGGTGCTGCTAGCGGGCAGCCACCTCACATGTCCAAAAAGTACTCAAAGTTCCGGACCACCTCCTTCCTTGTGTACCGCCGACCGTACCGCGCATCGCGACGACGCGCCACGGGTTTTTCGGGGGAGTTCAGCGGTCGGCGACGATGGCCTGCTCGATGAGGGCGGACACCTGGGCCCGCAGCGGTGACGGCTGCAGAGCCTGACCGTCGAGGGTGTGCACGCTGGCCCCGAGGGTGATGCTGGACACCAGCCAAACACCCTGTGCGGCAGTCAGATCGGTGGGGCGCAACGCCTGGTAGTCACAGTCGTATCCGCCTGCGCGGGCCACCTCGAACAACGCCTGCTGGGTGGTGCCACGCAGGATCGGATACCACGGTGGCGGTGTGAGCAGGCAGTGCCTGCCGTCGCTTCCGGTGGTGGCGATGACTACCGTCGAGCGCGGACCTTCCAGGATGTAACCGTCGGAACTGACGAAGATCACCTCGTCGGCGCCACGCCGGTCCGCCTCCCGCAGTGCGGCCATGTTCACCGCATAGGACAGCGTTTTGGCCCCGGCCAGCAGCCAAGGCATCGTCGCGACCCCGCCCGACGGCAGCCCACGGTCAAGCACGGTGGCGGCGACCCCATCGCGCCGGGAGAGCGCCACCCGTTCGGGCAGCGGGTTGATCGTCAGGTAGGCGGTCGGTTCGGACCCGCCCTCCCGGCCACGGCTGTAGACCAGTCGCAGCGCACCCTCGTCGGCCGTCTGGTCCGACCACTGGGCCACTGCGGTGTCGATGGCCCGCCGCCAGCCGACCAGATCCGGTTGCGGCAGATCCATCATGGCCGCCGAGGCCACCAGACGCCGAAGATGCGACTCCACCAGACACGCGGCGCCGTCGCGGACCAGCAGGGTCTCGAAGACCCCGTCGCCGCGCACCGCGGCCAGGTCATCACCGAACAGCAGAGGCCGCGCTGGATCGTGCGCCACCCCGTCGAGGGTGACGAGCACAGTGGGCTGGCCGGACATGGGATTAAAGCCTAAGGGCCGGGCCTGACGGTCGGCTCGTAGAGTTGGGGTGTGTCAGCTGTGCGCGCTCCCGAGGGCTCTCCCGACGCCGGGGCGGTGTGGCATTACGGCGATCCGCTCGGTGAGCAGCGTGCAGCCCAACGCGGCGCGGTGGTGGTGGACCGCTCCAATCGGGCGGTGATCACCCTCACCGGTGCTGAACGGCTCAACTGGCTGCACACCATCTGCACCCAGCACGTCGCCGAGGCATCGGACGGTGCCTGCACCGCCAACCTCAGCCTCGACGGTCAGGGCCGGGTCGAGGACCACTGGCAGCAGACCGACCTGGCCGGGGTCACCTTTCTGGACACCGAACCGTGGCGGGGCGAGCCACTGCTGGAGTACCTCAAGAAGATGGTGTTTTGGTCCGACGTGGCGCCCGCTGCCGCGGATCTGGCCGTATTGTCCCTGCTCGGACCGAAGGTCGGCGATCCGGCAGTGCTGGCGGCACTCGGCGTCGCGGCGCTTCCGGAACCGGCAACCGCCGTGGCAATGCCGGGCGGCGGGTTCGTGCGCCGGATGCCCTCCGCCGACGGCGATATCGAGGTCGACGTCCTCGTCCCCCGCGGTGACAAAGACGCGCTGCTGCAACGCCTCGCCGACGCGGGGGTGCTGCCGGTCGGCCTGTGGACTTACGAGGCCCACCGCGTGGCTGCGAACCGGCCGCGACTCGGCGTGGACACCGACGAGCGGACGATCCCCCACGAGGTCGGCTGGATCGGGCCGCCCGGGCAGGGCGCGGTCCATCTCGACAAGGGCTGCTACCGGGGTCAGGAGACGGTGGCGCGGGTCCACAACCTTGGCCGGCCGCCGCGCATGCTGGTTCTGCTGCATCTCGACGGATCCGCCGACCGCCCGGCGGCGGGAGATCCCGTGCTGGCCGGGGAAAGACCGGTGGGCCGGTTGGGCACCGTCGTCGACCATGTCGATCTGGGGCCCGTCGCGCTGGCTCTGCTCAAGCGCGGCCTGCCCGCCGACACCGCGCTGACCACCGGCGGGGAGCACGCGGTCAGCGCGGCAATCGACCCGGATTCGCTGCCCCCCGCGGATGTGGCCGGTGCAGGCCGGCAGGCGGTGGATCGGCTCCGAGACACTCACCACTAGGTCATCGGAACCGGTGTCGGAGACCCGGTGTTCCCGCTGAGTGAACAGGCCTGCCCGCACTTCCGGGCGCGGCACGCTAAAGTGTGGATAGGACAAATACGACATTAGATCGGAGCCGCCCGGTTTCGGGCCGCTCCGTTATTGCGCGAGGGGGTTCCCCCATGGGCCGCGGCCGGGCTAAGGCAAAGCAGACCAAGGTTGCCCGAGAGCTGAAATACAGCTCTCCGCAAACCGACTTCGAACGGCTTCGCGAGGAGTTGGCGGGGTCAGGCGGTCAGCCGAGCAATGGTTTCGATGATCCCTCCGACGACGAGGACGACTGGCTGCGCTGAGGTCTGCTGAGTCTGTCTCGACGGCGGTCTTCCCGCAGAGCGAGCCATGACTGGCCGAGGTCAAAACCGCGGGTGTTGTCCTACCAGCCTGGCCCTCGGCTCGTCGCCACCCTTGTTCGACGCCTTGGTGACGGTGCCCAGCACCCAGCTGTCGAGGTGGCGGGCGGTGAGAATCGCCAGGGCGCGGTCGGTGTCGGCAGGTGCGACCAAGGCCACCATGCCGACCCCCATGTTGAAGGTCTTTTCCATCTCGTCGCGTTCCACCCGACCGCGGTGGGCGATCAGCCCGAACACCGGCGCGGGGGTCCAACTTCCACGGTCGATTTCGGCCACCAGGCCGTTGGGAATGACCCGCTCCAAATTCCCGGCCAACCCGCCGCCGGTTACGTGGCAGAACGTCCGGACCTGAGTTTCGGCGGCCAACGCCAGGCAGTCCTTGGCGTAGATGCGGGTCGGCTCGAGAAGTTCCTCGCCGAGGGTGCGGCCGAACTCCTCGACGTGACCGGCGAGGTTCATCCGGTCGATCTCCAGCAGCACCTTGCGGGCCAGCGAGTAGCCGTTGGAGTGCAGGCCGGAGGAGCCCATCGCGATGATGACGTCTCCGGGGCGCACCCGGTCCGGGCCGAGGAGGTCGTCGGCCTCCACCACGCCGACTCCGGTGGCGGACAGGTCGTAGTGGTCGGGTTCCATCAGCCCGGGATGTTCGGCGGTCTCCCCGCCCAGCAGGGCGCACCCGGCGATCACGCACCCCTCGGCGATCCCGGAGACGATCGCGCTGATCCGCTCGGGAACGGTGCGACCGACAGCGATGTAGTCCTGCAGGAACAGCGGTTCGGCGCCGCAGACGACGAGGTCGTCGACCACCATGGCGACAAGGTCGAGGCCGACGGTGTGGTGCACGTCCATCGCCTGGGCGACGGCGAGTTTGGTGCCGACGCCGTCGGTGGAGGAGGCCAGCAGCGGTTCGCGGTACCCGCTGCGCAGTGCGAACAAACCGGCAAACCCACCGAGACCGCCGCGAACTTCCGGCCGGCTCGCCCGTTGGGCCAGCGGTTTGAGCAGCTCGACGGCGCGATCGCCGGCCTCGATGTCGACCCCGGCGGATGCGTAGGAAAAACGGGTGCTCGACCCGCGTTGGCTCCTCGACGACTCGGCAGACATCGGCGCTAAGGCTACCGCCCCCCGGCGGGGCTGAGGGTGCCGACTGCCGTCAGCCGACGTAACGGGCCAGCCACTCGTTGAGCGGCACACCTGCCCGCAGCGTGCTGACCACCCGGTCCTTGGCATTGCCGGTCCCCAACCAGGCTCCCACCGGCCAGTCCTTCATCATCGCGATGCCCTTGTGCCGGAGCAGGTCGATCCGGGGATGGTCCTTCGGGAATCCCTTCGGCGCGGTCTTGAGCACCTCGTGGGCCATCGTCTGATACCCGCCCCGGTGGAGTTCGGCGACGATATCGGCCAACTGGGTGCCGGACTTCTCCCGGTCCACGGCGGTGCGGTAGCGCTGCAGGGTCGGCGCATCCGGCATGTACAGCCCGCCGCCGACGGACAGGCCCTCCGCGGAGAACGAGATGTACCCCCGCCCGAGCGTCGCGGCGCAGTTTGTCTTGTACGGCGACTTATCCGCACTGAACCGGACGTCGCGATACGGCCGGAACAGTTTGCCGGTCCCGAACTCGTCGGCGAGTTCGGCGAGCAACAGCTCCATCGGCGCGCGCACGCACTGCTCGTAGGTCTCCTTGTGCTGCTGCCAGTAAACCTTGGAGTTGTCGGCCTCCAAGCCCTCGTAGAACTCCACCGCCTCCGCGGGCCACCCGGTGAACGTCATGGCCCATTGTCACCCGTGCGCTGTCAGCGCGCGTGGTGGGTGACGAGGCCGGGGTGAGTTAGCCTCCGCCGCACCGTAAATCTGTGACACCCTTGAGTCCCATGAACGCTCTGCGTCTGGGTTTCGCCCTGTTCACCCTGGCTGCGGCGTCGGCGGCGCCGGCCGCCGCGACGCCACCTAGCGGGGTCGAGGTGAAAACCCTGTCCCAGAACGTCGTCGACGGCATCGAGTACGTGGTCACGAGGATCACCGTCGCGCCGGGAGGCGGCACCGGCTGGCATTTCCACCCCGGCGAGGTGTTCGGCTTCATCAGCGAGGGCACCATGACGCACTACGACGGCAGTTGCACCGTCGATGCGGTGTACCCCGCCGGGGTGCCGGTGAAGGAGGGCGTCGGACCCGGTTTCGTACACAACGGTCGCAACGAGGGCAATACCCCGTTGGTGATGCAGGTCGTCTACATCAACCCGGTCGGCATGCCGAAGTCGGTGGAGGTGCCGGGGCCGCTCGGCTGCCCGGTTTCCTGACGGCGCTGTGACATCGGCGACCGCTTGGTGCCGCCGCGGGCGCCGGACAGGTTCAATGGGGTACCGGACGAAGGGAGGGTGCGGATGGCTAGTGAGCAGCTTCGCTGCCTGGTGACCGGGGCGACCGGCTACATCGGCGGCCGTCTGGTGCCCCGGCTTCTGGAGGCCGGTTTCGCGGTGCGGGCACTGGCCCGCAACCCCGACAAGCTGGCCGGGGTGCCGTGGCGGGACCGCATCGAGGTGGCCCGCGGCGACCTGGGTGATCCCAACTCGCTGGATGCAGCCTTCGACGGCGTCGACGTCGTGTACTACCTGGTGCACTCGATGGGCTTCGAGAAGGACTTCGCCGCCGAGGAGCGACGCGCCGCCCAGAACGTGGTGGCCGCGGCCCGCAAAGCCGGGGTGCGGCGCATCGTGTACCTCAGCGGCCTGCATCCCGAGGGCACCGAACTGTCCAAGCACCTCGGTTCCCGCACCACGGTCGGCGAGATCCTGATCGCCTCCGGGATCGACACCATCGTGTTGCAGGCCGGAGTCGTGGTGGGGTCCGGTTCGGCGTCGTTCGAGATGATCCGTCATCTCACCGACCGACTTCCGGTGATGACCACACCGAAGTGGGTGCACAACAAAATTCAGCCGATCGCGATCCGCGATGTGTTGCATTACCTGGTCGCCGCCGCCACCTGCCCGATCCCCAAGTCACGTACCTGGGATATCGGCGGGCCCGATGTGCTCGAGTACGGCGACATGATGCAGATCTACGCCGAGGTGGCCGGACTGCATCCGCGTCGCATCCTGGTGCTGCCGGTGCTGACCCCTCGCATCGCCGCACTGTGGGTGGGGCTGGTGACCCCGATCCCGTCCGGGCTGGCCCGGCCTCTGGTGGAATCCCTGCACTGCGACGCGGTGATGAACAATCACGACATCGACACCATCATCCCGCCGCCGGAGGGCGGTCTGACCCCCTATCGGCGGTCGGTGTCGCTGGCGTTGGCGCGCATCGCCCGCGGCGAGGTCGAAACCACCTGGAACACCGGCACCGCCGCGCTGGCGCCCAGCGATCCGGAGTGGGCCGGCGAGGTGATCTACACCGACACCCGAGCCCGGCACACCTCGGCCAGCCCGGAGCAGTTGTGGAAGGCCGTGGAGAACAGCGTGCCCGATCACTGGCGCGTGGAGGAGCGCGAACCGGGCCGGGTGCTCAAACTGCATGCCGAGCGTAAGGCGGCCGGTGACCGGTGGCTGGAAATGCGAATCACCCCGGAGGGCAGTGGAAGTCGGTACGAACAGCGGGCCATCTTCTATCCGCGCGGACTGCTGGGGCGCGTGTACTGGTATGCCGGGCGGCCGCTGCAGGCGGTCGCTTTGGACCGTCGGGTGAAGAAGGTGACCTCGGAGGTCCGCTA
>CAYXBN010000006.1:77784-106472 GCA_964463215.1 uncultured Mycobacterium sp. | reverse complement strand
TCAGGGCCGGCTCAGCGCCGAGACGTTGTCATTGTCGGCTTGCACGGCGGCCAGCATGTTCTCGACGACGTTTTTGCCCAGCGCCGTCGCGGTGGGTAGTTCGATCGGGTAGTTGCCGTCGAAGCAGGCGCAGCACAGCCGACTGGCGGGTTGTTCGGTGGCGGCGATCATGCCCTGCTGGGAGATGTAGCCCAGCGTGTCCGCCCCGATGGCCTGACGGACCGACTCCAGCATCTCCCCGTCGTCGGTCTGGGTGCCCGGGGCGTTGGCGATCAGTTCGGCCGGGGTGGCGAAGTCGATGCCGTAGAAGCACGGCCACTTCACCGGCGGGGAGGCGATCCGCACGTGCACCTCGACCGCCCCGGCCTCCCGCAGCATCCGGATCAGGGCCCGCTGGGTGTTGCCGCGCACGATGGAGTCGTCGACGACGATGAGCCGCTTACCGCGGATGACCTCCCGCAGCGGGTTGAGCTTGAGCCGGATGCCGAGTTGCCGGATGGTTTGGGAGGGCTGGATGAAGGTGCGGCCCACATAGGCGTTCTTCATCAGGCCCTGCCCGAACGGGATGCCGGATTCCTGGGCGTAGCCCACCGCCGCCGGGGTGCCCGATTCGGGCACGCCGATCACCAGGTCGGCCTCCACCGGTTTTTCCCGGGCCAGCCGCCGGCCGATGTCGACCCGAGCAGCGTGCACCGAACGGCCGCCGATGACGCTGTCCGGCCGGGCCAGATAGACGTACTCGAACACGCACCCCTTCGGGGTCGGCGGGGCGAACCGGGTCGAGCGCACCCCGTCGGCGTCGATGGCCAGCAGTTCCCCGGGCTCGATGTCGCGGACGAAGGAGGCGCCGACGATGTCAAGGGCGGCGGTCTCCGAGGCAACCACCCAGCCGCGATCCAGCCGTCCCAGCGACAGCGGCCGCACCCCGTAAGGATCGCGGGCCGCGTACAGGGTGGTTTCGTCCATGAACACTAGGCAGAAGGCGCCGCGCACGGTCGGCAGGAGTTCCAGGGCGGCTTGCTCGATGCTGGTGTCGGCGGCGCCGCCGGCCAACAGGGCGCCGAGGATGTCGGAGTCGGTGGTCGCCGCACCGGGTGCGTTGTGGTTGATCAGGCCTGCTTTGCGGGCCCGGGCGGCCAGTTCGGTGGTGTTGACCAGGTTGCCGTTGTGACCGAGGGCGACGCCGGTGCCGGCAGCGGTGTTGCGGAACACCGGTTGGGCGTTCTCCCAGGTCGTCGACCCGGTGGTGGAGTACCGGCAGTGCCCGATGGCGACGTGGCCGGGCATCGCGCCGAGGGTCTGCTCGTCGAACACCTGGCTGACCAGGCCGAGATCCTTGAACACCAGCACCTGGGAGCCGTCCGCGACGGCGATCCCGGCGGCTTCCTGGCCGCGGTGCTGCAGGGCGTAGAGGCCGTAGTAGGTGAGTTTGGCGACTTCCTCACCGGGAGCCCAGACGCCGAAGACGCCGCACTCTTCCCGAGGGTCGTTTTCCAGTTGGCCGGTCACATTGCTCCCTGGCGTCGGTGGCGGAGTTGAGTCTACGGCGGTTGGGGGTCAAAGCGGGAATTGAATCTCAGACGTGTCACCGGGTTCCTCTGGAGCAATCTTGACCAGCGGAAACAGTTCAGCGACGGCACCGGCCCGGGATCCGGAGAGACTCAGCCGCCCGTCGGCCGCCGCCGCGCCGAACCCCAGGCGCCCGACCGCCAGCAGCAGCCAGGTCCGCGGGTCGGTCTCCACCACGTTCGGCGGCGTCCCGCGGGTATGCCGCGGACCCGAAATGCATTGCACCGCAACGAAAGGAGGGATGCGCACCTCGACGCTCGTTCCCGGTGCCGAAGCGGCCAGGGCGCGGGCGGTCAACCGGACCGCCGCTGCCAGCACGGCCCGATCGGGTGCCGGTGCGTCAGGGTCACCCAGCCAGGCCCGCACCGCCAGGACCGACTCCCGAACCGCCTGCGGGTCAACCGAGCGGCTCACCGGAGCCGCCTGGCCGGCGACATTCGGCTCACCGGAGCCGCCTGGCCGGCGACATTCGGCTGCGGGTGATGCTCTGCACTGCAATGGCGGCGATGGCCCCGGCCTCGTTGATGGCCAGGTGCGCCAGCATCGGTGCCGCCAGGCTGCCGGACCGCTCGGCCAGCAACGCGAACACCCATCCGGCCAGTCCGGTCACCGCGACGGTACCCAGGATCGGTTCGCCGGTCGCGCGGGCGTCCGGGATGTGCGTCAACCCGAAGGTGAGCGCCTGCAGCAACCGCCCACCGGTCGGCCCGAACGCCTCGGCGGCCGATGCCGCCAGCGCCCCCCGGAAGGCGGTCTCCTCTGACCACACGGTGCCCAATGGAATCTCGACCGCCAACCAGTGCCATGGCCGCGGCGGCAGGTCCCGTTCGGCTATGACCGCGCGCACCTTCGGGGCCGCCGCGCCGGCCGCGACCCCGGCCGCCACCGCGCCGGCAGCGACCAGACCGACCTGGAGTCCGGACCGCAGCGCAGGCGGCCGCAGGCCCAGTGGGGCGCGGGCCGCGGCTGCCAACGCGGTGCCGTATACGGCCTGTGCGACGGGATGGCGCCGCCAGGGTTGGTCCAGACCGGCGGTGAAGCTCCACCCGACCAGCGCACCGGCCAGACCGATGGCGCGAACACCCTTGCTGGTCATTGGAATTCCGGTCCGGCCGCGGCGATCAGCTTCTCCAAAGACCGGCGGATCCGGTCGGTGTCGAACTGGGTCCATCCTGCCGGTGCGGCCACCGCGACCCACCCGTCGAGTTGGGTGTCGCCGTAGTTGTGGCCGTGGCCGTCCGGGGTGCCCGTCGAGTTGGTGACGTTCCCGGCCATATCTGCGCTGACCTGCCAGAAGGTGATGATGGGATACCACTGCATGGCAGGGCTGCGGTCGAAGCCGGGGGGCTCCTTGAGCCAGTCCGGCCTGCGGAACAGCAGATCCGGGGACCACCACACCACCGGGTCGGAGGCATGTTGCAGGAACAGCACCCGGGTTCGGTTCCACGGCGGCCGGCCGGCGACACCGGCGATCTCGGCGGGACTGGATGCCTGCGCGAACCGCACGGTGCGTCCGTTGTCGTATCGGGGTTGGACCTCCGGCGTCCCGGGGTCGCGGCGCACGGTGAGCGCCTTCCACAGCGTGCTGGAATTGGGCGGACCCACCCACAGCACCGAGGTGAAGCCGAGGTCCTCGACGTCGGGCAGGTATCCGAAGGCACCCTGGCCCGCCATGGATCCGAGGCTTTCCCCATAGAGGGCAAGTCTGGGACGCCGGTCGGCCGGCCACTGCAGCCAACGCCGGTGGATGCCGTCGACCATGGCCCGGCCGGCGTGCACCGACTTGTCCCGGTCGGCCAGGAACGAGATCCAACTGGGCAGGTAGGAGTACTGCATGCCCACCAGTGCGGTGTCGCCGTTGTACATCGCCTCGATGGACCGGGCCGCGACCGGGTCGACCCAGCCGGTGCCGGTGGTGGGGATGATGACGAGCAGGCTGCGCTCAAACGCTCGGGTCCGCTGCAACTCCGACAGCAGCACCGCGACACGGGCCTCGGTGCTGGGGGCCGACTGCAGGCCGGCGTAGATCCGGATGGGCTCCTTGGCCGGCTGGCCGTTGAGTTCGGTGAGCTCGGCGGCGTCCGGCCCGGTGCCGACGAAGTTGCGGCCCTGAAACCCCAGGCTGTCCCACGACGCGAAAGATGAAGGGCTGCCGGATCTTTCGGGCCCCTGGGGCTGCTCCACGCCGGGCCTCGTGGTGGTGTTCTGCGGTTGGAACACCGCACTGGCGCCGGCCAGCAGTCCGCGCAGCAGGACGCCGTTGACCATGCTCACGGTGAGTACCACGACGATCGCGGTGCCGATGAACATGGCGACCTCGTTGTCGAGGTGCCAACGCCGGATCATCAGGTGGGCTAGGGCTCTGATGACATCGCGGATCAGTCGGGCGGCGGCGATCAGGACGGCGGCGACGAGCACGGCCACCGCCACGGTGGGAAGGTAGCCGTGCGTCGACGGGCCGTCGATACCCATCAGGGCGGCGATCCGGCGTTGCCAGGCCGCGGCGGGGATCACCATCAGCAGGCTGGCGCCGATGGAGAACGCGGCGACACCTGCCCGCAGTGCGTAACGCCACCGTCGCCGCAGCGGCCACCAGGAACGACCCCGAAGGGCCACCCGCAGCATCGCCCCGGCCAGCACCCCGATGGCGTATCCGATGGCGGCGTTGATTCCGCCGATGACACCGGCCATGACCCAGTCCCGCGGCAGCAACGACGGTGTCAGCGACAGGCAGAAGAAGACTGCGGCGAACCCCACACCGGTGAAATCCAGGCGCACCAGGCTCCACGCCCAGGCCGGCACCGCCGAAAGCCGTTGCGAAGCAGAGGTCATCCGAAGAGCCTGGGCAGCACTCCTTCGGACGTGCTGCGCAGTTCCTCCAGTGTCACGCTGAATTGGCCCTGTACTTCAACAGAATCCGATCCGTTGTCGGAGACGCCGATGCGGGTCGCGGGAAGTCCGCGGGCTTCGCACATGGCCCGGAAGCGGCTCTCTTCGGTGCGCGGAACCGCGACCAGTGCCCGGCCCGCCGACTCGGAGAACAACCAGACGAACGGGTCGGCCCCTTCGGGAAGCACGATGCGACAACCGGTTTCACCGGCCAGGGCCGCTTCGGCAACTGCCTGCATCAACCCGCCTTCGCTGAGATCGTGGGCTGCGGAGGCCAGTCCGTCGCGGGAGGCGGCGAGGAGAACTTCGGCGAGCAGTCTCTCCCGCGCCAGGTCGACCTGCGGTGGCAGACCGCCGAGGTGGTCGGCGCTGACCTGGGCCCAGATCGACCCGTCGAACTCGTCGCGGGTGTCACCGAGCAGAAACAGCGTCTCCCCCGGTTCGGTGCCCAGGCCGGTGGGCAGGCGGCGGCGGACATCATCGAGCACACCCAACACGCCGACCACTGGGGTGGGCAGGATGGCGGTCGTACCCGTTTGGTTGTAGAAGCTGACATTGCCTCCGGTAACCGGAATGCCCAGTGCCGCACAGCCGTCGGCCAGTCCGCGGACAGCTTGGGCGAACTGCCACATGACGCCGGGATCCTCCGGGGAGCCGAAGTTGAGGCAGTTGGTCACCGCGATCGGCGTCGCACCGGTGACAGCGACGTTGCGGTAGGCCTCGGCCAGTGCCAGTTGCGCGCCGGTGTAGGGGTCCAGCAGGGTGTAACGGCCGGAGGCGTCGGTGGACACCGCGATACCGCGGCCGGTCTGCTCGTCGATGCGCAGCACCCCGCCGTCGGCGTGTTCGGCGAGCACGGTGTTACCCCGCACGTAGCGGTCGTACTGCTCGGTGATGAAACTGCGACTGCACAGGTGCGGGCTGCCCAGCATGGCCAGGAAGGTGGCGCGCAACTCCGCGCCGGTCTGCGGCCGCGGCAACGTCGCCGACGTGTCAGCGTTGAGCGCGTCCTGGCTTTCAGGTCGGGCCAGAGGGCGTTGGTAGACCGGACCCTCGTGGGCGACGGTGCGCGGGGGGACGTCGACGACGGTCTGCCCGTGCCAGGTGATCTGCAACCGGTCGCCGTCGGTGACTTCGCCGACGACCGTGGCCAGCACGTCCCATTTGCGGCAGACCGCCATGAACTTCTCGACGTTCTCCGGAGTGACTACCGCGCACATCCGTTCCTGGGATTCGCTGGAGAGCACTTCAGCCGGTGTCATGTTGGTCGCGCGCAGCGGCACCCGGTCCAGCTCGATGGCCATCCCGCCGTCGCCAGCTGAGGCCAACTCCGATGTGGCGCAGGACAATCCGGCTCCGCCGAGATCCTGGATCCCGACCACCAGCCCGGCGGCATAAAGTTCCAGACAGCACTCGATGAGCACCTTCTCGGTGAACGGATCACCGACCTGGACGCTGGGCAGTTTCTTGCGGCCAGCGCCCGATTCGTCACCGGCGAAGGTGTCGCTGGCCAGCACCGACACCCCGCCGATGCCGTCCAGCCCGGTGCGCGCCCCGAACAGGATGATCTTGTTGCCAGCGCCGGAGGCGAATGCCAAATGCAGATCCTCCTTGCGCAGCACCCCGACGCACAGCGCGTTGACTAGGGGGTTGCCCGCGTAGGAGGCGTCGAAAATCGTCTCCCCGCCAATATTGGGCAGCCCCAGGGAGTTTCCGTAGCCGCCGATGCCGCGGACGACGCCGTCGAGCACCCGACGGGTGTCGGGGGCGTCGGCGGCGCCGAACCGCAATTGGTCCATCACCGCCACCGGACGCGCCCCCATGGCCATGATGTCGCGGACGATCCCACCCACCCCGGTGGCCGCACCCTGGTAGGGCTCCACGTAGGACGGGTGGTTGTGGGACTCCACTTTGAAGGTGACCGCCCACCCGTCGCCGATGTCGACCACCCCGGCGTTCTCGCCGATGCCGGCCAGCATGCCGGCCCGCATCTCCTCGGTAGTGGTTTCACCGAAGTAGCGCAGGTGCACCTTGGAGGACTTGTAGGAGCAGTGCTCGCTCCACATCACCGAGTACATGGCCAGTTCGGCATCGGTGGGGCGGCGGCCGAGGATGTCGCGGATGCGCTCGTACTCGTCGTCTTTGAGGCCGAGTTCCCGGTAGGGCTGCGGATGCTCAGGGGTGGCCAGGGCGTGCTCGACGGTGTCGACTGTCACGGGGATGAGTCTAGTGAGGGCTCATGGCCGGGGCGCGGCCACGCAGAACGCGTTGCCGTCCGGGTCCGCTAGGACCACCCAGCGGAAACCGGGACCGAAGGAGTGCCGGCTGGTCTCGGTGGCGCCGAGGCCGATCAGACGGTCCACTTCGGCATCCAGGTCATCGGCCATCATGTCCAGGTGGACCCGGTTCTTACCGGGGGTGGGAGCATCGACCCGCTGGAAGCCGAGCCCCGGCCAGTTCTCCCGGGCCACCACGACGAAGTCCCCGCCCGGCAGGTCCACCGCGGAACCTCCGACCGCTTCGGCCCACCACGCGGCCAGTCGCTGCGGGTCGGTGCAGTCAACGGTGATCATCTCCATCGACAGGGTCATGGGACCCGAGCCTATCCGGCACCTGTCTATGCTGTGGCGCTGTATCGAGGGTCAGCCGATGCCGATCGCTCGTGCTGCCGCATTCGCCGCTGTTGTTCCCGACACATGCCGCAGCAGTAGCAGGCCGTCCAGTATCTCGATCGAGGCCAGCGCCATTCGCCGCCCGGGAGTGCTTGTAACCCATCAATTGATCGCAGTGGTAGCGGCGACTACACTAAACGTAGTTGCAGCTACAACTTTGGAGTAGACATGGAAAAGCGTGGTTCGGCGGCCGCGGTGACCGGTCTGGTGGTCGGGGCGTAGGTGCCGCACCTCTACGGCCAGAACGGTCCGGCGCTGACCTGGCCGGCGTCCGCGCTGATCTTCGTTTTCGCCAGCCTACTGGTCGCGGGTCAGTTGATGCTGGGACGAGCCGCCCTCCCGGCTGACTTCCGGCGCTCATGAGGTCGCGGGCGACCTGGATAACCTGGCTCCAGGTCGTCCTCGCCGCGCTGCTGGCTTACGCGCTGGTGCTCGTGTTCGCCGGTTCTGTTGCGGCACAATTGTTCTCCGCGCTGGGGTTCGGCCCACCGGAATCGAATAACAGTGCCGCGGTGCGCGACTACCTGAAGCTCCCGTTCATGGTGCTGGGCGCAGTGCTGGCCGGCTGGGCGGTGATGATGATGCACATCGTGCGGGGACCCCTGCGCGACGGATCGCCCTGGGCACGGCCGGTTATGGTCCGTTCGGTGGCGGTGTGGTTCGTCCTCGACACCGGGATGTCGCTGGCGCTGGGGTTTCCGACGCACGCGATGTTCAACCTGCTCTTCGTCACCGCTCTGGGGATTCCGCTGCTCGCGCTGAGGTCGCCCTGACCGCCGGCCGGGATTTGCCGTTGACGCGAGGTCACTCCGGAGACAGGAAGGCGCGCAGGGCGGCTGAATAGGCAGCGACATCCGCGGCGCCCATGAGTTCGCGCGCGGAGTGCATGGCCAGTTGCGGTGCACCGACGTCGACTGTCGGAATACCCGTGCGGGCGGCCGTCATCGGCCCGATCGTCGATCCGCACGGCAGGTCGGCGCGATGCTCGTAACGCTGCAGGGGAACCCCGGCCTGACGGCAGGCCAATTCGAACGCCGCGGCAGTACGGCCGTCGGTGGCGTAGCGCAGGTTCGGCTGCACCTTGAGCACCGGACCGCCGTTGGCGTGGATCAGATGGCCCGGTTCGTGGCGTTCCGGGTAGTTCGGGTGGGTGGCGTGCGCCATATCGCCGGAAGCCACCATGGAGGCGGTCATCAGGCGCAGGAAGTCCTGGCGATCCCCGCCGCGCGCCAGCACGATGCGTTCCAGGGTGGTGATCAAGAACTCCGACTGCGCACCGTGATCCGAGGTGGATCCCACCTCCTCGTGGTCGAACAGCGCCAGCACCGGGACGTAGCGCCCCGATTCGGCGGCCAGCAGCGCCTCCAGACCGGCATAGCAGGTGCCCTGGTTGTCCAACCGCGGGGCGCTCACCAGATCGTCGTCCACCCCGATCAGCCGGGACGGTTCCAGGACGTGGGTCATCAGGTCGGCCGCCAGCAGGTCGACGGGTGCGACCCCGGCCCGTTCGGCGACCCAGCGGTGCAGCGGCCGGTGGCGCCCACCAGCCCCCCATACCGCGTTGAGGTGGCGCTGCGGGTTGAGGCTGACCGAGTTGCGGTCCTCGGCCAGGTGGATCGCCAGCTGCGGGACGCGCAGCAGGGGTTCGTCGAACCGCACCAGGCGGTGTTCGAGTCGGCCATCGTCGCCGCGCAGGGATATCCGGCCACTCAAACCCAGGTCCCGATCCAGCCACGAGTTCAGCCACGCCCCGCCGTAGGGCTGTAGTGCCACCACCTGCCAGCCGGCCACCACACCGTCTGGGTGCTGTTTGACCCGCAGGTTCGGACTGTCGGTGTGACCGCCGACGATCCGGAACGGGACCTGATCGGCCGTGCCATGCCAGGCGATCAGCGACCCGGCCCGCACCGTGAAGAACCGGCCGGAGTCGTCGGTCCAGCGGTCGGCCTCGGAGAGTTCGGTGTAGCCGGCCTCGCGAAGCCGCTCCGCCACCGTCACGCAGACATGGAACGGCGAGGGCGATGCGTCGATGAACTCGCACAGCCCCGGTGCGCTGGCCGATGTGGACATGGTGACCATCATTGCCGAGACCGACTGCCGCTCCGGCCGGACCGGTGCGATTCTGTCGGTCACCCCTGGAATGATTGAAAACATGTTCGAACACATGTTCGATCACGTCGGCGATGCGGCCCTGGTGGCCGCCATCGGTGAGTGGAACGTCGCCGAGGCGGCCGCTGCCGCCCACAAGCTCGCCGCCGTCGCCGAACTGACCCGCCGCCGCTGTGCCGAGGGCGAACGGGCGGACTGGGCCTGCGACGACTGGGATTCCGCGGCCGCCGAGGTGTCGTCGGCACTCGGCGTCGGCCACTCCCGCGCCTCCGGACAGATGCATCTCGCGCTCGCACTGCGGCTGCGACTCCCCCGGGTGGCCGACGCGTTTCTCCGTGGTGCGCTGAGCGCGCGCGTCGTGGCCGCGCTCGCCTGGCGCACGGCGTTGGTTTTGGACCCCGAAGCGCTCGCGGCGATCGACGAAGCCCTCGCCGGGCAGGCCGACCGATGGGAGGCGTTATCCCAGTACAAGCTGGAACAGGCGATCGACGTCTGGGTAGACAGGATCGATCCCGGCGCTCTGCGGCGCACCCGATACAGCGTCCGCGGCCGCGACGTGTCGATCGGCGCCGCCAGCCCGGAAAGCGGCACCGCGTCGCTGTGGGGAAGGCTGCTGGGCAGCGATGCCGTGCTTTTGGAGCGCCGCCTGTCCGAGATGGCCCACGCCCTGTGCCACGACGATCCCCGCACCGCCGGCCAACGGCGCGCCGACGCACTCGGCGCGTTGGCGGCGGGCGCCCAGCATCTGACATGCCAGTGCGACAACGAGGATTGCCCGTCCGCGGCGCCCGACGGGCGCGCCGGCAGTGTGGTCATCCATGTCCTGGCCGACGCCGACGCGCTGACCGCCGAACCCGACCCGCAGATGTCCGGTGAGTCCGGTTCGGCCGCCGGCGATCCCACGGCGTCGGCACCCGGGTCAGCCGCCCTCGTCGGCGGAGGTGCGGTGCCGACACCACTGCTCGCCGAGATGATCCGCGGCGGCGCCACGGTGCGCTATCTGCGTCGGCCTCCCGACACCGCCGAACCCCAGTACCGGCCGTCTACCGCGCTGGACGAATTCATCCGTCTGCGGGACCTCACCTGCCGCTTTCCCAACTGCGACGAGCCGGCCGAGTTTTGTGACATCGATCATGCGATCCCGTGGCCCTTCGGGCCCACCCACCCGTCGAACCTTCGCGCGGAATGCCGAAAACACCATCTGCTCAAAACATTTTGGACAGGACCGGGCGGCTGGAGCGATGTTCAATCTCCGGATGGCACGATCGTCTGGACCTCACCTACCGGGCAGACCTACACCACCCTTCCCGGCAGCCGCCTGCTGTTCCCGCGATGGAACACCACGACCGCCACGCTGCCGGAGCTGTCCGCCCCCGACCACGAACGCGGGCTGATGATGCCGATCCGGCGACGAACCCGCGCAGCCGATCTTGCCCGACGCGTGATCCGCGAGCGTGCTCTCAACGACGCTCACGTCGCCGAGCGGAA
The DNA here is from genome assembly GCA_964463215.1 of uncultured Mycobacterium sp. Lineage (GTDB taxonomy): Bacteria > Actinomycetota > Actinomycetes > Mycobacteriales > Mycobacteriaceae > Mycobacterium. The sequence continues at coordinate 95,745 of CAYXBN010000006.1, read as the reverse complement.
CCGGCCGCCACCATTCTGATACCGGACCGCTTAAACGAGGACCGCGTCCAGCGCGGAGTAGAACATCCCGAGTCCGTCATCGGACGGCCCGGTCAGCGCCTCGGTGGCGTGCTCAGGATGCGGCATCAGGCCCACCACCCGGCCGTTGGCCGAGGCGATGCCGGCGATGTCGCGCATCGAGCCGTTGGGGTTCTCCGCGTAGCGGAACACCACCCGGCCGTCGCCTTCGAGTTCGTCGAGGACGGATTCGCTTGCCACATAACGGCCTTCGCCGGATTTCAGCGGGACGAGCAGTTCGGCTCCCCACTCATACCGCGACGTCCAAGCCGTCGTGATGGAATCCACCTTCAGCCACACGTCCCGGCAGATGAAATGCAGACCCGAGTTGCGGGCCAGCGCCCCGGGAAGCAGCCCGGCCTCGCAGAGGATCTGAAAACCGTTGCAGATGCCCAGCACCGGCATCCCGCGATCGGCGGCGGCGATCACCTCGCCCATCACCGGGGCGAACTTCGCGATGGCGCCGCACCGCAGATAGTCCCCATAGGAGAAGCCGCCGGGCACGATGACGGCGTCGACCCCTTTGAGGTCGGCGTCGCCGTGCCAGAGGCTGACCGCTTCGGCCCCGGCCAACCGGACCGCGCGGGCGGCGTCGACGTCGTCGAGGGTCCCCGGGAAGGTGATGACCCCGACTCGGGCACTGATGGCTGTCACGCCGGATCCCGGGTGACCGACCAGTCCTCGATCACGGTGTTGGCCAGCAGCGATTCGGCGATCTCGGCCAGTTCGTCGTCGGTCACCGTATCGTCGACCTCAAGTTCGAATCGCTTGCCCTGGCGGACATCGGAGACGCCCGGATGCCCCAGTCGGCTGAGCGCGCCGACGATGGCCTGACCTTGCGGGTCGAGGATCTCAGCTTTGGGCATCACGGTGACCACTACCCGGGGCACTGTTCTCCTTTGTGTCGGCGGGACGCCGACGTACTCCGTATGTCGACGGATGGTGCGGCGCTGATCCTACCGGTGCGATCAGGGGCAGGAGCCGAGGTAGGCGGTGCACAACGGCGCGCTGAGCGCGTCGAGAACCGCGCTGTCGGTGATCGCAGGCCACGGCGTGGCGACCGGCGCCACCGACCACAGCGCCAGTTCGGTGACCGTGCTGGTGACCGGGTCAGCGACCAGGTATTGATGCAGGACCACCGGGCCGCTGATCGCCGCGGCGATGCGGTCGGGTTCGTCGACGACCAGCGAGGCCGAGGCGTCCGGGTTGGTGGCCTGACAGTTCTTCAGCGCGGCGGCCGCGGCGGCCACCGCGTCCTGGGCCAGTTGTCCGCCGCGCCAAGTCTCGCCGCGCCAGTGCACCACCTGGGCCCGCAGTTGCCACTCCCCGGCGGGGTTGGTGACCTCCGAGCGCTCCGCGACGGCGTAGCCACGCGGGTCAGCGGCGTCCAACGGGGTGCCGCACATTTCCTCGAAGCGGAACCGCGGCGGGCGGGCGGTGACCGAAAGTCCGGCCAGCCTCGGCCAGGCGTAGGTGGAGTGCAGCGGTATCGCGGTCGGGGCGATCCAGGCCGTTTCTGGAATCCGGTCGCAGGTCGGCGGGCAGGTGCCGGCGGGCTGCGCCGACGCCGCGGGGGCGACCGACACGCACGAGGCCACCGCGACTACCGTGAGGACCATCCGCATCCCGCTGCCTCCTCTGAGCGCGCACAATCGTAAGCATGGAGTTGACGCATTTCGGTCATTCATGCCTGCTGGCCGAGTTCGGTGTCGCGGGCGGTGGCGGCGGTGGCAGTGGTGGCAGCACGCGACTGTTGTTCGATCCGGGCAACTTCTCGCACGGCTTCGAGGGCATCATCGATCTGTCGGCGATCCTGATCACCCACCAGCATCCCGACCATGCCGATCCGCAGCGACTGCCTGCCCTGGTGGAGGCCAACCCGCAGGCGGCGCTGTACGCCGACCCGCAGACCGCGGCGATGCTCGGCGGGCGCTGGACGGCGGTTGAAGTCGGGGACACCCTGACCGTCGGCGGTCTGAGGATCCGCGGGGTCGGCGGCCGCCATGCGGTGATCCACCCCGAGATCCCGGTGATCGACAACATGTCCTATCTGGTTGGCGACGGGGAGCATCCGGCCAAGCTGATGCATCCCGGCGACGCGCTGTTCGTTCCCGGTGAACCGGTGGAGGTGCTGGCCACCCCGGCCGCGGCGCCGTGGCTGAAAATCTCCGAGGCCGTCGACTATCTGCGCGCGGTCGGCCCCCGCCACGCCGTCCCCATCCACCAGGGGATCATCGCCGCGCAGGCCATGCCGATCTTCTACGGCCGGTTGACCGAGATGACCGACACCGACTTCCGGGTGTTGCCCGAGGAGAACTCGGTACGGTTCTTCGAGTGAGCACAGCGGATCTGGAACGACTCTTCGGCCTGGGCGGCAAGACCGCATTGGTCACCGGCGGCACCCGGGGGATCGGCCTGATGATCGCCCGCGGCCTGCTGCAGGCCGGTGCGTCGGTGGTGGTCAGTTCCCGCAAGGCCGACGCGTGTGAGCAGGCCGTGGCCGCCTTGTCGGGGTTCGGTGCGGTGCGCGCGGTGCCGGCCGATCTGGCCCGTCAGGACGAGTGCCGGCGACTCGCCGCCGACGTCCTGGCAGGCACCGACAGGCTCGACATCCTGGTGAACAACGCCGGCGCGACCTGGGGTGAACCGTTGGAGACCTTTCCCACCGCGGCCTGGGACAGGGTGCTCGACCTCAATGTGAAGTCACCGTTCTGGATGGTCCAGGAACTGCTGCCGGCGTTGCGCGCGGCGGGCACCTTCGAGGATCCGGCCCGAATCATCAACATCGGCAGCATCGACGGCATCCAGGTCAGCCCGATGGCGACATACTCCTATTCAGCAAGCAAGGCAGCGATCCATCAGCTGACCCGCGTTCTGGCCAGAGAGCTTGGGCCACAGCACATTACCGTCAACGCCATCGCGCCGGGGCCGTTCCCGTCGAAGATGATGGCCGCCACCCTCGAGGCGTTCGGCGAGGCGATTGCCGCCGCCGCGCCACTGCGACGCATCGGCCGTGACGACGATATGGCCGGCACCGCCGTGTTCCTGGCCAGCAGGGCGGGGTCCTACCTGAACGGGGCCATCATCCCGGTCGACGGCGGTATCGCCACGACAGCCAGTGGGACTGGCCGCTAACCACTGACCGCGTCCTTGCCGAACCGGTCGGGGTCGGCGGTCGCCAGCAGCCAGGCGTACTGGAAGGCAGCCTCCTTCCAGCGCTCGTAGCGCCCACTGATCCCGCCGTGACCGGCCGCCATCTGGGTGCGCAGCAGCACCGGGTGCGGGTCGGTTTTGTGATGCCGCAGGGCCGCAACCCATTTCGCCGGCTCCACATACAGCACCCGGGTGTCGTTGAGCGAGGTCATCGCCAGGATCGCCGGGTATTCCTTGGCCTCGATGTTCTCGTACGGCGAGTAGGACTTCATGTAGAAGTAGACGTCGCTGTTCTCCAACGGGTTGCCCCACTCGTCCCACTCGGTCACCGTCAACGGCAGGGACGGGTCGAGGATGGTGGTGAGCGGATCGACGAAGGGCACCTGCGCGAGGATGCCGGCGAACAGATCCGGCGCCATATTGGCCACCGCGCCCATCAGCAGACCGCCGGCACTGCCGCCAAGTGCGACCAGGTTGCGCGGCCGGGTCAGCCCGGTGTCGACGAGGTGGCGGGCCGTGGCGATGAAGTCGGTGAAGGTGTTCTTCTTGTCCAGCAGTTTCCCGCGCTCGTACCAGAGCCTGCCCATCTCGCCGCCGCCGCGGATGTGTGCGACGGCGAAGACCATGCCCCGGTCCAGCAGCGACAGTCGCGCGATGGAGAACCGGGGATCCTCACTGGACTCGTAGGCGCCGTAACCGTAGAGCACTGCGGGAGCGGGGAACTCGGTGTCCTTGTGATACATCAGCGAGATCGGAATCCGGGTGCCGTCCTCGGCGAGCGCCCAGTCTCGCCGCTCCACATAATCCTCCCGCCGATAGCCGCCCAGGACGGGTTGCTCGCGCAGCAGGATGCGCTCCCCGGTCGCCAGATTGATGTCATAGATGCGCATCGGGGTCATGAACGATGTCGTCCCGATCCGCAGCCGCGGCGTCTCCCAGTTCGGGTTGCCGCCCAGACCGCAGGCCATCAGTTCGGAGTCGAAGGTGATATCCGTCGGGGTTCCGTACCCCGCTGTGGTCAGCGGCCACAACTGAAGTTTCGGCAGCGCCGCGCTGCGGAGGTGGACGACGATGTGGTCGGCGAACGCGTCGACACCCTCGAGGCGGACGTCATCGCAGGCCGGGATCAGGGTCTGCTGCGCCGACGGGTTGTCCACCGGGGCCTCGATGAGAGTGAAGTTCGGGGCACCGTCGTTGTGCAAGATCAGGAAGCGGTCCTCGCCGCCCACGATGACGTGGTCCACCGAGTACTCGACCCCGTCGCGCCGGGGCAGCACCGGCCGGAATTCGGCATCCGGGTCCGCGGCCTCGGCGACTCGCACCTCAGAGGTAATCGCTGATCCGGCCGCGATAACGATGTAGCGGTTACTGCGGGTGCGGCCCACCCCGACCCAGAACCGTTCGTCGGGTTCGGTGAACACCTGCTCGTCGGGACCGGTGTGCCCCAGTCGGTGCCGCCATACGGTGTCGGGCCGCCAGGCTTCGTCAACCGTGGTGTAGTAAACGGTGGCGCTATCGGTGGCCCAGGTGATGCCCGCGGCGATGCCGGTGATGCGGTCGGGATACAGCTCGCCGGTTCGTAAATCCTTGAAGTGCAGGGTGTATCGCTCATCGCCGCGGACGTCGGTGGAGTAGGCGAGCAGGTTCCCGTCCGGGCTGACACTGGCCGCACCGACGGCGAAGTAGTCGTGTCCGTCGGCTTCGAGGTTCTCGTCGAGCAGGACCTGCTCGCCGGGGACGTGAGTGTCTTCGTTCAGAACCGGGGGATTCCAGTCGTCGGTTCCGGAGATCGGGCATCGGCAGTGCACGCCGTACTGCTTGCCCTCGAAGCTGCGGCCGTAGTACCACCAGTCGCCGCGGCGCAACGGGACCGACATGTCGGTCTCCTTGGTCCGGGCCTTGATCTCATCGACGATCCTCTGGCGCAACGGTTCCTGGAAGGCGGTCTCTTCCTCGACGTGGGCGTTCTCGGCCTCGAGGTGGGCGATCACCTCAGGATCGGACTTGTCCCGCATCCACTCGTAGGGGTCGAGGAAGACGTCGTCGTGGTGAACCCGTTTGGCGTCGATGCGCTTGGCGACCGGAGCCGGTGAAGCGGGGGATTTCGGACCGCTCACGCCTCGGCTCCGATCCAGTCGGCGAACCGCAGGCCCGAGATCCGTTCGTAGGCTTCGATGTAGCGCTGCCGGGTGGCCCGCACGATCTCGGCGGGCAGCGGCGGTGGCGGCTGGGTTCCGTGCCGGTCCCAGCCCGAGTCCGGCCCCGTCAGCCAGTTCCGGACGAACTGCTTGTCGAAGCTGGGTTGAACCACGCCCTCGGTGTAGCTGTCGGCGGGCCAGTACCGGGACGAGTCGGGGGTGAACACCTCGTCGGCGAGCACCAACCGGCCCGCGTCGTCGACGCCGAATTCGAACTTGCTGTCGGCGATGATGATTCCCTTCGTCAAGGCGTGCTCGGCGGCCAGCCGGTAAGTCTGCAGCGTCAGGTCACGTAGCTCCGCGGCGCGGTCCTGCCCCACCATCGCGACCACACGATCGAAGGAGATGTTCTCGTCGTGCGACCCGATGTCAGCCTTGGTCGCCGGGGTGAACAACGGGGCGCTGAACTTGCTCGCCTCCACCAACCCGGGGGGCAGATCGACTCCGCACACCGTGCCGGCGCGCTGGTAGTCCAGCAACCCCGAACCGGTGAGGTACCCGCGGGCGACGCACTCGACGGGCACCATGTCCAGTCGGCGAACGACCAGCGCGCGGCCCAACACCTCCGCGGGGATCCGCGCGTCATCCGGTGGCCCGGCGAGGTGATTGGGGACCCCGCCGTGGGCGGAGATCAATCCGAAGAAGAACACGCTCATCGCGGTGAGGATGCGGCCCTTGTCCGGGATCGCGGTGTCGAGAATGTGGTCGAAGGCCGAGATCCGGTCGGTGGCGACGAAAAGCAGGTGGTCGTCGTCGATGCGGTACAGCTCACGCACTTTGCCGCTGGCCAGATGTCGATAGTCAGTCAGGGCGGGACGCACCGCGTCAGCCTATCGGCCGGTGACGGCGGTTCTGTGCTGGGATCGAGGCCATGAAGTCCCGCTTCCTGCCCTACGCCACCACACCGGCCCGGTTGACCGCCCAGGTGGTCAGCGACGTGCTGGTCATTGCCTGGATCACCGTCTGGGTGCTCATCGGCCTGGCGGTGCACGGCGCGATCGCCATCTTCGCCGAGGTGGGAACCCAGGTGCAGTCCAGCGCCAACGGCATCTCCGACAACCTCAACTCCGCCGGTGACAACGCCGACCGGATACCACTGGTGGGCGATGCGGTGGCCAAACCGCTGCGGGCGGCCTCCGAGGCGGCGCTGGATCTGGCCGGCGCCGGGCAGAGCCTGAACAGCACCGCGACCTGGCTGGCAGTCCTGCTCGCCGTCGCAGTGGCGGCTCCGCCCATCCTGGCGGTCGCGATGCCCTGGCTGTTTCTGCGGATCCGGTTCTTCCGCCGCAAATGGACGGTCATCGCGTTGGCTCAAACACCGGCCGGCCAGCAACTGTTGGCCCTCCGCGCGCTGGCGAACCGGCCGTTGCGGCGGCTCACCGAGATCACCCCCGACCCGGTCGGGGCCTGGAGGCACCAGGATCCGGCGGCCGTGCAGGGTCTGGCCGCCCTGGAGTTGCGGTCGGCGGGCGTGGCCCGAGTGACTTCGGTGCGCTAACGAGCGCTCCGCGCACGAAAATGCGCCCAAGCCGGTCAGAGGATGGCGCCGGGGGTGTACTTCGCGGCCTCGGGGTAGGTGCTCACGAGATCCTCGACGGCGCCGATGACCCGATCGACCTGCGACCCGGCCGCACCGGTGAAGGACTGCCGGTCGGCCAGCGCGGCGTCCAGCGCCGCCCGGTCCAGGGGCAGCCGCGGGTCGGCGGCCAACCGGTCCAGCAGGTCCGGTTCGGCGCCGCGTTCCCGCATCGCCAACGCCACAGCGACGGCGTGCTCCTTGATGACCTCATGCGCGGCCTCCCGGCCCATGCCGGCACGCACCGCGGCGATGAGCACCTTCGTGGTGGCCAGGAACGGCAGATAGCGGTCCAACTCCCGCCCGAGGACCGCCGGGTAGGCGCCGAACTCGTCCAGCACCGTCAGGAACGTCTCGATCATGCCATCGATGGCGAAGAAGGCGTCCGGCAGCGCGACCCGGCGCACCACCGAGCAGAACACGTCGCCCTCATTCCATTGCGCCCCAGCCAGTTCCGCCGCCATCGCGGCATACCCGCGCAGCACCACCTGCAGCCCGTTCACCCGTTCGCAGCTGCGGGTGTTCATCTTGTGCGGCATCGCCGAGGACCCCACCTGCCCGGGCGCGAAACCTTCGGTGACCAGTTCGTGGCCCGCCATCAGCCGGATGGTGTGCGCCAGCGACGACGGCCCGGCCCCCAACTGCACCAGCGCGGAGAGCACGTCATGGTCCAGCGAGCGTGGGTAGACCTGGCCGACGCTGTCGAGCACCGCGGTGAACCCGAGGAACTCCGCGACGCGCCGCTCGAGTCGCCCCAGCCGGCCGGCGTCGCCGTCGAACAGATCCAGCATGTCCTGGGCGGTGCCCATCGGCCCCTTGATGCCGCGCAGCGGGTAGCGGTCGATCAACTCGCTAATGCGGTTCAGCGCGATCAGGGTTTCCTGCGCCGCCGAGGCGAACCGCTTGCCCAGCGTGGTGGCTTGGGCGGCGACGTTGTGGCTGCGCCCGGCCATCACCAAGTCGCGGTACCCGGCGGCGTGTTCGGCCAGCCGGGCGGCCACCGCCACCCCGTGCGCGTGCACCAGTTGCAGGGATTGGCGGACCTGGAGTTGTTCGACGTTCTCGGTCAGATCCCGGCTCGTCATCCCTTTGTGCACGTGTTCGTGGCCGGCCAGGGCGTTGAACTCCTCGATGCGGGCCTTGACGTCATGGCGCAGCACCCGCTCCCGGGCCGCGATCGAGCCGAGGTCCACCTGCTCGAGGACAGCCTCGTAATCGGCGACCGCCGCCTCCGGCACGTCCACGCCGAGTTCGCGCTGCGCGCGCAGCACCGCCAGCCACAACCGGCGCTCGGCGATGATCTTGGCCTCCGGAGACCAGATCGCCACCATGTCAGCGCTGGCGTAGCGGCTGGCCAGGACATTCGGGATGGTCACGAGGACAAAGCTTACGGTCGTGGCTGCGCCTACAGTTCCTGCCGTGTACTACCTGGGAGTCGACCTGGCCTGGGGCCGGCGCGGCCCGACCGGCCTCGCCGCCCTGGATGCGACGGGGACACTGTGCCACCTCGGGGTGGCCGGCGACGACGACGACGTCCTGGCACAGTTGCGGCCGTTCGCCGCCGGTGACTGCGTGGTGGCCATCGACGCCCCACTGGTGGTGACCAACCCGAGCGGCAACCGGCCCTGCGAAGCCGCCCTCAACCGCGACTTCCGCCGCTTCGACGCCGGTGCCCACCCGGCCAACACCGGCTTGGCCTGGTTCGCCGACGGCGGCCGGGGGGCGCGGTTGTGCGCCTACCTGAGTCTTGATCTGGATCCCCGGTCGACGGCCGGCCGTCGCGCGTTCGAGGTGTACCCACACGCCGCGAGCGTGGTGCTGTTCGGTCTGGACAAGACCTTGAAGTACAAGCAGAAACAGGGACGTGACTTACCCAGTCTGCGGTCGGAACTGTTGCGGCTCATCGGGTTTCTCGAGAACCTGCAATCGGCCACCCCGGCGCTGCGGCTGGGGAGCCAGTCCTGGACCACCCTAACTGACAGCGTCCGGACGGCCACCAGCAAGGCGCAACTGCGCCGAGCGGAGGACCCGATCGACGCGGTGCTGTGCGCCTACATCGCCCGGTATGCCGCCGAACGCCCGGCTGATGTCACGATCTACGGCGACACCGCCACCGGATGCATCGTCACCCCGGCTCTGCCCGTGACCAGTGACTAGGTCCAGGCCTTCGAGGTGTCGGTCAACTCACTGACCTGATGCAGGAACCGCCGGATGGTGGCCGGGTTGCCGGACCGCTGCCATCCGAACGTCGTGGGCCGCTGCGCGCGGTCATGCCAGAAGTGGCCGGGCTTGGACGCCGGCCGGGTGGCCACCAGCCACACCACGGTGTCGGCTCCGTCGGCGAGGTCGCGCAGCAACGGCCGGGTGATCACCCGGAACCGCGGCAGGTACTCCGCCACCCCGGGGGTGTCCACCCAGCCGGGGTGCATGCTCTCGACCTTGACATCCGTGCGGGCCAGTCGGTGCGCCCACGCGTCGGCGAGCACTACCTGCATGCGCTTGGTGCGCGCATAGGTCCGCACCCCGTTGTAGTCGGTGCTGGACTCCAGATCGTCGATCACCAACGGGGTGCTGTACATCCCGCCCGAGGAGACGAACACCACTGAGGCGCCCCGGGCTGCGCGCAGCAGCGGCAGCAGTCGCTCGGTCATCAGATGCGGGCCCAGAATGTGGGTGGCCAACTGCAGTTCATGGCCTTGCGGGCTCTCCAGTCGCTGCTTGGGCATCAGGCCGGCGTTGTGGACCAGGCCGTCCAGCGCCGGGACCCGGTTGGCAAAGTCCGTGGTCCACTTCGCGACAGCCTCCAGATCCGAGACGTCGCAGACCTCGCCTACGACATCGGCACCGGGAATCTCTTCCTGGATCGCGGCGACGCACCGACTGACCTTCTCGGGATTGCGGCCGAGCAGATGCACGGTGGCGCCGAGTCGGGCGAACGCACGCGCCATTTCCAGACCAATACCGGCGGTGGCGCCGGTGACGACGACCCGCTTGCCCATCATCGCGTCGGGCGCCGGGTCGTCCGGCCACCACCGGCGCCGCAGCCCGGACCCGATCCGGGTGTAGCCGAGTACCAAGGCGCGGTCCATCGCTCCGTCGATGAGCCCTGTCACCGGCCGGGTGACGTCTCCCAGACCCATGTCAGATCCGATCGTCGATAGGCGCCAGTACGTCGATCACGTCAACCAGGGTGGCACGAACGCTCTCCCGCGGCCCACCCTGGTCGTCCACCAGGGCGGAGACCACCGCTCCGTCGACCGAGTACAGCAACGCCGCCATCATGTCCGGCCTGGCCCGACGGCCGGAACGGGCCATCGCCGCACTGACCGCGTCGACCCGTTCTTTGAGCAGTCGGCGTTCCACATGGCGCATCGACGGGTGCCGGGCACAGGCGATGTAGCGCTCGTAGCGGGAGATCAACTGCTCCCGGGTCGGCTCGCCGGCGAGCAGGTCGACGAGGAGATCGGCGGCGGCCTCGGCGCCGCGGCGCCGCCGGGGCAGGGCCTTGACCCGCTCCCGCAACTGAGTGACCTCCGTGACACCGAGGTACTCGACGGCGGTCTCGGTCAACTCCTCCAACGACGAGAAGTAGTAGGTGGTCGACGCCAGCGGGAGGCCGGCTCGCTCGGCGACAGCACGGTGAGTGACGGCGTCGAATCCGCCGTCGCACAACAACTCAGCGGCCGCGCAGACCAGCGCCGAGCGCCGACGTTCTCCCTTCGGCGTCACCGCTGCGGTCATCCCGGCCATGCTGCCAGCCGCACCCCGGACCGGATTGCGGATTGCCCGAAGAAGTGACCTTCTTACCCGGGCTGGCACGATGTCGGGGTGACCGACATCTCCCGCCGGGCGGCGCTGCGCCTGGCCGCCGGAGCGCTCGGTACGTTCGGCGCGGTGGCGGCCGCGGGTGCGGTCCGGGCCAACCCGCCGACCCCCACCACCATGGTGACGGGAAGCTTTGTCTCCGCCGCGCGCGGCGGCGTTCCGACCAACTGGGCCATCGCCCGACCGCCGGGCCCGCAGGGCGCCTTGCGTCCGGTGATCGCGCTGCACGGCAAGGGCAGCAGCGCGGCGTCGGTGATGGCCGGCGGCGTCGAGCAGGGTCTGGCCCGGGCCGTCGCCGCCGGCCTTCCGCCGTTCGCGGTCGTCGCCGTCGACGGCGGCGGCAGTTACTGGCACCGCCGCTCCTCGGGTGAGGACGCCGGGGAGATGGTGCTCGACGAACTCATCCCCGTGCTGGGCGGAGAGGGCCTGGACACCTCGCGGGTGGGTTTTCTGGGCTGGTCGATGGGCGGCTACGGCGCCCTGCTGCTCGGTGCCCGACTCGGACCGGCGCGCACCGCCGCGATCTGCGCGGTGAGCCCGGCGCTGTGGCTCTCCCCCGGTGAGGCCGCGCCGGGGGCGTTCGACAGCGCCGCCGACTTCGCGGCCAACACGGTTTTCGGCCTTCCGGCGCTGGGGTCGATCCCGCTGCGGGTCGATTGCGGATACAGCGACCCGTTCTACGCCGCGACCAAGGCGTTCGTCGCGCAGCTACCCAACGCGCCGGCCGGCGGCTTCTCCCCCGGCGGGCACGACTCGGGGTACTGGAGTTCGCAACTTCCCGCGCAGATCGCCTGGTTGGCGCCACTGCTCACCGCGTGATCAAACACCGCGTGATCAGACGATGTTCACCCAGTCCAGGAACGCTGTGCCGTAGTCGAGATCGCCGTCGATGCGGACGTCGCGGTCCCGCCAGCTCGCGCGACAGGTGCCCCATTCCGGGAATTCGGTTGCGGCAGCGCTGATCCGGCTGGCACCGGATGGCCCGTTCGCTGGCACGACGGCGCCGGTGTTGCTCACACACCATGATCCGCCGCCCGGCCCGGTCAACGTGATCGACAGCGGGCGGTCGAACCAGACCGGCGCAGCCGCGGCCAGTTGGTTGGACAGCACAGCCATCATCCACTCCAGCACCGCCGCCATCCGGTTTGCGTCGGCGTCGACGGCTCGGCGGCCCAACGCCGGGGCGATGTCGTAACTGAGGTGGGTGTGCTGGTCGAACACCGACGCACTGGGCAGCAGCCGCACCGGAAAGGACCCCAACTCGGCCAGTGGAACCGTCAATCGGGCCAGCGGTGTCCTAGTCATCACCGGAATCGTTGCGCCGAGAACCCTGCTCCACCTTCGGTATTCGCTGAAAACCTGCGCGGGCGTGCGGTCGCGGCGGGCGTCGACCAACTCATCGTTGGACCGTTCCACCGAATCGGCTCGCATCATCCTCACACCCGCCGGGCTGAAAAGGGCGTGGCAACTCGAACCCAGGTGCGCCACCACATCGGTGACGCTCCATCCAGCCGCGCGGCTGTCCATCCGCCAGTCCGCCGGGCTGAGGGCATCGCAGAACCTCAGCACGTCGGCGCGTTGCGACCGGAACGCTGCGTGTCGGTCGATTACCGTGTTGCCCGAACGCCGTCCGTTCACAACGCGATCCGCCCCTCGGCTGCGGCCAGAGCGATATCGGTGCGGAAGTGGCTGCCCGGCAGGCTGATTCCGGCTAAACGGCGGTAGGCTTCCTCCCGCGCCGCGGACAGGTCCGGGCCGGTTCCGACCACCGACAGCACCCGTCCGCCGGCGGAGACGACCGCCCCGTCATCGCGACGTGCGGTACCGGCGTGCAGAACCCCCTCGCCCTCGGCTCCGGTGATCACGTCACCGACTCGCGGGCTGCCGGGGTAGTTGTGCGCGGCCAGGACGACGGTGACGGCGTATCCGCGCTGCCACTGCAACGCCGGGAAATCGGCGAGCGACCCGGTGGCGACCGCATACAGCAACTCGCCCAGCGGTGACTTCAGGAGCGCGAGCACCGCCTGGGTCTCCGGATCGCCGAAACGACAGTTGAATTCGACGACGGCCGGTCCGTCCGGGGTGATCGCCAACCCGGCGTAGAGCAACCCGGAGAACGGGCAGCCGCGGCGGACCATCTCCGCGGCGACCGGTTCGACGACGCCACCCACGATGGCCGCGCGGTGATCCTCGGACAGCCAGGGCAGCGGCGCGTAGGCGCCCATGCCGCCGGTGTTGGGTCCGGTGTCCCCGTCGCCGACCCGTTTGAAGTCCTGGGCGGGTAGCAGTGGCACCACCGTGGTGCCGTCGACCAGGCAGAACAGCGACACCTCGGGGCCGGCCAGGAAGGATTCCAACAGCACCGGGCTGCCCGATTCCAAGACCGCCCGGGCATGGGCGCGGGCAGCCTCGCGATCGGTGCTGACCACCACCCCCTTGCCGGCGGCCAAGCCGTCGTCTTTGACGACCCACGCACGTTGGCCGGCGGGCGGCCCGAACCGGTCGAGGGCGGCGTCGAGGTCGGCCGGATCGGCCACGGTCTCGCTGGCCGCGGTGCGCACCCCCGCGGCGGCCATCACGTCTTTGGCGAAGGCCTTGGAGCCTTCGATGCGGGCGGCGTCCCGCGACGGTCCGAAGCAGGCGATCCCGGCAGCCCGCACCGCGTCGGCCACTCCCCTGACCAGGGGCACCTCGGGGCCGATGACGACGAGGTCGGCTCCGATGCGCGCCGCCAGGTCGGTGACCTGCTCCGGTGAGGTGATGTCCACTTCGTAGTGGGTGGCCAGCGAAGCGGTCCCGGCATTGCCGGGGGCGACCGCCAGCAGATCCACCGCCGGGTCCTTGCGCAACCCGAGCAGCAGGGCGTGTTCGCGGGCACCGGATCCGATCACGAGGACGCGCACGATGTCACACCCTAAGGCGTGGGCGGTTTCGCGCGCTTCGCGATGACCTTCTCCACCACGGTGTTGAACGTCGACCCCAGTGGAAACCCAACGTAGTGGGTGATGAAGATCGCCATCTCCCGCAACTCAGCCTCGGTCATCTCCTGGTTGCCCAGTGCGGCGTTGACTTGGATCTCGGCCAGATCGGGCAACCCCAGTGCGGTCACCACCGACAGGGTGATGAGTCGCTTGTCGCGCATCGACAATCCCGGCCTGCTCCAGATGTCGGCGAAGAGGTGGTCGACAGTCAGGGCGAAGTAGTCTCCCGGCAGGTTCGGCATCTCCCAGCCGTAGACCTCTTTCATCTTGTCCAAGCCCTTACGGCGGCGCTCATCCATACCTCAGTCCTCTCCGTGCGGCACACCGAGTCCGGCCGCCAGGTCGCGCAACGCGATCTGCGCCAGTGGAAGCTCCACGCCAACCGACTCCCCAAGCGCCAGAGCCAGTTTCAGATCTTTTTCACCCAGTTCCCGGGTATGGGTGAAACCGTCGTAGAGCCAGTGGCCGGGTTCTAGGTCTGTCAGGTTGTCGCGGATCATGATCGCGCCCGGACCGCCGGTGAGCGCGTCGGTGTGGCGGACCACCCGGCCGAGGGCCTGCAGGTCCAAACCCGCGGCCTCGGCCAGTTTCATCACCTCACCGACGGCGGCGAAGGCGGTGAAGGTGAGCATGTTGCGCGCCAGTTTCATCCGCGTTCCGGCACCCGGTTCGCCGGCATGAATGACCAGTGCCGCCCACTGCTGGAAAATCGGCTTCACCTGGTCGTAGACCTCGCGGGGCGCCCCGACCATCACCGCGAGTTGGCCGTTGGCGGCCGCGCCGGCACCGCCGCTGACCGGGGCGTCGATCACCGCGATCCCCCGCGGCGCCAGCTGATCGGCCAGTTCGGCGGCGGTGGTGTCGGCAACCGTGGAGTGGATCGCGATCACGGTGCCGCGCGAGGCGTGCCGAGCCAGGTCCGCCACCACCTGGCGCACCTGGGCGTCGTCGAGCACCGTCACGCTGATCAGGTCCGCGGCGGCGACGTCGGCCACGCCCGCCGCGGCGGTGGCACCGGCTTCGGCGAACGGCGCCGCGGCCTCGGGGCGCACGTCGTAGACCACCAGTCCGCCGGGCCACCCGAGCAGGCGGCGTGCCATCGGGGCGCCCATACTGCCCAGGCCGATGTATCCCAGAAGTGGTTCGGTCATCGGATGATCTGTCCCCCATCGACATTGAAGACCTGCCCGGTGATCCACCGGGCCTCGTCGGATAGCAGGAACAGGCACATCCCCACCAGGTCCTCGGGCTGGCCCATCCGGCTGAGCGGGATGCGGGAAACGATGTCGGCGACGATCTGCTGCGGGGTGGTGGTGCGGTTGGCTTCGGTGTCGATCGGGCCGGGGGCGATGGCGTTGATCCGGATGTTCTGCCAGCCCAACTCCCGGGACAGTTGCTGGGTCAGGCTGTTGATCCCGGCCTTGGCAAGTCCGTAGTAGTTGGAGTACAGCCACGCCGCGGTCGAAGACTGGTTGACGATCGCACCGCCGCCGCGTGCGGCCATCGTCTTGTAGACCGCGCGGGTGCAGATCAGTGCGCCGTCGAGATTGACGCTCATGAACTTCTTGTAGTAGCTCCAGTCGACGGTGAGCAGCATGTCCAGTTTCATGCCACCGAAGATGGCGGCGTTGTTGATCAGAAAGTCGACGCCGCCGAACTCCGCCGTCGCACGGTCGGTCATCGCGGCGGCGGAGTCGGGGTCGGAGACGTCGACCGCGACCGCGATTGCGCTGCCGCCTTCAGCGGTGATCCCGGCGGCGACCCGATCGGCGCCGGCGGTGTCGATGTCGGCGACCACCACGGCGGCACCCGCCCGGGCCAGTGCCTCGGCGTAGGCCTGGCCGATCCCGCCGCCGGCACCGGTGACGATGGCCACCTTGTCGGTGAACTGCATGTTCCTCCTTCGTCTGCACCGCTGTGTGGGCGCGGGGGTTATCCGGCGGTCGCGATCGCCTTGAGTTGCAGGTACTCCTCGAATCCGGCGATACCCATTTCCCGGCCGATGCCGGACTGCTTGTATCCCCCGAAGGGCACGTCGGCGGAGTACCACACCCCGCCGTTGACGTTGACCGTGCCGACCCGCAACTGCGACGCGACCCGTTGCGCGCGTTCGGGATCGGCACTGAACACCGTTCCGGACAGTCCGTAGGGCGAGTCGTTGGCGATGCGCACCGCATCCTGGTCCCCGTCGTGGGCGATGACGGTCAGGACCGGCCCGAAGATCTCCTCGCGGGCCACCCGGGCGTCGTTGGTCAGGCCTACGACCACCGTGGGTTCGATGAAAAAGCCGCGGTCCCGGTCGGGTGGGCGGCGGCCGCCGCAGGCGAACGTTCCGCCCTCGGTGACCGCGAGATCCAGGTAGGACTGAATGCGGTTGCGTTGCCGGGCGGAAATGACTGGGCCGCAGATGGTTCCGGGCTTGGTCGGGTCACCGGGCTTGATGCCCAGCATGGTGGCCGCTGCCGCGGCGGCCGCCTCGTCATAGTGGGCCCGCGGCACCACCAGTCGGGTGGTGATCGCACACCCCTGCCCGGCGTGCACTGAGGCGGTGAATGCCGCGACCGAACAGGCGGCGGCAATATCGGCGTCGTCGAGGACGACGAAGGCCGACTTCCCACCGAGTTCGAGGAATACCTTCTTGATGGTCGGGGCGGCGGCGGCCATCACCGCCCTACCGGTGCCGGTCGAACCGGTGAACGACACCATGTCCACCCGCGGGTCACTGGTGAGCATCGCGCCGACCGCATGATCATCGGAGGTGACGATGTTGAGCACCCCGGGCGGCAGGTCGGTGTGTTCGGCGGCAAGTTCACCGAGAATCGCTGCGCACCAGGGGGTGTCCGGCGCGGGTTTGAGCACGACGGTGTTCCCGGCGGCCAGCGCCGGCCCGATCTTCGCGAGGTTGATCTGGTGCGGGAAGTTCCACGGGGTGATGGCGCCGACGACGCCGACCGCCTCGCGGACCAGGGTGCGCCGGGTCGTGATGCCCATCGGCGCGGCGGCGCCGAGGTCGGTCCGCCACGGGTAGTTCTCGGCGGTGTCCGCGCTGAACAGCAGGTCTTCAACCGGACCCTCGAGTTGCGCTGCGGCGGTGAGCATCCGGGGTGCACCGACCTCGGCCATGGTGATCTCGCGCAGCTCCTCGATGTGTTCGCGCATGGCGTCGCGGAGTTGCCGGATGCAGTGCACCCGCAACTCGGTGTCGGTCGACCAGTCGGTTGTGTCGAAGGCCCGCCGGGCCGCCCCGATGGCCCGGTCCATGTCGGTCGGATTCGCATTCGCCGCGGTGCCGAGTATCTCCTCGGTGGCGGGATTGACGTTGGGGTAGCGGCCCGCCCGTCCGGACACGAGTTGTCCGTCGATGAACAGATCGCTGCTGCGCCCAGCCACCACCGCCACCGCGACTCCCGCCCTCGAACCGTTGCGAAGATATGGACACCTGTCCGATGAATCCTGGCTCGAACACTATCCACAGTGCCCGCACGGGTGCAAGGGCATCGAGCCGATCAAGCCCAGCACGTGCTTTTTCATCACCGGCGCTTGCGTCGGGGCGGCACCCGACACTACGTTGGACATGTGTCCAGGAACGCCGTGGTGACCGCCACCGAGGACGGGCGCCGGTCTCGGCAGGAGGAGACGTTCCACAAACTGGTGGTCGCCGCACGGGACACTCTCCGCGAGTCGTCGTACGCCGATCTGACGGTGCGGGCGGTGGCTTCCCGCGCCCAGGTCGCACCCGCGACGGCCTACACCTACTTCTCCTCGAAAAATCACCTGGTGGCCGAGGTGTACCTGGATCTGGTGCGGCAGGTCCCGTTCTTCACCGACGTCAACGACACCCGCCTGAATCGGGTGCAACAGGCCGTGCGCAGCCTGGCCCTGGTCGTCGCCGATGAACCGGAGGTGGCGGCGGCCTGCACCACGGCCCTGCTGAGTAACGACAACGCCGTCGGGCCGGTCCGGGACCGTATCGGCGCGGAGATCCACCAGCGGATCAAATCCGCTCTCGGCCCGGACGGCGACGCCCGGACGGTGGCCGCATGCGAGATGAGTTACTTCGGCGCTCTGGTGCAAGCCGGCAGTGGCGCCTTCACCTACCGGCAGATCGCCGACCGCCTCGGCTACGTGGTGCGCCTGATCCTGGACGGCAATGCTGAACCGGCCGCTGAAC
>CAYXBN010000006.1:0-77684 GCA_964463215.1 uncultured Mycobacterium sp. | reverse complement strand
TGACTGACGTGGCCCTGGTCCTGGACCCCTACGACTACCGGTTCCACGAGGACCCCTACCCCTACTACCGGCGGCTGCGCGACGAAGCGCCGCTCTACCGCAACGACGAGTTGAATTTCTGGGCGCTGACCCGGCACGCCGACGTGCACGCCGGATTCCGCAACAGCACCGCCCTGTCGAACAAGCTGGGAGTCTCCCTCGACCCGATCTCCCGCACCCCCGAGGCCTACCGGACCATGTCGTTTCTGGCCATGGACGATCCGGACCATCTGCGGTTGCGCACCCTGGTGTCCAAAGGCTTCACGCCGCGCCGCATCCGGGAACTCGAACCCCGGGTTGAGCAACTGACCCGCGAACATCTTGATGCCGCGCTGGACAGCGAATCCTTCGACTTCATCACCGAATTCGCCGGGAAGCTGCCGATGGACGTCATCTCCGAACTGATGGGAGTTCCGCACGCCGACCGCCAGCGGCTGCGCGAACTGGCCGACACCGTCATGCACCGCGACGACGGCGTCACCGACGTCCCACAGTCGGCGCTGGTGGCGGCGATGGAGTTGCTCGCCTACTACGCCGAGATGGTCGCTGAACGCCGGCGGACACCCGCCGACGACCTCACCAGCGCACTACTGCACGCCGAGATCGACGGTGACCGACTCGGCGACGACGAGATCATGGCATTCCTGTTCCTGATGGTCGTCGCCGGCAACGAGACCACCACCAAACTGCTTGGCAATGCGCTGTATTGGGCCGGAGTGAACCCCGACCAGCTTGCCGACGTCTACACCGACCACTCCCGGATACCACTGTGGGTGGAGGAAACCCTGCGCTATGACACCTCCAGCCAGATCCTGGCCCGCGTCGTCGTCGAGGACATCCAATTCCACGGCGCCACATTGCGACCCGGCGACACCCTGCTGCTGATGCCCGGCTCCGCCCACCGCGACGAGCGAGTGTTCGACGATCCCGACGAGTTCCGGATCGGCCGCGACATCGGGTCCAAACTGCTCAGCTTCGGCAGCGGGGCACATTTCTGCCTCGGTGCGCACCTGGCCCGGATGGAGGCCCGGGTCGCGCTGACCGAACTGCTGACCCGCATCCGCGGCTACGAGGTGGACTCCGCCGGGGCGGTCCGGGTGCACTCCAGCAGTGTGCGCGGATTCGCCCATCTCCCGATCACCGTCACGAGAGCCTGATGCGCTGATGCCCCGTTTCGACCCGCACCCGGCGCGCCGGCCCACCCTGATCGCCGGCGCCTCATCAGGAATCGGCGCCGCCACCGCCACCGAACTGGCCGCCCGCGGGTTCCCCGTCGCACTCGGCGCGCGGCGGGTCGACAAGTGCGAGGAACTCGCCGATCGGATCCGCGCCGACGGCGGTGAGGCGGTGGCGCTGCCCCTCGACGTCACCGACGCCGGTTCGGTGCGGCAGTTCGTGCAACGCGCCGAACAGGCACTCGGGGAGATCGAACTGCTCGTCGCCGGCGCCGGGGACACCTTCTTCGGACGGATCTACGAGACCGACACCGCGCAGTTCGAGGCGCAGATCCAGATCCACCTGATCGGGGCCAACCGGTTGGCCACCGCAGTGCTGCCCGGGATGGTCCGGCGGCAACGCGGCGACGTCATCTTCGTCGGCTCCGACGTCGCTCTGCGTCAGCGTCCCCACATGGGCGCCTACGGCGCCGCCAAGGCAGGCCTGGTGGCGATGGTGACCAACCTGCAGATGGAACTCGAGGGAACCGGGGTGCGCGCATCGGTCGTGCATCCGGGCCCGACCCAGACCTCGATGGGCTGGAGCCTGCCGCCGGAGACCATCGCACCGGCCCTGGAGGATTGGGCCACCTGGGGCCTGGCCCGGCACTCCTACTTCCTGCGGGCCGCCGATCTGGCCCGTGCCATCGCTTTCGTCGCCGAAACCCCGCGCGGCGGGTTCGTCGTGTCGATGGAATTACAGCCCGAGGCGCCGTTGTCCGACGCGCCCCGGGAACGCCAGCAACTGAAGTACCCGGAGGGACCGTGAACACCGCCCACGAAGTCCGGCGAGTCTCCGGTGGCGAGGTTGAGCACGGCCACCTCGAGGAGTTCCGCACCGACCCCATCGGGTTGATGACGCGCCTGCGCGCCGAGTGCGGCGACGTGGGGTACTTCCAGTTGGCCGGCAAGAAGGTCATCCTGCTGACCGGCGAAGAGGCCAACGAGTTCTTCTTCCGCGCCGCCGATGAGGATCTCGACCAGGCCGAGGCCTACCCGTTCATGACGCCGATCTTCGGCAAGGGTGTGGTGTTCGACGCCAGTCCGGAACGGCGCAAGGAGATGCTGCACAACTCCGCTCTGCGCGGTGACCACATGAAGAGTCACGCCGCGACCATCGAGCGCGAGGTCCGCCGGATGATCCGGAACTGGGGTGACTCAGGCGAAATCGACCTGCTGGACTTCTTCGCCGAGCTGACCATCTACACCTCGACCGCCTGCCTGATCGGCCGCAAGTTCCGCGAGCAACTGGACTCCCGCTTCGCCGAGTACTACCACCTTCTCGAGCGCGGAACCGACCCGCTGTGTTACGTCGACCCGTACCTGCCGATCGAAAGCTTCCGCGTCCGCGACGAGGCGCGCGAGAAACTCGTCGGCCTGGTTCAGCAGATCATGAACCAGCGGATCGCCGACCCGCCCGACGACAAGGCCAAGCGCGACATGCTCGACGTGCTGGTGTCCATCAAGGACGATGACGGTGCCCTGCGGTTCTCCGCAGACGAGATCACCGGCATGTTCATATCGCTGATGTTCGCCGGTCACCACACCAGCAGCGGGACATCGGCCTGGACGCTGATCGAACTGATGCGTCACCCCGAGATCTACGCCGCCGTGACCACCGAACTCGACGAGCTCTACGCCGACGGCCAGGAGGTGAGTTTCCATGCGCTGCGCCAGATCCCGACCCTGGAGAACGTCATCAAGGAGACGCTGCGACTGCACCCGCCGCTGATCATTCTGATGCGGGTGGCCCACGGCGAGTTCGAGGTTCAGGGGTACCCGATCCACAACGGTGACTTCGTGGCCACCTCCCCCGCGGTGTCCAACCGGATTCCGCAGGACTTCCCCGATCCGGACCGCTTCGATCCGAGCCGCTACGACAAGCCCCGGGAGGAGGACATCTTGCACCGCTGGACCTGGATTCCGTTCGGCGCCGGCCGGCACCGGTGCGTCGGTGCGGCGTTCGGCACCATGCAGATCAAGGCGATCTTCTCAGTGCTGTTGCGGGAGTATGACTTCGAGATGGCCCAGCCCCCGGAGAGCTACCGCAACGACCACTCCAAGATGGTCGTTCAACTGGCCCGGCCGGCCACGGTCCGCTACCGCAGGCGCACGGGGTAGATCGTGGGCAGCTACCGGGTGAGCGTCGACGCGGATCTGTGCCAGGGCCATGCCATGTGCGAAATGGAGGCACCCGACTACTTCCGGGTTCCCAAGCGCGGCATCGTCGAAATCCTCGACCCCGAGCCCCCCGAGGAGGCCCGTCCGGACATCGAACGGGCGGTCCGGATGTGCCCCACCCGGGCGCTGATCATCACCGAGACGGCCAACACCGAGAAAGGGGACTGACGATGACGTTGACGCGCCAACACCTGGAGGATTTCGTCACCCGCTGGCTGGAGGCCAACCGGATCGCCGAGAGTCGCGGTGACTGGAGCGGGCTGGCCGACTTCTACACCGACGACGCCACTTACGGCTGGAACATCGGCCCCAAGGAGGACGTCATGTGCGTGGGCAAGGCCGAGATCCGCGACATCGCACTGGGCCTGGAAATGGCCGGCTTGGAAGGCTGGACCTACCCGTACCAGAAGGTCCTCATCGACGACAAGATCGGCGAGGTGGTGGGCTTCTGGAAACAGGTGGCACTGACCGGAGCGGGCGAGGCTACCGAGCAGCGCGAGATCTACGGCATCGGCGGCAGTTGGTTTCGGCTGACCGAGCAGGCCGGGCAGGCGCTCATCGAGTGGCAGCGGGACTTCTTCGACTTCGGCCACGTGCAGAAGCTGTATCTGCAGCTCATTCAGGAAGGCAAACTGTCCAAAGGGATGCAGGAACGGATTCAGCGCAGCCTGGCCGGTGAGAAACTGCCCGGCTACTACCCACTGGGGCAGGCACCGGTACCCATCTGGTGACTTGACACCCGTCAGGTCATAGGATGACGTCACGTGATCGAGAACACGTTCTAGATCGACAACGTCGTCCCAGCGGAGGTTGGCAGTGAAGACAAAAGGCGCGCTCATCCGGGAGTTCAACCAGCCGTGGTCGATCGAGGAGATCGAGATCGGTGACCCGCAAAAGGGTGAGGTCAAGGTCCAGATGGAAGCCTCGGGCATGTGCCACTCCGACCACCATCTGGTGACCGGCGGCATTCCGATGCTGGGCTTTCCGGTGCTCGGT
Source organism: uncultured Mycobacterium sp. (assembly GCA_964463215.1). GTDB lineage: Bacteria > Actinomycetota > Actinomycetes > Mycobacteriales > Mycobacteriaceae > Mycobacterium. Next base: position 73,254 of record CAYXBN010000006.1, on the reverse strand, counting down.
GGCCACGAGGGCGCCGGCGTCGTCGTCGAGGTCGGCGAAGGCGTCGAGGGGGTGGCCGTCGGCGACCACGTGGTGATGTCGTTCATCCCCTCCTGCGGCAAATGCCCGTCCTGTCAGGCCGGTCTGCGTAACCTCTGCGACCTTGGTGCCGGACTGCTGGGCGGGGTCGCCATCGCCGACGGCACCCACCGGATCCACACCGCCGACGGAAAACCGGTGTTTCCGATGACCCTGCTGGGCACCTTCTCCCCCTACATGGTGGTGCACGAATCCTCGGTGGTGAAGATCGACCCGTCGATCCCGTTCGAGGTCGCCTGCCTGGTCGGTTGCGGGGTGACCACCGGGTGGGGGTCGGCCACCCACACCGCCCAGATCAAGCCCGGCGAGGACGTCGCCATCGTCGGCGTCGGCGGCGTCGGAATGGCCGCCCTGCAGGGGGCGGTAGTTTCCGGCGCCCGCAAGATCTTCGTGATCGACCCGGTCGAGTGGAAGCGCGACCAGGCCCTGAAGTTCGGCGCCACCCACGTCTACGAAGACATCAACGCCGCGCTGATGGGCATCGCCGAGGCCACCGAGGGATTGATGGCCAAGAAGGTCATCGTCACCGTCGGCGAATTGGACGGCGCTGACGTCGAGAACTACATGATGATCACCTCGAAGGCGGGAACCTGCGTGATGACGGCGATCGGCAGCATGACCGACACCAACGTCACCCTCAACCTGGCGATGCTGACGCTGATGCAGAAGAACTTGCAGGGCACCATCTTCGGCGGCGGCAACCCGTACTACGACATCCCGCAACTGCTGTCGATGTACAAGGCCGGCCGACTCAACCTCGACGACATGATCACCCGGCAGTACAAGCTGGAGCAGATCAACGACGGCTACTCCGACATGCTGGATGGCCGCAACATTCGCGGTGTCATCCGTTACACCGACGCAGACCGGTAGTCCGGTGGCCGAGCAGACCGCGGCGCTGACGCCGGCGTTGGCCGCTTCCCAGGCGTCCTGGCGGTGTGTGCAGTCCCATGACCGCGAGGGCTGGCTGGCGCTGATGGCGCCCGATGTCGTGATCGAAGACCCGATCGGCACGTCGATCACCAACCCCGACGGGCTGGGGGTTCGCGGCAAGGACGCCGTCGCCGCCTTCTACGACACCAACATCGCCGCCAACAAGCTCACGGTGACCTGTGAAGAGACCTTCCCGTCCAGTTCCCCCAACGAGGTCGCTCACGTCTTGGTGCTGCGCAGCGAGTTCGACGGCGGTTTCACCAGTTCGGTGCGGGGGGTGTTCTGCTATCGGGTCGACGACGACGGGCTGATCACCAACATGCGCGGCTACTGGAACCTGGAAGGCATGCAGTTCGGTCAGCCGGACTGACCGCCCCGGAAGTGAGCCGATTCCGGGACCGCTGCGGCGCTGTGGGCCGTCGCCAAGCATCTGACTCCCCGGAAAGGACGCATCCCCATGTCGACCAGGCGCACCCCCCACATCGACCCCAAAGGGGTGGAGATCGCAGAGACGATCCTGCTTCCCGGTGACCCGCTGCGAGCCAAGTTCATCGCCGAGACCTTTTTCGACAACCCGCGTTGCTTCAACGAGGTTCGCGGGATGTACGGCTTCACCGGAACCTATGCCGGACGGACGATCTCGGTGATGGGCACCGGCATGGGTGTCCCGTCCATCGCGCTGTACAGCCACGAGCTCATTCACGTCTTCGACGTCAAGAACCTGATTCGGGTGGGCAGTTGCGGCACCATCCAGCCAGGCATCGAACTCTACGACGTCGTCATCGCGCAGGGCGCCTCGACGGACTCGAGCTACATCACTCAATTCGGGGTGCCCGGAACCTACGCACCGTTGTCCTCCTACCGGCTGTTGGAGAAAGCCAAGCGCACCGCCGACGCCCACGGACAACGCAATCACGTGGGCAACGTGTTGTCCTCGGACATCTTTTACAACGCTGATCCGGATGCGCTCGCCAAGTGGGCGAGAATGGGCATCCTCGCCGTCGAGATGGAGTCAGCAGGCCTATTCGCCAACGCCGCGGCCGCCGGGGTCGATGCTCTGGGAATCTTCACCGTCAGCGACGTCATCTTTGAGGACAAGCACACCACGCCGCAGGAACGCGAGACGGCGTTCACCACGATGATCCAGATCGCACTGGAACTGCCGTGAACGACACCCGGCAGATAGACCCGAACACCGGTTCGGCTCTGCACCCCAAGAAGGCCGTCCCGGTCTTGCTGTTTCTGTTCGTGTTCTCCCTGTTCATGGACAACGGCTTCAAGCTGATGTCGCCCTCGATCGCAACCTCACTCGGTCTATCGGAGAACACGGTAAGCCTGCAGGCCACCCTGCCCGGGATCCTGATCGGCATCGGCGCCGTCGTCTACGCCGCGCTGTCCGACTCGGTCAGCATCCGCAAGCTGATGATCTTCGCGATCGTCGTGATGTCGATCGGATCCCTCATCGGCTTCGCACTTCAAGGCTCCTTCGGCGGGATGCTGACCGGCCGGATAATCCAGACCTGCGGGCTGGCCGCCGCCGAGACCCTGTACGTCATCTGGGCGACAAAGCATTTCGAGGGCGACGAACAGAAGAAATACCTGGGCTACAGCACCGCGGCCTTTCAGTTGTCCCTGTTGCTCGGCGCACTGGGCGGTGGCTTCATCGCCACCTACATCGGTTGGACCGCATTCTTTCTGCTGAATCTCCTTGTCCTGTTAACCATTCCGTTCATCCTCAAAAACGTTCCCGCAGAACAGACCTCGGAAAGTAACCTGGACGTGTTCGGGCTGTTCCTCGTCGCGGTCATCGCCGCCGGGATCGTGATGTTCATGCAGGATTTCAACTGGTGGTACCTGCTGCCTGCCGCGGTGGCCATCGCACTGTTCGTCCGGCACATCCGGACCCGTGACGATGCTCTGATCACCATTGATTTCTTCCGCAACAAGCAGTACACGACGATGCTGGCGGTCGTCTTCGTCGTCTACTCGGTGCAACTGGGCTACCAGTTCGTCTTCCCCTTCATCATGAAGGGGATCTACGGCTGGAAACTGTCTGATGTCTCCCTACTGTTGGTTCCGGGCTACACCGCGGCGGTGATAGTCGGTGCACTCTCCGGGAAGATCGCGCTGTACCTGAGTTCCAAGCAGGCGATCGTCATCGCCATGGGCATGATCGCGGTAGCTCTGCTGGCCCCGGCTTTCCTGGCAGGCGGCTGGGTCGGGATCTTCGCCTTGTCGATGGTGCTGTTCGGGTCGGGTTTCGCCCTGATGTATGCGCCGTTGTTGTCCACCGCGATCCGGGACGTCCCGAAAGCCAAGGGCGGCATTGCCATTGGCTTCTACAACCTCACCATCAACATGGCCATTCCGATCGGAATCGCTTTGGCGGCCAAGCTGCTGGATCTGAGGCTGTCACTGACCTCGTTGTCGGGCCAGTCACGTGAGGAGGCCGCCTACGGATCGGTATTGCTGATCCTGGCCGTCATCGCCCTACTCGCGCTGCTGCTGTACCGAATCTCCATCGAGGTGCTCGAGCGTCACGACGCCCGGACTCCCGGCGCGGCCGGTCACCCCTGAACCGGGACGGTCAGTGACGCCCTAGGCTGGCCCACATGGCGTCGATCTTCACCAGAATCATCAATCGGGAGCTACCGGGTCGCTTCGTCTACGAGGACGACCTCGGCGATGACGGTGTTGTTGCCTTCCTGACCATCGAACCGATGACGCCGGGTCACACCCTGGTGGTGCCCCGGGCCGAGGTGGACAACTGGCAAACCGTCGACCCGCGATTGTTTCACCGAGTCATAGACGTCTCCCAGCGGATCGGCCAAGCGGTGTGCGCCGCGTTCGGCGCTGAGCGCGCCGGCATGATCATCGCTGGACTGGAGGTGCCGCACCTGCACGTGCACGTGTTTCCGGCCTACAACCTGACCGACTTCGGTTTCGCCAATGTCGACCGCAGCCCGACACCGGAGTCACTGGACGCCGCCCAGGCCACAATCAAGGCGGCGTTAGCCCGGCTGGAGTGAGGCCGACGCTCGGGTCGGGCACGTCGGGCTGGCGCAACCCGACAGCCCCAGCCCGAGACAACCCTGCGCGTCCAACGACCCTGATCGCCGTGCCGCCGCCCTACACTTGCAGCATGGATTTCGCGAAGCTGCTGGTAGACATCGCCTCCACCCCGGTCCGGGTGGGCCTGGCGGCGGCTGATGCGGGCCTGGAGGTGGCTGAGGCGGCGATCGACCTGGCCAAACGGAGCCTCGGGGACGCCACGGTTCCCACGCCCGGCGAGTCGGTGGCCCATCTCCTGGGTCTCGACGAGACCATCGAACGCGCCAACCGGTTTGCCTCGCTGCTCGACGAGGACACCCCGTTGGGCCGTGCGTTGGCCACCGACGGCGCGGTGGACCGGCTTTTGCGGCCCGGCGGACTGGTCGACAAACTGCTGGCCCCGGACGGGGTGCTGGACCGGATGACCGCCGAGGGCGGCGCGGTGGACCGCGCACTGGCGCCGGGCGGTCTGGTGGACCGGCTTCTCGGTGAAGACGGTGTGCTCGAACGGGTCCTGGCCGAAGACGGGGTGGCCGACCGCCTACTGGCCGAGGGCGGTCTGGTCGACAAACTGACCGCCAAGAACGGCCCACTCGAGCAGCTGGCCACTGTCACCGACTCGCTGAACCGGCTGGCACCGGGGATGGAGGAACTCGCCCCGACCATCGAAACGCTGCGCGAGGCGGTGGTGGCGATGACCCTGGTGGTCAATCCGCTGAGCAACATCGCCGAACGTATCCCGATGCCCCGGCGCGGCCGGTGGCCGCTGGGCATCTTCGGCGGCGATGAGGAGGGTGAGCGTATCAACCGCGACGACTGAACCCGCCGGTTCGCCCACCGTTACGCCAAGGAGCCCACCGTGATCGATCGTCGCGAGATGCTGTTCGGGGTCGCCGGGGTCGCGGCCTCCGCAGGCGTGCTCGCCGCATGCCAGCGGGCCGGTGAGGTGGGCACTTCGCCGGTCGGGGAGAGCCAGGCAGCGCCGCCGGACACCGCGGCGATTGAGTCGGTGCCGGTCAACCCACCCGATGCCGAGTATTTCGTGCCGGACCGCTTCAAGGGAAAGACGGTCGTCATCACAGGATGCGCACGCGGCATGGGGGCCGGTGCCGCCCGCCGGGCAGCCCGCGAAGGGGCCAACATCGTGGGCGTGGACTGGATCGTCGACCTCGGCGCCAAAACCATCAACGACATCGTCGCTGGGGGCGGCAACGCGACCTTCGTGCAGGGAGACGTCGGAGTCCCCGAAACCTGTTCGCGGATGGTGCAAGTCGCGGTTGACACCTACGGGAGTGTGGACCTTGCTATCAACAACGCCGGGGTGATGGACGGGGTGTTCTCCGGCGACCCCATCGACTATCAGAAGCAGAGGCCCCTCATCTTCGCGCCTATCCACGAGGCGACCGACGAATACTGGGACCGGGTTTTCCGGACCAACTCGACTGGCGTGTTCAACAGCATGCGCGCCGAGCTCCGCCAGATGGTCGCCCAGGGACGCGGCGGGGCGATCGTCAACGTCGCCTCCATCGCCGGGATGACGGGTCTGGCGGGCAATCCCGCTTACGTCGCCAGCAAGCATGCGGTCAACGGACTGACCCGCAACGCCGCCATCGACTACGCCCCGTACGGGATCCGGGTGAACTCGGTGAACATGTCGGCAACCGACACCCCGATGGTGGAACGCGCCGGGTCTCTGGTGGCTGAGGCGGCCAAGGCCAATCCGACGACGGGACCGAACATGGGCGGTGCAAAAACCTTCAGCCTCCTGGCATATGCCGATCCGAGGCATCGCCCCGCCACGGTCGCCGAGCAGGTGTCGATGATGCTCTTCCTGCTATCCGCGGAAGCGTCGAACTTCACCGGCGGGGTGTTTCCTACCGACGGCGGGTGGACGAGCTACTGATCGGCGATGCGTCACCCCCACCGTCGAATCGGACCCCACGACCAGAACCGATAAGGTATCGGAGGCCGGCGCTGTCGACCGGCAGGCCTCCTTAGCTCAGTGGTAGAGCACTCGCCTTGTAAGCGAAAGGTCGTCGGTTCAATCCCGACAGGGGGCTCCGAGAAAATAGCCTCTGAGCTGCACTGATACCTGCGACCAAACGCAGCCACTGGACCCGGCGGGGCGCCGATGACAACCGATGACAAGTAAGCTCCGGCTTTTTTCGTCCATGACTCGTCATCGGCGCGCGCCGGCAAATGAGGTCACTGGTCGCCGGCGGCCGGGGTGTCGGCTTCGTCGCTGAAGGGCCGCCCGAGCCGAGGCCGCCGCCGCCCACGCCGCCGCAGTGGAGCAGGTCGCCGCGGCCGCCGCCGCTCAGGCTGCCGCCGAAACCCGCGCCGCCGACGCCGAGGCCGCCGCGGTGACATTGCGCGATGAGTTGATGGCCGCCCGCGAAGGGCTGGCCGCAGCCGCGGCCGCCGCAACCGCCGAGGCGGCGACCACCCGGGCCGCCGAGCTCGCCGAGGAGCTGCGGTCCGTGCGCGGACAGGCCGATGAGCGTATCGACGCGGTGACTGCCGCGGCGGATGCCCGCATCACCCAGATCCGTGACGACGCCCGGGTGGAGATCGCGCGCGTCGAGAAGCTGCTGGAACGCGCGGCATTGTCGCCGCCGGCGAAGAAGTAAGCCGCCACGGGCGCGACAGCAGCGACGACAGACGGCTGCGGGATCCCGCCCGAGGTGACCCCGAGTGGCCTGACCAACCTGTGCGCCCGCGCCGAGGAGGTCGGTGGGCACTGTGAGGTCACCGACGCGCCCGGCGGCGGAACGGTGGTTCGCTGGGTTGCGCCGCTGCCGTAAGTCGGGGTTCCACACGGTAAGTTTCCCCGAGGCAGGATCTCGTCTGGACGAATCCCCCTGGAGAGTTAGGAACTCACATGCGCCGATCACAAGCCCGCACCACGAGTACGTCCCGCAGCGCCCTCGTCGGTGCGCTGGTCACCGCGGGCTTGGCGGTAACCGGCGCCGGTCCGGCCGCCCCGGCGAACGCGACCTGCGCTTCGTTCTCGGGCATCACCCTCGGTTCCGGTTGCAGCAGCGCGCTGTTCGGACTCGCCATCGGCCTGGGCGCCGGGGCCACCGCCGGTGCGGGACCGCTCAGTTCGGCGTTTTCCATCGGGAAGGACGCAACGGCGAGTTCGACCGGGGCACTGAGCCTTTCCATCGCCGCCGGACAGAACTCGCTCGCGCAGGTGCTGGGCGGCTTCCTGAACGCCGCCGTCGCGGTCGGCAATACCGACGGTGCCGACTTCGCCCAAGCCGATGCCGGAGACAAGAAGGGCGGTTTCGCCAACATCGCCGTGACCCTGAGCAAGGATTCCTACGCCTACGCGGGCGGGTTCTACGCCTACCCGGGCGTATCCACTGAGGACCAACTCGGCGCCGGGAACATTGCGGTCAACCTGGGCACGGGGAACGACGTCGAGGCGTTCGGCTTCCTCAACGGCGCCCTCGGGGTGGGCGGTGAGAAGCCCTACGTCAACAACTTCGTGGCGGCCAGTGGCGTGCTCAACAGCGCCAGCAGCGTCGGTGGCAACCTGAACACCGTCGGCGCGGGGGGGACGCCGTCCTCGTTCGCCAACTCGGCGTTCAACGTCCTGGGCAGCAACAACACCGTCACCGCCGGGACCGGTCCGCTGACGTTGGCCGGCTCGCTGTTCACGTCAGACTCGACAGTCACCCGAACCCGACCGGGCGTGAACATCAACGGCGTCAGCGTGCCGCGCGCTGCTCGGTCGGTGCCGGCGCCGGCGGCCGGGGTGCGTGGAAAACGCACGGTAGCCGCTACCGCTACGGTCGAGTCATCGACGAGCCCTGCTCCCGCCGCCGCGGCGGCCGCCCCGAACCGCAAGCGGCCCGCAGCCGCGTCGGCGAGGGCCGGACGGGACTAAATCCCCGGTCCCCCGCGCCGAACCGGGCGGTCGCCGCGACGCTCGGCAGTATCGCTGCCCGAATCCTGGCCCGCGGCGGCTGGTTCCGGCAGTGACTTCGGCATCGTCCTCTGGGGCGACGAGGTCAGCGGGATCCGCCGGAAGCTCGGAGGTCTCGGCAGCGTCTACCGGCTCGGAGATCTCCGCTGCGTCCACCGGATCGGAGATCTCGGCTGCGCCTGCCGGATCGGAGATCTCGGCCGCTTCGGCCCGGGCGGCAGCGTCAGGGGCCCGCGCGGATTCGGCGGAGGCGACCCGGGTTGCTGCAACGCCTCACCTGCCTCCTCAACCGGTCAGCTCAACCGCAACCGCGCCGGTGCCACCGCCCGGCACCGGCGCCCTCATCGTCAAGAGCGGGAGTTGACCTGATCCCCAAGGGATAGCTTGGCGATCCCCGGGGGTAGAAGCGCCCGGCCGATGTCGAGCAGATCGAAGACCAGGAAGGGATCTTCCGTTCCGTCCCGGTTGGGCATATCGGCGTTGATGAAGACGTGCTACTCCTGGCCGTTGGTCAGGATCGCGATACGGGCCTCGGTCACCGCGAAGTACCCGCGATATCGCCACCCGGATGCTGGCCGGGGGCGACCCGGCCGCCGTCCTCGGACAGATGGCCGATGACGTCCTCAAACTGGCCCGGGCCGACGGGGCGTTCATTGCGGTTGCGGCGACGTCGGGGGTCGAGTCGGAATCGGCCGGGGAGTTGGTGGTGGTGGACGCCACCCGCGCGGCGCGGGTACCCGAGCCGGCACCGACTATCAACGTCGCCGACAGTGTCCTCGGCGAGGTGCTGGCCGATGGCGTCGCTCGCCGGTTGCCGATCGAGGACACCGATCTGCTGCAACGGCTCATGGACGATGCCGGGCCGGCGATGGTGATCCCGTTGCGGGCCGGGCCGGGCGGGATCGTGGTGGTGATCCGCCGCCGCGGGGCGCGGGAGTTCTCCCAGGACCACCTCGACTTGATGGCGGCCTTCACCGACCAGGCGGCGCTGGCCTGGCAACTGAGCACCAGCCGACAGCGGATGCAGGAACTCACGATGATCGCCGAACGCGACCGCATCGCCCGCGACCTGCACGACCACGTGATCCAGCGGTTGTTCGCCATGGGCCTGACATTGCAGGGCACCATCGCGCGGGCCCGGTCGCCGGAGGTTGCGCAGCGATTGACCGACACCGTCGACGAGTTACACGCGGTCATCCAGGAGATCCGCACGACGATCTTCGACCTGCACGGCGGCGTGCCGGGAACCACCCGACTGCGGCAACGGATTGACGAGGCCGTCGCGGCGTTCTCCGGACAGGGGCTGCGCACCAGCGTGCACTTCGTCGGCCCACTGTCGGTGGTGGATGCGACCCTGGCCGATCACGCCGAGGCCGTGGTGCGGGAGGCGGTGAGCAACGCCGTGCGGCACTCCGGGGGCCGCACGCTGACCGTCGACGTCCGGGTGGCTGATGAGCTCTCCATTCAGGTCACCGACGACAGCGGGCGGCTGACCGCCGGCCTACCGGATCCGCTCGATCCGCGTCACCGATTCGGCGACCCGCCACTGATCGCCGTCCTCCCCGCCGGCCAGGACGACGGGGAGGGTTCGACGATCCCGGGGGCTCTCGGTGTGTGGAGGGCCCCCGGTGTCGCCTGAGCGGGGTTAGGGATCCGGGTGGGTCAGGGGGTGATCCGTTGGCCGTCGGCGCCGGGGGTGCCGTCGGTCCGGGTGGGCCGGCCGATGTGGTCGCGACGGAGGGTCCCGGCCGGGTGTTGGCCGCGTTGGACGGCGAAGCGTGGAGCGGCGGGGCCTGAGCCGCTGTCGGCGGCCGCGTCTACGCTGCGTCCGTGACCGCCGCGGCCGCCGGCTCATCACCGGGCGCCCAGCTGCGCAGCACCAGCGCCGGCAACCCGTCACCACCGCGTTCGAGGTGGTCGCTCCAGACCGCGAGCTCCAGCGCACCGCCGCGGCTCTGCACCCACACGGGCCGCGACGGCGACCAGCCGGCGCAGAGTCCGACGAGGGAACCAACGGCGAGATGCTCAACGGGAGTCACGGCGTCATCCTCCCCCGCACGGCCGACACCCGCCCGGGGTGTCGGCCACGGCGGGCGCGGCGGTGCCGGGCACGGCGGGCAGAATCGGAGTGTGTCTCCGTGGTGGTGATGCGGCGTTCGCCGCCGCCAAGCCGTGGCGGATAGCCTCCGCGGTGTAGTGCCCGCGCTGCCGGCGACGGTGGCGGGAATCGAAACGAAGACACAACTGAAAGCGCCGCCCCACACACATGGGGATCGCCCGCACAACATCGCCCCACATGCGTGGGGATAAGGGCAGCGACGACCGCCCCAGCCCATTCCGGCTGGGGCGGTCTTCTGTTGTGGGCCAGCCGCCAGAACGGCTGCCGCCAGACCGCCAGCAAACGCGTCCCGATGACACGAAATCAGCCTCGATGACAAGTCGATGACAAGTACGGGCCGCCCGGCACGTACAAGCCTGATCTAAAGATGCTGCTCAGGAGTCCGAGGTTTATGTCCCGGTCCACCGTTTATGCAGAACCGTTCTTCTTGTAAGCGAAAGGTCGTCGGTTCAATCCCGACAGGGGGCTCCGAGCGTTGTCGGCACGTCCGGAACCGCCCCTGCTCAGGTCGCCGGAGTCCGGGGTACTGCGATGGTGGCCACCAGGGCCCGGTGGTCGGAACCCTCCACAGTCACCGTCTTGATGGACTTCGCCGCCGCATTGCGGGTCAGGATGTGGTCGATGGTGATGATCGGCGGGATTTCGGCGTTGGCGCGGAAGGTCGGCGCGTAGCCCGAACCCAGTTGTTCGACGGCGTCGCGGTAGCCGTTGGTCAGCAGGTCGCGGAACTGGCGCATGTCCGGGGTGCTGTTGTAGTCGCCCCCGATGATCACCGCGGCCGGGCCGGCTTCGCGGGCGAAGTTGTCCAACTGCGCCTTGGCGCCGGCCATTCCGTAACTCCATGCTTCGACGGTGTCGGTGTCGTTGGAGACCGGTGAGCTGATGTGCACACTTGCCAACAGCGGTTTCAATTCCACGCCTGGAACTTCGATGCGAACTCCCGGGATCGCCACATGGCGCCGGCGAGGCGCGGTGACCTCGGTCAGTGGGTAGCGGCTCCAGATGCCGATCCCGCCGGCGCCCGGTCCGGGAATCAGTTGGGAATACGGGAAACTCTCTTCCATTCCGGCTTTGTTGAACCGCTCGATCGCCTCCGGCGTCAATTCGGCGACGGTGATGACGTCGGCGTTCTCCTTGGCCAGCAGGACGAAACCGTTGGGTTCGGCACGCCCGTAGCGCAGGTTCGACGACAGCACCCGAACTTCGGCGACATCGCCGGCGAGGTTCTTGGGGTTACTGACGAAGTACCAGTTGGCCTGGATCACCAGGCTGGCGGCAAGGACGACGACCCCCACGATCGCCAGCAGGCGCCGACGGGCCACCACCGCCAGCAGCACGCCGAACAGGGCGGCCAGCGGGACGAACGTTGAACCCACCGAGAGGACCAACCGGGTAATGCTGGACACCGGTTGGGCGCGGGCCAGCAGCGCGACCACGGCAAAGACCATAGCCAGAACCGCAAAAGCGGTCGCCAGCGCGCGACCGACCCTGGGACGATCTCGGGGACGCTGTTGCCCGGACACGCTAAACGGAGCCTCCTACTGCGCACGGAAATCGTCTCGGAGGCTATCAGTCGGCAGCCGACGATCCGCCCGTCCGGCGACCCCGATCCGCGGTCAGAGCAGCATCTCCGACTTCGGCACCTTCGGCATCTCAGCGGTGATGCGCTGCATCATCCCCAGAAAGAGATGCAGTTCCGGGTAAACGATGGGCTTGCCACTGGTGAGCACAGACACCGAGATGGCGCGTTCGGGGTCGGCCCAGGACAGCATGTTGGTGAAGCCGAGGTGGCCGAAGGCGTGCTGGGTGTCCAGCCCATAGAGGCTGACCATCCTGGCCCCGAGCATCAGACCGTAGGAGAAGCGAGTCGGGTAGCCCAGCGAGAAATCGATCTCCAGGTGGGAACGCTCCAGCAGGGCCCGGCGGATGGTGTCGGTCTCGATGACGCGGACGCCATCGAGTTCGCCTCCGCAGCGCATGATTTCGAAGAACCGAGACATCTCCCAGGCGGTGGCGACGGTGTTGGCGGCCGGCACGATGCCAGTCAGGTACCGCGGATCGTTGGTCAGGTGCACGAGTGTGTCGACTTCCACCCCGAGGGCGCGGGTGAGCATGGTGGACAACGGCGGCGCCGTCGGCGGTCCGGTGACGTAGTTGCGGGCGACCTTGTCCACGTCCTGTGGTGCGACGCCGTAGTTGGTCCAGCGGAATCCCAACGGGTCGAGGAATTCCTCGGCCAAGACCTGCCGGATGTCCTTTCCGGTGACCACGTGGACGATCTCGCCGAGGATGAAACCGCCGGAGACCGCGTGGTAGGCCAGGTACTGACCCGGCTTGGCGAACGGAACCGCCGCCACCAAGGTATCCACCATGAACTGGCGGTCGACCAGATTGTCCAGATCGAAGGAGTCGGCGGGCAGGTTGGGCACACCCGATCGGTGCGCCAGCACGTGTCCGATGGTGACGCCGTGCTTGCGGTTCTTCTCGTAGCCGGGGATGTAGTCGGCCACCGGGTCGTCGAGTGCCAGCAGGCCTCGCTCGATGAGTTTGTGCACCAGGAACGCGGTGATGGCCTTCGATGTCGAGTACACGCACAACGGGGTGTCGACGGTGATGGGCACCTTCTCGGTGTACTTGCGGTCGGTGGGCCCGTTGCCGCGGGCATGCCCGATCGCCCGGTTGAGGATCACCGCGCCATGCCGGCGCACACACACCTGAATCGCCGGGTGGACACCGCTGCGGTACCAGTCGAGCACCGAAGCCCAGATCGCTTGCACCCGGCGGGGGCTGACGTCGCCGGCTTCCGGGGGATCCTCGTCGCCGACGTCGGTCACCGAGTCGAGATCCTTGGGGACGTAAATCCGCCTGAGTGGATCGGGCAGACCCAGGGGTGGCCTCGGCAGCGGCGGGATCAGCGACGGCATTTCCGCATCGTAGGCAGGACCGCCCAGCGGTTTCCGGGAATCAGCCGAGCGCGGCGGGCGGCGCAGTCAGGGGCGTTGGAAGATCTACCCTGCACCACAATCTCAAGAATTCGACGGATTGCTGGCCGCCCTGCTAGCTTACCCAACGGCCTCCGCCGAATCACGGGGCCGAACTCGACCGGGAAGGAGCCGACGTGACCACTGCCGCGGCTCATCCGGATGCGCTGACCCTGATGCGGGCCGACCGCGACCACCTAACCCACCTGCTGCGCGGCCTAGCCGGCCGACTGGAGGAATTGGACCGCACACTGGCCGACCTGGCCTGGCGCGGTCGGGGTGCCCAGGTGGGTGCCGCACTCGGCGAATGGCTATGTGAGCGAACCGCTTTGGAAGCCGAACGGGAGCGGCTCACCGAACGCCTCGGCGCGCTGGCCGAACAACTCACGGCCCTCGATAGCCGGCTGTCCGACACCGACTACCGAGGCCTGCAGCCACCGGCGAGGGTGGGCACCTGCCCCTACTGCGGCTATCCCAGCATCGGCTCGGGCCTGTGCGCCTTTTGCCGGCCGCATCTGGCCCGCTGAACACTTGCAACTGCATAGTCACCGCCGGGAAGTTACGGCTGGAGAGTTACCGCCGGGGAATTACCGGGCGGGAACTTACGCGGGTCCGATTCGCTCGGAATCGAAGATGAGCAACTGGCCGTTGCGCTCGATGACACTCAGCCAACGGTTTTCGGTGTCGACGCGGCCGTCTTTGAGCACATAGCGAAGCGTGGCCACGACACTGTTGGCGTCGCGGGGGGTCACCGACAGCACCGACACCGATTGGATCGTCGACCAGAAGTTCAGGTAGTCGGCCTGGCCGTTGCGCTGCTGATAGTTGGTGTCCAGCTTGTTCCAGGCCGCTGCCGGGTCGCCGGGCAGCTGACCGTAGAACCCGTTGACCAGGTCCCGCATCGATTCGAAGGTCACCGGAGCCGACACCGCCGACGTCGGGGTCGACGTTGACGTCGACGTTGACGGGGTCGCAGTCGTCGGTGCTGACGACGTGGCCGGCCGGGAGGTCGACGTGGTGGCCGGGGAGGTGCTGGTCTGCATGGTGCGTGGCCACACCGCAAAAACCAGCGCGCCCAGCAGCGCGACCAAGGCCAGGCCGGCCAGCGCCCATGGCCACCTCGCCGGCTCGGAGGCCGGACGCCGGGGCTCTTCCTCGACGGCGACGTAGTCGTCGGCGGGCAGGTAGGCGGTGTGCTCCGGCGGTGCCGCCGGGGGAGGCATCGGCGCGGGAGCCGGTGCGGGGGCCGCCGGTGGCGGGCTCGGTGGGAACTGGGGCGGCCGGAACTGCGGGGGCGGCGGGGGCGCGCCGCCCACCCGCTCGGCCGCCATCTGCAGGGCGCCGGCGAATTCAGTGCAGCTGGGGAAACGATCTTGCGGGTTCTTCGCCACGGCCCTGGCCAAGACCGGGTCGAAGGGCGCCAGCGCGGGTCGGACATCGGCCAGCCGGGGTGGCGGGGCGTTGAGGTGACGGCCGATCACCACCGCCGGGTTGGAGTTGCCGAACATCGGCGAACCGGTGAGCAGGTGATAGGCCGTCGCCGCGAGACCGTATTGGTCGGCACGGCCGTCGATGTGGCCGCCGGTGAGTTGTTCCGGGGATGCGTAGTTCACCGTGCCGACGGTCATGTTCGTCTCGGTCAGGCCGTGGGTTTCGGCAGCGTCGCGGGCAATACCGAAGTCCGCCAGCACGATTCGCCGGCGTCCGCGTTCGGGGTTGGTCAGCAGGATGTTGGGAGGCTTGACGTCGCGGTGCAGCAGTCCACGGGCGTGGGCGTAATCCAGCGCGTCACCGACCGCGGTGACGATCTCGGCGACGATGCGTGGCGGCATCCCGTTGGGGTAGTGCTCGCGCAGCAACCGTCCGGCGTCCGGACCGTCGATGAAGTCCATCGAGATCCACAACTGCCCGTTGAACTCACCGCGGTCGTGAATGCCGACGATGTGCGGGTTGTACAGCGAGGCGGCCAGTTCGGCCTCCCGGTTGAAGCGGGCCCGAAAGTCCGGGTCCGCCGACATCCCGGCGGGCAGGATCTTCAGCGCGTCCTGGCGGGGCAGTCGCGGATGCTGGACCAGGTACACCTCACCCATGCCGCCGAAGCCCAGCGGCCGGAGGATCTGATACCCGGCGAACACCTCACCATTAGCCAGCGGCATGGCGAAATGGTACCCACGCATGTTCGACGCGCCGCGTCACCAACCCATCGAACCCGGCCCGCCCTTGAACGGGCCGACGACCCAACTGGTGATCCAGCCGCCGTAGAAGCCGCCGGGCTGCGGAATCACCTTCTCGCCGTTGACCGTACACCGGTCCACCTGACCCGCCATCACCGCAATCGCGTCGGCGATCGCTTCGAATCCCGGAGCGGGGTTGGGGTAGTTCCAGGCCGCCTTGCGGGCGACCCGCGCGTCGGTCACCAGATCGAAGTAGCGGGCCTGGCCCTTCCATTCGCACCATGATGCTCCGGGCGCCGACCGGAGGACTCCGTCCCGGAAGGCGCTCCGCGGAAGGTAATACGTTGGCGGATGGCTGGTTTCGAGCACCCGCCAACCCGTGTCGGTGTCGGCGATCACCTCACCACCGAGTTCGACGGTGATCCGGCCGTCGAAACGTTCCAGCCGTGGCGGGCGCGGATAGTCCCAGACCGACTCCTGGCCGGGGCCCGGGGTGTGCGGTTGCGGTCGCATCGCGTCGCTCGGACCGGGCGCTCAGACCAGGCCGCGCAGGCCGTCCGCGCCGAACACCGGTTCCAGCATCGCCGACATGTCGGGGCCGCGGCGCAGGCCGTGACCGCCATCGACATTGATGATCTGCCCGGTGATCCAAGACGCGGCGTCAGAGAGCAGAAACATCGCCAGATTGCCGACGTCGGTGACCTCGCCGACCCGGGGCAGCGGGGTGCACTGCCGGTAGTCCTCACTGACCTCCGGGGAGTTCAGAATCACCTGGACCAGATCGGTGCGGATCAGGCCCGGGCGGATGCCGTTGACCCGCACCCAGGACGGGCCGAGTTCGTCGGCGGCGAGCATCATCAGGTGGTCCAGGGCGGACTTGGTCACCCCGTACGCACCGAACCACCGGTGCACGTTGCTCGCGGCGATCGAGGAGATGCCGACGAAGGAGCCCCCGCCGGCACGGACCATCTGCCGCGCTGCGTGCTTGAGCACGTACATGGTGCCGTTGACGTTGAGGTCCACGGTCCGGCGCCAGGCCGCCGAGTCGATCTGGGTGATCGGTCCGATGGTCTCCGACCCGCCCGCGCAATGCACCACTCCGTGCAACTGCCCGTTCCAGCTGGCGGCCGACTCCACCGCCGAGGCGACCTGCTCCTCGTCGGTGACGTCGGCGGGCACGGCCCGGACCTGGCCGTCGGCGTCGGCGTTGATCTGGTCCGCGGCCGCGGCTAACCGCTCACCATTACGGCCGACGATGACGACCCCGGCACCCGCCCGGGCCAGCCCGGCGGCCACTCCGAGCCCGATTCCGGTGCCGCCGCCGGTGACGAGGTAGGTGCGGTCGGTGAACGAGAGGTCCATGAGCCAAATCCTGCCAGGTGGTGCCCGCCAGGATTGGCACTACTATCGGATGTAACGCAGCGCGAATGTAACGCGCATGCTGGGATTGTCGACAAACCAGGTTGACTGACCTGCTGCGACCCCCGGGGCGGCAGCACCTCCAACAGAAAGCACCCTCATGGCTGTTCACACCACCCTCGCCCACCGACTGCTGCTCGCCGGCGGCTTCGCCGTCGCCGTGTCAGCAGGCCCAGTCGTCGCCGCGCTGGCCACCCCCGCCGGACCGGCCGCTCCGGCCGTGGCGCAGTGCCCGCCCGGTCAGGTCCTCAACGTCAACAGCGGCGCGTGCGAGCCGGTCACCGACTCCGGGGCCGCCCCGACGACCACCAACCCCATCGAACCCGGCATCACCGATCTGCAGCCCGGATCGCTGACCGAGTCCAGTGCGGGCAACCTCGGGCAGCTGCCCGAGATCAATGGCATCCCCTGCGAGGGTGGCAACACCGGTCTGTGCCTCGGCCTGAACCAGAACAACCCGTCCAACACCGGTGGTGTGACGCTGCCGCCGGTCCCGGTCGGGGTCCAGCCGTAGGTTCGACGGCGACAACGCCATCGCGTTCGTCCGCCGGACCGCCGGGGCAGGCCTGAACTATCTGAACTAACTCCTGCCCCGGGCGCACCCCCGGACCGGACGGACGGGGGCGGGTGTGCCCTAAGGTTGATTCATGCCTGCAAAAACGAACGCTGCGGACATCGACGACGTCGAACCCCTGGCCGACAGCACCGCCCGTCAAGCCCGACGCGTCGTCGCCGCGTATGCCACCGACGCCGACGAATGCCGAGTTTTCCTGTCCATGCTCGGCATCGGACCCTCAAAGCTCGAGGCGTAAATGTCCCGGACGTCCCGCGGGGCCTCCCGCGGCGACACCGGGGCCTCGGCGACACCGCGGGGTTCCGGGCACTCCGACTTCGTCGTGGTCGCCAACCGGCTGCCCATCGACATGGAAGTCCAGCCGGACGGGTCGTTGTCCTGGAAGCGCAGCCCGGGCGGACTGGTCACCGCGCTGGAACCGCTGTTGCGCAAACAGCGCGGCGCCTGGATCGGCTGGCCCGGCATCGTCGACGGACCCGAGGACCCGATCACCGAGGACGGCCTTGACCTCTACCCGGTCCGGTTGAGCGCCGAGGACGTCGCCGACTACTACGAAGGTTTCTCCAACGCCACCCTGTGGCCGCTGTACCACGACGTCATCGTCAGGCCGGTGTACCACCGGACCTGGTGGGACCGCTACGTCGACGTCAACCGCCGGTTCGCCGAAGCCACGTCCCGCGCCGCCGCACCGGGTGCGACGGTGTGGGTCCAGGACTACCAGTTGCAGTTGGTTCCCCGGATGCTGCGGGAACTGCGTCCCGATGTGACCATCGGGTTCTTCCTGCACATCCCCTTCCCGCCGGTCGAATTGTTCATGCAGATGCCGTGGCGGACCGAGATCATCGACGGCCTGCTCGGCGCGGACCTGGTCGGGTTCCATCTACCAGGCGGGGCGCAGAACTTCCTGATCCTGGCCCGCAAACTCGCCGGTGCCGAAACCACCCGGGCGACCGTCGGCGTGCGGTCCCGACTGGGTGAGGTCTGGTTGGACGATCGCACCATCAAGGTCGGGGCCTTCCCGATCTCCATCGACTCGGCCGCACTGGACGGCCGGGGCCGCAATCGCGCAATCCGTCGGCGGGCCAAGGAGATTCGTGCCGAGTTGGGCAGCCCGCGCAAACTGCTCCTGGGCGTAGACCGGCTGGATTACACCAAAGGGATCGACGTCCGGCTCAAGGCGTTCGCGGAGTTGATCGCCGAAGGCCGGATCAAGAGCGACGACACCGTCTTCGTGCAGTTGGCCACCCCCAGCCGGGAACGGGTCGACAGCTACCGGATCCTGCGCAACGAAGTCGAACAACAGGTCGGACACATCAACGGCGAGTACGGGGAGGTCGGCCACCCCGTTGTGCATTATCTGCACCGGCCGGTGCCCCGCGACGAACTGATCGCCTTCTTCGTGGCCAGCGACGTCATGCTGGTCACCCCACTGCGGGACGGGATGAACCTGGTGGCCAAGGAGTACGTCGCCTGCCGCAGCGATCTCGGCGGCGCCTTGGTGCTCAGCGAATTCACCGGTGCCGCATCCGAATTGCGTCAGGCGTATCTGACCAACCCGCACGATCTGGAGGGCGTCAAGGACGCCATCGACGCGGCCCTGACCCAGACGCCTGAGGAGGGTCGCCGGCGGATGCGGGCGCTGCGCCGCCAGGTGCTGGCCCACGACGTCGACAAGTGGGCCCGCTCATTCCTGGATGCGCTGGCCCACACCCGGACCGACCGCTAGCGGCACCCTCAGTCGCCCATCAGGCCGATCACCCCGAAGCTGCGGTCCGGATCGCGGTCGGTGAAGTAACCCTGCATCGCCGCGCTGAGGTCGGCCGGGTCCCAGATCGGTCCGTCGGCGTGGAATCGGTGCTCGGCCGTCGGGGCGGCCACCAGTGTGACCGTCGGTCCGTAGACGATGAACAGTTGACCGTTGACCTGTTCTGCCGCCGGCGAGGCCAGGAAGCGCACCAGGTTGACCACGTGTTCCGGGGAGAGCGGGTCGACCTGCCCCTCGCCGAGGTCGGGCACCGCACCGAAGACCTCCGCGGTCATCGCGGTGCGGGCCCGCGGACAGATGGCGTTGGCCCGAACTCCGTAGCGGCCCAGGGATTTGGCGGCGGTCAGGGTCAGGGCGGTGATACCGGCCTTGGCCGCACCGTAGTTGGCCTGCCCCGCCGGGCCGGACAACCCGGCCTCCGAGGAGGTGTTGATCAACCGCCCGTACACCGAACCGCCGGCGTCCTTGGCCTTGCCGCGCCAGTACGTTGCAGCGTTGCGGGTGAGCAGAAAATGGCCGCGCAGATGCACGGCGATGACCGCATCCCAGTCCTCGTCGGTCATGTTGAACAGCATGCGATCCCGGGTGATCCCGGCGTTGTTGACCACGATGTCCAGGCCACCCAGGCCGTCGGCGCAACTGACGAGTTCGTCGGCGGTCGCGCGCTGGCTGATGTCCCCGCTGACCGCCACCGCCTTGCTGCCGGCGAGGGCGATCTCCTCGAGAACATCCGAGGCGTCCAGTGCGCCGGCCATGTCGTTGACCACGACGGTGGCCCCCGACCGGGCCAGTCCGATGGCTTCGGCGCGTCCCAGGCCGGCCGCGGCGCCGGTCACCACCGCGACACGTCCGGACAGATCGGTCGTACCGGCGGCGCCGATAGACCCGGCCTCGTGGGCAGTCAACGGATGAATACCTCTAGTCGCGGCGGATCAGCGCGGCGCGCGGGCATTCGGCGATCGCCTGCTCGGCGAGTGCCTCCTGGTCGGCGGGCACCGGATCGGTGGTGACGATCGCGTACTCGTCCTCGTCGAGTTGAAACAGATCGGGGGCGATGCCCACGCAGATGGCATTACCTTCACAGCGATCCCGGTCAACGACGACTCGCATGGCTCCTCCTCGGGTGCGTACCAGCCTCACCCTACGACGAGACGTCAGTCGCTGGTCACAAGGTCTGCTGGATTCCAAGACTAGAACGTGTTACAACAAAATCAGTCGGCGGGTCGCCGAACGAGCCGATACCCCCCGGAGGTCGCAGCCCATGCGGATCAGTTACACCCCGGAACAGGACGAGCTGCGCCGCGAATTGCGGACCTACTTCGGCGCTCTGATGACACCGGAACGGCAGGAGGCGCTGACGTCCACCGCCGGTGGCGAGATCGGGGTCGGCAACGTCTACCGGGAGACGGTGGCCCAGATGGGCAAGGACGGTTGGCTGGCCCTGGGGTGGCCGACCGAGTACGGCGGGCAGGCCCGCCCCCCGATGGACCAGCTGATCTTCACCGACGAAGCCGCGATCGCCGGCGCCCCGGTGCCGTTCCTGACGATCAACAGCGTGGCGCCGACGATCATGGCGTTCGGCACCGACGAGCAGAAGAGGTCCTACCTGCCCCGCATCGCCGCCGGCAACATCCACTTCTCGATCGGCTACTCCGAGCCCGAGGCCGGCACCGATCTGGCGAATCTGCGCACCTCGGCGGTCCGCGACGGCGACGACTACGTCGTCAATGGCCAGAAGATGTGGACCAGCCTCATCCAGTACGCCGACTACGTCTGGCTCGCGGTGCGCACCAACACCGAAGCCAAGAAGCACCGCGGCATCTCGGTGCTGATCGTGCCGACCACCGCCGAGGGCTTCTCCTGGACCCCGGTGCACACCATGGCCGGGCCGGGCACCAGTGCCACCTACTACTCCGATGTCCGCGTCCCGGTCGGAAACCGGGTCGGTGAGGAAAACGGCGGCTGGAAACTGGTGACCAACCAGCTCAACCACGAACGGGTGGCGTTGGTCTCGGCCCAGCCGATCTTCACCGCGCTGACCCAGGTGCGGGAGTGGGCGCAGAACACGCCGTTGAAGTCGGGGGACGCCCGCGGTGCCCGGCTGATCGACTCCGAGTGGGTGCAAC
This sequence comes from uncultured Mycobacterium sp., assembly GCA_964463215.1. Classification (GTDB taxonomy): domain Bacteria; phylum Actinomycetota; class Actinomycetes; order Mycobacteriales; family Mycobacteriaceae; genus Mycobacterium. Next base: position 52,100 of record CAYXBN010000006.1, on the reverse strand, counting down.
TCAACCTCGCCCGGGTGCATGCCAAAGCCGAGTACCTCAAGCTGATCAACTGGGAACTGGCGTCCTCGACGGAAGCCTCGCCGTCACCGGCGGACGCCTCGGCTGCCAAGGTGTTCGGCACCGAACTCGCCACCGAGGCCTACCGCCTGCTGATGGAGGTTCTGGGACCGTCGGCCACGCTGCGGCCGGACTCCAAAGCCGCCCTGCTGCGCGGCCGGGTGGAGCGGATGCACCGCGCCGCGCTGATCCTGACCTTCGGCGGCGGCACCAACGAGGTACAGCGGGACATCATCGGGATGGCGGCTCTCGGCCTGCCCCGTAATCGTTGACCCGAAACGACAGGGAGGCTGACGATGGATTTCACCAGAACTGAAGCGGCGCAGGAACTTTCCGGTTTGGTCGGCACCATCGTCGACTCGGTGTGCACACCGGAGCATCAACGCCAACTCGATGGGTTGGATCAGCGGTTCGACACGGCACTGTGGCGCACACTGATCGACGCCGACATCCTGTCCACCGCGGCGCCGGAGTCGATCGGCGGCGGCGGGTTCGGGGTGTTGGAGCAGAGCGCGATCCTGACTGCGCTGGGCCGCCAACTCGGCGCGGTGCCCTATCTGGAGTCGGTGGTGCTCGGTGCCGGCGCGCTGGCCCGGTTCGCCCCGTCAGCGTTGCAGCAGACCTGGGCGGTCCCCGCGGTGGCCGGTAAGAAGGTGCTCACGGTCGCCCTCGACGGTGAGCTGGGCCAGGGTCCGGTCCAGGCGACCGGATCGGGCGCCGGCTTCCGGCTGACCGGAACCCGCATCCAGGTGCCGTTCGGGCCGGTGGCTGACGCCTTCCTGGTTCCCGCCGAATCGGATTCCGGCACAACCGTATTCCTAGTCACCGCGGATGATCCCGGAGTCACGGTCAGCCCCCTGCACACCACGGGACTGACCAGTTCGGCCGAACTCGACCTGGCCGGAGTCGAGGTGGGCGCCGACCGGATCGTCGGCGACGACGGCCAGGCCGACGACGTGCTGGCCTGGCTTTCCGCGCGGCGGGCTGTCGGATTGGCCGCCTACCAGTTGGGTGTCCTGGAGCGGGCGTTGGAACTCACCGCCGAGTACGCCCGGACCCGCGAGCAGTTCGACCGCCCGATCGGCAGCTTCCAGGCGGTGTCCCAGCGACTGGCGGATGACTACATCGACGTCAAGGGTCTGCGGTTGGCCTGCGAGCAGGCTGCCTGGCGGTTGTCCGAGGATCTGCCCTCCGACCTGGAGGTGGCGACCGCCGCGTTCTGGGCCGCCGAGGCCGGCCACCGGGTCGCACACACCACGGTGCACGTCCACGGCGGCGTCGGCATCGACACCGACCATCCGGTGCACCGCTACTTCATCTCGGCCAAGCAGACCGAGTTCGCCCTTGGTGGGGCCACAGCGCACCTGCGGGTCATCGGCCGGGAACTGGCCGACACCCCCGCCTAGTGCTCCCCACCGTCCCCCAACTCCTGCGGCCACTCGCCGAGGTCGACGACCGTGGAGTAGCAGCCGACGACGGCTCCTATTCGACCTGGCGCCAACACATTCAGGGCGGCGCCGACCTGGCTGAGCTGCTGCGCTCCCGGCTGAATCCGGCGCTGCCGCCCCACGTGGGCGTGCTGCTCGGCAACACGCCGGTGTTCGGCACACTGCTGGTGGCGGCCGCACTCAGCGGTGTGGTCCTCGTCGGCCTCAACCCGACCCGCCGCGGGCAGGCTCTGCGCCGCGACATCACCCACGCCGACTGCCAGTTCGTCCTGACCGACACCGACCCGCGGAACTTCGGCCCCGACGTCACCCCCCGCGGCATGGCGGTGCTGGACGTGACCACTCCCGCCTGGGCCGAGGAACTGGACAGTTTCACCGACTCGCCGGTCACGTTCACCGACCCGGCATCCGATGACCTGTTCATGCTCATCTTCACCTCCGGCACCAGCGGTGAGCCCAAGGCGGTGCGGTGCACCCACGAAAAGGTGGCCGGGCCAGGGGTGATGCTCGCCGAGCGGTTCCACCTGGGGCCCTCGGATGTGTTCTACCTGTCGATGCCACTGTTCCACTCCAACGCGATCATGGCCGGTTGGGCTCCGGCGGTGGCCGCCGGCGGTTCAATTGCGTTGCGCCGCAAATTCTCCGCCTCCCGGTTCATCACCGATGTCCGTCGGTTCAATGCCACCTACGCCAACTACGTCGGCAAGCCGATGTCCTACATCCTGGCCACCCCGGAACGCCCCGACGATGCCGACAATCCGCTGCGCATCATGTACGGCAACGAAGCCGCCCCCACCGACATCGGTCGCTTCGCCCGCCGCTTCGGCGTAACGGTGGTAGACGGGTTCGGCTCCAGCGAAGGCGGGGTGGCGATCGGCCGCACCCCCGACACCCCGGACGGGTCGCTGGGACCGCTGCCCGAGGGGGTGGGCATCCTCGACGTCGAGACGGGACAGTTCTGCCCGCCGGGGACGGTCGGTGAGTTGGTGAATCTGTCCGGTCCCGGTCAGTTCCGCGGCTACTACAAAGACCCGGACGCCGACACCCAGCGGATGGCCGGCGGTGTCTATCACAGCGGAGACCTGGCCTACCGGGATGAGGCCGGGTTCGTCTACTTCGCCGGCCGGTTGGGCGACTGGATGCGTGTCGATGGCGAGAACCTCGGCACCGCACCCATCGAACGGGTGCTGCTGCGCTACCGCGGCGTCATCGAGGCGGCGGTCTACGGGATCGCCGACCCGCATGTGGGCGATCAGGTGATGGCCGCCCTGGTCCTGGCCGAGGGTGGGGAATTCGACCCCGGCGACTTCCGCCGGTTCCTCGCCGAGCAAGCGGATCTGGGCCCCAAGCAGTGGCCGTCGCTCGTGCGGGTCGCCACCTCGCTACCGCGGACCGAGACGTTCAAAGTGCTCAAACGCCACCTCGCGGCCGAGGCGGTGGACTGCGACGATCCGGTCTTCGAGATCTAGCCCGCGATCGACGGCATCGCCGCCTCGATCAGATGCGGCCCGGGTTCGGCCCACGCCCACCGCAGGGCCTCGGCGAACTGCTCAGCGGTGTCGACCCTGCGGGCCGGCACCCCCATCCCTTCGGCGATCCGGACGAAATCCATGGTGGGCGAGGTCAAATCGAGCAGCGACTCCGCCTTGGGGCCGGGCTGCTGTCCCGGTGTCTGGGCACCCACCCGCTGCAGTTCGATGCGCAGGATGTCGTAGGCCTTGTTGGCGTAGATCACCGTCGTGATGTCGAGTCCCTCACGGGCGTGGCTCCACAGCGCCGAGATGGTGTACATCGCCGACCCGTCGGACTCCAGGCACAGCACCGGCCGATCGGGAGCGGCGATCGCCGCGCCGAGTGCCACCGGCAGCCCGTATCCGATCGCACCGCCGGTCAGCGTCAGCCAGTCGTGAGCGGGCGCGCCCGCGGTGGCCTGCGGCAGCAGGAACCCCGAGGTGTTGGACTCGTCGACGACGATCGCGTGTTCGGGCAGCAGCGCCCCGATCACCTCCGCCGAGGTCTGCACGGTCAGCGGCCCGGCGGGTAACTCGGGCCGGCCCGCCGGGGCGGTGGGCGCAGGGGTGTCCGGGGCGATCCGGTCGGCCAGTTCGGTCAGCGCCGCGGCCGCGCCGACCGGGCCGGCCAGGGTGTGCACGGCGCACCCGTCGGGCACCAGGTCGCTGGGCTTACCGGGATAGCCGAAGAAACTCACCGGGGCGACCGCGCCGGCCAGGATCAGCTGCCGGGTCCCCTCCAGTTGGGCGGCGGCGGCCTCCCCGAAGTAGGCGATCCGTTCCGCCGCCGGGATACCTGCTCCGCGCTGCAACCGGGTCGGGAACGTTTCGCAGAACAACCGCGCGCCGGAGGCGCTCGCCAGCCGGGCCGCGGCGGTGAGCCCGTCGGTGCGGGTGGCGTCACCGCCGACCAGGATGACCGTCGGCTCACCCGATCGCAGGGCCTGCTCGACGGCGGTGGTGTCGACCGTATCGAGGCCGTGATTCGGCTCGGCTGCAACGAGTTCAGCCGCCTCGGCGCCATCGCTCCAGGACACGTCCGCGGGCAGGATCACCGTGGCGATGCGCTGCCCGTCTCGGGCGAAGGCGACAGCCTCTGCCGCGTCGGCGGCGACATCTGCGGTGCGCATGGTCCGTCGCATCCACCCCGAGACGGTCCCGGCTACTGAGTCGATGTCGGATTCCAGGGGCGCGTCGTACTTCTTGTGGTAGGTCGCATGGTCGCCGATGACCACCAGCATCGGCACCCGGGCGCGGCGGGCGTTGTGCAGGTTGGCCAGTCCGTTGCCCAGCCCGGGGCCCAGGTGCAGCAGGACAGCGGCCGGATCCCCCGAGATGCGGGCGTAACCGTCGGCGGCGCCGGTTGCCACTCCCTCGAAGAGGGTCAGAACACCCCGCATGTCCGGCACGGTGTCCAGTGCGGCGACGAAATGCATCTCCGAGGTACCCGGGTTGGCGAAACACACCCGCACCCCGCTGTCGACCAAGGTGGTGATCAGTGCCTGTGCGCCGTTCACTCAGAGGTCCCGGATGGCGTCGAGACGACGGGTCGCGGCCTCGAAGCCCGAGACCAGTTCGGCGATTATGGCCGCGGCCGGTCGGATCTCGTTCATCCGCCCGACGATCTGACCGACCGGCATGGCCACCGCTGTCGGGTCATGCGACAGGCTCATCCGCTGATGCGCCTCGGCGACCAGGACGTTTTGCAGTGGCATCGGCAGCGGCGCCGGGGCGTCGGCGGCCTCCCAGGCGTCGGTCCATCGACTCTTGAGTAACCGCGCCGGTTTGCCGGAGTAAATGCGGCGGCGCACGGTGTCGCTGGAGGTGGCGGCCAGCAGCGCCTCCTGGATCACCGAGGGGCCCTCAGCCGTGCGCACGCCCAGGTCGTATTCGGCCGCGGTCAGGAACGCCGAGCCCATCCACACCCCGGAGGCGCCCAGTGCCAATGCCGCGGCCACCTGCCGGCCGGTGCCGATCCCGCCGGCTGCCAGCACCGGGGTGTCACCGACGGCGTCGACCACTTCGGGCACCAGCACCATCGAGGCGATCTCTCCGGTGTGGCCGCCGGCTTCGTAGCCCTGCGCGACGATGATGTCGACACCGTTGTCGGCGTGCCGGCGGGCGTGGCTGGCCGCGCCGGCCAGGGCGGCCACCGGCACACCCGCGGCGTGGGCCTGCTCGAGGACGTCGGGGGGCGGCGAACCAAGTGCGTTGGCGATCAAGCTGATTCGATGCCCCAGGGAAACCTCGACGTGCGACCGGGCGACCGAATGCAGCCAGCCCAGCACCCCCTCGCTGCCGGGCCCGTCCTCCGGCAATGGGGGCACGCCGAGGTCGGCCAGGGTCTTGGCGACGAAATCGCGGTGGCCCTGCGGGATCAGCTTGTTGATGTCGACGGTCGATCCCTCGGTGGGGATCGTGGCCGGCATGACCACGTCGACGCCGTACGGTTTGCCGTCGGTGTTCTCGTCCATCCAGGTCAGCACGGCGTCGAGTTCCTCGGCCTGGTTGAACCGCACACAGCCCAGCACGCCCATGCCTCCGGCGCGGGTGACGGCCGCCGCGACCTTCTCCGACGGGGTGAAGACGAAAATCGGGTAAGCGATCCCGAACCGGTCGCACAGAGGCGTGCGCATCAGACTGGCTCCTCGCTGGCTTTGTGCTTGGCATTGACCTCGTCGGCGGGCCGCGCCACGGTCTGCTCCTTGGCCCAGGTGTAGTCCGGCTTTCCCGCCGGGGACCGTTTGACCTCCTCGACCAGCCAGAGGCTGCGCGGCACCTTATATCCGGCGATCTGGGTGCGCACGAACTCATCGAGGGCGGCCAACGTGGGTCGGGCGCCCTTGCGTGGCGCGACGACGGCGGCGACGTGTTGGCCGTAGCGTTCATCGGCCACCCCGACCACCAGGGCGTCGAACACATCGGGGTGGCCCTTGAGAGCGGCCTCCACCTCCTCGGGATACACCTTCTCCCCGCCGGTGTTGATCGACACCGAACCGCGGCCCAGCATGGTCACGGTGCCGTCGGCCTCGACCATCGCGTAGTCGCCCGGGATGGCGTAGCGCACCCCGTTGATGGTGCGGAAGGTCTCGGCGGTCTTCTTCTCATCCTTGTAGTAGCCGACCGGGATGTTGCCGCGCTTGGCCAGGATTCCGCGCACGCCGGACCCGGGTTGAACTTCGTTGCCGTCGTCGTCGAGGACCACGGTGTTCTTGTCGATGGTGACCCGCGGCCCGCCGGCCTGGGTCTGCCCCTTGGCCACCATGCTGGTCCCGCCGAAGCCGGTCTCCGAGGAGCCGATGGAATCGGTGATCACCCGGTTGGGCAGTAACTCCAGGAAGCGATCCTTGAGGCTGGGGGAGAACAGCGCCGCGGTACTGGCCAGCAGGAACAGCGACGACAGATCGCGCTCCTCCACCGTGCCCTCCAGGGCGTCGAGCAGAGGACGTCCCATCGCGTCGCCGGTGAAGAACAACAGGTTCACCTTGTGTCTGTCGATGGCTTTCCACACCTCGTCGGCGTCGAATTCCGGTGCCAGCACGACGGTTTGGCCGGCGAACAGCGCCATCCACGTCGCCGACTGGGTAGCCCCGTGGATCATCGGTGGGATCGGGAATCGGATCATCGGCGGGCCGGCGGCGGCCTGCTTGGCGTGGTCGTACTCGTCCTTGACGAACTCACCTGTGGCGAAGTCGGTTCCGCCGAGCAGCACCCGGTAGATGTCCTCGTGACGCCACATCACACCCTTGGGGAAGCCGGTGGTGCCACCGGTGTAGAGCAGATAAATGTCATCAGGGCTGCGCTCGCCGAAGTCGCGATCCGGTGAACCCTGGGCGAGGGCCTCGTTGAACTCCACTCCGCGGTAACGCTGATAGTCCTTGTCGGTGCCGTCCTCGACGACGATGACGGTCTTGACGTCGGGGGTGTCGGGCAGCACGTTGGCGACGCGGTCGGCGTACTGCCGTTCGTGCACCAGTGCCACCATGTCGGAGTTGTCGAACAGGTAACGCAACTCCGCTTCGACGTAGCGGTAGTTGACGTTGACCAGAATCGCCCCGGCCTTGACGATGCCGAGCATCGCGATGACGATCTCGATGCGGTTGCGGCAGTAGAGGCCGACTTTGTCACCGCGTCGCACACCGCGGTCGATGAGGTAGTGGGCGAAACGATTCGCCTTCTCCTCCAGTTCGGCGTAGGTGATCTGCTCGTCACCGCAGATGAGGGCGACGCGGTCGGGCACGGCGTCGATGGCGTGCTCGGCGAGATCGGCGATATTCAGGGCCACGGAACCTAAATTAGAACCTGTTACAGTTCTTTACAAGTGCGACCGGAAGGCGATGAACCATGGCCCCCGCAGAAGCTCACGCCCTGATCGAACAGCGCGGCCACGTCCTCATCGTGACGATGAATCGTCCGGATACCCGCAACGCACTCTCCGGCGAGATGCTCTCGATCATGGTCGAAGCCTGGGACCGCGTCGACAACGATCCCGACATCCGGGTCTGCATTCTCACCGGGGCCGGTGGCTACTTCTGCGCCGGCATGGACCTCAAGGCGGCCACCGCCAAGCCGCCGGGCGACTCGTTCAAAGACGGCAGCTACGACCCGTCGCGCATCGACGGTCTGCTCAAAGGTCGGCGGCTGACCAAACCGTTGATCGCTGCGGTGGAAGGCCCGGCGATCGCCGGCGGTACCGAGATCCTGCAGGGCACCGACATCCGGGTGGCCGGCCAGAGCGCGAAGTTCGGCATCTCCGAAGCGCGCTGGAGCCTGTATCCGATGGGCGGCTCCGCGGTGCGTCTGGTGCGCCAGATTCCGTACACCATCGCCTGCGATCTGCTGCTGACCGGGCGGCACATCACCGCCGCCGAGGCACTCGAGTACGGATTGATCGGCCATGTGGTGCCCGATGGGCAGGCTTTGGAGCGGGCCCTGGAGATCGCCGAGGTGATCTCGGCTAACGGGCCGTTGGCGGTGCAGGCGATTCTGCGGTCGATCCGGGAGACCGAGGGCCTACACGAGAACGAGGCCTTCAAGGTCGACACCAAGATCGGCATCGAGGTGTTCCTCTCCGAAGACGCCAAGGAGGGTCCATTGGCATTCAAGGAGAAGCGGGCGCCGCAGTTCAAGATGCGCTAAGGCGCAAGCCCCTCGCCCCCTCCCCCGCCGAGCGTGCGGTTTCATACGCAACACGCCGCGAAGCCCGTATGGGGGCGCACACTCGGCGAGGCCCGCTAGGCCAAAACCGGCTTCGTCGCGGTGAAGACCACCGGCATGGCCTCAAGACCGCTGACGAAGTTCGCCGGCCGCAACGGCAACGCCGACTCCTCGGCCAGACGGAGGTCCGGCAGTCGGGTGAGCATCGTCCGCAGCATCGTCGTGAGCTCAAGACGGGCCAGTTGGTTTCCCAGGCAGAAGTGCGTCCCGAACCCGAATGCCATGTGATTGTTCGGAGTCCGGTCGATGCGGAAGTTCTCCGGATCACCGAAGACCGTCTCGTCGAAGTTCGCCGACTCGAACATCAACATCACTTTCTCACCTTGGCGCAACTCGGTGCCGTGGAACTCGGTGTCCTCGGTGCAGGTGCGGCACATGTTCTTCACCGGCGAGGTCCAGCGCAGCATCTCCTCCACCGCGGCAGGCACCAGGTCGGGGTCTTCGACCAGTCGGCGCCACTGATCGGGATGGCGCAGTAATTGCTCAGTGCCACCGGAAAGGGTGTGCCGCGTGGTCTCGTCGCCGCCGATCAGGATCAGCAGCGTCTCGAAGACGATCTCGTCATCGCTCATCCGCTGACCATCGACTTCGGAGTTGACCAGGATCGAGAACAGGTCGTCGGTGGGTTCGGCGCGCCGTTTGGCGGTGGTCTCGGTCGCGTAGGCGGTGTATCCGGCGAAGGCATCCATGAGTGCTTGCAAGGCGGCGTCGTCGGCTTGGGAGTTCAGCCCGCACACCAGATCGTCGGACCATTTCAGCAGCGTCGCCCGGTCGGCCGGCAGCACCCCGAGCATGTCGCCGATCACGGCCATCGGCAGCGGTGCGGCGATGTCGCGGACGAAGTCGCACTCACCGCGCTCGCACACCGCGTCGACGAGGGTGTCGCACAGCGTCTGGATCCCCTCGAGCTTGGACATCACCTGCTTGCGGGTGAACCCGGCGTTGACCAGCTTGCGGCGCAACAGATGTGCGGGGTCGTCCATGTCGATCATGTAGGGCATCGCGGGCTGGTCAGGCCGGATGCCCCCGGTCGAGGAGAACAGTTCAGGATTGCGCTCGGCCTCGATCACGGCCTGGTAGGTGGCCGCGGCGGCCAGACCGTTGCGATCCCGGAACACCGGCTCATGGGCGCGCATCCAACGATAGGCGTCTCGGGCCCGGCCGTCGGCGTAGAAACTTCCGTCGGAAAGGTCGACGTCGGGCCGGGCAGTGTCGCTCATGGTCGCTCTCCACATCTTTTTGCTGACAGGTCCGTCAACGGGTCTACAGTTGCTCTATGGCCGTCCAGCACACCGTCGCGGGCACCGTGTTGACGATGCCGGTGCGGATCCGCCGGGCCGATGTGCACACGGCGATGTTCGCGGTGCCGGCCGATGCCGCGCAGCGGCTGATCGACTACAGCGGGCTGCAGGTCTGCCGATTCCGACCCGACCGCGCGATGGTGACCCTGATGCTGGCCCGCTACCTCGACGGCGACCTCGGCCGTTACCACGAATTCGGCACCTGCGTGATGGTGAACCCGCCGGGTTCGTCGGCAACCGGCCTGCGAGCGCTGGCGGACGCGGCGGCCTTCATCCACCATCTGCCGGTCGACCAGTCGTTCACCCTGGAGGCGGGGCGGACGATCTGGGGTTTCCCAAAGATCATGGCGCAGTTCAGCGTCCGCGACGCCAATCCGTTCAGCTTCTCGGTGTCCGAGGGCGGATCGTTGATCGCGGGAATCGAATTCAAGCGGGGACTCCCGATTCCGATGCGATCCAAGGCGCAGGTGCTCAAGACCTACACCCATGCCGAGGGCACCACCCGGGAAGTGCCCTGGGAGATGCGCAACTCGAAGGTGCGGTTCCGGCCCGGCGGGGCCCGGTTGCAGTTGGGTGACCACCCCTACGCCCGTGAACTGGCCGGCCTCGGTCTGCCCAAGCGGCCCATGGTGTCCGGCTCGGTGGGCAACGTGGAGATGACGTTCGGCTCGGCCGCGCATGTGCTGCCCTGACGTCATAGCAATGCGGCGACTTCCCGGATCTGTTCGGCGCTTCGCGCCCCGATCACCATCATCGTGACTCCGGCAGCCTCCCACAACGCGATTTGCTTGCGCACGTAGTCGATGTCACCGACGATCGCGGCGTCGTCGACCAGCTCGTCGGGGATGATCGCGGCGGCTTCATCCTTGCGGCCGGACCGGAAGAGTTTTGTGACGTCGTCGACCACCGCGGAGTAGCCCATCCGGCGGTAGACCTCGGCGTGAAAGTTGGTGTCTTCCGAACCCATGCCGCCCATGTACAGGGCCAGGAATGGTTTGATCATCTCAAAGGTGCCGGGTCGGTCGTCGGTGACGACCACCTGCGCGGTGGCACAGATTTCGAAATCGGCGCGGCTACGTCGGGCTCCGGGGCGGGCGAAACCCTCGTCGAGCCATTCGTTGTACATATCGGCCAGCCGGGGTGAGTAGAAGATCGGCAGCCAGCCGTCGCAGATCTCGGCGGCCAAGGCGATGTTCTTGGGGCCTTCGGCGCCGAGCATGATCGGGATGTCCGCGCGCAACGGGTGCACGATCGGCTTGAGTGACTTGCCCAGCCCGGTGGTGCCCTCCCCGGTCAGCGGCAGCGGGTAGTGCGGACCCGCACTGGTCACCGGGCCGTTGCGGGCCCACACCTGCCGGACGATGTCGATGTACTCCCGGGTGCGGGCCAGCGGCTTGGGGAACCGCTGGCCGTACCAGCCCTCGACCACCTGGGGCCCGGACACCCCCAGACCGAGGATGTGCCGGCCACCGGAGAGGTGGTCGAGGGTGAGCGAGGCCATTGCGCAGGCGGTCGGGGTGCGCGCGGACAGTTGCACCACGGAGGTCCCGAGCCGCATCCGGGAGGTCTCCCGACCCCACCACGCCAACGGGGTGAAGGCGTCCGAACCCCACGCTTCGGCGGTGAAGACGGTGTCGAAACCGGCGTCCTCGGCGGCGGCGACCAACTCGGCGTGGTTGGTGGGCGGCTGGGCGCTCCAATACCCGAGTTGCAGACCGAGCTTCATTTATGTGTCCTCTTTTCGTCCACGTTCCGTCCTTGCCAGCCCACGTTCCTTGCCAGCCTAGTTAGAACCTGTTCTACTCGATGCTGTGAGCGTGAGCCAGAGCATCTCGGCCTTGATAGATTCCCACGAGCCCCCGCTTTCCGCGCCGCTGTCGCTGTCATTTGACTACACCCGTTCAGTAGGGCCGACGCTCGGCGCGTTCTTCACCGCGCTGCGCAACCGCCGCATCGTCGGCGTCCGCGGCTCTGATGGCCGGGTGCACGTACCGGTCGTCGAGTACGACCCCGTCACCTGTGAACGGCTCACCGAGATCGTGCCGGTCTCCAGCGTCGGGACCGTGCTGTCGTGGAGTTGGCAGGCCCACCCGTTGGAGGGTCAGCCGCTGGACCGGCCGTTCGCCTGGGCACTGATCAAGCTGGACGGGGCCGACACCGCATTGCTGCATGCGGTCGACGCCCCGGATGGGCTCAAGACCGGTGACCGGGTCCATGCGCACTGGGTCGACGAGCCCGCCGGGCGGATCACCGACATCGCCTACTTCCGCCTCGGCGACGTGCCCGAGCCGGTCACCGACCACGCCGACGACCGCGACCCGGTCACGATGATCGAGGTGCCCGAGAGTCTTACGGTGACCCACAGCGCGTCAGCCCCGGAAAGCATCTACCTGCGCGCCCTGCAGTTGGGGACGCTATTGGGAGCCCGGTCCGGCGATGACGGCAAGGTGTACTTCCCACCGCGCGAAGCCGATCCGGCTACCGGCCGGGCACTCGACCAGTTCGTCGAACTGGCCGACACGGGCACCGTCACGACGTTCGCGATCATCAACATCCCGTTTGCCGGGCAACGAATCAAACCGCCCTACGTAGCGGCCTACATCCTGCTCGACGGTGCCGACATCCCTTTCCTGCACCTCGTTACCGGCATCGACGCCGCTGACGTGCGGATGGGCATGCGGGTCAAAGCGGTCTGGAAACCGCGCGACGAGTGGGGTCTCGGCATCGACAACATCGAGCATTTCGAGCCATCCGGGGAACCGGATGCCGACTACGACAGCTACAAACACCACCTGTAAGGGACATCAACCGCAGATGAGCAGAGAAGTAGCCGTGGTCGGCTTTGCGCACGCGCCGCACGTCCGGCGCACCGAGGGCACCACCAACGGTGTGGAAATGCTGATGCCGTGTTTCGCCGAGCTCTACCAAGACCTCGGAATCACCCAGCGGGACATCGGATTCTGGTGCTCGGGGTCCTCTGATTACCTGGCCGGCCGGGCGTTCTCCTTCCTCAACGCAATCGACTCGATCGGTGCAGTGCCGCCGATCAACGAGTCCCACGTCGAGATGGACGCCGCCTGGGCGCTCTACGAGGCCTACATCAAAGTGCTCACCGGCCAGGTGGACACCGCACTGGTGTACGGATTCGGCAAGTCCAGCGCCGGAACGCTGCGCCGGGTGCTGGCACTGCAGACCGACCCGTACACCGTCGCACCGCTGATGCCCGATGCGGTGTCGATGGCGGCACTGCAGGCCCGCCTGGGACTGGACAGCGGAATGTGGACCCACGAACAGATGGCGCAGGTCGCCCTGGACAGCTTCGCCGCCGCGGGGCGCACCGACTCCGAGGAACCCGCCGACTCCGTCGCCGAACTTCTGTCCCGGCCGTTCTTCGCCGACCCCCTGCGCCGACACGATATCGCCCCAATCACCGACGGGGCCTCGGCGATCGTGCTGGCGGCCGACGACAGGGCCCAGGAACTGCGCGAAAGACCGGCCTGGATAACGGGTTTCGACCATCGAATCGAGACACCGGTGATCGGGGCGCGTGACTTGACAGCGTCGCCGTCTACCGCGGCCTCGGCGCAGGCCGCAACGAGCGGCGACCTCGGCTCGATCGACGTGGCTGAGATCTATGCGCCATTCACCCACCAGCACCTGATCCTCACCGAGGCGATCGGTCTGGGCGAGTCGACCCGGGTCAATCCCTCTGGGGGTGCACTCTCCGCCAACCCGATGTTCTCGACCGGTCTGGAGCGCATCGGCTTCGCCGCACGGCATATTTTCGACGGATCGGCACAGCGGGTGCTGGCTCATGCGACGAGCGGTCCTGTGCTGCAACAGAATCTGGTTGCCGTGCTGGAAGGCCGATGAGCCGCTTGCGCGAAGAAGAGAAAGCGCGATGAGCCGCTTGCGCGAAGAAGAGAAGGGTAAGGAGTCCTGATGGGCAAGCACCTCGCGGCCGTACTGGGCACCGGCCAGACCAAATACGTCGCCAGACGCCTGGATGTGTCCATGAACGGACTCGTGCGCGAGGCCATCGACAGAGCGCTGGCCGACTCGGAATCGACCCTCGACGACATCGACGCCGTGGTGGTCGGCAAGGCTCCGGACTTCTTCGAGGGCGTCATGATGCCGGAGTTGTTCATGGTCGATGCCCTCGGCGCAACCGGCAAACCCCTGATCCGGGTGCATACCGCCGGGTCGGTGGGTGGCTCCACCGGCGTGGTGGCCGCCAGCCTGGTGCAGTCGGGCAAGTACCGTCGGGTTCTCGCGGTGGCCTGGGAGAAGCAGTCGGAGTCCAATGCCATGTGGGCGTTGTCGATTCCGGTTCCGTTCACCAAGCCGGTGGGCGCGGGGGCCGGCGGCTACTTCGCTCCACATATCCGCGCCTACATCCGCCGTTCCGGAGCTCCGTCGCATATCGGCGCCATGGTGGCGGTCAAGGATCGGCTCAACGGGGCCAGGAACCCGTTGGCCCATCTGCATCAGGCCGACATCACCCTGGAGAAGGTGCTGGAGTCCCAAATGCTCTGGGATCCAATTCGTTTCGACGAGACCTGCCCGTCCTCAGACGGGGCTGCGGCGATCGTGATCGGCGACGAAGAGATCGCCGACCGGCGAGTAGCCGAGGGTAAGCCAGTGGCCTGGGTACATGCCACCTCATTGCGCACCGAACCGATCGCATTCTCGGGGCGGGATCAGGTCAATCCGCAGGCCGGCCGGGACGCGGCCGCCGCGCTGTGGAAGGCGGCCGGCATCACCAGCCCGATCGACGAGATCGACGTCGCAGAAATCTACGTGCCGTTCTCCTGGTTCGAGCCGATGTGGTTGGAGAACCTCGGTTTCGCCGCCGAGGGCGAAGGCTGGAAGCTCACCGAAGCCGGGGCGACGGCGATCGACGGCCGGCTTCCGGTCAACCCCTCGGGCGGGGTGCTCTCCTCCAACCCGATCGGTGCCTCCGGGTTGATCCGCTTCGCCGAGGCCGCGATCCAGGTGATGGGCAAGGCCGGTGATCATCAGGTCCCCGGGGCACGCAAGGCATTGGGACACGCCTACGGCGGCGGATCGCAGTACTACTCGATGTGGGTGGTCGGCAGCGACAAACCGGCCGGCTGATCAGAGTTCTTTGAGTCCGTTGAGGTACCGCTGAGCCAAGTCCCGATAGGCCTGCGGGTTGGCTTGAACCCAAACCTGGGCCTGCGTTCCCTCGATGGGGCCCTTGACCTTCGCCGGTGCGCCGGTGACCAGGACATCAGTCGGGATCTGGGTGCCGCCGACCACGAGGGAATGCGCCGCGACAAGACTCCGCGCACCGATCACCGCACCGTCGAGCACGGTGCAATGGTTGGCGATCAAGGCCTCGGCCCCGATGTGCGCACCGTGGATTGTGCACATGTGGGCGATGGTGGCGCCCGGACCCACGTCGACGGGAATCCCCGGTGGTGCATGCAGCACCGACCCGTCCTGGACGTTGGCGCCTTCTCTGATCACCACCGGCGCGTAGTCCGCACGAAGCACCGCGTTGAACCACACCGATGCGCCGGCCTCGACGGTGACATCGCCGACCAGCACGGCAGTGGGGGCGACGAATGCGGTCGGATCGACCTTCGGCGACCGGCCCTCGAACGAATACATCGGCATCCGTTACATATACCGCAGGACTCGACGCTGTTGCGGGACCGGACTAGAAAACTGTAACGTGTTCTAGTTAGAGGGACGCGGGAGAAGGAAGACAGCGGAGGGCCTGACATGACGTCTGGACAGACCACCGGAGTTCGCGACATCGACACCGGAGCACTGCCTGACCGGTACGCCCGAGGATGGCACTGCCTGGGTCCAGTGAAGGACTACCTGGACGGCGAACCGCATCCGGTCCACGCCTTCGGCTCCAAGCTCGTTGTGTTCGCCGACTCGGAGAACCAGTTGCGCGTGCTGGACGCCTATTGCCGGCATATGGGCGGTGACCTCTCGCAGGGCACGATCAAGGGCGACGAGGTGGCCTGCCCGTTCCACGACTGGCGGTGGGGCGGCGACGGCAAGTGCAAGCTGGTGCCCTACGCCAAGCGCACCCCGAAGCTGGCCCGCACCCGCTCCTGGCACACCGACGTTCGCGCGGGCCTGCTGTTCGTCTGGCACGACCACGAAGGCAACCCACCCCAACCGGGGGTACGCATCCCGGACATTCCGGAGTGGTCCAGCGGCGAATGGACCGACTGGAACTGGAACATGATGCTCATCGAGGGCTCCAACTGCCGCGAGATCATCGACAACGTGACCGATATGGCGCACTTCTACTACATCCACTTCGGGTTGCCCACGTATTTCAAGAACGTCTTCGAAGGTCACATCGCCTCGCAATACCTGCACAACGTCGGCAGACCCGACGTCGGTGGGATGGGCACTGCCTACGGCGAATCCCACTTGGACTCCGAGGCAAGCTATTTCGGGCCTTCATTCATGATCAACTGGCTGCACAACACTTACGGCGACTTCAAGGCCGAGTCAATCCTGATCAACTGCCACTACCCGGTGACTCAGGATTCGTTCGTGCTGATGTGGGGCGTAATCGTGGAGAAGCCCAAAGGCCTGGACGAGGCTATGGTGCAGAGGATTTCCGACGGCATGACCAAGGGCGTCAGCAAGGGCTTCCTGCAGGACGTCGAGATCTGGAAGCACAAGACCCGCATCGAGAACCCCCTGCTGGTCGAGGAGGACGGCGCGGTGTATCAGATGCGCCGCTGGTATCAGCAGTTCTATGTCGACGTCGCAGACATCACGCCCGACATGACCGACCGGTTCGAGCTGGAAGTCGACACCACCAAGGCCAACGAGAAGTGGCACGTCGAGGTGGAGGAGAACCTGCGCCGGAAAGCTCAGGAACAGACAGGACAGCCGGCCTCATGACCGAGGTACCCGACGTCGACGAGCTGACCCGGTCGATGCTGGTTCTGCACGGCCCGCACGGCGATGACCACCCGGCTCGCGACGACGGTGACGCCACCACCTGGTCCAAAGCTCCGGACTTCGCTAATGACCCGGTTCGCGCTGCGGCGGTTCACGAGGCAACCCGCCGCGACCGCGAGCGTTACCTTACCGCCGGTCTGGCCGACGTCGACTGCCGGTTCTGCCACGCCTCGGTGAAGGTCAAGAAACTCGGGGCCCCCTACACCGCCGTGCAGTGGAACACCGAGGCATCAGGGCGCTGCGCGTATTTCGCTGAGATCCGCGCCGGCGGCGGAAGCAGCGCCCGGGTCCCGTCCTGCCCGCGACTGGGGGACAGCATCAAGCACGCGGTGGCCGAAGGCTGTCTGGAGGAGTACTCCAGCGCACCGGCACCCGGAGACGGCTAGTCCCCTTCCCGCGAGCAGACGCAAAAGGTCCCCGAGCACCGGCGTGTCGGGGACTTTTGTGTCTGCTCGCGCAGAGTCTGCTCGCGCAACCAGGGATAGGGGGCTAGAGGCCGCGGAAACGGTCTTTGACCTGATCCTCGGTCAGCCCATAGTCGGCCAGGGAGTACTCATGTTTGGGCGCCCTTGGGCCCTGCTTGCTCTGTTCGTCGGTGGCCTCGATAGCCGCGCGGGCTTCATCGGTCATCTCGATCCCGAAGTGGGAGTAGATCTCTTCGACCGTGGCGATCGGATCGCCAATGAGCCGGCTGTAGTCGACGTCGTAGAACTGGCCCGGGTTCTGCTGAGCGCGAACGGCATTGAATCGCTCCAAACCGCGCGACCAGGTCTCCAACGAGTCGGCTCCAATCGTCGCGCCGACGAACGTATTCGACCATCCTGCGGTGGTGTGTTGGGCCAGTGAACACATCGAGGCCATGATGGTCTCTGCCGGACGATGGCACTGAATCACCAGCGCATCGGGATAGGTGGCGAACAATGCGTCGAGGGCGAACAGGTGGCTGGGATTCTTTAGCACCCAACGCTTCTCGGGTTCGTTGAGCCCGATCAGTTGCAGGTTACTGCGGTGCCGCCGGTACGGCGGCGTCCAGTCCTGGCCGGCAAGCCAGTGCGCGTAGGTCGGCACGTGCGCCAAGGTCTCGTAGGAGACCGAGTGCACCGACTGGCGCAGCAACTGCCAGCACTCCTCCACCTCATCGGCGGTCATGTAGTGCAGGCCGGTGTAGTCCGGGTTCTCCTGGTGCGCCCTGGCGAATCGGGACTGCAGTTCGACGAAGACCGGATTGTCAGGCCAGGTTTCGCGGGGCGGCCTCGGCTGGGGGAATTCGGCCAACCACAGTTGAAGGCCCTGATGGCGTGGATCCCCGCAAAGCAATCGGTGCAGTGCGGTGGTGCCGGTCCGCGGCAAACCGGTGACGAAGATCGGTGCGGTGACGGGCACGTCGGCATGCTGCGGGTGCTGCTTCCAGGACGCCTCGCTGAGCAGGCGGGCCACCAACGCGTTGCGCAGAAAGAAACGCGACATCTTGCTGCCCAGTTCGGT
This sequence comes from uncultured Mycobacterium sp., assembly GCA_964463215.1. Classification (GTDB taxonomy): domain Bacteria; phylum Actinomycetota; class Actinomycetes; order Mycobacteriales; family Mycobacteriaceae; genus Mycobacterium. Next base: position 34,115 of record CAYXBN010000006.1, on the reverse strand, counting down.
GAGATCGGCTTCGGCGCGGTAGGACTCCAGTAACACCGACAACGCCTCGACGTAGTTGTCCTCGTCGGAACCGAAGTCGTCCAGGCCGACAGTCCTGACCGCGGAGGCTTTCAGGTCCGCCACGGTCCCGACATCCGTGCGGGCAGGACTCACTCGCTCGCTCCTGCTCGGCATTCGTTCTCCGTGCCGCCTCGTCGATTCACGCTCACGCCTTGTACTCCCCGCAGTTGACGTCCAACGTCGCTCCGGTGATACCACTGGAGAGGTCACTGGCCATGAACAGAATCGCTGAGGCCACCTCGTCTTCGGTCGGAAGACGCTTGAGGTCGGACTGGGCAGCAGTCGCCGAGTAGATCGTGTCGACCGTCGTGCCGTACTTACCCGCCTGGTGGTTGAAGTAGCTTTTCAGGGTTTCGCCCCAGATGTAGCCCGGTGCAACCGAATTGACCCGGATACCCTGTTCGCCGAGTTCGGTTGCCAGCGACTGCGACATGGCCAGCAGTGCCGCCTTCGCCATCTTGTAGGCGCCGTACTTGGGCTGAGAGTGACGAATCACCATCGAGTTGACGTTGACCACCGATCCGTTGGACTCAGCCAATGCCGGGGTGAAGTGCTGGATCATCCGCAACGCGCCGAGCACTGTCAGTTCGATGGCGTCCCGGATGTGATCGAAGGTGGTGTCGGCGAGGGGCTTCATCGACGGAACCCGGAACGCGTTGTTGATCAGAACGTCCACCCTGCCGTAGGCCGCCAGGCTCTCGGACACGAGTCGAACCACCTGCTCGTCGTCGGTGATGTCGGTGCTCACCGCCACCGCCCGTCGGCCCATCGCGGTCACCTCATCGGCGACATCGGCGAGGCGCTCAGCGGTGCGGGCGGCCAGCACCAGGTCCGCACCTGCTTGCGCGCATCGACGTGCCAGCGTGGTTCCCAGCGCCGGGCCCACACCGCTGATCACCACGACCTTGCCGTCAAGCATCCCGGCCATCGGCTATCCCACCATCCTGTTCTGAATCTGCTGCTGCCGCAGTGCTATCCGGGCCCGCCAGTCGGCGTCGCTGATTTTGTTGGCGTCGTGGTACGGCAGGTGGTCGGGCACCGCGGCGCTGTCCACCACCGTCACGGTCGGGCCGTCGGCCTCGGTCAACGGACGGGACACCCGTTGCCATCGAAACTGCAGGAAGCCCTTCCGGTGCCCGGTGGTCTCCACCCAGTTGACGACACCCGGGTTGGACTCGGCGACGACAAGGCGGATCTTGCCGTCCGGATCGGCCTGAACTTGAGTTCCGTTCAGCGACGTCTGGTGATTGATGTAGTCCAGCGAGATGTACCACATGCTGCCCAGTTGGAAACCGAGATACGGCGCGTCGGTGACCGGCAGGGTAATGATCAACGCCTGATCCGGATTCAACTCGAAGTGCCCCGCCGAGGAGTACTGGGTGGCCAGGCCGCCGGGGGTGAGGCGCGGCGCGACCATGGTGTTGACCGGGATGTTCATGTAGAACCACTGCGGGAACTGCAGCCAGGTCTTGACCCGCTGCACTAGTTGCTTACCGGCTGTGGCCCAACGCTTTTCGAGGGTTTCGGTGCTCAGCGGCGGGGGTGCGGTTCCGGCTGTGTCGGTTCGCGCGATCGCGACGGTACCCCGCCTGGCCGACCAGTCGTTGTACACCTCGCGGATCACCAGTTGCGCGTTGACTTCAGGGGTGAAGCGCCACTGGAAACCGCCATCAGCGGCGATGTCGAGTTTGCGATCGTCGAAGGCCGTCTCGCTGTCGGGAACGTTTCGGTCGGTGTACTCGCCACCGAGTAACTGGAAGCTGAGATCAGTTGTCGTGCCTCGCGTCCCGGTGACGACATATTCGTGTCCGGCCCGCACCCGGGTGCCGAAATACAGGGTGTCCGGGTTGTCCAGGCCCATTTTGGTGAACGGCCCGGTCCCGGATTGCAGGAAGGGGTGGTCGCGGTCGTAGTCGAAGGCCATGTGGGTACACGCGGCGATGCCGCCGGCCAGATACTGCAGGCCCTCCAGGAGATCGGCGTCGCTCTCGATGTGGGGCGCCTGGCGGACCAGTCGCTCAGCTTCCGCGATTGCCTCGATCAGGGGCTGTGCGTACATCGTCGATGGGCCTCCCGACCGTGAACTGACCCTGAATCTAGAACGCGTTCTAGTCGGTAGTCAACCGTCGGCGCCGGGTCGGGGCGCGATCAGTTCACGCTGGCCAGGGCAAACGGCAGGACCTCGTCCGCACCGCCGTGACGCAGCGCTCTGGCCGCCAAGGTGAAGGTCCATCCGGTGTCGGTGAAGTCGTCGATGAGCAGGACCGGGCCAGCCAGTCCGCTCAGATCCGGCACCACCCAAGCATCGTGGAGGGCGCTGACCCGATACGCGGAGTTCGCCGCAGTCACCGGACGGCGGCCGGGGCGATAACCCAACGTGCCCAGGTGGGTCAGCCGACCCAACTCAGCGAGGCCGTCGACCACCGATCCGATCAGGATGGGATGCGTGCTGGAGTCCAGACCCATCACGGCCACCGGTCGGGTCTGCCACTGCCAGGCGGCGAGGACCTCCACCGCCGCTTTGCGGACATCCGGCGGGGCCGGGGCGTCTGGGGCGTCGAGCAGCCTGCGAAGCCGCGACCCCCAGCCCAAGTCGGTCAGCCGCCCGATCACCCGGCCAGGTGCCGGCCCGTCGGTGATGCGCCCGCTCAAGTTGACCCCGAGGCTCGCCATTCCGGTCGGCCACAACCGGCGCGGACCGATTTCGACCCCGGGTCGCTGTAGTCGTTGTTCGGCCTCATCAACGAGGGCGAGTCCGACCGCGGGATCGAGTCGGGTGCCGACGCAGTTGTCGCAGCGGGCGCAGGCGGCACCGTCGACCAGCTCCGGATCATCCAATTGCGCACGCAGAAAGGACATCCGACACTGCTCGGTGCTCTGGTAGTCGAGCATCGCCTGTTGCTCCCGGCGGCGCGCCTCATCGAGTTTGCGGTACCGGTCCGCGTCGTAGTCCCAAGGCTGACCGGTGCCGACCCAGCCCCCCTTCACCCGGCGGACGGCGCCGTCCACGTCGAGAACTTTGAGCACCATTTCCAGTCGGGAGCGGCCGAGATCCACCTGCGGTTCCAGGGCGGCGGTGGACTGCGCCCGGTCCAACTCCAGGACGGCAAGCACCCGGCGCACCATCGCCTCCGATGGGAAGGCGACCGAGGCGAAGTAGCTCCAGATATCCGTGTCCTGCGGACTCGGCAACAGAATCACCTGTGCGCTGGCCGTCGACCGGCCGGCGCGGCCGACCTGTTGGTAGTAGGCGATCGGCGAGGGCGGCGCTCCCAGATGGATGACAAAGCCGAGATCGGGTTTGTCGAACCCCATTCCCAACGCGGACGTCGCGACCAACGCCTTGACCCGATTGGCCAGCAGACCGGACTCGAGCTGTTCCCGTTCCGCCGTGTCGGTCGCGCCGGTGTAGGCGGCAACATCGTGGCCGAGGTCCTTGAGTAGCGCAGCCAGATCCCGGGCACCGGCCACGGTCAGCGTGTAGATGATGCCCGAGCCCGGCAGTGAGTTCAGTTGCGCGGCAATCCAGGCGACCCGTTCGGCGGCGGTGCCGATCTGTATCACCGAAAGGTGCAGCGACTCGCGGTCCAGGCCACCTCGCAGTACCAGAGTGTCGACCTCGCCGCCGACGCCGAGTTGGGTGGCGACGTCTTGCACGACGCGGTCATTGGCGGTTGCCGTCGTGGCCAGGACGGGGGTGTCGGCGCCCAGTTCGGCCACCAGGGTGCGGATTCGGCGGTAGTCGGGCCGGAAGTCATGTCCCCAGTCCGACACACAGTGCGCCTCGTCGACCACCACCAGTCCGGCGTCCGCGGCCAGCGCCGGGAGCACGTTGTCGCGAAACTCCGGATTGTTCAACCGTTCCGGGCTCACCAGCAGGACGTCGAGATCACCGGCGGCGACGCGACGGTGGATGTCGTCCCACTCGGTGACATTGCCGGAGTTGATGGTGGCCGCCCGCACCCCCGCCCGCTCGGCGGCGTCAACCTGGTTGCGCATCAGCGCCAGCAAGGGCGAGACGATCACAGTGGCCCCGCGGCCCTGCTCGCGCAGCAGTTTCGCGGCGATGAAGTACACCGCCGACTTACCCCAGCCGGTGCGTTGCACCACCAGTGCACGCCGACGTTGCACGACGAGCGCCTCGATGGCGGTCCACTGGTCCTCGCGCAGCACCGCGGCGTCCCCGGCGAGTTGGTGCAGGAGCGCCTGCGCGCGCTCGCGGGTGATCGTGTTAACCGGACGCCTTCTCCTGCTCGTCCTTGAGTTCCCGCTGAATCTCAAGGGCGATGTCGATGAGTTGGTCCTCCTGGCCTCCGATCAGCTTGCGCTGCCCGGCCCGGTGCAGCAACTGATGCGCCGGGACCCCGTAGCGCTCGGACTGCCGGATGGCGTGCTTGAGGAAGCTGGAGTACACCCCGGAGTAACCCATGATGAGGGCGTTGCGATCCAGCAGACATTCAGCGGGCATCGCTTTGGCGACGACTTCCTCGGCGGCGTCGGCGATATCGAAGAAGTCGATGCCGGTCTTGACCCCGATCTTGTCGAAGACCCCGATCAGCGCTTCCACCGGGGCGTTGCCGGCTCCGGCACCGAAGCGCCGGCAACTGCCGTCGATCTGCTTGGCGCCGGCCCGGACCGCCTCGACGGAGTTGGCGACACCCAGACCGAGGTTCTCGTGGCCGTGAAAACCGACCTGGGCGTCCTCCCCGAGTTCGGCAACCAGCGCGGAGACCCGGTCAGCGACGTCACTGAGAACTAGGGCGCCGGCGGAGTCCACCACGTAGACGCATTGGCACCCGGCGTCGGCCATGATGCGGGCCTGCTTGGCCAGTTTCTCCGGGGGGATGGTGTGCGCCATCATCAGGAATCCGACGGTCTCCAGGCCGAGTTCGCGGGCCAGGCCGAAATGCTGGATGGACACGTCAGCCTCGGTGCAATGCGTGGCGATCCGGCAGATCGAACCGCCGTTGGCCTGCGCCTCCCGGATGTCGTCCTTGGTCCCCACGCCCGGCAACATCAGGAAGGCGATCTTGGCGTCCTGGGCTGTTTCGGCGGCGAGCTTGATCAGTTCCTGCTCAGGGGTTTTCGAGAAGCCGTAGTTGAAGCTGGAACCGCCGAGGCCATCACCGTGAGTCACTTCGATCACCGGGACGCCGGCGGCGTCCAGGGCGGCGACGATGCCCTGAACCTCGTCTTTGGTGAACTGATGACGCTTGTGGTGGGAGCCGTCACGCAGTGAGGTGTCGGTGATCCGGACGTCCCAGATGCCCTCGCTCATCGAGTACCTCCTGTTGTATCGGCCGTCGCGCCTTGTTTGGCGATCTCCTCGCCGACTTTGGTCGCTGCGGCGGTCATGATGTCCAGGTTTCCCGCATAGGGCGGCAGGTAGTCTCCGGCTCCTTCGACTTCGATGAAGGTGGTCACCACGTGCTGTCTACCGTTGACCAGCGACGGCTCGTCGAACTGCGGTTCGTTGAGCAACCGGTAACCCGGCACGTAGGTCTGCACCTCGGCGACCACGTCGTGGATCGACTGGGTGATCGCGTCGTGGTCGGCGTCGGGAGGAATAGCGCAAAAGATGGTGTCACGCATGATCATCGGCGGGTCCGCCGGGTTGAGGATGATGATGGCCTTGCCGCGGGCCGCCCCGCCGATGGTCTCGACACCCTTGCTGGTGGTCTTGGTGAACTCGTCGATGTTGGCCCGGGTTCCGGGGCCGGCCGAAACCGAGGCCACCGACGCGACGATCTCGGCGTAGGGGACGGCGCCCTGTTCGGCGACCGCCCGGGACACCGCGTAGACGATCGGGATGGTGGCCTGCCCGCCGCAGGTGACCATGTTGACGTTAGGGGCAGTGAGATAATCGGTGAGGTTGGCCGGCGGAACCACCCCCGGGCCGACGGCGGCGGGGGTGAGGTCGATCGCGGTGATCCCGGCTTCGGCGTAGCGCGGGGCCGCCGCCTTGTGGACGTAGGCCGACGTCGCCTCGAAAACCATGTCCGGCTTGTCCGGCTGGGCCAGCAGCCAGTCCACCCCTTCGTGGCTGGTCTCCAAGCCGAGCTTGGCGGCTCGGGCCAAACCCTCACTGGCGTGGTCGATTCCGATCATCCACCGCGGCTCCAGCCAGTCGGAGCGCAGCAACTTGTAGAGCAGATCGGTGCTGATATTCCCCGAGCCGACGATCGCGACTGACTTCTTGACCATTGATCTCCTCTGATTTCCCCCGCGCTGCTATGCGAACGACAAGCGGACTGAACCGAGCCCGGCGAAGTCGGCGACGAACGCGTCGCCGGGGCGGGCGTCGATGGCGCGGGTGCAGGAACCCGGCAGCACAATATCGCCGGCCTTCAGTCGAACCCCGAAGCTGTCGACCTTGCGGGCCAGCCACGCCACAGCGGTCACCGGGTTGCCGAGCACCGCGTCGCTGCGGCCCTCGGCGACGACTTCCCCGTTGCGGGTCAGCACGGCGTCGATGGCCTGGATGTCAATGTCTTTGGGGGAAACCCGTTGCGGGCCGAGCACCCATCCCGCCGACGAGGCGTTGTCGGCGATGGTGTCGCACAGGGCGATCTTCCACTCCTTGATCCGGGTGTCGATCAGTTCGATCGCCGGGGCGAACGCGGCAGTGGCGGCCAGTACGTCGTCCTCGGTGCAACCGGCGCCGGGCAGGTCATCGGCGAGGATGAAGCCGACCTCCACCTCCACCCGCGGATAGAGGTATGTGGCCGCCTCGACGGGCGTGTCCTCGAAAACCTCCATATCAGCGAGCAGGTGGCCGTAGTCCGGTTCGTTCACACCCATCATGTCCTGCATCGCCTTCGAGGACAGCCCGACCTTGTGGCCCACCACGGTGGCGCCCTCAGCGATCCGCTGGCGGATGTTGATCAGTTGGATCTCGTAGGCATCCACCACGTCGATCTCGGGATGAGCGGTCGTCAACGGACTCAGCGGTACCCGGGTCCGTTCGGCCTCGGCGAGGTCGGCGGCGAGTTCGGCACGGGTGGCGCTGCTGAGCATTCCCGGCATTCCCGGAGGTCCCATCGTCGATGTCAGCGCAGACGGCTAGCGCCCGCACAGGGGAATTCTATAACGTGTTCTAGTATGACAGTCCAGGAGTTCGACGTCGTTGTCGTCGGAAGCGGCGCGGCTGGGATGGTCGCCGCGCTTACCGCCGCCCACCAGGGGCTATCAGCGGTGGTTGTGGAGAAAGCCGCGCATTTCGGTGGGTCGACGGCCCGCTCCGGCGGCGGGGTGTGGATCCCCAACAACGAGATCCTCAAGCGCGACGGGGTCACCGACACCGCCGAAGCCGCCCGGACCTACCTGCACACGATCGTCGGTGACGTCGTGCCCCCGGAGAAGATCGACACCTACCTCGAGCGCAGTCCGGAGATGTTGTCGTTCGTTCTGCGACACACCCCGCTGAAAATGTGCTGGGTGCCCGGCTACTCGGACTATTACCCGGAACAGCCGGGCGGGCGCCCTGCGGGCCGGTCCATCGAACCCGAACCCTTCGATGCCAAGCGGCTCGGACCCGACTTGGCAGGCCTGGAGCCTGCCTACGGCAAGGTCCCCCTCAACGTGGTGGTCATGCAGCAGGACTACGTCCGCCTCAACCAGATGAAGCGCCATCCACGAGGGTTGTTGCGCAGCCTGAAGGTGGGTGCCCGCACATTCTGGGCCGGCATGCGCGGCAAGAACCTCGTCGGAATGGGCCGCGCGCTGATCGCCCCGTTGCGGATCGGTCTGCGCGACGCCGGTGTGCCGGTTCTGCTCAACACCGCCCTGACCGACCTCTACGTCGAGGACGGTGTGGTGCAGGGTGTCTACGTGCGGGATATGACCGCACCCGAAACGGCCGATCCGCGGCTGATCCGGGCCCGCCGTGGTGTCATTCTCGGCAGCGGGGGCTTTGAGCACAACGAGTCGATGCGTCGCAAGTACCAGCGTGAACCGATCGGAACCGAATGGACGGTCGGGGCAGCAGCCAACACCGGCGACGGGATTCTCGCCGCCGAAAAACTGGGCGCGGCAATGGATCTCATGGAGGACGCGTGGTGGGGGCCGACGGTTCCGTTGGAGGGCGCACCGTGGTTCGCGCTGTCGGAACGCAACTCGCCGGGCTCAATGATCGTCAACATGTCCGGCAAGCGATTCATGAACGAGTCGATGCCCTACGTCGAAGCCTGCCATCACATGTACGGCGGCCAATACGGCCAGGGGTCCGGTCCGGGGGAGAACGTCCCCGCCTGGCTCATCTTCGACCAGCAGTACCGTGACCGCTACATCTTCGCCGGCCTGCAACCCGGCCAGCGGATTCCCAAGAAGTGGATGGAGTCCGGGGTCATCCTCAAAGCGGATTCCCTCGCCGAACTCGCCGCGCAGACCGGCCTTCCGGCCGAGCAGTTGGCCGCGACCGTCGCGCGATTCAACGGTTTCGCCCGCTCCGGTGTCGACGAGGACTTCCACCGCGGGGAGAGCGCTTATGACCGGTACTACGGAGACCCCACCAACAAACCCAACCCCAACCTGGGCGAGATCAGCCACCCGCCGTACTACGCCGCCAAACTGGTGCCCGGGGACCTCGGCACGAAAGGCGGAATACGCACCGACGTCCACGGCCGCGCCCTGCGCGACGACGGCTCTGTGATCGAAGGCCTGTATGCGGCCGGCAATGTCAGCGCTCCGGTGATGGGCCACACCTACCCGGGTCCGGGAGGAACCATCGGACCGGCGATGACCTTCGGCTATCTGGCTGCCCTACACCTGGCTGAGGCTGCCCGGCCTGCCGCTACCGGCACCGGGAAGAGTTGATATGCCCATCGATCTCGGGGTTGCACTCGGAGCCGAGTTGGAACCGGTGGAGTTCTCCTGGTCCAGCAGCGACGTCCAGACCTACCATCTCGCACTGGGCGCCGGCGCTGACCCCGTCGATCCCCGCGAGTTGCGCTACTTGACCGACGGCACGCCTCAGGTGCTGCCGACCTTCAGCAGCGTGGCGGCCTCCTTCCACATGACCGAGCCTCCGACGGTGCGTTTCCCGGGTATCGACATCGAGTTGAGCCGCGTGTTGCACGCCAGCGAGGCGGTCAGCATCCCCGCGGCCGTGCCGCCGACCGGTTCGGGCCGCGCCGTCACCCGCATCACCGACATCTGGGACAAGGGCAAGGCCGCGGTGATCGTCAACGAGACAACCGTGACCGACCTCGACGGGGCCCCGTTGTGGAGTACCCGGCGATCCATCTTCGCCCGCGGCGAGGGCGGCTTCGGCGGCGAGCGCGGGCCGTCGACGTCGCTCCAGACACCCGACCGCGATCCCGACCTTCAGATCGACATTCCGGTCCTGCCCCAGCAGGCGTTGCTCTACCGGATGTGCGGCGACCGCAACCCCCTGCACTCCGATCCTGAGTTCGCCGCCGCCGCCGGATTTCCCCGGCCCATCCTGCACGGGCTGTGCACCTACGGAATGACCTGTAAAGCGTTGGTGGACAATGTTCTCGACGGCGACGCAACCCGGGTGGGCTCCTACGGGGCGCGCTTTGCCGGGGTGGTCTTCCCCGGCGAGACCCTGCGGGCCAGCGCCTGGCACACCGACCGGGGGTACGTCGGCGTCGTCACCGCGCCGTCCCGCGAGGACGTCACCGTGCTCTCCGACGTGGAGTTCGTCCCGGCCTGACCCGCCCTCCCGGCCGGCGGACCCCTTCCCCTGTCCAGGCGCGCGTGAAGTTGTCTTCACATTCCGCCGCCTGCGTGCAATTAGCTTCACTGTCGGCGAGCAAGCGCGTCGCGAACTCGACGAAGGACATCCGGTGGCGAGTCTTCGGCGGTCACCCGAATGACGATCCAACCTCGTCGCTGCAGCATCTCGAGGCGCCGAATGTCGTATGAGTACTGGGAGCGACGCGTTCGGTGGTGATCACCGTCGTATTCGACAGCGATCTTGAGTTCGGGCCAACCCATGTCGAGGTAGGCGACCGCCTCGCCGAACTCGTCGTGGATGGGAATCTGTGTCTGTGGCCGCGGCAGACCAGCTTGGACGATCAGCATCCGAAGCCACGACTCTCTTGGCGACTGGGCACCGGCATCGACGAGCTCGATCACACGGCGGGCCTGGGCAATACCTCGCCGACCACTGTGCCGATCCACCAGCAAGCCGACGTCGGCGGGCTTCACTGTCGTCGCTCGCGCCAGGGCATCGACCCTGGCAACCGCTTCGGTCAGTGGATGCCAGCAGGCCAGATCCAAAGCAGTTCGTTCAGGCGTTGTGGCCGGCACCCCATTGAGCAAACAGACGTCATCGGCGGAGAGACCTTCAGCTCGGGTGACGAGACCGGGAAGACGGTGGCGATTTCCGTGGTAGAGGTCGACGGCGATCTGGCCTTCGATCCACTTGCTACCGTGCAGCGCGGCCGCGGCAAGCCCGGCAACCACACCTCGGCGGCGCGACCACAGCCACGCCGCCTGCGCGCGAATGACTGCGTCAATCTCGATCCCGGCCGGGACATAGACATCGCGGAATACCCGAGTCGACCCCCGCTGCAATTGGCCCCACGACATTCCGGCCGCAACAGCCTCGCTTCCGATAAACGCATGAACCATCGGCGCAGTGTGCATCCCCATGCCAATCCCCCGTCTGCCGTGAAGCCAACTTCACGCCCGAGTTGTGGAGTGAAGTCAGCTTCACACCGGTTGGGGGAGACTGGGCGAAGGCGACTTGACATCGGCCGTTGACATCAGACCAGCAGCAGACCTAGCCGAGGATCAGACCCGACGTCGGCACACCGGTACCGGCCGTCACCAGGACGTGTTCGACGCCGTCGACCTGGTTCACCGAAGTCCCACGCAACTGCCGCACACCCTCGGCGATGCCGTTCATCCCGTGAATGTAGGCCTCGCCGAGTTGCCCGCCGTGGGTGTTGATGGGTAGCCGGCCGCCGATCTCGATGGCGCCGCCGGCGACGAAGTCTTTTGCCTCGCCCTTGCCGCAGAACCCCAACTCCTCCAACTGAATCAGCGTGAACGGGGTGAAGTGGTCGTAGAGGACGGCGGTCTGGATGTCTGTAGGCGTCAGCCCGGACTGCTGCCACAGTTGACGTCCGACCAGGCCCATCTCCGGCAGGCCGATCTCCGGCCGGTAGTAACTCGTCATCGAGTACTGGTCGGGGCTGGACCCTTGGGCGGCGGCCTCGATGACCGCTGGCCGATGCTTGAGGTCTTTGGCCCGCTGCGCGGAGGTGACGACGATCGCCACCCCGCCGTCGGTCTCCTGGCAGCAGTCCAACAGTCGCAATGGTTCGGCGATCCACCGGGAGTTCTGATGATCCTCGATGGTGATGGGTTTGCCGTAGAAATAGGCCTTCGGGTTATTGGCCGCATGTCGGCGGTCGGCCACCGACACCGCGCCGAAGTCGCGGCTGGTGGCACCGGAGGCGTGCATGTACCGCCGGGCGATCATCGCCACCTGAGCGGCGGGAGTCGACAGACCGTGCGGGTAGCAGTAGGAGTTGTCGACGCTGGTGGAGTCCGAACCCTGGATCAGACGTAGCTGCACCTGGCCGAATCGCATTCCGGAGCGTTCGTTGAAAGCTCGATACGCGACAACGCAATCCGCGACGCCGGTCGCCACGGCCATCGCCGCCTGTTGGACGGTGGCGCAGGCTGCGCCCCCGCCGTGGTGGATCTTGGAGAAGAACTTGAGCTCACCGATCCCAGTCGCCCGGGCAACGGCGACTTCAGTGTTGGAGTCCATCGTGAACGTCACCATGCCGTCCACATCGGCAGGAGTCAGCCCGGCGTCGTCAAGAGCGGACTGAACCGCCTCGGCAGCCAATCGAAGCTCGCTGCGTCCGGAGTCCTTGGAAAAGTCGGTGGCGCCGATCCCGACGATCGCCGCCTGGCCGGACAGACCCGCGGTCACGATGGGCCGCCGAGTGTCAAGGTCGCGGTGGCGATCACATGGTCGCCGAGGCTGTTGCTGCCAACGACTTTCACGGTGATGAGCCCGTCATCGACGCCGGTGACCTCACCGGTGAAGGTGACGGTGTCGTAGGCGTACCAGGGCACCCCGAGCCGCAACCCGATGGACTTGATGACGGCGGTGGGGCCCGCCCAATCGGTGATGTAGCGCTGAACGAGACCGGTGTCGGTGAGGATGTTGACGAAGATGTCCTTGGAGCCCTTGGCTTGGGCCTTGTCCCGGTCGTGGTGGACGTCTTGATAGTCGCGGGTGGCGATCGCGGTTGACACGATGAAAGTCGGGTCCCCATAGAGCGACAACTCAGGGAGCTTGGTGCCGACCGAAGGTGCGGTCACTGTGCTGGCTCCCACGCGTACAGCGTCCACTCTGGGCCGCTCTCTGTGGCCGGGAAGTCGATATAGGTTGCGCGAACCGGCATTCCGATCTCCACGGCGGCCGGGTCGACGTTGCGGAGTTCGCCGAGCATCCGCACTCCCTCCTGCAGTTCGACCAGCGCGATGACGAAGGGCAGCGAACGCCCGGGCACCTGCGGGGCGTGGTGGACGACGTAGCTGAACACTGTCCCCTGACCACTGGCGACCACGTACTCGGTCGGCAGCGACTTGTCCTGCCAGACCGCTGGTACCGGCGGGTGCTGCAGGGTGCCGTCGGGACGTCTCTGGATCCGCAGTTCATGGGCGTTGACGCCGTCCCAGAAGAACTGGGTGTCCCGCGAGGCGGCCGGACGCATCATCAAGTCGGGGTCCAAATCGGCGGGCACCGCTGACGCAGCGGGCTTTTCGTCCCGGTCCTTGGGGCGGAACTTCATGATCCGCCACATCATGTCGGCGACCTGCTCCTCGCCGACCGACCAGACGATCTTCTGGGTGATGAAGAAGCCTTCGCCCAGAGCGGTTAGTTTGGGGCCGACGACATCGGTCAATTCAGCGGTGACGCTGACCTGTTCGCCCGGTCGCAGGTAGCGGTGGTAGGTCTGCTCGCAATTGGTGGCGACCACACCGATGTAGCCGGCCTGGTCGAACAGTCCGAGGATCTTGCCCAGCGGATCGTCGTCGGCGCGCACCCCGCCCAGTCCGGCCATGGTCCACACCTGGATCATCGCCGGAGGTGCGACCACGCCGGGGTGTCCGGCCGCCTTCGCGGCGGCGTCGTCGGTGTAGATCGGGTTGTTGTCGCCGATGGCGTCGAGCCAGTGGTCGACCATCGGCTGGTTGACGGGGTGTCGACCGTTGCGGGGCTTGCTCTTTCCCTCTGCCTTGATTCGTGCCGCAGCCTTTTGGATGTCCTCGACGGTCACCGCGGCACCCTCGGGACGCCCAGTCCCGCCGCAGCGACCTGTTCGCGCATCACCTCGTTCACCCCGCCGCCGAAGGTGATCACCAAACTCCGTTTGGTCTGTGCGTCAAGCCAGTCCAGCAACTCGGCGGTCTCTTCCTCGGCCGGGTTGCCGTACTTGCCGACGATCTCCTCGGCCAGCCGACCGATCCGCTGAATCCGTTCGGTGGAGAACACTTTCGTCGCCGCGGCGTCGGCGATGTCGACGGTCTCGCCAGCGGCGGCCACCTGCCAGTTGAGCAACTCGTTGACCCGCCAGATAGCGCGGATCTCGCCCAGCGCGCGACGCACGTCATCGCGGTCGATCGGGGTGACTCCGTTACCGCCCGGCTTGGACGCCCAGGCGTGCACCCTGTCGTAGAGACCGGCGATTTTGCCGGCCGGTCCGAGCATGACCCGCTCATGGTTGAGCTGGGTGGTGATCAGTCGCCACCCAGCGTTCTCCTCGCCGACGCGCATGCTGACCGGGACGCGGACGTCGTTGTAGTAGGAGGCATTGGTGTGGTGGGCACCGTCGGAGAGGATGATCGGCGTCCACGAGTACCCGGGATCTGTGGTGTCGACGATCAGGATGGAAATTCCCTTGTGTTTGGCGGCTTCCGGGTCGGTGCGGCAGGCCAGCCACACGTAGTCGGCGTCATGGCCTCCGGTGGTCCAGATCTTCTGGCCGTTGACTGTGTAGTAACCGGTGGCCTCGTCACCGTGCCGTACCGCGGAGGTTCGCAGCGACGCCAAGTCGGTGCCCGCTTCGGGTTCGGAGTAGCCGATGGCGAAATGCACCTCCCCGGCCAGGATTGCGGGGAGGAACTTCTTCTTCTGTTCGTCGTTGCCGTAGACCATCAGAGTCGGGCCGACGGTCTGCAGGGTCACCGCCGGCAGTGGCACATCGGCCCGGGCCGCCTCGTTGACGAAGATCTGCTGCTCGATCGGCCCGTAGCCCAATCCGCCGTACTCCCTGGGCCACCCGACGCCGAGTTTTCCGTCCGAACCCATCCGCTTGATCACCGCGCGGTAGGCCTTGCCGTGCCGGTCGACCTCCATCTCCCTGGCTTCCTCCACGGAGATGAGGGTGGCGAAGTACTGACGCAGTTCGGCCTGCAGATGCCGCTGCTCGGGGGTCATCTCGATGTACATGGCGCTCCGCTTCAGTAGTTAGTGGCGATCCGCAGTTAGTGGCGATCCGCCACGAGATCCAGACGATGGGCCGGCCCGCCCAGCAGGCGGGTGAGGTCTTTGACCGACGAGTAGTAGCGGTGCATCGGGTAGGTGATGTCCATCCCCATACCGCCGTGCAGGTGGTGGCAGATCTGCATGGCGGGCGGCAGTTGCGAGGTGAGCCAATAAGCCATGACGTCGAGATCCTCGTCGGCGTCGCGTTCCTCGGCGAGGCGCCAGACCACCGATGCCGCCGTCAACCCCATTGTCCGCGAAGCGATGTAGACCTCCGCCAGTTGAGCGGCCACGGTCTGGAAGGTGGACAGTGGGCGGCCGAACTGGTGCCGGTTGGCAACGTAGCCGGCAGTCAGTCGGACCGCCCCGGCGACAAGACCGGCGGCGTAGGCACCGACCGCGGCCAGCGCCAGTTGATTGGCGCGACTGACAGATCCGCCGAGAACCGCCTCGGGTTCCACGACGACATCACTGAACTCCACCGCGAATTCGTCACCACCGGCGGAGCTGTGAGTCTTGGTCAGGCGCACACCGGTTTCGTCCGGGGCCACCACGACCGCACCACTGTCCGTGCTCACCACGATCCAACTCGCCTGGCCCGCATAGGGAACCGCCACCTTGACGCCGTTGAGTCGACCGTCGGCCAAGATAGTTCCGGGCCGCTCGGGCAGGGCGGCCCCCGGTTCGTTCAGCGCCGCGGTCAGGATCGCCCCTTTGCCGACCCCAGCCAGGTAACGGTCCTGCTGGGACTCCGATCCCATGTCCAGCACGGGAAGCAGACCCAGACCCAGCGTCGCCAGCGCCGGAGAAATCGTCGCGTGCCAGCCGATCTCGGTCAGGGCCGTGGCGATCTCCGGTAACCCGACCCCGTCACCGCCGAGTCGCTCCGGCACGCCCAGCGCCAAGACTCCCCCGGAAACCAGTGCTTCCCAACTGTTGTCGCGGCTCAGGACCGTATCGACCACGTCGGCCACGGCCTGCTGGGCCGGTCCCGGTGTGAAGTCCACCCGAGTCCTCCTCGTGGGGTGTGCGGGATCAGTACAGGGTCAGGACGCTGTACCTGAGTAATCGACCTGCCAGTGCTTGATGCCGTTGAGCCAGCCCGACCGCAACCGTTCGGGTGTGCCCAGCGAGGAAAGATCCGGCATGTGCTCGGCGATCGCGGAGAAGATCAGGTCGATCGTCATCCTGGCCAGGTTGGCGCCGAGGCAGTAGTGCACACCGGTTCCCCCGAAACCGACGTGCGGGTTGGGGTCGCGCAGGATGTTGAAGTTGTGCGGATCCTCGAAGACTTCCTCGTCGAAGTTGGCCGATCTGTAGAACATGACCACCCGTTGGCCCTTCTTGATCGGCACTCCACCGAGTTCGGTGTCGGCGACTGAGGTCCGCTGGAACGCGGTGACGGGGGTTGCCCAGCGGACGATCTCGTCGGCGGCGGTCTTGGGGCGCTCGCGGCGGTACAGGTCCCACTGGTCGGGGTTGTCGATGAACGCGATCATGCCGTGGGTGATCGAGTTGCGGGTGGTCTCACTGCCGGCGACAGCCAGCATCAGGACGAAGAACGCGAACTCGTCGTCGGACAGCTTCTCGCCGGCGATGTCGGCATTGATCAGCGCGGTGACGATGTCCTCACCGGGCTCGTTGGCCTTGATCGCCGCCATCTGCATGGCGTAGGCAAGTAGCTCCATTGACGACGCCCGGGCGTCGATATGGGCAAACTCCGGATCCTCGTTTCCGGTCATCTCGTTGGTCCAGCGGAACAACTTGGCCCGGTCCTCCTGCGGCACCCCGAGCAGGCCGGCGATCACCTGGAGTGGCAACTCGCAGGCGACCTGCTCGACGAAGTCGCCGGCCCCTTCTGCCGCAGCGGTCTTGACGATGTGCTGCGCACGTTGGTTCAGTTCGTCGCGCAGTCGTTCGACTGCGCGGGGGGTGAAGCCACGGGAGATGATGCGCCGCAGCCGATCGTGGTGCTCACCGTCCATGTTGAGCAGGATGACGCTCTGCATGTCGATGTCTTCGCGCTTCATGTCGTCGGCGAATTGCGGCAGCGCGGTGTTCGGTCCGCTGTGGTAGACGTCGCTGCGCCGGGAGACCTCTTTGACGTCGCGGTGTTTGGTGACGACCCAGTAGCCGCCGTCGTTGAAGCCCCCCTTGCCGATTTGCTGTTCGCACCACCAGACCGGGGCGGTCTTGCGCAACTGGGCCAACTCCTCGATGGGCAACCTCTCCACGTTGCGATCCGGGTCGAGGAAGTCGAAACCGTGCGGCAGGGCGGGACTGGCGCCGGCAGTGGGCCCGGGATTAGGCATGGGAACTTTGCTCCTGAACTATGACGTGTTCTAATGCCAGTAAAACACGGCTTCACCATAGACAAAAGGCATCGGCGCAACCTTGCTTGTCAGGGGACTGAAACGTGTTCTAGCCTGGCGATCATGGGTAACCCTGTCATCGTCGAGGCCACCCGCAGCCCGATCGGGAAGCGCAATGGCTGGCTGTCGGGACTGCACGCCACCGAGTTGCTCGGGGCGGTGCAGAAGGCTCTGGTGGACAAGGCCGATATCGACGCCGGGGAGGTCGAGCAGGTCATCGGCGGCTGCGTCACGCAGTACGGCGAGCAGTCCAACAACGTCACCCGGGTGGCGTGGCTGACGGCCGGGCTTCCCGAGCAGGTAGGCGCGACCACGGTGGACTGCCAGTGCGGCAGCGCCCAGCAGGCCAACCATCTCATCGCCGGTCTGATCGCCGCCGGCGCGATCGACGTGGGGATCGCCTGCGGCGTCGAGGCGATGAGCCGGGTGGGCCTCGGCGACAACGCCGGGCCGGACCGCGCCCGGATTCGTGCGGAGTCCTGGGATATCGACATGCCGGATCAGTTCACCGCGGCAGAGCGGATCGCCAAACGTCGCGGGATCACCCGCGCCGAACTGGACCACCTCGGGCTGATTTCGCAGCAGAAAGCCAAGCAGGCCTGGGACGAACACCGTTTCGACCGCGAGGTCTCCCCGCTGGACGCGCCGGTGATCGATGACAACAAGCAGCCCACCGATCAGCGGCAGACCGTCAGCCGCGACCAGGGCCTGCGGGAGACCACCGCCGAGGGTCTGGCGGCGCTCAAGCCGGTGATGGAGGGCGGTCTGCACACCGCCGGCACCTCATCGCAGATCTCCGACGGTGCCGCGGCCGTGCTGTGGATGGACGAGGACAAAGCCCGGGCGCTGGGGCTGACGCCACGGGCCCGCATCGTCGCCCAGGCTCTCGTCGGCGCCGAACCGTACTACCACCTCGACGGGCCGGTGCAGTCCACCGCCCGGGTGCTGGAGAAGGCCGGGATGAAACTGGGTGACATCGACCTGGTGGAGATCAACGAGGCGTTCGGCTCAGTGGTGCTCAGCTGGGCCCAGGTGCACAACGCCGACATGGCCAAGGTCAACGTCAACGGCGGTGCGATCGCGTTGGGCCACCCAGTCGGCAGCACCGGCAGCCGACTGATCACCACGGCTCTGCACGAACTGGAGCGCACCGGCCAAAGCACCGCCCTGATCACGATGTGCGCCGGGGGGGCGCTGTCCACCGGCACCATCATCGAGCGGATCTGACGCTGGCATCACCGACCGAGCGGATCGCCGCCGCGCAGTCCTATATCGACGCGCTGGTCAGCCATAACGGTGACTCGGTGCCGTTCGCCCCGAACTGCACCAGGGTGGAGCAGGGAATCCGGACCGGGTTCTCCGGTAAACACCTGCGGCGCAGCCTGAATCGCGGACCGCAGTACCGGATCATCGCGGCCGTCACAACGCCGGAATACATCGTCGACGGTGACAAGACCCGGGCCCGGTACACCGTCGTGACGAAGTTATCGCTGGCCGGTCGGCGGGCATGCGCCGAGGTCGATGAGACTTTCACCATCGGCCCCGACGGGCTCATCGGCCACATCGAGGTTGAATTTCACCCCATCGTCGACAGGAGGATCGCTGTGTCAGCCACGTCCGGGCCCAAACCCCCGCCTCGCGGACTGAACTCCCCCCACGCGGAGAAGATCATCAAGTGGATGTCCCGTGCCCAGACCTGGCTGTACGCCAAGACCGACGGCCGCGTCGGCGGGAAGTTCCTGCAGGGCGCGCCGGTTGCCCTGCTGACAACGACGGGCCGCAAGACCGGTGAACCTCGGGTGAGTCCGCTGCTGTACTGGCGTGAGGGCAACCGGATCGTGCTGATCGCCTCCAAGGGCGGATCGGCCGCCAACCCGATGTGGTACCTCAATCTCAAGGCCAACCCGAAGGTTTCGGTGCAGATCAAAGACGAGGTCCTGCACCTGACCGCGCGGGACGCCACCGAGGACGAGCGTGCGAGGTACTGGCCGAAGATGGCCGCGATGTACACCAGTTTCGACGATTACCAGTCCTGGACCGATCGGGTGATCCCGGTGGTCATCTGCGATCCTTAGCGGCGCCCAACCCGCGTTCGTGAAGTTATCGTCACGGTCGACGCCGCGAGTGAAGATAACTTCACGGCGGGGTGCTCAGGCGCCGATTTCAGGCGCCGTACACCGGTACCGGCGGGCGCGCTTCGGCGAGTAGTCCGCGCACCACCGGACCCAGTTCGCCGGGCTCCCAGCGCGCGCCCTTGTCCACCGCCGGGCCATGCTGCCAGCCCTCGGCGGCGCGGATGATGCCGCCCTCCACCTCGAACACCCGGCCGGTGACATCACCGGACTCAGCACTGCCCAGCCACACCACCAGAGGGGAGACGTTCTCCGGGGCCATGGCGTCAAAACCGTTCTCCGGCTTGGCCATCATCTCGGCGAACACGGTCTCGGTCATCCGGGTACGCGCGGACGGGGCGATCGCATTCACCGTGACCCCGTAACGGCCCATCTCCGCGGCCGCCACCAGGGTCAACGCGGCGATGCCGGCTTTGGCGGCGCTGTAGTTGCCCTGCCCGACACTGCCTTGAAGTCCGGCACCGGAACTGGTGTTGATGATCCTCGCGTTGAGATCCGCTGCGCTGGCCTTGCCCTCCTTGACCAGTCCGCGCCAATACGCGGCGGCGTGCCGGGTAGTGGCGAAGTGGCCTTTAAGGTGGACGGCGACGACGGCGTCGAACTCCTCCTCGCTGGTGTTGGCGATCATCCGGTCGCGGACGATTCCGGCGTTGTTGACCAGCACATCAAGGCGACCGAAGCTGTCCACCGCGGTCTGGATCAGCCCGGCGGCTTGGCTCCAGTCCGCCACGTTCGCGCCACTGACCACGGCTTGCCCACCGGCGGAACTGATTTCGTCGACGACAGCCTGGGCTGCGCTGCCGCCGCCGGCCGGGGATCCGTCCAGGCCGACGCCGATGTCGTTGACCACCACCTGTGCGCCCTCGGCGGCGAAGGCCAGTGCGTGCGCCCTGCCGATACCACCGCCGGCACCCGTGACGATCACGACGCGCCCGTCAAGCAGTCCCATACCTCTCCTTTAGTCCTTTTGCGCTAATTCTTGTTGGCGTTCGATGCGGACAGGTACGCCGGCGGCTCACCACCGCCGTGCACGGGCAGCACGGCGCCGCTGATGTAGGAAGCCGCATCGGAGGCCAGGAAGGCGGCAACCCAACCGATTTCATCAGGCCTGGCCAAACGGCCCAGCGGAACCGTGGCAGCCACCGCTGCTTGGGACGTGCTGTCCCCGTAGAACAACTCGACCTGCTCGGTGGCCACCATGCCGGCGGCGATCGCGTTCACCCGCACCTTCGGCGCCCATTCCACCGCCAAGGTGGCGGTCAGACTGTCCACCCCGGCCTTTGCCGCCCCGTAGGCCGCGGTGCCCGGGGAGGGGCGGCCGCCGCTGACACTGGACACCGAAACGATGGATCCCCCGGAGTCCTGCCGTTGCATGACGGCGTTGGCGGCCTGGGAGACGTAGAGCATTCCCAGCAGGTTGAGTTCGATCACCTTCTGGTGGAATCTCGGGGAGGCTTCGGCGGCCAGCGCATAGGGCGATCCGCCCGCGTTGTTGACCACCACGTCGATTCGGCCGTGCCGGTCCACGATCGCGTCGATCAACCCCGCCACCGAGTCGGGGTCGCGGACGTCGCAGGAGTGGAACTCATAGGGCAGTCCCTCGACCGGGCGGCGCGCGCAGGTGATCACGGCGGCTCCCTGTCCGGCGAAGACCTCGCTGATGCCGGCGCCCACGCCGCGCACCCCACCGGTCACCAGCACGATCCGGCCGTCGAGACCGAGATTCAGGGTGCCCGCCACTGTGCTAGCGTACCAAGCAAGTGCTTGCTCAGGTTGACCGGCTGCAGGAGTTCCATGTCGATCACGTCGTCCACCGTCGAGCCCGGCATCGTTGCGGTGACGGTCGACTACCCGCCGGTCAACGCCATCCCGTCGCGGGGCTGGTTCGAGTTGGCGGACGCCGTCACCGCGGCCGGCCGCGACACCGCCACCCACGTGGTGATCCTGCGAGCCGAGGGCCGCGGGTTCAACGCCGGCGTCGACATCAAGGAGATGCAGCGCACGACCGGGTTCAGCGCGCTGATCGACGCCAACCGCGGCTGTTTCGCGGCGTTCAAAGCGGTCTACGAGTGCGCGGTTCCCGTCATTGCGGCGGTCAACGGCTTCTGCGTCGGCGGTGGGATCGGTCTGGTGGGCAATGCCGATGTGATCGTGGCCTCCGACGATGCGGTGTTCGGCCTTCCCGAAGTCGAGCGCGGAGCCCTCGGCGCGGCTACCCACCTCTCCCGCCTGGTGCCCCAGCACATGATGCGCCGGCTGTTCTTCACCGCGGCGACCGTCGATGCCGCCACCTTGCATCAGTTCGGATCCGTCCATGAAGTGGTGCCCCGGGCTGACCTGGACGAGGCCGCACTGCGGGTGGCCCGTGATATCGCCGCCAAGGACACCCGGGTGATCCGAGCCGCCAAGGAGGCGCTGAATTTCATTGACACCCAACGGGTCAACTCCAGCTACCGGATGGAGCAGGGTTTCACCTTCGAATTGAATCTGTCCGGGGTGTCCGACGAATTGCGTGACGACTTCGCCGGCACGGACAAGGCCGCCACGAAGTGAGGGACAAGCGCACTACGGTCGACGCCGCGGTCGCCGGAGTGGAAAGCGGAATGACGATCGGCATCGGCGGGTGGGGATCGCGCCGCAAACCGATGGCATTCGTCCGCGCCCTGCTGCGCACCCCAGTCACCGACCTCACCGTGGTCACCTACGGTGGGCCCGACATCGGTCTGCTGTGCTCGGCGGGCAAGGTCGCCAAGGTCTACTACGGCTTCGTCTCGCTGGACTCCCCGCCGTTCTACGATCCATGGTTCGCCCGGGCGCGCACCACCGGCGCGATCGTGGCCCGCGAGATGGATGAGGGAATGCTGCGGTGCGGACTGCAGGCCGCGGCGGCGCGACTTCCGTTTCTGCCGATCCGGGCCGGTCTGGGTAGCTCGGTGCCGGACTTCTGGGACGGGGAGCTGGCCACCGTGCGATCGCCGTATCCGAGCGCTGACGGCCAGGAGGAGCTGATCGCCATGCCGGCCTTGCACCTCGACGCCGCGTTCGTCCATCTCAATCTCGGCGACAAGCACGGCAACGCCGCCTACACCGGCATCGACCCCTACTTCGACGATCTGTTCCTCATGGCCGCCGACCGCCGCTACCTGTCGGTGGAACGGGTGGTGCCGACCGAGGAGCTCGTCAACGCCGTCGCCCCGCAGGCGTTATTGGTCAACCGCATGATGGTCGACGCCGTCGTCGAAGCCCCCAACGGCGCTCATTTCACCACCAATGCACCCGATTACGGTCGTGACGAGGAGTTCCAACGTCACTACGCCCAGTCGGCCGCCGAGGACGACAGTTGGGCGCAGTTCGTCGCGACCTATCTGTCCGGCGGTGAGGCCGATTATCAGGCCGCGGTGCGTGAATTCTCCGGGCGGGAGGGTTCGTGATCCAGGTCAGCCGCGCCGAATTCTGCGTTCTCGCCTGTGCCGAACTGTTCCGCGGCGCCGGCGAGATCATGGTCAGCCCGATGACGACCGTCGCATCCGTCGGAGCGCGTCTGGCTCGACTGACCTTCGCCCCCGATATCCTGCTCACCGACGGGGAGGCTCGACTGCTCGCCGACACCCCGGCGCTGGGGGCATCCGGTGCCATCGAGGGCTGGATGCCGTTCGGCCGCGTCTTCGAGACGCTGGCCTGGGGACGACGCCACGTGGTGATGGGCGCCAACCAGATTGACCGTCACGGCAATCAGAATCTGTCGGCGTTCGGACCGCTGCAGCATCCGACCCGGCAGATGTTCGGAGTCCGGGGCGCACCCGGCAACACTATCAACCACGCCACCAGCTATTGGGTGGGCAACCACTCCAAGCGGGTGTTTTGCGACCGGGTCGATGTGGTCTCCGGAATCGGCTGGGACAAAGTCGATCCGGGCAACCCGGCGTACCGGTTCGTCAACGTCTTCCGGGTGGTGAGCAACCTGGGAGTGTTCGACTTCGGCGGCCCGGACCGGACCATGCGGGCAGTCTCGCTTCATCCCGGAGTCCACCCCGATGAGGTGCGGGCCAACACCTGCTTTGAGATTTCCGGCCTGGACGACGCCGAACGCACTCGGCTCGCGACGGGCGAGGAACTCGAGATCATCCGCCGGATTGATCCGAAGGCATTGCGCGACAAAGAGGTCAAGCCGTGAGAATCCACACCGCACTCACCCGCCTGGTCGGTATCGAGCATCCGGTGGTGCAGACCGGGATGGGCTGGGTGGCCGGTGCCCGACTGGTCTCCGCGACCGCCAATGCCGGCGGCCTGGGCATTCTGGCGTCGGCGACGATGACGATCGATGAACTGGCCACTGCCATCGCCAAAGTCAAAGCCGCCACCGACAGACCGTTCGGCGTCAACATCCGCGCCGACGCCGCCGACGCCGGCGACCGGGTGGAACTGATGATCCGCGAGGGGGTCAAAGTGGCGTCGTTCGCTCTGGCGCCCAAGCAGGAACTGATCGCCCGCCTCAAAGAGGCCGGTTCGGTGGTGGTGCCCTCGGTCGGGGCCGCCAAGCACGCCCGCAAGGTCGCGGCCTGGGGCGCGGACGCGGTGATCGTGCAGGGCGGGGAGGGTGGCGGGCACACCGGCCCGGTGGCCACCACGCTGCTGCTGCCGTCGGTGCTCGACGCACTCGAAGGCAGCGACATCCCGGTGGTGGCGGCGGGCGGTTTCTTCGACGGCCGCGGGTTGGCCGCGGCGCTGTCCTACGGTGCCGCCGGGGTGGCGATGGGCACCCGCTTTCTGCTGACCAGCGACTCCACCGTTCCGGATGCGGTCAAACAGCGTTATCTGCAGGCCGCCCTCGACGGCACAGTCGTATCCACCCGGGTCGACGGAATCCCGCACCGGGTGCTGCGAACCGGGCTGGTGGAGAAACTCGAAAGCGGTTCTCGTGTGCGTGGTTTCACCGCCGCTGTAATCAATGCCGCCCGCTTCAAGAAAATGTCGAAGATGAGCTGGGCGTCGATGGTCCGCGACGGGCTGGCGATGCGACACGGCAAGGACCTCACCTGGTCGCAGGTGGTGATGGCTGCCAACACACCGATGCTGCTGAAGGCCGGGTTGGTGGACGGCAGCACCGACGCCGGGGTGCTGGCGTCCGGTCAGGTGGCCGGCATCATCGATGATCTTCCCTCCTGCGCGGAACTCATCGACAGCATCGTCTCCGAGGCCGTCAAGCACCTGCAGGCGGCGGTCTCCCACATCGAGGCTTAGAGTCGGAAGGGGATTCACACCACCAGGGGGAAAGATGGCGCTTGCACCGGAAAGCTGGCCCGAACCGTTCCGCGGGCTAATCCGAACGTCGAACAAGTACCTGCTCAACCCGGTCATGCTCCGATTGGCCGGTAGGCGACACTGGTACGCCTCGGCAGTGAAACACACCGGACGGCGCTCCGGGAAGACGTACTCGACGCCGGTCGTCGCCGACCGGGTGGGTCGGGACATCATCATCCCGTTGCCGTACGGCACCCAGGTGGACTGGGTACGCAACGTCCTCACCGCGGGCAAGGCCACCGTTGTGCGCAAGGGGGAGACGTTGTCGGCGCAGGCCCCGGAAATCATCGACGACACCCAGGCTTTTCCGCTGCTGCCCCGCACCCGCCGGCGCACCTTTGAGCGGGTGCACATCGGACATTTCCTGCGAATGCGCGTCGACTGACGACCTCGCCTCCGCTCTGTCTGGCATCGGCTACAACCGCTCGATGATCGTCACGTTGGCGGTACCCCCGCCCTCACACATGGTCTGCAGGCCGTAACGGCCGCCGGACCGCTCCAATTCGTTGAGCATGGTGGCGAACAACTTGGCGCCGGTCGCTCCCAGGGGGTGGCCGAGGGCGATGGCGCCACCGTTGGGGTTAACCTTGGACGGGTCGGCGCCGGTCTCCTTGATCCAGGCCTGCACCACCGGCGCGAAGGCTTCGTTGATCTCCACGACGTCGATGTCCTCGATCGACAGGCCGGTCTTGTCCAGTGCGTAGCGGGTGGCGGGGATGGGCCCGGTCAGCATGAACACCGGGTCGGCGCCGCGACAACTGATGTGGTGAATCCGGGCCCGCGGGGTCAGGCTGTGATCCTTCACGGCCTGCTCGGAAGCCAACAGCACAGCGCTGGCCCCGTCGGAGATCTGACTGGCCACCGCGGCGGTCATCCGGCCGCCCTCGGTCAGCGGCGCCAACGCCGCCATCTTCTCCAGGGTTGTCTGCCTTGGGGTTTCGTCGACCGCGAAGCCCTCAACCGGGATGATCTCGTTGTCGAAGCGGCCGCCGGCGATGGCATCGAGGGCCCGCTGGTGACTGGACAGCGCCCAGCGCTCCATGTCCTCCCGGGAGATGTCCCACTTCTCGGCGATCATCTCCGCGCCACGGAACTGGGAGATCTCCTGATCGCCGTAGCGGGCCAGCCAGCCCTTCGACTCGGCGGTGGGCGTGCTGAAGCCGAACTCCTTGCCGACGATCATCGCCGAGGAGATCGGGATCTGGCTCATGTTCTGCATCCCGCCTGCCAGGATGAGATCGGCAGTACCCGCCTTGATGGCTTGGGCGCCAAAGGAAATCGCCTGCTGGCTGGATCCGCACTGGCGGTCGACGGTGACCCCGGGAACCTCCTCGGGGTAACCCGCGGCCAGCCAGGTGAGCCGTCCGATGTTGCCGGCCTGACCGCCGACGGCGTCCACGCAACCCACGATCGCGTCGTCGACGGCACCGGGGTCCACCTCGTTGCGGTCGAAGACCCCCCGGAAGGCGTACACGCCCAGGTCGATCGGGTGCACGCCGGCCAGGGACCCGCCGCGCTTGCCGACCGCGGTGCGAACCGCGTCGATCACGTAGGCCTCGGTCATGTCCCCTCCTGATTTCCGACGGTGATCCCGCCGAGAACGATGGAAAGATACTGTCGACCAACCTGTTCGGCCGTCAGCGGTCCCCCGGGTTGATACCAGCGCACCGACACCCAGGTGGTGTCGCGGATGAACCGGTACACCAGGTCGACGTCGATGTCCGGACGGAAGTAACCCTGCGCGATACCTTCGGAGAGGACGTCGACCCACATCTTGCGTTGTCGCCGGTTGAGTTCATCGACGTAGCCGAAGCGGGGTTGACCGGCCAGCCGCTTGGCCTCGTCCTGGTAGATGACCACCTCGGCGTGATGATTCTCGATGGCCTCGAAGGACGCCATGAACAGGCCGGTGAACCGGGCAAGCGGGTTTGGTTCGGTGTCGATGATCTGCTGATAACGGTCGAACAGCCAGTCCAGGAAGCCGCGCAGCACCTCGTCGACCATCTCCTCCTTGGAAGAGAAGTGGTGGTAGAGACTCCCCGAGAGGATGCCGGCCGCATCGGCGATGTCCCGGACGGTGGTGGCCCGCAGGCCCCGTTCGGCGAACATGGTCGCGGCAAGTCCGAGCAACTCATCCCGACGAGTGGCCGGGGTACTCATGGATGCTGACTCGAAACGGAGATGACCTCGCCGGTCAGATAACTCGCGTAGTCGCTGGCCAGAAAGGCGATGGTGGCGGCCACCTCCCACGGCTCGGCGGCCCGGCCGAACGCCTCCTGCTCGGAGAGTCGGTCGAGAAGTTCCGCTGAACTGGTCTTCTCCAGGAACCGGTGCCTGGCGATGCTGGGCGAGACCGCGTTGATCCGCACGCCGTACTCCACGGCTTCGATTGCGCTGCAACGGGTCAGAGCCATCACCCCGGCTTTGGCGGCCGCGTAGTGGGACTGCGAGTGCTGGGCCCGCCAGCCCAGGACGCTGGCATTGTTGACGATGGCACCGCCGTGGCCGGACTCGCGGAAGTACGCCAACGCGGCGCGGGTGGCGCGCATCACCGAGGTGAGGGTGACGTTGAGGACCCGGTCCCACTCGTCGTCGGTCATCTCGATCACCGGGGTCTGACCACCGAGGCCGGCGTTGTTGACCAGCACGTCCATCCGACCGAACCTGGCGGTGGTGGACGCGATCATGGAATCCACCTGCGCCGAGGACGTCACATCGCAGAGCACGCTCTCCACCCGGCCGGACCCCAACGCCGACAGCGCCTCCCGCGTTTCGGTGAGTCGGCGCTCATGGTGGTCGGAGACCATCACATCGGCACCCTCGAGCAGCGCCCGTCGCGCGACGGCCGCTCCGATTCCAGTGCCCGCCGCCGCGGTGACCACCACGACCTTGCCGGTGAGCAGACCGTGGCCGACGAGTTCCGGCGGCGGGGTGGACAGCGACACCATCAGCCCCGCGCCTCCCGCGGCAGCCCCAGTACCCGTTCGGCGATGATGTTGCGCTGGACCTCATTGGAGCCGCCGTAGATGGTGTCCGCCCGGGAGAACAGGTACAGCCGCTGCCACTCGTCGAAGTCGTTGTCGGCGAGGACAAGTCCGGCTTTGCCCCTGATCTCCATGGCCAACTCGCCCAGATCCCGATGCCAGTTGGCCCACAGCAGCTTGGACACCGAATCCTTTCCGGAAGCCCGGCCCGGATCGTCGTCATCCATGGTCGCCAACGCGTAGGACCGCATGGCCTGCAAACCGGCCCAGGCCCGGGTCAGCTTCTCGCGGATCATCGGGTCGTCGATCGCTCCCGAGTTCTTGGCGACCTCCACCAGACCGGACAGCTCACGGGCATAACGGATCTGCTGTCCCAGGGTGGATACACCCCGTTCGAACATCAACGTTCCCATCGCGACCCGCCAGCCGTCACCGGGCGCGCCGACCACGAGGTCAGCCTCGGTGCGCGCGTCGGTGAAGAACACCTCGTTGAATTCCGAGTCACCGGTGAGTTGGACGATCGGGCGGATCTCCACACCCGGCTGGTCGAGTGGCACAAGAAGATAGGACAGACCGCTGTGGCGTTTGGAGCCCTTCTCCGACCGGGCCAGGACGAAACACCACTGCGCCCAGTGCGCCAGGGACGTCCAGACCTTCTGTCCGTTGATCACCCAGTGCTCACCGTCGAGCACCGCCGAGGTCGAGACGTTGGCCAGGTCACTGCCCGCCCCGGGTTCGGAGTAGCCCTGGCACCACAACTCGGTGACATCGCGGATCGCCGGCAGGAAGCGGCGCCGTTGCTCATCGGTCCCGTAGGCGATCAAGGTCGGGCCGACGAGTTCCTCGCCGAGATGGTTGACCTTGTCGGGTGCATCGGCCCGCGCGTATTCCTCGTAGAACGCCACGCGGTGCGCCACCGTCAGTCCGCGGCCACCGTGTTCCTCCGGCCAGCCCAGGCACGTCAGACCGGCCTGGGCCAGATGGCGGTTCCAGGCCAGTCGCTCCTGGAAGGACTCGTGTTCCCGGCCCGGCCCGCCGAGGCCCTTGAGAGCGGCGTAGTCCCCGACCAGGTTGTCGGCGAGCCACTGCCGGACCTCAGCCCGGAAGTCTTCGACCGTGATCACCCTTGTAGGCTAACCTACCAAGCACTTGCTTTGTTGGCCTGGGCCAGGTAGGAGCAGCGATGAGCGGGCACCGGTTGACCACACCCGCGGTGCTGGATCGGATGGCCTACGACTTCGCCGATCACGAGGCCCTAGTCACCGAGGACCGCCGTTTCACCTTCGCCGAACTGCACGAGGAGGTTCGGCACACCGCCGCCGCCATCGCCGGCCTCGGCGTACAACCCGGGGACAGGGTGGCGATCTGGTCGCCCAACACCTGGCACTGGGTGGTCGGTTGCGTGGCCATCCATTACGCCGGCGCGGTGCTGGTTCCGTTGAACACCCGCTACACCGCCGAGGAGGCCACCGACATCTTGGCCCGCACCGAGGCTCCCCTGCTGCTCGCGATGGGACCCTTCCTCGGCGCCGATCGGCCCGCCGAATTGAATCGGGCTGCCCTTCCCGCGCTGCGGCACCTGGTGCGGATCCCCGTCGAGGGCGAGCACGGTGAGGCGATCGCGGCCGGGGCGTGGGATACCCACACCTGGGACGCCTTCCTGGCCGGGCCGCAGGTGCCGCTGTCCGAAGTCGACGCCCGCGCAGCAGCGGTCCGGCCCGACGACGTCGCCGACATCCTGTTCACCTCCGGTACCACCGGACGAAGCAAGGGGGTGCTGTGCGCCCATCGGCAGTCGTTGTCGGCCTCGGCCGCGTGGGCGGCGTGTGGTCAGGTCACCAGCGCCGACCGTTATCTCGTCATCAACCCGTTCTTCCACAACTTCGGCTACAAAGCCGGGATCCTGGCCTGTTTGCAGACCGGCGCCACGCTCATCCCGCAGCTAATCTTTGATCCTGAACACGCCATGCGAACCGTTGCCGCACAACGGATCACCGTCCTACCCGGACCGCCGACGATCTACCAGACCTTGCTGGATCACCCCGGTCGACCCGACCACGACCTGAGCTCACTGCGTTTCGCGGTCACCGGCGCGGCCACCATCCCGGTCGTCCTGATCGAACGGATGCAGCAGGAACTGGATTTCGACATCGTGCTGACGGCCTACGGCCTGACCGAGGCCGCCGGATTCGGCACCATGTGCCGCGCCGAGGACGACCCGGTGACGGTGGCCACCACGTGCGGCCGGCCGATCGCCGACTTCGAACTGCGTATCGATGCTCCACCGGATGCACCGGAGGCCGACGGTGAAGTCCTGCTGCGCGGCCCCAACGTCATGCTGGGATATCTCGACGACCCCGAAGCCACCGCCGGGGCCATCGACGCCGACGGTTGGCTGCACACCGGGGACGTGGGGAAACTCGACGCTGCGGGGAACCTGCGGATAACCGACCGGCTCAAGGACATGTACATCTGCGGAGGTTTCAACGTCTATCCCGCCGAGGTGGAGCAAGTCCTCGCCCGGCTCGACGGGGTCGCCGACGTGGCCGTGATCGGAGTCCCCGACCCGCGTCTCGGTGAGGTGGGTTGCGCGTTCGTCGTCCGACGGCCGGGGTCGGACATCGACGAACAGACCGTCGTCGACTTCAGCCGCAAGCATGTGGCCAACTTCAAAGCACCGAGGTCGGTGGTCTTCGTCGACGTACTGCCCAGAAACGCCGGCGGCAAGGTCCTCAAGACTCTTCTCCGTGAGATGGCCGCGGGAGACTCGTCGTGATGGACCTTGACTACGACGACGCGACCTGCGCTTTCCGCGATGAGGTGCGGTCGTTCCTGGCCGCCAACACCGACGAGTTTCCGACGAAGTCCTACGACACCGCCGAGGGTTTCGACCAGCATCGTCGTTGGGACCGAGTGCTCTTCGATGCCGGGTGGTCGGTCGTCACCTGGCCGCAACGTTACGGCGGACGTGACGCCACCCTGCTGCAGTGGGTCGTCTTCGAGGAGGAGTACTTCCGGGCCGGTGCGCCCGGCCGGGCCAGCGCCAACGGCACCTCCATGCTCGCTCCCACACTTTTCGCGCACGGAACCGAGGAGCAACGGGATCGGATCCTACCGAAAATGGCGAGCGGCGAAGAGATTTGGGCACAGGCGTGGTCGGAACCAGAATCCGGCAGTGACCTGGCGTCGCTGCGCTCGACGGCCACCCGCGCCGACGGCGGCTGGCTCCTCAACGGGCAGAAGATCTGGAGCAGCCGTGCGCCGTTCGGCGATCGGGCCTTCGGACTGTTCCGGTCCGACCCTGAGGCGCAGCGCCACCGCGGCCTGACCTATCTCATGTTCGACCTCGCCGCCGACGGCGTCACCGTCCGGCCCATCGAACAACTCGGTGGGGAGACCGGGTTCGGGGAGATCTTCCTGGACAACGTTTTCGTGTCGGACTGCGATGTGATCGGCGACGTGCACGACGGGTGGCGGGCCGCGATGAGCACCGCGAGCAACGAGCGCGGCATGTCGCTGCGCAGCCCCGCGCGGTTCGTCGCACCCGCCGAAAGACTCGTGCGGGACTGGCAGGAACGGGGCGGCGATCCGGCCCTGGCCGACCAGGTGGCGGACGCCTGGATCAAGGCACAGGCCTACCGGTTGCACACGTTCGGCACGGTGACCCGCCTGGTCGAGGGCGGTGAACTCGGTGCGGAGTCTTCGGTCACCAAGGTGTTCTGGTCGGACCTCGATGTCGCACTCCATCAGACGGCGCTGGATTTACGTGGGCGAGGCGGCGAGTTGGCCGGACCGTGGACCGACGGTCTGCTGTTCGCCCTCGGCGGGCCGATCTACGCCGGCACCAACGAAGTTCAACGCAACATCATCGCCGAGCGCCTCCTCGGGCTGCCCCGCGACGGGGCCACGTCGTCATGAAGTTCACCCTCGACACCGAACAGCGTGACTTCGCCGCCAGTATCGACGCCGCCCTAAGCAACGCCGACGTCCCCGGCGCAGTCCGGGCGTGGAATGACGGCGATGCCGACGCGGCCCGGCCGGTGTGGCGGCGACTCGCCGAACTGGGAGTGACAGCGCTGGCGGTCGGTGAGGACTTCGGTGGGATCGGCGCACATCCGGTGGACCTCGTCGTCGCCATCGAAAGGCTTGGCCGCTGGTGCGTGCCCGGCCCGGTCGTCGAATCTCTCGCCGTCGCGCCGGTTCTGCTCGCCGATGATCCCCGCGCCGCCGCGCTGGCCGCCGGGGACCTGATCGCGACGGTGGCGATGCCGCCGGCGGTCCCACTGGCGGTCGACGCCGGATTCGCCGGGCTCACACTGCTGGCTGACCGGGGCACGGTCACCGACGCCACACCGACGGCCCAACACCGGTCGGTGGACCCCAGCCGTCGGCTGTTCGACGTCTCGGCGGTCGGCGACCGCCGGCCTGCCGATACCGCCCGCGCCTATGACGTCGGCGCACTGGCCACTGCGGCGCAACTGCTTGGCGCCGGACAGGCGATGCTGGACATGTCGGTGGAGTACGCCAAACAACGCACCCAGTTCGGCCGGCCGATCGGCAGCTACCAGGCCGTCAAACACAAACTCGCCGACGTCCACATCGCCCTGGAGTTGGCGCGTCCCCTGGTGTTCGGGGCGGCTCTGGCGGTGAGCGCGGACTCCGCGGACGCCGCGCGTGATGTCAGTGCCGCGAAGGTCGCCGCCTCGGATGCCGCCCTGTCCTCGGCGCGGACCGCCCTGCAGACCCACGGTGCGATCGGCTACACCGCCGAACACGACCTGTCCCAACTTCTTCTGCGCGTTCAGGCACTGCGGTCTGCGTGGGGCGACCCGACCAGCCACCGGCGGCGGGTCTTGGACGCGCTGTGCGCCCGGATTCCGGAGGCCTGATGAACGAGGAACGTCGACTGCTCCGCCAGACCGTCGCGACCCTGATCGACAAACACGCCAGCCCGCCGGCGGTTCGCCGGGCAATGGATTCCGAGCGCGGCTACGACGAGCAACTCTGGGCGATGCTCTGCGAACAGGTAGGGGTCGCGGCGCTGGTGGTACCCGAGGAATTCGGCGGCGCCGGAGGCGAAATGGCCGATGCTGCGGCCGTGCTGGAGGAACTGGGCCGCGCCCTGGTGCCGACGCCACTACTGGGGACCACACTCGCCGAGTTGGCCCTGCTGGCTGCAGACACACCCGACCCGGCGACCCTGGAACAACTCGCCGCCGGCTCCGCCTCGGGCACCGTGGTGTTCGACCCCGGCTACGTTCTCAACGGTGAGGTCGCCGATGTGGTGCTCGCCGTTCAGGACGGCCGCATCGCACGCTGGACCGACGTGACCGTGGAGCCCGCCGCGACGATGGATCCCACCCGTCGGCTGGCTCGGGTGAACGCGGACACCCGCACGGTGATCGGCACCGACCCCGGCATCATCAACGCCGCCGCGATCCTGCTGGCGGCAGAGCAGATCGGCGCAGCCGCCCACTGCCTGGACCTCACCGTCGAGTACACCAAGCAGCGGGTGCAGTTCGGCCGGCCGATCGGGAGCTTCCAGGCCCTCAAGCACCGGATGGCCGACCTCTATGTGGCCGTCGAGTCGGCCCGGGCGGTGGTCGGCGACGCGGTGGCCAACCCCACCGCAGTCTCGGCGTCGCTGGCCCGACTCGCCGCCACCGAGGCGTTCAGTACGGTGGCCGCCGAAGCAATCCAGTTGCACGGCGGAATCGCGATTACCTGGGAACACGACATGCACCTGTACTTCAAACGGGCACACGGTAGCGCTCACCTGCTGGGTACGCCCCGCGAGCAACTGCACCTGCTCGAGTCCGAGGTTTTCTAGTCACCTCATTCCAGGCCCGGATAGCGTTGACGCGACCCTATGAGCCGGAGGGAACGACGATGGGTAACGCCGCGAACCGAGAGAGACAACTGGCGTTGGTGTCGCGGTTGAAGGCGACCTTCCCGGAGGTCCCGGAGTGGCCCGTGCCCAACGTGATGACCTCCGAGCACTACTGGGCCTACCAGAAGTGCGCCCAGGACCAGGGCGGTCAGTACAACGTGTCCGAGCCCTTCCTCGAGAAGGAGGAAGAGCAGTGGGAAATGATGACCTACGTGCTCTGCGAGGTCCTCGGGTGGACGGGGATCTGGGTCTCTGAGGAGCGCCGCAAGGCCGCCGACGTCGACGTAGGTCTGTCGATGTACTTGGGTCTGCCCTACTACGCGCGCTGGCTGTGGTCGGTGGGCAAGGTTCTGCTCGAGAAGGAATACCTCACCTGGGCGGAGTTGACCGACAGGCTCGCTGAAGTTCAGGCCCGCTACGCCGGCGGCCTCAACGGACGACTGCCCGAGGCCCAACCCAAATTCGAAGGCGACGGCTCGGAGGTCAAACGCAACGGCGTACATCTGGAGGCGCTCGGCAAAGGCGATCCGGCGATGTACGCCGGGAAGGCCGCCCAGGCCGCGTTCAAGGTGGGAGACCGCGTCAAGGTGCGCGAACTGCCCGCGATGTTCTACACCCGCACACCGGAGTACGTCCGCGGCGTCGAGGGAGTGATCGCCGAGGTCGCTTACGAAAGCCCGGCACCGGAGGACGAGGCCTGGGGGCGCGAAGACGTCGCCCCGGAGTGGTTCTACATCGTTCGGTTCAAGCAGTCCGCGCTGTGGGACGACTACCGCGGACCCGAGGTCGACACGCTGCAGACCGAGATCCCCGAGCGCTGGCTTCAGGCCGCCGACTAGAACCTCAAGAGGAGCACTGTGTCCGACCACGACCACGACCACGACCACGACCACG
>CAYXBN010000005.1:0-137824 GCA_964463215.1 uncultured Mycobacterium sp. | reverse complement strand
GTCCCGGACCGACCGGCGAGCGCGCCGACTGGTGGTGGTACGAACCCTTCCAACCCCAACCGCCGCCGAAGAACAACTAACCGCCGGGCAACGCCAGCAACTCGACATCGGTTTGGTGGCAGGCGGCACTGTCGGAAGCCTCCAGCGGAACCCGGACGGCCCCCGAACCAGGCGGGTGACCCGCCGAGGACCAGGTATTGGCGCATTGCGGCAAGCCGGGGTCGGGTCTAGCGAGGTGGCGTAGAACTACTGCCATGACTAAACCCTTCCCGGAGCCAGCCAATGTCATCACAGTCCCCGACGGTCTGCTGTTCCAGGATCTGATGGGCCAGATCAACGGCAGCCCCGGTCCCCGGGTGGTTCCCGGGCGCACCATCCCGGTGCCGACCTCGGTCAGCGCCGAACTGCAGACCGCGATCGCGATGCCCTACCGCAACAGCGAATGGCTGCTCAACCCGCCCGACGCCCAGGGCTGGAAGGACGCCGTCACCGGCTTGGCCCGCCACTCCGCCCCGGCCATCGAGGAGGCCATCGAGAAACTCGGCGTGCATGTCGAGTCGACCACCCTCGGCGGGGTCCCGGTCTTCATCGTCACCCGGCGCAGATCCCGGCGCGCAACACCAACCGTTTGATGGTCAACACCCACGGCGGGGCCTACGTGTTCAACCCCGGCCGGGCCTCGCTGCTCGAACCGGCCGTCCTCGCGGCCACCTGCGGCATCAAAGTCATCGAGGTCGACTTCCGGATGCCCCCCGACTATCCCTTCCCGGCCGCATCCGATGACGCTATCGCGGTGTGGAAAGCCGCCCTGGAAATGGTGCCCGCGGCCAACATTGCCATCAGCGGCGGCTCCGCCGGCGGCGGCCTGGCGCTGTCGACGGTGCTGCGCGCCAAGCAGGAAGGCCTGACCCCACCAGCGGCTATCGCCGTGCAGACCCCCTGGTGCGACCTGGCCCCAGTGGGCGACTCATTGCAGGCCCACGAATGGGTCGACAATGTCTGGATCACCTATGACGCCATCGGCGCCCGCGGGGCCGCGCTCTACGCCGGCGACCAGGACATCGCCAACCTGCTGCTGTCCCCGTTGCGCGGCGACGTGACGGGATTCCCCCCGACCATGTTGGTCTCGGGCACCCGGGACCTGCTGCTCAGCCAGGTCGTACTCATGCACCGCAAACTCCGCAAAGCCGGCGTGCCCGCCGAACTGCACTTGGTCGAAGGCGCCTCGCACTTCACCTACTTCATCGAACCCTTCGCCGAGGAGTCCCAGGACATCTTCGCCGAGATAGCGCACTTCCTCGACACACACCTGGGCAGCTGAGAGCTTGCTCGCGCAGTCTTTGCAGTCGTTTGGAACTGATGGTGGGATGGTGACCCTATGCAGTTGAACCCTTCCGCAGTTGAACCCCCTTCCGCAGTTGAACCCCATTCCGCGGTTGAACCCCATTCCGCGGTTGAACCCAATTCCCGCGTTGGGACGGTTTCGGACAAGGTCTTCAGCGTCTTGGTCGAGGAGATCCTGAGCGGCCGCTGGCCCGCCGACCGTACTGCGCCCTCCGAACGCGAACTGGCCGTGGCCTTGGAGGTGAACCGGCACTCGGCGCGCGAGGCGCTGAAATGTCTGCAACAGGCCGGGCTGGTCCAGATCGGCCAGGGTGGCAACACCGTCGTGCTGGACTGGCGCAGCCATGCCGGACTCGACATGCTGGCGGCCCTGGCCGCCACCGGGGTGGTTCCGCTGAAGAAGGCTTTGGCTGAACCGGCGTCCCCTTATCGGGAATCCCGGGGCCGCTCACCGATGAAGTCCACCCCGGCGCGAATGGCCGGGCCGTGACGGAGGATTCGGTAGTGCGCCAGTCGGCCGAGACCGCGCGTGGAGAGCAGGCGTGCTCCCGGCCACGCTGCGGCCACCCGTTCGCTGGCTGCATGGGGACTGTCCGGGTCGTCGGGGTCGTGGATCAGAAGAAGCGGAGGGTAGCCGGCTCGCTGACCGGTCCACGTCATGTTCGTCTCGCGCAGGGGCATACCGATCCGCGACTCGAGACGACGGTGCAGGCCGGAACGGATCCGCCGGCCGAAGCCGTGCCGTGCGGCGAACAGATCCAGATAAAGGGGGAACTCACCCATCGGCGCCAAGAAGACCAAGCGGCCTACCGGAGCTCCCTGAGCCGCCGCCAGCACTGTTGAGTTCGCACCCAGAGAGTGGGCGACCACCGCGTGCGCCGGTCCATGGGTGGCGATCATGGCTGCGATCGCGTTGCCACATTCGATGGCCGTCGTGCGTCCCGGTGCGAGCGCACCACGGTCCGATTCGTTGTGGCTGGGCAGGTCGAAGGCGATGACCCGGTATCCCTGCTCGGCAAGCGGTTTGACGAACACCGCCAGGTGCGCACGCTGGCCGCCCCACCCGTGCACCAGATAAATCGGTGGCCCGTCGCCCCACTGTTCCCCGGCGACCCGATGCCCGTCCCAGAATGCCTCGACCGGTCTCCCCGGCGGGACGCCCGGCGGCATCCGCAGGCTGGATTCCAGAACTGGCGGGGTGCACCACAATTCGACTGCCCACCGCGACCCCAGGCCCGGCGCCACCCGCTCCAGCACCCTGAACGCCCGACGCACCCGGTCAGCGACCGGTGGCAGCACACCGGAACCGGCGACATCGAGTGGGGCCATGGCTGTCGGGTGTGGGAGTGCTGAATCCGATCCGGATCCCCCGTCGGCCATGAGCCGTGATGGTATCGGGTCACCAGACCGGTGCCGATTGGGCGGACGGCGATCACCCGACGGCGCATTTTCGTACTTTCTCGGCCGGCCACGGCTACCGTTTGAGGCCGTTCAGTGAGCGACAGCAACTTACGGAGGTCGCGTGCGTTACGTAGCCGTCACCGCATGCCCGACGGGCATCGCCCATACCTACATGGCGGCCGAGAAACTGCAGATGGCCGCCGACGAGGGTGGCCATGAAATCAAGGTCGAGACCCAGGGTTCGATCGGTGCGGAGAACGTGTTGACCGCCGCGGATATCGCCGCGGCCGATGCGGTCATCATCGCTGCGGACAAGAACGTCGAACTCGACCGCTTCGCCGGCAAGAAAGTCCTCAAGGTGGGCGTCGCCGAGGGCGTTCACAAACCCGCCGAACTGCTGGCCCGGGCGATCAACGCGCCCGTTCAAGGTGGAACCGCCGCGGTGGTGACCGAAGAGAAGGTCGGCCTGGGCCAGAACCTCTACCGGTCTTTGATGGCCGGCGTCTCGCCGATGATTCCCTTCGTCGTCGTCGGTGGCCTTCTGATCGCCGTGAGCCTCTCGCTGGGCGGCACCCCGGATCCCTCGGGCGGCCTGGTGGTGCCCGAGGGCACTTTCTGGTGGAAGATGCTGCAGATCGGCACCATCGCCTTCCAGATGATGATCCCGATCTTGGCCGGCTTCATTGCGATGTCGATCGCCGACCGCCCGGGTTTGGTGCCCGGCATGATCACCGGCATCGTCGCCAACACCGGGAACCTTTACGGCTCGGAGGCGGGGTCGGGATTCCTCGGGGCGATTCTGGCGGGCTTCCTGGCCGGGTATGTGACCTTGGCGATCAAGGGCGTGAAGGTGCCCAAGTTCATGGCCGGGATCATGCCGATCATCGTCATCCCGATGGTCGCCACTGTCGTGTCCTCGCTGGCCTTCATCTACGTCCTGGGCCGTCCCATCGCTGGCCTGTTCACCGCCCTGACGAACTGGCTGTCGGGGCTGACCGGCGCTAACGCCGTCTTGTTGGGCGTCATCCTGGGCTTGATGATCGCCTTCGACATGGGTGGTCCGGTCAACAAGGTGGCGTTCCTGTTCGGCGTCGGGTTGATCGCTACCGGCCAGACCGCACCGATGGGCATGATCGGGGCGGCGATCGCCGCCCCGCCGATCGGTCAGGGCCTGGCCACCTTGTTGCGTCGCAAGCTCTATAACGACTCCGAAAAGGAGATGGGCTTGGCCGCGATGTTCATGGGCTTCTTCGGAATCACCGAGGGCGCAATCCCGTTCGCCGCCGCCGATCCCGCCCGCGTCATCCCGGCCAACATGGTCGGTGGCGCCGTCGCCGGGGCGACCGCGGCGTTGTTCGGGGTGGCCAACTCCGTTCCCCACGGCGGCGGGATCGTCGCTCTGCTGGGCGCGGTGCAAGGCGTCCCCGGCTACTTGATCGCGATCGGCCTCGGTTCCACCGTGACCGCGCTGATGACCCTGGGCCTGAAGTCTCGCCATCAGGCCAAACAGCAGGGCGCCGCCGAGGCACCCGCGACCGCACCGCGGGAGACGTCCGAGGCGACCGCGGTGTCGGGTGGCGCTGCCGTCGGCACCGCTGCCGCCGCTGTGGCCACCGCACCGGCCAAAGTTGGCCTGGCCCAGTACATCACCGCCGACACGGTCGGCGTCGAGCTGACGGCGACTGACCGGGAAGGGGCCATCGCCGAACTGGTCGACATCGCTGCCCGCACAGGCAGGGTCAACGATCCCGCCGAAGTGGTCAGCAGCGCAGTGGCCCGCGAGCGTGCCATCACCACGGCCCTTGGCGACGGAATCGCGATTCCGCACGCGAAGACCGACGCGGTCTCCGAACCGGTCGTGGTGTACGCCCGGTCCCGGGAAGGTATCGACTGGTCGGCCCGCGACGGCAAACCCGCCACAGAGCTGTTCTTGATCGCGGTGCCCGAGCAGGCCGCCGGGGATGCTCACCTGAGCATCCTGGGTTCGTTGTCCCGCAAGCTGGTCAACCCTCAGTTCCGTGCGGAACTGTCTGCGGCCGGACCCCAACGGGCCTACGAAATGCTCGGCACGGTTCAGTAGACGGTTGGGCGCAGCTTGCGGCCGAGTCCGGCCCTGGCAGGAGGGTTCTGTGCTACGCTGTCGCACATGGAGGTCGGTGTGCGGGACCTGCGGAATCGAACCAGCCAAGTCATTGATGCCGTTCGAGCCGGAGAGCGGGTAGTTCTGACGGTTCACGGGGAACCGGTAGCCGATATCGTGCCGCATCGGCGCCGTGCCCGCTGGCTATCCGGGGCGCTCTTGCGCACCGAGCTCGCTGAACGCTCGGCCGATGCGGGTCTGAGCGAGGAACTCGATCACCTCGCCGGTCAGACTCTTGACGACCTGTGACCAAGCCCGAGGTTGACGTGGGTCTCTTGGACACCTCGGTGTTCATTGCGCGCGAAACCGGCCGATCCCTGTCGAAATTGCCTCAGCGTGTGGCGCTTTCCGTCATCACGATCGGTGAACTTCAACTCGGCGTACTCAATGCCACCGATCCGACGATCCGAGCGCGACGCGCCGACACACTCGCGCTGGCGCGAGCGGCCGATCCGATTCCGATCAGTGAGGCGGTGATGGTCACATGGGCTGGCCTGGTCGCGGACTGTCGAGCCGCCGGTGTGCATCGGGCCGTGAAGCTGACCGACGCGCTGATTGCGGCGACCGCGATTGAACATGGACTGCCCCTCGTCACCCAGGATGCCGACTTCGACCGGATCGCGAAGGCGTGTCCCACGCTGTCGGTGATCAAGGTGTGAGGTCAGGTTCGGCCAGTCGCACCACCCCGGACTCACCGTCGAGCACGACCCGGTCACCCGTGCTGAAAACCCGGGTCGCAATCCGGGTGTTCACCACCGCGGGCAGCCCGTATTCCCGCGCCACCACCGCGCCGTGCGAAACGGCGCTGCCGATATCGGTGACGAGCCCAGCGATCAGGCTGAAGTAGGGCGTCCAGCCGACGTCGGTGATCGGAGCGATCAGAATCTCCCCGCGTTGCAGGGCGGCCGCCTCGTCGAGGGTGCGCACCACCCGCGCGACACCGGTGACCCGGCCGCGGCTCACCGGCGATCCGCGAACCACGCCGTCGGACTCACCGGCCGCCGCTTCCAGATCGAGGTCGACCCGCTGCGGTTCGCCCTGGAAAACGTCCGGGAACTCAAAGCTCTCCTGCCGGGCGAAGGCTTCCCGGCGGGCCAGGGCCACCGCAACGAGACTTGTTGCGCCGTCGCGAGCCAACCGGCCGAGTTCGTCGTGGGTGAGGAAGAAGACGGCATCGGGATCTGGGAGCAGTCCTTCGGCCACCAGCAGCCTCGCCAAGGCGCGGTAGGCCTCTTTGAACTTGGTGGTGACGGCGACGAGCCCGGACTTCGTCTCCTCGCGGGACCGGACCGCGCGCTGGGCCATCCGGGCCAGTAGAGCCACGGCGCGGCCGGTCCCGGCAGTGTCGGAGCGCGGGGAGGGTGCGGTGCGCACCGAATCGCGTTGGCGCAGCGAAACCTGCAGGGACCGGATCACCGGCAGCGGATCCTCGCGCCATTCCGGTTGGCGCAGTTCGAGTTCCTTGATGGCGCGGTGGCCGTGGCGGCGCAGATAGCGGTCGAACTCCGCACCGGCCGCGCCGGCCGCCGGTGAGCGGATCCAGTCCAGCGCCGCGTCCGGTTCGGCGTCGGTGAAGCACTCTGCACCGTCGGGATGGGCGGCGATGCGATCGGCGATCCGTTCGGCGCCGGCGATGATGTCGGCGCTCTCGACGTCCTCGGCCCCGGCGAGCAGTGCCGCCACCCGCGCATGATCGGCCTCGGCGGGCTCCCTGCCCCCGGCGATCACCGCGAGCAGTGTCGGTGTGAGGACACCCGACCCGGCTGAGGAGATCAGGTGATAGTGCATGGCGTCGTAGATGCGGGGGAAGCGCCGGTCGATCTCGAGCCAGGTGGCCGCGGCCGTCGTCGACGTGGGAAATTCCAGTTCGTCGACTAGGCGGCGCATCTCGCGGCGCGCCGTGGGTTGGCCGAGAAGGTATCGGACGTAGCGGATCCCGTTGGCGGTGCGGCGCAGGCGTCCGGGGGGCTGGCCGCCTTGGATGGTGAACTCGGTGACCGGACGTCCACACACCGACAGCGCCAGTTGATCGGCGCTGGAACCCAGTGCATGGGTGGCGGTTTCGCTCATGGTGCTCAGGTTCAAGAAGAGGTGCCCGGAGTTCATCATCAGGAAGCGCATCTGGGGCAGCACCGCATCCTGGATGCCGACCTGCACGTGCATCATCTGCATGCCGACGTCGATGCCGCGCGCGGTGAACGAGTAGGACAGTGGGGTGCAGGCGCCCGGGAACATCTCGCCGACGTTGCACCGGGTGTAGACGTGGGTGGGGTCGGTGATCGGGGTGTCGAGTTCGTTGGGGTCCGGGTCCAGGTGGGTGATGGGTCGCGCCTGCAGCCAGTGCAGCGTACCGTCGCCGTCGATCGCCCACTCCAGATCCAGAGGCAGGCCTTCGGCGGCTTCGGCGGCCAGCGCACCCCTGAGCAGTTCGCGCCGCATCGCCTCGCTGAGAATCGGCTGGGCCCCGGCGATTTCGCTCTCGCGGGTTCGACCGCCGCGGTCCAGGACGTAGTGGTCCGGTGCGGCGTGCCCGCTGACCAGTGCATCTCCGAGGCCCTCGACCGCGTCGACGATCACGCGGTCGCGCCGGCCGGTGACGGGGTCGGCGGTGAACAGCACCCCGGAACTGGCCGCGGGCACCATGGCCTGCACCACCACCGACATCGACGACCCGCTGTCACCGGGCCCACCCCGGTCCCGGTAGGCCGCGGCGCGACGGTTCTGCAGCGACGCCAGGCACGCGTCGATGGCGCTGCGCAACGCCTCGATGCCGACGACGTCCAGGATCGTGTCGTACTGACCGGCGAAGCTGGCCTCGGCGGAGTCCTCCCCGATCGCTGAGGAGCGCACCGCCACGGCCCCGCCGCCCAGATCGCGGTAGTGGGCCTCGAGGTCCGCCGGCAGGTTTCCGGGCGTCGCACCGGTCACCACGAAGGCCGACGGCACCCGCAACCCCAGGCGCACGAGCTTGGCCAGGCCTTCGGCCTTCCCGCCGACCGGGGCGCCACCGAGGTCGTCGAGGGTCAGGATGGTCGGCCCGGTCACCGGTTCAGCCTTCCTGGTGGTGCGGGGACCATATCGTACTCGTGCAGACCGGACTGGTTGTGCAGCTTGACGTATTCGGTGAAGCGGCCGGGAAACAGGAAGGGCGTGCGTCCCATCGCGTCCTGGTAGTAACTGCTGCACGACGGCGACGCCCAGGAGTAGCGGGGGAAGCGGGTGGCCAGCCAGTCGTTGTAGGCGCGGTGGACCGTCGGCTTGACCGCAAGCGCGCGTGCGCCCGCTGCTTGCATGGCCGCCAATAACCCCACAATGGTCGCGATGTTGCGTTCGGCGGTGCGAAAGTAGGGGGCGTCCAGCGGCAGCCCGTTGGGCCCGACCGCGAAGAAGTAATTCGGGAAGTCCGGAACCGCAATACCTTTGAAGGCCCCGACCGACGCGGACATGGCCGCGGCGAGGCGTTCGCCGTTCTCCCCGACGACGTCGATGCGGTCAAAGTCCAGGATCCGGTAGCCGGTACAAAAGATGATGACGTCGGCGTCGATCTCCCGGCCGCTGGCGGTGGTGACTCCGGTGGGGCGCACACCCTGCAGACCCTCGGGGACCAACTCGACGTTGTCGCGCAGCAGAGCAGGGTAGAAGTCGTCGGAGATCAGGCCCCGCTTGCAGCCGTAAGGGTCAGTCGGTGTGAGGGCGGCGCGCAACTGTGGATCGGGGATCGCCCGGTCGAGGTACTTGCGGGCCCGCGACTCGAATTGTCTGGCGCGGTTGTGGCCCAAGGTGGCGGCGTCGTGAACCAGGTTCATCAGGAATTGCTGAACACCTCGGGTGAACCGCATCGTGATCGGGAACCGGCGCCACCGGTTCCGCTGGGCGGCGGAGTACCTCTTGCGACCCCGCGGCATGATCCAGTTCGGGGAGCGCTGCAGGACTGTCAGCCTGCCCGCGATCTTCGCCACCTCGGGGACGATCTGCACGGCGCTGGCCGCCGAGCCGACGACCACCACACGTCGGCCGGTCAACTCGACGCCGTGGTCCCACCGGGTGGCATGGAAGCTTCGGCCCTCGAACCGGTCGATCCCCGGGACATCGGGGTAGTGGGGCGTGTGCTGGTTTCCCATCGCGTTGATGATCACGTCGAACTCGAAGTGTTCCCCAGCGGTGCTCTGCAGCATCCAGCAGCCGTTCTGATAGCGGGCGGCGGCGATGCGAGTGTTCAGCGTGATGTGCGGGGTCAGGCCGAATTCGCGGGCGCAGGTCTGCAAGTAGGCCTCGATCTCTGGCTGCTCGACGAAACTGGCGCTCCAGTCGGGGTTGGGCCGGTAGGAGAACGTGTAGGCGTGGGCCCAGACGTCGCAGGCCAGGCCAGGGTAGGAGTGCAGGTGCCAGGTGCCGCCGACTGCTTCGGTGGCCTCGAAAATGGTGAAGTTCTCAAAGCCCTGGGCGAGTAACTCGTGACCGGCCGCCAGGCCTGCCGGCCCCGCGCCGATGACCGCGATCCGCAGTTCGTCTGGGATCGGCGCCGACGTGCTCGGTGGTTGGGAGACCGCCTGTTTTTACCACGGCCCCCACCTCGGGGTAGGCCCTTTCCTGTGCTGGTCGCACGATTCGGGGGAGCGGCGCGGACCATTCATTCGTTCCCCGGAGTCGGTGTAGGCGGTGCCATAATCGGAGGTGCACCCGACCGACCCCCGGACGACAGACGGGAGACCGCCGACGATGGCTTTCCCTGATCGGGTGACGCTGGAGAAAGTCCTCGACGTCGCGGCTCGTGCTCCGTCGGCGGGCAACGTGCAGCCCTGGCGGTGGCGGGTCGACGGCGACGCGCTACACCTCTACGCCGATTGGAGCCGGCAAGCCGGTCACGCACCGGCGGATCGGCGCGATGTGTTGCTGGGCTGCGGGGCGGTCTTGGATCACTGCATCGTTGCGTTCGCCGCCGCGGGTTGGTCCCCGCGGGTGCGGCGGTTCCCGGTCGGCGACGACGCTGCCCTGGCGATCCTCGACGTCGTCGAGCAGCCACCGCAGGCCGGGTACCTGGAACTGGCCGACGCCATCCCTCGGCGCCGGGCCGACCAGCGCCGGTACCCGCCGCGCCGGATTCCGCCCGCCACCCTGGAGTTGTTGTTCATCCGGGCGGCGCGGTTGGGCGTCGAATTGGCGGTCGTTCCCCGATCCCGATGGGTTCGCAGCCCGGACGGCACGGTCGCCCTGCGCTTTCCCGGGGTCGAGGGCGACCCGGAGGACGACGCGGTTCTGCTGGTGCTGGGCACCCGCGAGGACAACGACGCCATGCGCCTGAGTGCCGGAGAGGCTCTCAGCCACATCACGTTGACGGCGACCGCGATGGGTCTGGCGAGTTGCCCGCTCACCGCGCCGTTAAACGACATGCGGAGTCGTCTGGCCCTGGCGTGCGAGGTGTTCGACGGTAAGGCGCACCCGCAGACCCTGATCCGGCTCGGTCTGCCTCCGGTCGAGGACATCCTCCAGCCGCGGACCTGTCGCAGACCGGCGGACGAAACGACAACGTGGACAAGCTGACGACCCCGAACATCGCCGTCATCCTCGGTCATCCGGACAGCGGGAGTTACTGCGCGGCCATCGCCAGCGCCTACGCGGCGGGTGCGCGCGCCGCCGGCGCCACGGTACGGGAAGTCAAACTTGGCGACCTGGAGTTTGATCCGGTGCTGCGGCACGCTTACACCGGAGTTCAGGCACTCGAACCAGATCTGGTTTCGGCGCAGGAGACCATTCTGTGGGCCGACATGCTGGTTTTCGCCTATCCCAACTGGTGGGGTTCGATGCCGGCC
The DNA here is from genome assembly GCA_964463215.1 of uncultured Mycobacterium sp. Classification (GTDB taxonomy): domain Bacteria; phylum Actinomycetota; class Actinomycetes; order Mycobacteriales; family Mycobacteriaceae; genus Mycobacterium. Next base: position 127,129 of record CAYXBN010000005.1, on the reverse strand, counting down.
TTGCTCAAGGGTTTCATTGACCGCGTCCTGCTTCCCGGCTTCGCGTTCAAATACCGCGAGGACTCGCCCTTCTGGGATCGGTTGTTGGCCGGGCGTCGTGGCCGTCTGCTGGTCACCATGGACACCCCCGACTGGTACTACCGGCTGGTGTTCCGCCAGCCCGGCCACCAGATGATGCGGCGCACCATCCTGGGCTTCTGCGGCGTCAAGCCGATTCGGACCAACACGTTCGGGCCGATTCGCAAATCGGACGCCCCTGCCCGACAGAAGTGGCTCGTTCGTGCCGAGGAACTCGGACGCCGAGACGCGGTCGCTGGCAAGTCAGCACGTGCGCACTAGAAGCCTTGACCGCACTAGCCGAGTCGGGCCGGCATGGACTAGGACTGAATAAATGCAGCTACCGCAACGACTGGCCCGCTTCAATCGGTTCGTCACCAATCCGGTGCAACGACTCTGGGCGGGGTGGGCACCGATGATGGGCATTCTCGAACACGTCGGACGCCGGTCGGGTCGGGTCTACCGCACGCCCCTGACCGTGTTCGCCACCGATGACGGGGTGGCCGTTTTGTTGACCTACGGGCCCGACCGGGACTGGCTGAAGAATCTGATGGCCGCCGACGGCGGCCGACTGCGCCGGCATGGCCGTACCCTCGCCGTCCGGGGCCCCCGGGTGATGACCAGGGATCAGGCGGCCACCCACGTCACCGGGCTGGGCGGGCGGGTGTTTCGGCGGCTGCCGTTCGAGAACGCGTTGTTGCTCACCTGGGGCGAGGCGGTCGGGGACCGCCGATGATCGGGGTCATCGGCGGCAGTGGCTTCTACACGTTCTTCGGATCCGACGCGGCGAGCATCAACGTCACCACCCCCTACGGTGATCCCAGTGGCCCGGTCACGGTAGGTCGTGTCGGTATCCACGAGGTGGCCTTCCTGCCGCGGCACGGCCTGCGCCACGAGTTCTCGCCACACGCCGTTCCCTACCGCGCCAACATGTGGGCGTTGCGGGCTCTCGGGGTCCGGCGGGTCCTCGCGCCGTGCGCAGTCGGCAGTTTGGACGCCGCGCTGGGACCGGGCACCATCGTGGTCCCCGACCAACTGGTGGACCGCACCCGCGGCCGGGCGGACACCTACTTCGACTCCGGGGGCATTCACGTGGACTTCGCCGATCCGTACTGCCCCACACTGCGAGCGATCGCCGCAGGGCACCCCGAGGTGATTGACGGCGGGACCATGGTCGTCATCCAGGGTCCGCGATTCTCCACCCGGGCGGAAAGCCAGTGGTTCGTCCGCCAGGGGTTCAGCCTGGTGAACATGACCGGCTATCCCGAAGCCGTGCTGGCCCGCGAGCTTGAGATGTGCTACGCCGCAATCGCATTGGTGACCGACCTGGATGCCGGGGCCGACGTCGGCTCAGGCGTGCGTTCCGCTGACGTGACGGCCGAATTCACCCGCAACGTGGTTCCGTTCAAGCAACTCATCCACGACGTCATCGACCGACTCGACTCCGAGCGGGTCTGTAGCCACTGCCTCGCCCACGCCGGGGTGGAACTGCCCTTCGATCTGCCCTGACGGCGGGCGCACGTCTTGGCGGGTTTCTAGGTTTGCCCACGGGGAGGACCCCGAGCCATACACTGGCCGGGTGAACCTCGGCAAACTGATCGCGGACGTGGCAGCAGCGCCGGTCCGCGCCGGCGTCGCGGTGGGCGACCTCGGACTGGCGGTCGCCGCCTACGGGCTCGGGCTGGTCAAGCAATCCCTGGGTGAGGATGTCTCGCAAACCGCCGTCCCGGTCAGCGACGTACTACCGTTGCGCGGCGCGATCGTCGGCGCCAACCGGGTGGCCGAGTTGACCGAGGAGGACCGGGCGCTGGGGCGTGTTCTGGCCCGCGGTGGTCCGGCGGACAAGCTCACCCGTCCCGGCGGGGTGGTGGATATGTTGACCGCCCCCGGCGGCCTACTGGATCGAGTCTCGTGGGAAGGCAGTTCGCTGGAGCGGATGCTGGCGCCCGGCGGGCTCATCGACCGGTTGCTGGACGAGGACGGTCCGCTCGAGCGGATGTTCGCCGAGGACGGCATGATCGAGCGGCTGTTCATCGAGGACGGCATCATCGAGAAGCTGACGGCCAAGAACGGGCCGCTGGAACAACTCACCGAACAACTCGAAATCCTGAGTCGGCTGCAGCCCGCGGTGGAGGCGTTGACCCCCACGGCTGACACGCTGGAGACCGCCGTCGACACGCTCAACAGGATGGTCAACACGCTCAGCGGCATCGCGGACCGGATTCCTCGGCGGCGGTCGGTTCGGGCCAAGGACAACGGGCCCGATCAGGCTGCCCTGGAGAGGTGAGGGCTCCGCCGCGAAGGGATGGGTCTGGGTCAACCCGCTGAATGGCCAGCCGCCGGGAAACGCTGCCTTCGGCATCAGCAGTGCGGCGCAGACTCCGTCCGGTGACTGCCGCGGTGTCGCAGCCAGACCACCAGCCACACCGCGGTGACGATCGTTACGATCAGAAAACTCGGCGGCGCGTTGAACATCGCGGAGGCGATCAACCCCAGCCAGACGCAGACCACCGCCAGACCTGTCGAGATCGCCATCGCCAGCACCGGCCGCGGGGTGAGGGCGATCGCGGTGGCCGCAGGCGTGATCACCAGCGCGAAGAGCAGCAACGTGCCGACCGCCTGGATGGCCATCGTCACCGTCAGCCCGAGCAGCAGCATGAACACCAGTGACAGCGCCCCCACGGGGATGCCCTTGGCCTGAGCTACCGCGGAGTTGATCGAACTGTAGAGCAGCGGCCGGTAGGCCACCCCGACGGTGACGCCGACCACCGCCAGTAGCGCGGCGAACACCGCGAGTTGTTCGCCGGTGATGGCCAGCAGGTTCCCGAACAGCACATTGGTCATGGTGCTTGAACTCTTGGTGGCAATGGAGTTGAAGAACAGCCCCAGCCCGGTGGCGAAGGCCAGGACGGTTCCGGTGACGACGTCGCGTTCGGAGGCTCGCTGGCCGAGCAGGCTGATCAGAACCGCGCCGCCGACGCAGAACACCCCGAGACCGAAAACCGGTGACAGGCCGAGCAATACCGCACCGGTGGCACCGGGCAATCCGATGTGGGCCAGTGCGTGGGCGGCGAACGCGCTCTGGCGTACCACGACGAAGTACCCGATGACCCCGGCGGCCAGCGCCACGATGGTCCCGCCGATGACTGCGTTGCGCATGAACGCCGAGTCGAGGATCTCCAGCCAGTTGGGCTGGTAGCCAACCGTCGCGAAACCGCTTCTCACAGAATGCTTCTCATGTACAACTCGCCCTGCGGGGTATGAGCGACCTGGATAGGTGCGCCGTAGAGGTGGGTCAGCAGTTCATCTTCGACGACCTGGCCGATCGGGGCGTGGTGGGCGTGTCCGTCGAGCAGGTAGATCGCGCTGTCCAGGATGGGGAGAAGCGGGTTGAGGTCGTGGGCGACGATGATGATGGTAAGGCCGAGTTGGCGGTGCAGTTTGGCCAACAGCAGCACCGTCTCCCGCTGACTGCCGATGTCCAGCGCCGCCAACGGCTCGTCGAGGATGAGCATTCGCGGACCGGCCACCAACGCCTCGGCGATCGCCACTCGTTGGCGTTGTCCCCCTGACAGCGTCGACAGTCGCTGTTCGGCGAATCCGTCGGCGTCGAGGGCAGACAAGGTCTGTCGGGCCGCCTGACGTTGCGCGGCGCTGGTCCGGGAGAACCCCCAACGTTGGCCGTTCAGGCCGAGCAGGACCGCGTCGATCGCGCGCACGGCCTCTCCGGCGGTGGCGGCGTAGTGCTGGGGGACGTAGCCGATGAGGTCGTTGTCGGCGCCGGGTGGGCTGCCGAAGACGGTCAACTCCCCGGCAGCAACCGGGATCAGCCCGAGGATCATCTGGACCAGCGTCGTCTTGCCGGATCCGTTGGCACCGATGACGGCCACGACGCTGCCGGCCGGGACGGCGAAGGTGGCCTCCGACCAGATCACCCGTCCGTCGCGCACCGCGCTGGCGTCGCGGAACGCCAGTGCGAACTCCCCGGGCGCCTCAGAGCGTGACACCGAGCGCCTTGGCCAATGCCTCAAGCTGGCCGTCCTGCCAGGCGACGAAGCTGTCCTGGCCCGGCGGGACCGTCTCGGTAACCTCGACGACCGGAACCCCGGCCTTTTCTGCTGCTGTGCGCAACTGACCGGAGACCGAGCCCTCGGTCTGGGTGTTGAAGATCAGGACGTCGACCCCGCCACCGGCCAGGGTGGTTCGGAAGGCCTGAATGTCGGCCGGCGAGGGGTCGGACTCGTTGGCGGCCGCCTGCCGGTAACCCGGCGGCGTCTTGTTGACCAGGCCGAGGGCCTCGGCCTGGTAGTCGAACACCGACTCGGTGGCGGCGTAGGTCTTGCCGGTCGCGTTGGCCTTGATCGCGGAGATCAGGTCGTCGTAAGGCTTGAGCGCGGTGGTGAACGCGTTCCGACGTTCGCCGAAGTAATCGGCGGCTTCCGGATTGATCTTGGCCAGTTCGGCTGCGACCGCGTCGGCCATGGCATTGACGGCCTGGGGCTTGTACCAGAGGTGCGGGTTGGCCCCATCGGGGGTGGCGGTGAGTTCGGCGACGTCGATCACCGGGACTGAGCGTGCCGAGGTGGCGGCCAGGTCGGCGGCCCAGTGGTCGTAGTCGGCGCCGTTGATGACGACCAACTTCGCGTTCTTGAACGCCGCGGCGTCGGCCGGTGAGGGTTCGTAGTCGTGCGGGTCCACCGAGGAACTGGCCAGCAGGGTCTTGACGTTCGCGCAGTTCCCGCCGAGTTCGGAGACGATGTCGCCCCACTGGTCGACGCTGACGACCACGTCCACGGCCCCGCCCGGGCAGGTGCCGGCCTCCCCGGTACCGGTGGCGGCACCAGTGGACTCGGTGGTGGATTTCGTCCCGGCTCCGCACCCGGCCACGGCCAGAGCGAGCAGAACGGCCGCCGAAGACCGGGCAATTGCGATACCGGAACGGCGGGCAGGGGTATGGGTCGAGGTCTCAGGCACTGACAAATGATAATCGTTTTCATTATGCCAGCACAAGCGGTTCCGGCCGCGGGGTCAGTTGACGTTCAAGCCATCCGCCGTCCCCGCGGGCCGGCGGAGGTGGCCGAACAGGGGGCGAGGGACCCGAGTCCATCGGCCGGCCTGCAGCCAACGGCACAAGCCGGCCACATCGGCCCACTCGCGGATCGGCCCCACTAGCCGGGCGGGACCGGCCGGCACTCGATCGACGGTGCAGGGCTGGACCGCTGCCAGTACGCCACCGCCGGGCCTTCCGGCGCACAGCGTCGGACCAAGCAGGCAGGGGACGGATATCAGTAGGCCGTGGTCGCAATCACGGACCGCGCTGCCCACGATGTCCAGTATTTCGGCGGCCGGTGTCTGGCCCGCACTGGTGGGACACCCGTTGCACACCACGACGGTGAAAGGCCGGTCGGTCGGCGGTAGGGAGTTCATGCTCCGGTGGGTCCGGAGTAGGGCTGGGCCCTCATCAGGTGGCCCCCCTCCTCAGGTGGGCCCTCACCAACTTGCCTTCCGCACGCCCGGCAGGTGGCCGTCATGCGCCAGTTGCCGCACCCGTACCCGCGATAACCCGAATTTGCGGAGGTGCCCGCGCGGGCGCCCATCAATGGCATCACGTCGCCGCACCCGGACTGGACTGGCGTCGCGAGGTTGGGCGGCCAGTGCCTGCAGTGCCAGCCGTTTCTGCCCCGGTGAACTCGACGGCGACGTGATGATCCCCTTCAGTTCGGCCCTGCGCTCAGCGAATCGGGCGACCACCTCTGCCCGCCTATTGTTCTGGACGATCTTCGATCGCTTGGCCACCCTCAGCGTTCCTCTCTGAAATCGACGTGTCGACGGATGATGGGGTCGTACTTGCGCAGTACCAACCGGTCGGGGTCGTTGCGACGGTTCTTCGTGGTGACGTAGGTGAATCCGGTACCGGCAGTCGACCTGAGCTTGACCACCGGTCGGATGACGTTGCGCGCCATCAGATCCGCTGCCCAGATCGCCGCAGCCGCGCCACAACCGCCTCGATACCGTCGCGGTCGATGACCTTGATGCCCTTGGCGCTCACTCGCAGTCGGATCCGGCGTCCCTCCGAAGGCAGGTAGTAGGTCCGGTGTTGAATGTTCGGTGACCAGCGCCTCTTGGTTCGCCGGTGTGAATGCGAGACGGCGTTGCCGAAGCCCGGCGAACGTCCGGTGACCTGACAGTGGGCAGACACCGCGATACCTCCAGCTGCTATTGAAAATCGTTTTCGACAAGCCAACACCGAGACTGTACGCTCGACCGAGCATTAATGGAAATCGTTTTCAATAAGGAGCGAGTGGTGCGGACTCCGGTTGTGCTGGTGGCAGGACAAGGTGACACCGATGCCGTGACACAGGCGTTGTTGCGACGGCGGGGAACTCTAGCGGTGACCCATCGCGTCGAAGGCCATGTCGTGGTGCGCAGCCTCACCATGCTCCGCAACGGAGCGTCCTCGACCAGCGATTACGCCCTGGAGTTGTCTCACGGATGTGTCTCCTGCACGATCCGCAACGACCTGCTCGCCTTACTCCGCCGAATCCACCGTCGTCCCGACGTGGACCGGGTGATCGTCCATCTGGGACGCTGGCTGGAACCTCAGCCGATCTGCTGGGCCATCGAGCATGTCCAGGTCAGTCTGGGGCCGGGATACCCCCATGGTCCGGCAGCCCGTGATGTGCGGATTGCCGGCGTGGTGTGCGGCCTGGACTCGGCGCGATGGCTCGACCAGGCACTCGGTGATGAAGGTCTGGAGGACGGCCGCACAGTGGCCCAGGTAGCGGTGGCTCAGGCCGAGTTCGCAGACCTGCTCGTAGCCCCTAACCTGGATCACGACGCCGCAGCGGTGTTGTCTCGGCTGAATCCGCGCGCCGCAGTTGTGCACGACGCGGAAGCTGTGCAGGACGCGCTGACTGATCTCGGCCACACCGCTCGACGCGGCCACAGCCACGATCCGCTCGGACCACTGCTCGCTGGTGAGCCCCCACTGGCTTGGGCCGGTCCCGTTGGCATCGTCGAATTCACCTCCCGCAGGCCCTTTCACCCGCATCGGTTGCATGCCGCGCTCGATGTCCTTCTGGACGGCGTGGTGCGAACGCGGGGCCGGCTCTGGACTGCGAGCAGGCCCGACGTGGTGATGTGTCTTGAGTCCGCGGGAGGTGGGCTGCGGGTTAGTTCAGGCGGGAAGTGGCTGGCTGCGATGAGCGACAAAGAGCTTCGGGGCGTGGGCAAACAGCGACGCGCGTTGGCCAATCTGCTGTGGGACGACCGCCATGGCGACCGCTGCACCTCGATCGTGGTCCTTGTGTGCGGAGCCCAACCCGAGGCGATCGAGGAGCAACTGCGTACGGCTCTGCTGACCGATGCCGAGATGGCGGCACCCGAGACCTGGCCGGCTTTCGGTGACCCGTTCGGGTCCTGGCACGAAGAGCCCTGCGGGGATGCCGGCGCCGGGTCGTCGGTCTCGATCGCCCAGAACCACGACGAGGAGTGACGAGGAGTGGCTCCGCCGCTACTTCTTGCGGCCGGGCTGAGCGGCCGGCGCCGGTTGCGCCTTGGTGGTCGGCTCGAACTTGCCGCCCGTCTTCGGGTCATAACCGGTCTTCTTGGGCTCAGCCATCACCGTCTCCCTTCCTGCTGGCTGCGTTAGTTCGGACGCTAACCTTATTGGAAATCGATGTCAACAACGGCGCACCTCGCAGTATTACTGGCACACTGTGATCCGTGGCAGCTCTGAATCCCGGGGTGGAGTCCAAGCGGACTCGGCCAACCCCGCTGTGGGTCGTCGCCGCGTTGATGGTGGGCTTCGCCGTGTTCGGAGGCGCCCTGCGGACCGCCGTGTACGACAGCAACGCGCTGTCGACGGCGGGCACCGTCTTTGCCGGAATCTTCGTGCAGGCCTTGCCCTTTCTCGCCCTCGGTGTGGTGCTCAGCGCCCTGCTTGCGACGTTCGTCACCCCCGAGCGGTTGTCCCGGTGGCTGCCTCGCCGTCCCTCCGTGGCGGTGGTGACGGCGGCTGCCAGCGGAGCCGCCCTGCCGGGCTGCGAGTGTGGCTCGGTTCCGCTGGCCCGCCGCCTGTTCGGGGAGGGGGCATTGGGTGCGGCGGCGCTGACATTCATGTTGGCCGCCCCGGCAATCAATCCGATCGTGGTGGTCTCCACCGTCGTGGCGTTCCCTGGTCAGCCGCAGATGGTCGGCGCCAGGGTGGGGGCGTCCCTGCTCGTCGCGATCATCATGGGCTTGGCGTGGTCGCGATGGGGACGCAGTGAATGGATCACCCGGCGTCTGCCGGCGACCGGCGGCGGCGAAGGTCCGCGCTGGCGAGTCTTCACTGAGACCGCTCGGCACGACTTTCTCGCTGCTGCTTCATATTTGGTGGTAGGTGCGACCGCGGCGGCGGCAATGCACGTTCTGGTTCCGCAGTGGGTCTTTGAGCGACTCGCCGGCCAGTTGCTGCTCGGGGTCTTGGTGATGGCGGTGCTCGCGGTGGTGCTTGCGCTGTGCTCGGAGGGCGACGCGTTCGTCGCCGCCAGCCTGACCATGGTCCCGTTGGTGCCGCGGTTGGTCTTCCTCGTCGTGGGACCCGCCATCGACATCAAGCTCTTCGCGATGCAGTCGGGGATGTTCGGCCGAGCCTTCGCCCTGCGATTCGCCCCGGCGACCTTCCTGGTGGCGACCGTCGTGGCCACCGTGGTCGGCCTCCTCACCCTGGGTGGTGGCGGATGAGCCGGGAATCCGAAAACGCCATGCTGCTGTTGATCGGCGTGGCCACCGCCATGATCACGGTGACCGGCGCGTTCAACCGCTACGTCAAGTCCGGGCTGCAGCCCTGGCTGTATCTGACCGCGGCGGTGCTCATCGCACTGGCACTGGTGGCGATTATCGGTGACATCCGACGCCAGTCCCACGGCCACGCCGACGAGCATGACGAGCATGACGAGGATGCGCATTCCCACTCCGACCGGGCGGTGTGGCTGCTGTTCGTCCCGATCGTGCTGCTGATCTTCGTCACACCCCCGGCACTGCGGCCGCAGGCCAGCGTGCCCAGCATCAGCCCCGTGTCCGCCGATGCGATGCGACGGCCGTTTCCCCCGTTGCCCCCCGGCCGCGCGCCGGAGGTGTCGGTGCCCGACTTGATGATTCGCGGGGTTCAAGACTCGGCGGGCACCCTGGACGGGAGGCTGATCACCGTCATCGGCTTCACCCTCCGCGACGGCGAAGCCGTGGATCTCGGCCGGTTCTCGGTGCTGTGCTGCGCCGCCGACGCCCGCCTGGCACGGGTACGGCTCGGCGGAAGCGGGGCGGCCGAGGCGGCCGAAGTTCCCGAGCACAGTTGGGTGCGGGTGGAGGGTATGGTCCGACCCGCTCAGCCCGGCGAGCCGGTCTTGGGGATCCCCATCGTCGAAGTCGACAGCGTGACCCGGATCGAACCGCCCGCGGACGTCTACTCCTGATTCCGGCGGGTCCGTCCAGTAGGCGCCGCTACCCGGGTTGCACTCCCGCAGCGACTGTTTCGGGCGACGAGCCGGTGGCGTGTTAGCTTTTCCGGTTGTGAGCGGCGGCCAAAACCAGCAAGGCGGGGAGTCCCGGCGGCCGACGTCCGCGCGTGAACCGGCGCACGCCGCCCCGGAACCGCGTGAGCCCGGGACGCGTGCTGACCTGCCGACCGAGATCCTCGCCCTCGATGACGTCGCCGCTCCCAGTCTTGATCCGCCGCGTGGGACAGTCCTTCCGCCTGACCGGCCGGCACCCACGCGGCTGTACGAGGGCTGGCAGTTCAACCCGGCTGTCGAGGGCCGGGTGCGGGAGGGTTACGTTCCCGCCGTTGTCGAACTGGACCAGCTGGAGACACGCCGAAAGCCGTTGCCGGCCAAGCAGGGTTGGCGCGGACTGGTGCACCGCACGACGAGGATCAGTCTTGCGCCCGGCCGCGACGAGTTGTACGAGACATCACTCAAGCACCGGATCCAGCGGATCGTTCGCTTAACCTTCCCGATCGCGGTGATGGGCGTCAAAGGCGGTGTGGGCAAGACCGTCGTGACCGAGGTGCTCGGCGGCACCTTCGCCGCTGTTCGCGGTGATCGGGTAATCGCTGTCGATCTTGATCCCGACGTCGGCAACCTCGTTTCCCGCCATGGCAGGGAGAGCGCATTGTCGCTCTCCGACCTGGTCGCCGACCGCACCTCGAAGCGTTACCTGGATGTGCGGGCGCATACCAGCCAGAGCGGTGAGACTCGACTGGAGGTGCTGACCGGACCCGAATTCGCCCGCACCCCTGCGCCGTTGCTGGACGCCGAAGTCGACGCTCTGTTTCCGATTCTCAACGAGCACTACAGCCTGGTTCTGATGGACACCGGTACCGGATTGAAGACGAATCTGATGACGGCCGTACTGCGGAATTCCCGCGCACTTGTCATGGTCTCCGGCGCGTCAATCGATGCATTGGAGGAGACTCAGATCGGCATAGAGTGGCTGCGTCACAATGGTTTTCAGCATCTGTTGGAGACCATGGTGCTGGTCATCAACCATGCTCAGCGCGGTAAGCCCAATGTCGACGTGGCCCGTGCGGTCGTGCAGTTCGCCCGCCAGATCGGCCGTGATCGGATTTTCGTCATGCCCTTCGACAGCCACATCTTCGAGGGCGGCAAGATCATCGTCGAAGCACTCAGTGCCAAGACGCGCCGAGGTTATCTGGAGTTGGCCGCGGCGCTGTCCGAGCTTTTCCCGACATCAGCGGCCGAACAGACCTCAGGGGTGTAGGTTCCACTGTCCGCAGTCCTGGGCCAGCACGTCGTTGACGTCGACCTCGATCCCCCCGACCAACGGACCTGGACTCGACGCGGTGCTCACAATGCGCTGGTAGAGAACGGCGGCGGGGTGGACCTGGTTACCGGACCAGGCCCGGGTCTGCCACGCCCAGACGCGACCGGGCGAACGGGAGCGCCCGATGACGCCGTCGGCGGCAGCCCACTGGCAGACGTCAATACCGCCGTAAACGCCGGTGCGCTGCACCCCGAGCACCGAGTTGATTCCCCGAAACCACTGCAGCGCAACGGTGTTCCAGGTGTCGCGGCTGATGTCCTCGTCGACGGAGAAGAAGATCGGTGCGCTTTGCCCGCCCCCGGCCGCGGTGTGGAGTGCCCAGGCGGTGCGGGCGTCGGCCACCCCACCGGGATAACCGCGGGTGTAATCCGAGGGCGCCGTCCCGCCGGGCTTGCCGTACTGGTAGTTGCTCACGATGACCAGTCCCGCTGCGGTCAGCGCCTCGGCGTACGGCCGGGTGATGGGTTTGGCGCCGAAGGAGGAGCCCGGACGCGACAACGAGACGTAGTTGATCACCCCGGCGTAGCCGGCAGCCCGGATGTCGGCGGCGGGGATCTGACGCATCGCGTAGTCGATCAGCTGCGTAGCCGCCGCCGATGCGGTCGGGGCAACGGCACCGGTTGCCGACGCGCCCACCCCGGCCAGTGCCGAGACACCCGCGTAGCGCAGCGCGTTGCGCCGGGAGAGCTGACCTGACGGTCGCAGCCTGGAAACCCCCGAGGTGTCCCGCACCGGGTGATGTTAACAATGCGACAGTTGTTAATGATGGAACCGCGCCGGGGCGCGTACCGGTGCGCGACGGGGCCGCTCAGAGCCGCTTGATCCGGTGCTGATACTCCGTGAGAAAGGCCGCATTACTCCGCTCCCCGAGGTCTCCGTTGGCGCTGTGCCAGACCGGGGCGCGGTGACCGCGGCGCTGCAGTTCGGCCACGGTGGCGGCGACCAGCGACTGAAGCAGCGCGCTGCCGACCACGGTGGAGGTGGCCGCGACCGCCGTGCCGCAACCGGGGATCTCGACGGCGGCGTCGCCGTCGGCCCCGTAGTTGTCGAAGACAAGGTCGGCGCAGTCGAGTAGTTTGCGCCCACTGGGATGCCGCGAACCGACACGGCGGGAGAAGTCGACGGAGGTGAGCGCCAGCACGGTTGCGCCGCATTCCTTGGCGGCGAGAGCCACTTCGATCGGCACGGCATTGCGGCCGGAATTGGAGATCACCAGCACGACGTCGCCCGCGCTGACCGGTTCGTCCTGAAGCAGCTGATCGGCGTAGCCGGGAACCCGTTCCAGCCAGGTTGACCGCCGCGCGCTCACCAGTACCGACAGCGGAAGGTCGAGGATTGCATTCACCGGCACCAGGCCGCCGGCCCGGTAGAACACCTCGGCGGCGAGTAACTGGGAATGGCCGGTACCGAAGACATGCCAGAGTCCGCCGTTGACGATGCACTCAGCGATACGGGAAGCAGCAGCATCGACCGTGGGCAGTTGCTCATCGCGCACGCGCCGCACCAGGGCGCTGACGATGTCGAGGTATTCCGCGGCGTATCTGCTCATTGAGGCTCCTCCCGAAAACTAGTCCAGGACGCCCGTCGGCGGTGTGCTTTGCCCAGACTTCCCCACCGGCCGGAGGCGCCAGCAAACTCGGCCAATGGCTACTCTTTACAGCTTTGCTCCTGAACAATCGTAAGTGCCCATAACCACCTTTAAAGACGAGGACCATGCCGAACACCCCGGTGATCGGCTTTGCTCAAACAATGGGAGCACAGAGCCGGGCCGCGGCCGAATTCCGTTGCAGGACAAACATGGCTGCTGTGCCCTAGTTCTGGGCCATTTCTTAATTCCCCAGTTGGACAAAGGCGATCCCGCTTTCGTAGCCTGTGTCAGGTCTAGAGCACGGCGACAGGCAAATCGACGAAGACTAAGAAGACGACGAAGAAGACGTCGACAGCAGTCAAAGGATGCGAAGTCTTGAAGTTTCAGCCCGCGTCGGCGGCGAAATCAGTGGCCTTCCGGGCACTCGTCGCAACAGTGGTCGGGTTCACGTCCCTGAGCATGATGAGCGGCGGGACCGCCCAGGCTGAGCCGAACCACGACAGCGTCGCAAGCCTCGATGATCTGGCGCGGCAGTCCGAGGAGTTGGCGAACACCATCAACGCCGCCCAACAGGATCTGGACCGGAAACTGCAACTGGTCAGCGAGGCCGACAGCAAGCAGGCCAACGACCTGGCCGCACTGGAAGCCGCCCGCGCGCAACTGGCGACTTATCAGGGCGCGGTGAACAACCTGGCCTCTGCGGTCTACATGGGCGGGCGCACCGACATCCAGACCGCGATCCTGACGGCCTCCTCGCCGACCAATCTGATCGACAAGCTCTCCATCCAGCAGGTGATGGCTGTTGAGATGGCCGAGCAGATGAAGAGTTTCCGCCGGGTGAGCGAGGAGGCGGGGATCGTCGCGACCGCGTCGGCGGTGTCCGCGGCCAATGCCCGAGCCGCCGCCAACGATGCCGCGACGCTGCGAGCCGATCTGCGGCGCAAGCAGTCGGAGTTGCAGACCCAGATCAATCAGGCCAAGGCGCGCTATGTGCTGCTTCCGCCGGCCGAGCAGCGGGCACAGGCACCGTCGCCGGCGGTGGTGAAGGCCCTGGGTCTGACCAACCCGGTGCCCACGGTCGGGATGGTCGGTCTTGTCCCCAACGCGCGCAGTCTGGCGGCGTACATCATCGCCACCTACCCCGGTGTGCGGTCCATCGGCGGCGTGCGTCCCGATCCGCTGCCGGATCACCCAAGTGGCCGTGCCATCGACATCATGCTCGACGATATGGCACTGGGCGACGTGATCCTGGCCGACATTCAAAGTCGGGCGGCCGAATTCGGCGTCGACTACACACTGTGGCGGGTGGCCGCGCACTTCGACCACATCCACGTCACCGTCCGCTGATCACCCTCCGCTTCGGGACTGCGTCGGCAACATCAGGGGGACGACGAACTCTTCCAGCATGGCCCGCTCTTCGTCGGCATCACGGCCGGGGACGCTGAGAAACGACGTCAGTACCCGTACCAGCCAGCGGGCCTGCCGTCGCGCCGCCGCGATATCCCCGGAGTCGACGGAGAGCAGGAAACCCGCCGTCATCGCCTGTACCACCGCAGAGCCCTCAGCAGCCTCGGCTCCCATCGCGGTGCGGGTGAACCACGCTGCCAGCGAGGGTTTTTCACGAACCAACGCCAGGGCGGTGGTAAGTGCGGTGAGCAGTCGCTCGCGTGGATCGGGGATGCCGCCGACGAGTTCGGCCAGTCGCCGGTTGACCGACTGCGCGTGCCGGTGCACGTAGGCGTTGTGCAGCGACTCACGGTTCTCGAAGTACCGGTACACCGTGGCACGTGAACATCCCGCCGCCCGGGCGATGTCGTTCATGCCGACCGACTCGACCCCGTACTCGGCGAACAGTGCACCGGCGGCGTCGAGAATCCGATCGCAGGCCGCCGCGGTACGCGCTGGCGCCAGCCAGTCCGACATTCAGCGACCGATCCGCACCGGAACCGAAAGCGGTCTGCGGACGTAACTGCCCGCAGCCCAGACGATCCCGTCGGCGTCGACGTCGAAGTCCGGGCAGCGGTGCAGAAGTTCGGTCAATGCGACCCGGGACTGCATTCGGGCAGCGGCGGCACCCAGGCAGTGGTGCGCGCCGTGGCTGAAAGTCAGGATGTTTCGTGGGCGCCGGGTCACGTCCAGTTCGGCCGCGTCCGGACCGTACTGGCGTTCGTCGCGGTTGGCCGAGGCGTAGAGCAGCAGTACCTTCCGCCCGGCCGGGATGGTGGTGTCCCCGATGGTGACGTCGCGGGTGGTGGTGCGCGCCAGCCCCTGCACCGGGGAGGTCAGCCGCAGGAACTCCTCGACCGCGTCGGGGATCTGGGTGGGATCGTCGGCGAGCAGGCGGCGCTGCTCGCGGTGGCGGTCGAGCAACTGCACTGCGCCGCCGAGCAATCCGGTGGTGGTGTCGTTGCCGCCGGTGACCATCGTGAAGGTGAACGCCAGGATCGACAAGGTGCCCGCGATATCGCCGTCGGCACCCACCCCGGCCGCCACCAGATGGGAGATGACGTCGTCGCCGGGATGCTGCCGCCGGTGCTCGATGAGTTCGGTGAAGTACCCCGTCATTCCCACCAGGGCCGTGGTGGCGCCGAGCAGCCCGCCCGGGGAGGTGCTGGCCGCCACGATCGCCTCGGTCCAGCCGTCGAACTGCTCCCGGTCGGACTCGGGGACGCCCAGATAATGCGCGACCACCATCGACGGCAGGGGCTTGAACAACTCCGCGACGATGTCCCCGCCGCCGGCCGCGCGCAGTCGCTCGATGCGCTCGACGACGAATGCGCGCACCTCCGGTTCCACCGCCTCGACCTGTCGCGGAGTGAACCCGCGGGCGACCAGCTTTCTGAACTCGGTGTGCGCCGGCGGATCCTGCATGACCATCGGTGGGTTGTTCTGCAGTCCGATCAGTTCAAGCTCGCCGTAGGTGACGGTCAAGCCCCCCGCGGAGGAGAACGTCTGGTGGTCGCGGGCGGCGGCCCAGATGTCGGCATGTCGGGACAGCACCCAGTAATCGGCGGAGGGGTCGTCCGGGGTCACGTGGTGCACCGGATCGTGGTCGCGCAGGCCCGCGTACATCGGCCAGGGATCAGCCCAACTCTCCCCGCCGCGCAGTTCGAACGACGGGTGAGACATTTCTAGCTTCATGTCTCATGCCTAGAACGAATCAGCTCAGATGTCAATACGTGACGGGGCCGGATCGCATGCAATACGCTGGGCAAACAGCCTGGCTGGCTGGTTGGGGCTGAAGGGTGACGCCGATGGTTGTCGACAAACGCGGGCGTCGAGGGGCGGTGGTCGTCTCGGCCGGCGTGTTGCTCGGCGGGTTCAACATGGTGGCCGTGGCCCACGCAGACCCGGGGGAGACGTCCACCGACGCCGGGGTCGGTGCGGAGGCCCGCGCCGCGGGTGATGCCCGGGGGACTGTCCGGCGTCCCGACCGGTCGCGGCCGGCGTCCCGGGCCGCCCGCCCCGCCACCCCCGACCGGATCGGCGCCGTCGACGACCAGCACTCGGCCGGTGGCCGCGGGGTTGGGGTGCGGCGGTCGACGCCGCAGGCCCCAGCCGCCCAGGGCCTGGACATCGCGCCGGTCCCTGACACTGCGGCGGAGGTCGCCGCCGCATCCGCGGCGACCGTTGGCTCGGTGGTTCCGTCAATCGCGCCCGAGCCGGCGGCTGCCAATCCTGTTGCCCCCGAGGGGTTACCGATGGCGAGGGTGCCTGACCCGTCGTTGTCAAGTGCCCCGGCGCCCCCGGCCGATCCGGTGACCGTGCCGGCCCCGATGGTCGAAGTCCCGGCGGCCGCGACACCGGAACCGCCCATCCTGACCACCCCGGTACCGGTCGCCGTGGTCGACCTCGGCGATGTGCGGGCCGGGGAGTCGGCCACTCCGCTGCCGTCTCCGTTGGCGTGGACCATGCTGGCCGCCGCGCGCAACGAGGTCGGACGGCGAATCGGGGACGTGGTGCCGCCGGCCGGTGCGGTTGGGGCTTTGACCGCGAACCCCCAACCGGTCGCGCCGGTGGGGCAAGACGTCAGTCCTCTAGGAACGCCCGCGCAGACCGCCGCCGAGGCGATGGCGATGCAGACCGTGCGGTCCCTGCCGGTGCTGGCGATGAAAGCGATGCTGGGGCTGGCCTGGCGGATCATCGGGGACATCGAGTACGCCGACGTCGGCGGTCCCGATCACGAGAACCTCGCCGTGCTCGGCGACGCGGTCGACGAATGGGCGATGGCCTCGGCGTTCCAGTCGATGATCCTGAACTCCAATGACCCGTCGATCGTCATGCAGGTCGCCCCACCGCACCGCTGGTACGGCCAGGACGTCACCGGCTCCCGCATCCTCTACGACAACCCCGACACGATCTACCGATTCGCCGGCGTCAACTACGCCTCG
This sequence comes from uncultured Mycobacterium sp., assembly GCA_964463215.1. Classification (GTDB taxonomy): domain Bacteria; phylum Actinomycetota; class Actinomycetes; order Mycobacteriales; family Mycobacteriaceae; genus Mycobacterium. Next base: position 110,269 of record CAYXBN010000005.1, on the reverse strand, counting down.
CAGTACGTCATCACCGGCCGTCTGCCCGAGGACGACCCGAAGGCGAGCTTCAGTGTCCTGACCGGGCTCACCGGCACCACCGCGGCAGTGCTCGACGCCGACACACTCGAACTCGGCCCGGACCGGACCTTCGTGATCACCATCAGTGGTGCGCCGGCGCAGCCCGGTCAACCCAATCATCTGCAGATCACCCCCGATACGACGTTGATCGCCATCCGGGACACGTTGTCGGACTGGAACACCGAGAGTCCGATGGCGCTCGCCATACAGCGGGTAGCGGGCCCACCCAACAGCCTGTTCGGTCAGTTCGGGGGATTCGCGATCCCGGGAATCGGTCCCTTGGTAGCCCAAAGTGAGTTGCTCACGACGCTGGTCTCCCTGATCCCGCCACTGCCGGTGGTCCCGCGGTTCCTGCAGGGAACCATCACGGCACTGCTGATGCTGCGCGGCATCTCCGAGGAGTCGACCTACATCAAGGTGGCCACCACCGACCCGGTGACTGGAAACCGCAAGGGACCCAACATTTTCACCGACCCGACGAGCAACGCGTCATTCCTGGCGACGCAGTTGCAGAGCGCCGGGTACTTCCACCTCTCCGACGACCAGGCGTTGGTCTTGACCGTCAGGCCCAACAATGCCGGCTACTTCGTGGTCCCGGTGACCAACGCCTGGACCATCACCGACAACTACTGGGACGACCAGACCAGCCTGAACAACACTCAAGCCAGACCTAACCCGGACGGGTCCTACACCTTCGTCGTCGCACCGACCGAGCCGATTATCGGCGACGACATCAGCGTGTGGAACTGGGTGTCGACGGGTGGACTGAACCAGGGCACCATGGCCATCCGGTTCCAGTCCATCGACCCGGACAACCCCACCAAACCCACCGTGAGTTCCCAGATGGTGCCGTTGAGCCAGTTGGGCCAGGTTCTCCCGGCCGGGACGGTGTTCGTCTCACGCGCCGAGCGGGCAGCCCAGGTTTCTGCCCGCCGTGAGGGCTTCAACCGGCGCTTCGCCCCTTACCCGCAGGCCGGTCCGACTCCCACCCCGGTCCGCCTCGGGTCTGAAAAGGTGTGGCAGTGAAGATTCTGATGGTATTGACCTCACACGACCGCCTCGGTAACACCGGCCACCCCACCGGCTTCTGGCTCGAGGAGTTCGCCTCCCCCTACTACGTGCTGCTCGATGCCGGCGCCGAATTGACGTTGGCCTCGCCCAAGGGCGGCCAACCACCCGTCGATCCGAAGAGCCAGGCCGAGGACGCCCAGACCGCGGCGACCCGCCGGTTCGAGGCGGACCCGGCCGCCCGCGCGGCCCTGGCCGCGACGGTGCCGCTGTCCTCGGTCGACGCCGCCGACTTCGACGCGGTCTTCTATCCCGGTGGCCACGGACCGCTGTGGGACCTGGCCGAGGACGCCGACTCGATCGCATTGATCGAACGCGCCGTCGGCATGGGAAAACCAGTCGCTGCGGTCTGCCACGCGCCGGCGGTGCTGCGCCACGTGCGCGACGCCACGGGCCAACCGCTGGTCAACGGCAAGCAGGTCACCGGTTTCAGCAACACGGAGGAGGCGGCGGTCGGGCTGACCGACGTGGTGCCGTTCCTCGTCGAGGAGATGCTGCGCGGAAACGGCGGGGACTACCGCCGCGCCGAGGACTGGACCAGTCACGTGGAAAGCGATGGCCTGCTGATCACCGGTCAGAACCCGGCGTCGTCGGACGCGACCGCGGAGGCCTTGCTGACTGCCTGCCGCCGCACGAGCAGCCTGTGAATGTGACTGCTGTCAAGGGTGGGGCCGCGCGGTTCGGCCCGACTCAGTCGTCGGTGGGCACCGGCGGGGCGGCCGCCGCGTAACCGAGGCCGTAGCTGAGCTCGGCCAGAGCGAGCAGCGGGCCCGCGGTCTGCGGCCCAGAGACGTCCGCTAACGACGGCACGCCCCAGTGCCGATGCGGGCGAAGATCACCGCGACACTGCGGCTGAGTCGCGTGGTGAACTCGGCCGGTGTGGCGGTGGGCCAGCGTGACCCGAGGTGCTCAGATCGAGTGTCGTGCGGCTCAACTCTTGAACATGGTGGGGAACAGTGACCTAGAGTAATTGAAGTGGTCGCTACAAAACGAGGAACGCAGATGCTCCGACGACAGGTCCGCTAGTGGCATTGCTGGCCTAAGCGCTTATCCTGGTTTTCGCCGGATCGTTTGCCGCACAGCTGTTCTCCATGCTCGGTTTCGGCCCCCCGGAGTCGGTCGACAGCGATGCGGTGCACGATTACCTCAAGCTCTCGTTCATGGTGCTGGGCGCGGTACTGGCCGGCTGGGCGGCGATGATGATCCACATCGTGCGGGGCCCACTGCGCGACGGATCGGACTGGGCCATCCCAGTCCTGACTCGCTCGCTGACACTGTGATTCGTTCTGGACACCGGAATGTCGCTGGCGCTGGGGTTTCCGACCCTTGCGTTGTTCAACCTCCTCTTCGCCGCCGCGCTGGGTGTCCCGCTGCTGAGGCTCAGGGTGGTGTGAGCGCCCCCGGCGGTGGCACACGGCTCAGCGCGCCGGGTCCCGCTGCGGTAACTCCAGGGCCGCCTCGGGGCACGCCGGGTCTCCGGCGTAGGAGCCCGCCCGGATGGTGACACGCCGCCCGGACAGGACGAAACCGTCAGCCGTCCAGCGCTGAAGCGGACGTAGCGAACAGTCGACGGCAATCCGGTCCGCCGCGCCGGGCGCCACGTGTACCGATCGAAAACCGACGAGGTGATGCACAAGGCGCCCGGTGTCGGCGGGTTGTACCGCGTAGATCTGCACGACGTGGCGCCCGGGCCGAGGCCCGGTGTTGGTGACGGTGACCGTTGCGCCGAACCGTTCGCCCTCGACTGGCCCGACGACCAGATCGGCCACCTCGAAGGTGGTGTAGCCCAGGCCGAATCCGAGCGGATAGGCCGCGGGTACGCCGTCACGGTCAAGCTTGCGTTGACCCCACCACCGGCCGTAGCTCACGGTGCTGGCGTCCCAGTCAACCTGTGGCAGATCGCCCTGGCGGTGCGGGATCGCCACCGGCAACCGGCCCGCCGGCTCGATGTCGCCGAGCAGTATGTCGGCGATGGCATGCCCGCCCTCCATTCCCGGATACCAGGCCACCAGCACCGCCGCCACCTCGGCGTCCCAGGGGTCAAGCACAATCGTGCCTCCGCCGATCACCACCACCACGGTGCGGTCATTGACCGCGGCCACCGCCCGGATCAGCGCGATGTCGGCGGGGCGGAGCCGCAGATCCCGGCGGTCACCGCCGAACCGCTTGAACTTCGCCACCCGGGCGGCCACCCTGACCATCGCCGCCGCGAGGGGCCGGAACCGGGCGATACCGCCGAGCAACTGGGTCGTCGCAGTGTCCACACCGATCATCGACTCGCCCTCGTCGACCGAGGACAACCCCACCACGACCACGGCGGCGTCAGCACCGCGCGCGGCGGCGGCTGCTGCATCCGGATCACTACCGCCGACGTGAATGAGCCTGGATCCCAGACGTTCCCGCAATCCGTCGAGGATGGTGACCGAGGTCGGCGGGCTCACCATCGACGACCCGACATCACCCTGATTGGGACGGTCGGCCAGCCGACCCAGCAGCACGACCTGGGACAGTTCCGCCGACAGCGGCAACACCGCCGCACCGCCGCGATCCCGGTTGCGCAACAGCACCGCGCCCCGGCCTGCCGCCTCCCGTGCCAGACGCCGGTGTCCGGGGCAGGCGACCACCTCGGCCGATGGCCGCGGATGGGCCCGAAGCGCGAGCCGGATCTGGGCCGACAATTGCCGGTGAGCGGCCCGTTCGGCGTCGGACCGCTTCAGGGTGCCGTCCGCCAAGGCCGTCGCCAGGGTGCTGGCCCGTTGTTGGCGGAAGGGCATTTCCAGGTCCTGCCCGGCAGCTACCGACCCGACCGGATCACGCAGTCCCCAGATGAAGTCGGTCATCACGAATCCGGTGAAACCCCATTGGCCGCGCAGAATGTCGGTGAGCAGATGGCGGTTGTGTCCGGCCCAGGTCCCGTTCACCGAGTTGTAGGCGCTCATCACACAGTCCACCCCCGCCTCGACGGCGGTGCGGAAGTGCGGCAGATAGACCTCGTGCAAGATGTCGTCGCTTACCTGGACGTCGACCCGGAATCGGGCCTCCTCCATCGAATTCAGCGCGAAGTGCTTCACGCACGACAGCAGCCAGGGGTTGGCTCCCGCAACCGCGGCGGCCCCCATCGCGCCCAGCAGCACCGGATCCTCACCGTAGGCTTCCTGGGCGCGCCCCCACCCGGGTGAGTAGGCCAGGTTGATGCAGATGCCGGCCCACAGGTTGGCGCCCTGGGCACGGGCTTCGGCCGCGATCGCGCCGGCGACCCGACGTTCGAGTTCGGGATCCCACGTGGCGGCGCGGGCGATGGCGACCGGGAACGCCGTGGACGCACCGAGGGCGACCCCGCGCGGGCCGTCGGTGAAGCGAATTCCGGGAATGCCCAATCGGTCGATCCGGCCGGCTTCGAACGGCACCTTGTTGTATCGCTGGGACATCTCCTTCAGGCCGCGTCGGATGGTCAGATCGCCGTCGAGGAGCCACAGCAGTTCGTGGTCGGTCAACCGGCCGATCAGGTCCGTGACCGCGGAGTTCAGGTCATCATCGCCGCCGCGGGCCCTGTCAACCGCATCGGCGAAGGCCGTCGCCGGTGGGCAGAGCGGGTCGGTGACGGGCATGGCGGGCAGGGTTCCTTCTGGGCGGCTCGGGCTGGCGCGGATTGGGGTGCGGCGAGGCCCCGCCGCGTGGTGGGGTGTCGGTGGCCGAGTTTATCCGGGTGGGCAGATCGGGGCCGATAATCAGCGGATGGAATTGGAAGTCATCGGATTTGATCTCAGGTCATGCTCGATCGCGCAAACGTGCGGGGCCGATCGGATCGAACTGTGTGCCAACCCTCACGACGGAGGAACCACCCCGTCTTACGGTTTCATCGCCGCAGCCCGGGAGATCACCGGCATTCAACTCTTTCCGATCATCCGGCCCCGCGGAGGCGACTTCCTCTACACCGACGCCGAACTGAGCGCCATGGTCGGCGATGTCGAGCAGTGCCGGCAACTGGGATGCGACGGCGTCGTCATCGGCATCTTGACCCGAGAAGGTCGGGTTGACGTCGACGCCTGCTCGGAGTTGATCTCCCGAGCCGGCGCTATGGAGGTGACCTTCCACCGAGCCTTCGACCGGGTGGCCGACCCCCTTGAAGCCCTCGAGGACGTGATCGGGCTTGGTTGTTCCCGGATTCTGACCAGCGGCCTGCGTCCCACTGTCGACCTGGGGATGGAGATGCTGCGGACGCTGGTTGCCGCGGCCGGCGAACGCATCACGATCATGCCCGGATCCGGGATCAGGGCGAGCAACGTCGAACGGGTCGCGGCGGTCACCGGCGCCCGGGCGTTCCACAGCTCGGCGCGAGCGAACTACCCGTCGTCGATGCAGTACGTGAACCCGGCGATGGCCGAGGACCTGACATCGGTCAGTATCGACGCCGCCGAGGTGGCCGAACTCAGACGGCTGCTCGACGAGGCCTAGCCGATCGCGGACAGATGGCCGGGAGCGACCCTGCGGTAAAGCCCGCTCCTCGACTGTCTGCTGTCGATCACGCGGGCCGGGGCAAGCATCGTCGTGACCTACTGGGCCACCGAGGTCGCCGCCGCCCTGGGGACCAGCAGGCGTTACTGACCGGCCTGTTCAGCGGACTTCGATGGTCAACGGGCGATAGCATCGCGCGAATGGTCACCGCCCACCACACCCGCGCCCACCACACCCGCACGGCTTCGGCCGCCCTACTTGCCGTCCTCGCGTTCGCGGGCTGCGGATCGCGTGAAGCCACGATGGAGTCATCGGCCACAGCGTCGACAGAGTCCAGTGCCGCCACGTCAGCCCCGCCCGCCCCGACACAAACGCCGGTGACGACATCGACCTCGGCGGCGCAGCCGGCCGGGCAGAAGGTCGGCCCCGCTGATCTGCCGGCGATCGTGTCGGACCGCACATTCCGCGGCGCCGATGGCACCGAGACCTACTCGGAGTACTACGCGCCGGACGGCTCGGTGCGCGGCAAGTCCGGCACTGAGGTCTACTCAGGCAGTTGGGCGGTCGTCGGCGAGCAGCTGTGTTTCACCTATGCCCAGACCGGGGAGTCCGCCACCGAGTGCTACACGGTGTTCCGGGACGGTGACGTGCTGACGTGGGTCGACGAGAACGGAGAGCTCGTCGAGACGACCTACGTGGAAGGCAATCCCGACCAACTTTGAGGTCTCCGGAGAGCCGCCGAAGCGATTACCGGGATGCGCTGGCGGCCGGCGATTACCGGCTGGTGCGCTTGAGGAGGTACTGCAGCCAGCGGACGTCGAGCAACATGAGACCAACGGTAGGAGGCAAAGTTAAGGCGATGCGCCCCCGGAGCTAATGCGTCACTAAAAAAACCTGCCAGGAACCCATTAGTTTCGGGCCGGGGACAGGACCCGGTCAGCCCGGCGGCGGGCCGGCCGGGGGAGGGCCGGCCGGGCCCCGCGGCGGAATCACCTGGGGGCACAGATCCAGCACGGCGTAAGTCACCAGGGCGACAGCGTCCTGCTGGCTGATGCTGTGAAAGGTCTTGGCGGCGATGACTTCGTTGTTGATGGCAGCCCGTACCGGCAGCCCCTGGGCGACGGTCTGGGAGATGCGGTCGCACGATCCGTATCCGGCCTGCAGCCACCGCTGCGGTGTGCCGGGAATCGATGTTGCGACGGAATTCGACCGCTCGATGTCGCTGATGAACTTTTCCTCCGGCGTCTGCGCCCACGCGGTGTGCGCGGTCACGCCCGAGCCCACCACCGCAGCCGCCACGCCGGCAGCCGACACCACTGTCCGGAGGCGCGCGGTCATCGTCATGGGCATCATTGTGCCTGCGGGACGGGCGCGGCGTCGGGGTCTTTGCTGTCGGCGAATCAGCTGCCGTAAAGGTGCAGTGCCCGGGCCGATGCGGTGGCCACCTCGCCGCTTAACTTCACGACGGGGGGCCCACCGCGCTGATGGATCACGTTGGCCAGCACGATCACGTAACTGTCCGACCCCGGATCCATCCAGACGGTCACGCCGGTGAATCCGGTGTGACCGAAGCTGCCGACCGGAAAGATCGTGCCGCGCGGAGTGGATTGATAGGTGTCGATGTCCCAGCCGAACCCGCGTTGCTCAGTCCCCACCGATGCCGGCTGTTGCGGCGTCGTCATCAGTTCCAGGGTCGCCTGTTTGAGCGGAAACCGACTCGGCCGACCGGCCAGTCGATCCAGCAGGGCCTGGGCGTACCGGCCGACGTCCTGGGCGGTGGAGAAGACACCCGCGCTGCCGGTCACGCCGCCCATGCGGCGTGCGGTCGGGTCGTGGACGGTGCCCCGAAGCAGGCGGCCGACATTGGGGTTGATGCCGGGGGTGTCCTCGTCGCGCGCGGTCGGCGCGATGCGGGCCAGCAGGTCGGTGCTCCACGAGCCCTCCGGACACGGAATCCGACTACCGGCGGTCACCTCGGCGGCGTCGGCGTCGACGGCCAGCGCGTTACCGATGAGGCGGTGCGGACCGCACGCTTTGGCGGCGGGCAGGTAGGCGGTGTCCACCATGCCCAGCGGAACGAAGATGTGGTCGTGGGCGTAGACGTCGAGGGGTTCGCCGCTGATCCTCTCCACGAGGGTGCCCAGCAGGATGAAGCCGATGTCGGAGTAGTGGAACACCTCGCCCGGTCCGAACTCCAAGGGCGCGGTCAGCGCGCGGTACAGACCGTCGGCCCGGTCGGCCGCGGTCAACCCCCATGGCCCCTGGCGACTGAGATCGCCGCCGATGCCTGATGTGTGGGTGAGCAACATCCGCAGCGTGACCTGGGCGCGCCGGGGATCGTTGGTGGGATTGAACTCTGGCAGGTAGGTCTGTAGCGGTTCGTCGATCTGAACCTTTCCCTGCTCGTAGAGCTGCAGGACAGCCGTCGTCGTCACGATGATCTTCGTCAGGGACGCCAAGTCGAAGATGGTGTCCACCGTCATCGGTTCGGGCGCTCCGAGCCGACCGTCCAGGCCCGGCTCGCTGGCCAGCCGGCGCGATCCGTAGGCCTGCCGCAGCACGACCTTCCCGCCGTGGCCGACCTGAACCACCGCACCGGGCAGCCGCTGCTCGGCGATGTCGTCGTTGATGAGTTGGGAGACCGCGATGAACTCACCCTGCGGCGCCACCACCGCTGCCGGGGGAGGGCCCGGTTTGGGGGGCAGCGCCGCGCGGGTCACCGCACTGTTGGCGGCCGGCGGGGGATCAGCCGGTTGGCTGCACGCCGAGGCCACAGCGACGCTGAGCACAATTGCTCCGGCGGCGCAGGCTCGGGCGGAGCGGGAGGTCACCCTGCGACGGTAGCGCCAAGGGCCTGCGGTTCCGCCCGGGTTGCCCGCACCGTGCCGATTTGCCCTGGTGTGAGACAGTGACGCAAGAAGCGTCCCCCGGCGGGGCGCGCAGGAGGGTGGATTGATGGCGGCACTGCGCGGTGTCACGACGGCGGTCTGCGCCTGGTCGGCGCTGACGGCCGCGGCAGTGACCGGGTCGGCGACGGCAGCGGCCGACCCTGCCGTCCCGCCGCCGCCCGCGCCGCCCACGACGGTTCTTCCGGCCCCGCCACCGCCGCCGCCGTTGGTCTCGAATAATCCGATGACGCCCCGGCAACTTCCGGTGGCACCCCCGCCACCGGGTGCGCCTGGTCCGGGTGCCCCTGCTCCCGGTGCTCCTACTCCTCCCGGCCCGCCCCCTCCACCCGGTGCGCCGGTACCCGGCCCGCCGCCCGGCGACCCGGCAGCGCCCCCGGCGATGCGGCCGTCGGTCCCCGACGTCGTGCCGCCGCCGGGCGGCAGCGGGGGGATCCTCGGATCCATCTTCGATCTGTGGAAACAAGCTCAGAACCCGTTCGCCGGGCCCGGCGAATTGCCGACCGGGCCGATCGGCGGGGCGGGCGCTGCGGGTGGGCCGCCCGGCGCGCCGCCGCCCGGCGCTGTTCCCGCCCCCGTGCCCACCGGCTATGTGCCGTCCAACAACCCGGGCGCGGTGCCGCCTGCTCCGACCGGCAGCACCGACGGCGGGTCACCCGCGGCGCGGCCTCCGCTGCCGCCCGGGTATTACTCGATCGACGGTCCGCCGCCACCGTGGCTGGTTGCCCCCGCCGCGCCCGCGGCCCCGGTTCCTCCGCCCCCGAATCCGTTGACCCTCCCCGCCCCGCCGTCCTAGCAGCAGCCTGGCGGGTATCTCAGTTCAACGGCCGTCCCACCGGGATGAGATAGAGCGGGATCTCCTGATCCGACAGGCCCAGTGCAGCGGCCACGCCGGCGTCGTTGAAAGCGCCGATCGTCACCGCCCCGAGGCCCATCGCCGCGGCGGCCAGCAACAGGTTCTGGGCGGCATGCCCCGCCTCCATCCACATGTAGCGGATTCCACGGTCGGCGTACTTGCCGGTGATTCGAGCGGGCACGCCCGTGAAGATGAACATGGCATAGGCCGCGGCGGCTTCGGTCCCCGACACGGCCTCGGTGACGGCAGCCTTGGCCTGCGGGTCAACCCGCACCTCCACCGATGCGGTGCCGGGCACGTAACGCAGCACGTCCTGGGGGGTCACCACGTAGGTCTCGAGGGGATACAACGCGCCGGCTGAGGGAACGGTACGCGCACCCGACGGTGCGGACACCCCCTGCGCCGACCACAGCAGCGCCGCCAACTCCCGGTCGGTGAGCGGCTCACCGGACAGGTCGCGCACCGAACCCCGCCGGCTCATCGCGTCGAGCAACTCCGCGTCACCCAGGTCGTCGGCCGGACCCAGGAAGCGCACCCCGTCGTGTTCCCACGGCGGCAGCACGGCGGCAGTCGGGGTGGCCGCCGCTGCGGGCGCTGCGGGGCCGTCGTCCGGCCCGGACTGCCGGCCCGCGCACCCACCGGCAGCCAACACCATCACCGCGGCGCTCACCACAGCGACGCTGCGCCGACCCGGGCCCATAGGTCCATTAGGCCACCGCCGGGGCCGAGGCGCCATCGGCGGCCGGTTGCCCGGTGTGCGCGCGGCGCGCACGATGGGGTGCAGGGTGCGAGGAAGGAGAGCGCCATGCGCCGAGGCCGCCGCCGGGCTGACGGCTGGATCGCGACGGCGCTGGCGCTCGGCGCATGCGCTGGTCTGACCGGGTTGATCGCGGTACGCGCCACCGAGGCCGACAAGACATCCCCGGACGGGCCGAAGCGGGCCGAACTGGACTCCTATGCCGAACAACTGACGCAGGAGGCGGCCCGACTGCAGGCCTACCGGCGCGAACTGCGTCGGGTCGCCGCCGAACTGGCCCGCGGTGAGGTCGCCGACCCCGAGGTGGCCGCCCGCATCGCCGAGGAGACCCGGCCGCCCGGATCGACCGACCCCCCGACCCGACTCGACCGCGACACCACCACCTACAGCAGCTGATGATGCGCAGGGCGGAGCGCCGGGCACGGGCGATGGGCAGCGATCTACACGTGATCGTGTGGGCGTCCGGCCCAGCCGCCGAACGGCTCGCCGACCTCGCGGTGCACCGGGTCGAACTGCTCGAGTGCTGCTGGTCACGGTTCCGCCCGGCCAGTGAACTCAACCGGCTCAACGCCCGGGCCGGGCGCGGCGAGACAGCGGTGAGTGAGGACCTACGTCGCCTCGTCACGGCGTTGCTCGCCGCCTACGAGTGGAGCGGCGGTGACGTCGACGCCTCGGTGCTCGGCGGCATGCTCACGTTGGGTTACCGCGCGGACTTCGCGTCGGTGGCGATGTCGTTGCCCGCCAAAGCGACTCCGCTCCCGGCGCCCGGCATGGCCGGGGTGCGAACCGGGGAGCGCACGGTGTCGCTGCCCGCCGGCGTGGGCCTGGACCCCGGCGCGGTGGGTAAGGGTCTGGCCGGGGACATCGTCACCGCGGAGATCCACGACGCGGGGGCGTATGCGGTGCTGGTCGGCATCGGCGGTGATGTGGTGACCCGCGGGGTTCCGCCTGACGCCGACTCGTGGCGGGTGTCGATGCGCGACGACCGGGTCGATCCCCCCACCGAGCGGCGGGTCCTGGACCTGACTGCCCCGCACTGTGCCGTGGCGACCTCGTCAACGCTGCGACGGCGCTGGGTCGGCGGCCATCACGTCCTGGCGCCCCGCACCGGACGGCCGTCGGACTCGGACACCGTGCAGGCCACGGTGCTGGCGGACTGTGGCTGGCGGGCCGAGGCGGCCGCCACCGTCGGGGTGATCCGGGGTTCGGCCAGCGGGCACTGGCTTCGCCGCCGCGGCTGCCTGCCCTATCTGCTGGGCGCCGGGCTTCCGGGCGCCGGGCACCTGATTGATTCGCGCGCCGCCGCCGCCGGGACCACCGATGGGTGAGGCGCTCAGCGACGTCTCGTGGACGTGGGTGCTGATCCGCTCGACCGGGATCAGCGCGTGGGTTGCCCTGACCGCGGTGGTGGTCTGGGGGCTGGTCGCGGCGGCGCGACGGTTCGGCGGCACGCCCGCCCCGCGGGCGGCGGTCCTGCACCGCCGACTGGTCGCGGTGGCGTTGAGCCTGCTGGCCGCGCACCTGGGCCTGCTGCTCGTCGACACCTATGAACCCTTCACGGTGACCCAGATCCTGGTTCCGTTCACCGCCCCGTGGCGCACCGTGGCTGTCGCGTGGGGAACCATCGCGTTCTGGTTGGTCGTCCCGGTCTGGCTCCTGGTCCGAATCGGTGGCCGACTGCGCCGCCGATGGTTTCCCACCGCGCACCTGTTGGCCTATGCCGCATGGCCGTTGGCGACCGCGCACTATGTGCTGGCCGGAACCGACGCGCTCACCGTCTGGTCGTTGGTGATCCTCATCGGCGGAACGGCGGCGGTGGTGATCGCCCTGCTGTTCCGAGCCCGTAATGCGGTTCCCGACGCCGACCCTGGGCGCCGGATCCGAGTGGCCGAGTAGGTTGGGGCGTAGGTTGGAGCGATGCCGCCCCAGCGCCTGCCCGATCTGCCGCCGGCTGACGGGGATCTGCGTACCTGGGTGGCAGCGCATCTCGGAGATCTCTGTGCGGCAACCGATTCCGGTGATTCAGCGCTGTTCACCGCCGAACCGATGCGGGGTGGTCAGACCGCCGCCGATGCGGCGCTGCAGGCATTCGACGTGGCCGGTTATGCGCGGCGGCGCAACAATGTGTGGCCGGCGGGGACCCGCGGCTCATCCCGGTTGTCGCCCTATATCCGGCACGGGCTGCTGAGCCTGCCGGAGGTCTGGGAGTGGGTGGCCGGTGGCCCGCCCGACGATGTGGCGAAGTTCCGCGACGAACTGCTCTGGCAGGAGTACGCCCGACATCTCTACGCGCGGATGGGAACTGCCTCGCAGCGGTCGCTGCGGTTCGACGTTCCCGAACGTGCCGCCGGCGGTCCCGGTACCAATCCGTGGGAGTCACCGGCGTTGTGTCTGTCATCGGTCTGGTCGGAACTGACCGGCACCGGATGGCTGACCAACCAGACCCGGATGTGGCTGGCCTCGCATTGGAGTGTGCGGTCGGCACTGGGCTGGCGCGACGGTGAGGACCTGATGTACCGGCATCTGCTGGACGGTTCCCGCGCGGCAAACAGGTTGGGTTGGCAGTGGACCGTCGGCGCGCTCACCGGCAAGGCGTACGGGTTCTCCCGGTGGCAGGTGGAGAAGCGGGCGCCGGGGCTGTGCGGGCGTTGCTCGCTGAACATTGACTGCCCGATCACCGCCTGGCCGGCCACCGAGGAGCGTCAACCGCTGGCGCTGACCGATCCGAGGCTGCGCCGCGACGACGACCCCGAGGCCAGCGCTGGTCCGGCCGCGGTCCGCACCTCCGCCGACCCGGAGGCGGTCTGGCTGACCGCCGAGAGTCTGGGCGACCGCGACCCGGCCGGTGCGGCCTTCCCGGAACTGCCGCTCGTCTTCGTCTTCGACGAACCGCTGCTGCGCCGCCTGCGCCTGTCGGTGCGCCGGGTGGTGTTCCTGGCGGAGTCGCTGGCCGACCTGGCAACCCGACGGGAGGTGCACGTGTGGCGGGGTGACCCGGTGGCCGTGTTGCAGGGCTGGCGGTTGGCGGCCACCTTCGCCCCGGTCCCGGGTTTCCGGTCCCGGTCCGCTCGCCTGGACGTGGTCTCGTTGCATCCCTGGCCGTGGCTGCGCCGGCCGGGGACCGGTCCGGTCACCTCCTACACTGCGTGGGGTCGCGCCCGCCGCTAGGTTGACGCCGATAGATTCAGGCCATGACGACACCGGCCGGGACCATCCCGGAGACGACCGCCCAACGGTTGGGCCGGATCGCACTGGGAGCGGCGATGATCTTCGCGGGGATCGGCCACCTGAGCTTCGCCCGGCAGGAATTCCAAGCGCAGGTTCCCACCTGGCTGCCGCTGCCCGCGGACTTCACCGTGCTGGCTTCCGGTGCGGTCGAGATCGCGCTGGGTCTGGCGATGATCCTGATGACGCGACGACGCGCCGTCGTCGGTCTGCTGCTGGCGGCGTTCTTCGTGGTGATCTTCCCCGGCAACATCGCTCAGTGGCTGGAGCACCGAGATGCGTTCGGCCTCAACAGCGACCGTGCACGTTTCCTGCGACTGTTTTTCCAACCGGTGCTCATCGCCTGGGCGCTGTGGTCCACCGGCGGCTGGCGACTGCTGCGCCGGCGGGACCGCTGACAGCGGTTCCGCTGTCCAGTCGGTGACCTACCGGCGCGCGAATCTGGAATATCCTCCCAACCATGGCCGCACCGGAATTCGACACCGTCATCGCCGGCGGTCGGGTGATCGACCCCGAGACCGGACTGGACGGCGTGCGCTCGGTCGGCATCCGTGGTGGCACCGTCGCGGCGATCTCCGACGCCGAGCTGTCCGCCGATCAGATCCTGGACGCTCGCGGACTCGTGGTGGCACCGGGATTCATCGACCTGCACAGCCACACCCAGTCGCTGCCCGGTGACCGGATCCAGGCTTTCGACGGGGTCACCACCGTGCTGGAACTGGAGTCCGGGATCCTGCCGATCGGGGACTGGTATGACGAGCAGGCCCGCCTCGGCCGGGCCGTCAACTACGGCGCGTCGGCGTCGTGGACGTTCGCCCGGATCTGCGAGCTGACACCTCAGATGGGCGAACCGCAGCCCAACCTCGCGTATTTCCAAGCGGCGTACCAGTATTCGAACTGGCAGCACGATGTTGCGACCCGGGAGCAGATCGAACGGATCATCGCCCGCCTGGAGCAGGGCTTGGCCGAAGGCGCGCTGGGCATCGGGATCAACAACGGGTACGTCCCCGGTGCGGGTGTGCAGGAGATGTCCTTGGTCGCCGAACTCGCAGCCCGCCACGACGTGCCGACGTTCACCCACATCCAGTTCATGTCGAATATCGACCCGCAGAGTTCCCAGGAGGCCTACCTGCGGCTGATCGCGTATGCGGCGACCACCGGCGCACATATGCACATCTGCCACCTCAACAGCACCAGCCTGCGCGACATCGACCGGTGCGCCCAGTTGATCGCGGCGGCCCAGCAGCACGGGCTGAAGATCACCGTCGAGGCCTACCCGTATGGGGCGGCCTCCACCGTGGTCGGCGCGGCATTCCTGGCTCACCCCTGCTACTGCGAGCGGACCGGGTCGACCTGGTCGGACATCGTGCTCAACGCCACCGGAAAACCGGTGCGCGACGAAGCCGAGTTGCGTCAGGCCCAGAAGGACGCGCCCGGCCAGCCCATCGTCTGGCACTTCCTGGCGCCGGAGACCGACCCGGAGGACCAGCGCCTGCTCGACCTGTCGGTGCTCTATCCCGGCGGTGCGATCGCCTCAGACGCGATGCCGTGGGAACGCCCCGGCCATGACCTGGTCGACGGCGACGTGTGGCCGTTGCCCGGTGACGCCGTCGCCCATCCGCGCAGCGCGGGGACCTTCGCCCGGTTCTTCGCGCAGTACGTCACCCGCCGCCGTCTCATCGGTCTGTCCGACGCGGTCGCGAAATGCTCACTGATTCCGGCGCAGATCCTCAGCAGCGCCTCGCCGGGCATGAGCCGCAAGGGCCGTCTTCAGGTCGGGGGCGACGCCGACATCACGGTCTTCAACCTCGACGCATTCGAGGACCAGGCCACGTTCAGCGAACCCACCCACCCGTCGGTGGGAGTGTTGCACCTGCTGGTCGGCGGCACCCCGCTGATCCGCGATGGGATCCTCGAGACCGCGCTGCGCCCCGGTGCGCCCGTCCGGGGGCGGATCGGAACGGGCCGCTGAGCCTTCCCCTCACGGTGCGGCGAAGATCTCCGTCCAGTCGTCCTTCATGCTGACGACGGTCCAGCCCCGCTGCGGGGCCTCCTTGAGTGCAGCCACCAATGTTCCACTGCTGGTGGGGTTTTCGTCGTACTGGTATTCACGCGCAGCGTCGGTGTGATGGATGAGCACCCCGAGGCTGGGCCGCGGATTGTCGATCGTGACGTACTCCAGCATCTGCTTGTCGCCGTCGCTGTTCCCGACGGCGAGGATGGGACGTCGGCCGATGAATTCGTGGATCCCGGCGGGCTTGCCGGCCTTGTCGTCGACGAACAGGTAGTCCAGGGTCTTGACCAGTACCGGTCCGCTGTCGCGTAACTCGTAGACCACCCGACCCGTGGAACCGACGACCTGTTCGGGCGGGATGCCGTAGACGCGTTCGCTCCAGGCGCGCATGAAGTCGGCCCCGCCGCCGGAGACGATGAAGGTCGTGAAACCGTTGTCGCGAAGGTAGGCCAGCAACTCCTGCATGGGCTGATAGGTCAGTTCGTCATAGGGCCTGTCGAATCTCGGGTGCTTGGCGGTGTCGATCCAGGCGTTGACCCGATCGGCGAACTCGTCGGTGGTCATCCCGGAATGGGTCAGTGCGACGATGCGAAGCAGGCCGTCGTGCCGAGGCCCGGCGAGCAGTGCGGCGGTGTCACCGTCCAGCAGGGCCCGTACCATCGGATCCTGCGTGAGGGTGGGCTGTTCGGTGACCATCCGGTTGATCTCGTCGGAGGCGAAGGCCAACTGGAACGGCAGCGGGTTCTCCGGCCACAGCGTGCCGTCGTTGTCGAAGACCGCGATGCGCTCTTCGGCGGGCACGAAGTCCGGTGATCCCGCGGTGGTGGTGCGCTCAACGAAGGCGGTGATCGCCGCGCGCGCGTCACCGTCTTTCCACGACGGAAGCGGGTCCGCCGCCCGGTCCGCGCAGCCTGCGGCGAGCGCCAGCAGTAACGAGAACACGAGCATCCATGCGGTTCTCGCACGTGATACCGCACCCATGTCCACCTCCGGAGCTTTGCCATAGATCCTGGGTTCATACTGCTCGGCGTTGCTGGCCGGGGTGGGCGTTTTGGGCTGTTTCCGCGGGCCCCTCCGGGCCTCTGGCGGGGGCTTTCCCGGGGGCTCGGTGGGGCCTTTCGTACCATGATCGGGTCCCGCCCGGCACCGGGTGACGGCACCAGTCGACCTTAAGGGGAGGGCCCATGACCGGCAGCGAGACGGCGCCGTCCGGTACCTCGCCCCTGCTGGGTGAGCACCAGGCACTGGGGGCGTCGTTCACCGACTTCGCCGGTTGGCAGATGCCCCTGCGGTATTCCAGTGAACTGGCCGAGCACCACGCGGTGCGCACCGCCGTGGGCCTGTTCGACCTGTCCCATATGGGCGAGATCGACGTCAGTGGCCCGGACGCCGCCGCCCTGCTGGACTACGCACTCGTCGGGGAGTTGTCCAAAGTCGCTGTCGGCAAGGCGAAGTACTCGCTGATCTGCAACCCCGACGGCGGGGTGATCGACGACCTGGTGGTCTATCGCCTCGCCGAGGACCACTTTTTGGTGGTCGCCAACGCGGCCAACTATCCGCAGGTCCACCAGCAGATCAGCAGCCGCGCAGCCGATTTCGACGTCACCGTCGCCGACAAGTCCGCGCAGTCCGCGTTGATCGCGGTCCAGGGACCCAAGGCCCAGGACGTGGTGAGCTCTCTGGTTGCCGACGACCAGCGAGTCGCCGACCTGAAGTACTACGCCAGCACCCCGGCGGTGGTGGCCGGCATCGAGGTGTTGCTGGCCCGCACCGGCTACACCGGCGAGGACGGGTTCGAGCTGTACGTCCCGAATGAGCATGCTGTCGCGTTGTGGAGGGCACTGCTGGAGGCCACCACGGCGCACGGCGGCTCACCGGCCGGACTGGCCTGCCGCGACACGCTCCGGTTGGAGGCAGGGATGGCCCTCTACGGCCACGAACTGAGCATGGACACCAACCCGTTCGAGGCGGGCCTGAGCAGGGTCGTGCGGCTCAGCCGCGACAACGGCGGAGACTTCGTCGGCCGCGAGGCGCTGCAGACTCTGTCCGAGCAACCCGTCGAACGTGTTCTGGTGGGTCTGCGCGGGCAGGGCCGCCGGGCGGCCCGGGCCGACTACCCGGTCTGCGACGCCGCCGGCGGCGACGTCGTGGGCATCGTCACCTCCGGTGCGCTCTCACCCACCCTCGGTTACCCCGTCGCCCTGGCCTACGTCGACGCCGCGCTGGCCGAGCCCGGTACGGAACTCACCGTCGACGTTCGTGGCCGCAAGGAGCCGTTCGTCGTCGTCCCGTCCCCGTTCTACCGGCGGGTCACCTAGGGCGACGGCGACTCGCCGGTGTCGGACTGGCTCGTGCGGGACTTGCTGTTCCGCCAACTGCGGTACCCACGGTGTGCGGCGAATGCCCCGATGATCGCGGTGATGCACCACACGACGACTGCTGCGTAGGCCAGCGGGGAGTTGAGGTCGGAGATGGACGCGCCCAGCGCGGTGTAGACGAAAGCCCGCGGCATCGAACCGATGAACGCCCCGATCGCCATCTGCCACAACGGCATTCCGAATGCGCCGAAGGCG
Organism: uncultured Mycobacterium sp.; assembly: GCA_964463215.1. GTDB lineage: Bacteria > Actinomycetota > Actinomycetes > Mycobacteriales > Mycobacteriaceae > Mycobacterium. The sequence goes on along the minus strand of CAYXBN010000005.1, from coordinate 92,355 downwards.
TAGGAGGCCATCGCGTCGGAGATGCCGGGTATGAACCGCTGCCCGACGACCGCCCACAGCCCCCGCCGTTTGATCTGGTCGTCGATGCGCACCGACCAGTCTGTCCCGATCAGGGCGCGGGCACTGTCCCGGCCGGCCCGCCGGCCGATCAGGGCGGCGATCGTCGCTGTCGTCACCGTCGAGGACAGGGTGACCGCCGTGCCCAGTACCGGACCGAACAGAAACCCGCTGCCGGCCGCGAGTAGGGGGCCGGGCACGAAGATCGACGCCAACAGCGCCGAAACCGGGATGTAGACCAGCGGTGCCACCGGCCCGGCCGCGGCCACCGTGCTGCGGACCGCTTCGACGTCGATGACCCGGCGCACCGCCACCAGATAGAACATCGCGAACAGGACGGCGGCAAAAGCGGCCAGCCGCAACAGGTGTGGCCGCCGGATGGTGGGCGGGGAGCCCTCAAGCTCGGTCACGGTGCGCTCAGCGGAAGCGGATGTCCATGGTCGCCAGCCCGAAGATCTTGCGGCCGTCGGACTTCGCGGCGACCAGCACGACCCCGGTGCGGGTTTCCGGATCCAGCGACTTGATCTTCCCGCTGAACTCGATGTCGGCACCCTCGGCAGCGGACACGACGGCGGGCTGGGACAGCCGCACGGCGTAACGCGTCACCGCACCCGGGTCACCCGACCAGGCCGACACGAAGCCGGTGCCCAAGCCCATGGTCAGCATCCCGTGCGCGATCACGTCGGGCAGACCGGCCAGTTTGGCGATGGCTTCATCCCAGTGGATCGGGTTGGCGTCCCCGGCCACACCGGCGTAGTTCACCAGATCGCCGCGGGACAGGCGGGTGTGGTGCACCGGCAGGGCCTCACCGACCCTCAGGTCGTCGAAGTCCAGGGTCGCGGGAGTGCGGTCGTCGGCGGCGATGCGGAACTCGCCTTCGGGTCGCACCGCCTTCTCGTAGCTGGCATCCGATCCGTCGATGCTCATGATGTCGACGTCGTGCATCATTGCCTTCTGCACGGCGGCTTTGACCGCCGGATTGATGTCCTCGGCGGTGACCCCGACGACCGTGGTGTGCAGGGTGTGCACCCGCATCCCGGCGGCGTCGGTGAAGGTGTTGGTCACGGTGATGAAATCCCGGCCGGCGGTCCGGCGCACTTCGGTCAACTCGACGTCGATCTTCAGTTCGTCGCCGGCCACGATGGGGCGGTGCTGCTCGAAGACCTCCTCGGTCTGCAGGTAGGTGTCATAGCCGACGACGATCGACTCGAACATCCTGCGGTTGCAGGCCATTCCCGGCGTCGAGGTGAACGTCAACGGTGCCACCAGACCCGAGTACCCCAGCTTCGCCGCGGCGTCGACGTCCCAGTGTGCCGGGTGATAGTCCTGGACCGCCCGGGCGTACTCGCGCACCTTCTCCCGGCCGACGAGGTACGTGCCATCCATCTGGTAGTAGTGGCCGACCCGGGATTGGAGCGCCGGGGTGTTGGATGCTGCTGTCATATCTCGCCCAATGTTTTGCCGAATGGGCCGTCCAGGCCGCCCTCAGCACCCTAGTGCGTGCTCGCCCAGGACGGCGAAACCGGTCGTGCCCCGGCCTGGACTGGAGTGCGGTAGAAAAGAAAGAGGGAGGGGCGCAGCGATCCGGAGGAGTTCGGCCATGCAATCAGTTGAGGGGTCCAACGTTCTGGTCACTGGCGCGGCGATGGGGTTGGGAAAGCTGTTCGCTACCAACGCCGTCAAGGAGCGTGCCGCCACGGTAGTCCTGTGGGACGCCAATGAGGCGGCACTGAAGGAGACCGCGGCTGAACTGGAAGCCGCCGGCGGAACGGTCCAGTACGACGTCGTCGACGTCACATCGCGGGATCGGGTGACCGAGGCCGCCGACCGGGTCCGCGCCGAGGTCGGCACGATTCACGTGTTGTTCAACAACGCCGGGATCGTGCGGGGCAACAGCTATTTCTGGGAGAACGACCCGCGCGACTTCCTGCTGACCATGGAGGTCAATGCCATCGGCCCGATGCTGGTCGCCCGGGAATTCCTGCCGTCGATGGTCTATTCCAGTCGACCCTGCCGGTTGGTCAACATCGCGTCGTCCGCCGGACTGAACGCCGTCCCCAAGATGGCCGCCTACGCGGCCTCGAAGTGGGCGGCCGTCGGCTTCTCCGACACGGTGCGACTGGAACTCGAACAGGCCGGCCACGACCACGTTAAGGTCACCACCGTCTGCCCCACCTACATCAACACCGGAATGTTCGACGGTGCCAAGGGGATTCTGTTCACCCCGATGCTCAAGCAGCAGGACGTCGTCGCCGAGACGTGGTCGGCGATGTTGGCCGGTGAGCCCTTCGTCGTCATGCCGTGGACGTCGAGGATGAACAAAGTGCTGACCGGGGTGCTCCCGGTCCGACTGCGCGACCGCTATCTGCGCGCTGTCGGCGTCTATAACTCGATGGACGAATTCCACGGACACTAGCGCCCCCGCGAGGTGTCCTTCGTCAAGCGCAATCCCATTGCACCACCGGGCTTCTTCGGCTGCGAGGCCGCCGGTCTGCGGTGGCTCGGCGAGGTTTCCGGGGGCGTGCGGTGTGCCCAGGTACTCAGCGTCGAGAACACCAGCCTGACCTTGCAGCGGCTGACCGGCGGAGAGCCGACCCCCGAGGCGGCGCGGGAGTTCGGTCGGCAACTGGCGGTCACCCACAATGCCGGAGCGCCGGCCTTCGGCTCTGCCCCGGCGGGGTGGACCGGGCCGGGCTTCTTCGGGCCCCTGCACCATCCGCTGCCCATGAGTCTGACCCCGCACGACGGCTGGGGAGTTTTCTACGCCGAGGAGCGGCTCACCCCGATGCTGCGGCAGGCCTCCAGCCGACTGGATGCCGCCACGCACCACCTTGTCGGGACCGTCATCGACCGTTGCCGGGCCGGGGATTTCGACGATGATGACGATCCGGTGCGGCTGCACGGCGATCTGTGGAGCGGCAACGTGATGTGGACGCCCGACGGTGTCGTGCTGATCGACCCGGCCGCCCACGGCGGTCACCGGGAGACCGACCTGGCCATGCTGGCCCTGTTCGGCTGTCCGCATCTTGAGACCGTTTACCGCGGCTACCAGGAGGTGCAGCCGCTGTGGCCGCAGTGGCGGGAGCGTGCCGGGCTGCACCAGCTCTACCCCTTGCTGGCGCACGTGGTGCTGTTCGGCGCCGGCTATGCGGGCCAGACCGGGGCGGCCGCCCGGACAGCCCTGGCCCTGGCCGACGGACGCATATCGGGGGATTGATGACCGACCGGAGCGGGTATGCGGTCTTCATGGTGACCCACGCGGACCTGATCAGCCATTGGCAGGCTCGGGGCATCGACCCCGATCGGTGCTTCTACACCGGATGGCCGTTGGGCGGCGTCTTCGAGGTCGGGCATCTGGTGCCGCGGGTCCGCGGCGGCACCGACGATCCGGACAACCTCGTCCCGTGCCTGCGTGCGGCACGGCTGGCCAAGACCCACCGCACCGCTGAGGAGTTCCGGGCGTTCCTCGACTCCGGTGATGAGCATCTGCAGGTCGCTGTGTAAGGACAACCGGCGCCACGCCGGGCCTCGATCCCGCCAAACCGTTACCGTTGGGACTGATGTGACAGCTGTTCCGTCGATCGTCGTCGACCGAGCGGATAGTTGAGCGAAACGGCCGCCGCCACACTATTTTCTGGGGGTGATTTCCTCCGTCGCAGCCGTTGCCGGGACCCTGGCCCGAGGGGTCGCCCCGCTGGCAGTACTTGCCCTGGCAGGCGCGGGCGTGCTTGCCGAACCCCCGCAGTCCCCCCGCACCCCCACCCCGGCCCCGGCCATCCGGCTGGTCGAGGGATCGAACCCGTTGGCCGGAAAGCCGTTCTACGTCGATCCGATCTCGTTGGCCATGCTGGCCGCGAACAACGCCAACCCGCCGATCCCGGAGTTGACGACCATCGCGAACACCCCGGCGTCCTACTGGCTCGACGAGGCGTTCCCGGTCGGCCGGGTGAACAGCACGGTGTCGCGGATGGCCGGAGCGGCCCAGGCCGTCGGCGCCATGCCCGTGTTCACCCTCTATGCCATCCCGCATCGCGACTGCTACAGCTACGCCGCGGGTGGTTTCGGCTCAGCGGCCGGGTACACCGGGTGGATCGACGCCGTCGCCGCCGGCCTGGGCTCCATGCCCGCGGTGATCATCCTCGAACCCGACGCGTTGGCGATGGCCGACTGTCTGTCGCCCGAACAGCAGCAGGAACGCTTCGATCTCATGCGCTACGCCGTCGACACCTTGACCGCCAACCCAGCCGCGGTGGTCTACATCGACGCCGGTCACTCGCGGTGGGTCAGTGCTGAGCTGATGGCCAGCCGACTCAACGAGGTGGGGGTGTCCCGGGCGCGCGGCTTCAGCCTCAACACCGCGAACTTCTACACCACCGAGGAGCAGATCGGTTACGGCGAGGCGATTTCGGGGATGACCAACGGGGCGCATTACGTCATCGACACCTCCCGTAACGGCGCCGGCCCGGCCGTCGGTGTTGCGCTGGACTGGTGTAACCCGCCCGGGCGGGCGATGGGCGTTGCGCCGACCACTGCGACCGCGGGGGCCCATGCCGACGCCTACCTGTGGGTCAAGCGTCCCGGCGAATCCGATGGGGCCTGCGAGCCCGGCGAACCGCCCGCCGGACGTTTCGTCAACGAGTACGCCATTGAACTTGTCCGCAACGTGGGATAAGCGGCCAACGGTCTACGGCACGATGTAGAGGTGTCCGGATCACTGCTGGCCCCCCTGGAGTCCCTCCGCGAAGCCCTCGGGCAGGTGCGGATCCCCCTGCACGGCCCGGGCGCGGAAGCCGCCCGGGCGATGGCGGGCAACTTCACCAACCAACTCGACGACTACATCCTGCCAAGGCTCAGGGATGCCGACGCGCCCCTGCTGGCCGTCGTCGGCGGATCCACCGGAAGCGGTAAATCCACCCTGGTCAACCGGATAGTCGGCACACCGGTCACCACGCCGGGCGTACTGCGGCCGACCACCCGCCATCCGGTGCTGGCCCACAACCCGGCCGACGCCGACTGGTTCGCCTCCGACCACATCCTGCCGCGGCTGCCGCGGATCACCGGTGGGGCGGGGCCCAACTCCTTGGGCGGCACCGACGACGTGTTCGGCCTGCGCCTGGTCTCCATCGACACCGTCCCGGCGGGGATGGGTCTGCTGGATGCCCCCGACTTGGACTCGGTGTCGCAGACCAACCGCGACATGGCGGGCATGCTGATGGCCGCCGCCGACCTGTGGTTCTTCGTCACCACCGCATCGCGTTACGCCGACGCGGTGCCATGGGCGGCTCTGCGGGCCGCGGTCGACCGTAACGCCGCGGTGGTCATCGTGCTCAACCGGGTGCCCCCCGAGGCGATGGCCGAGGTGACCGCGCACGTTCGGCAGATGCTCGCCGACGAGCGACTCGGGAACGCACCACTGTTCGTCATCCCCGAATCGCCGTTGGTCGAGGGCATGCTTCCCGCTGACCGCACCGCGGAGATGCAGACCTGGTTGAACAATCTCGTCGCGGACGCGGCCCTGCGGGCGGCGGTGGCCCGCCGCACCGTCGACGGCGCCGTCGGGCACATCGTCGCCGATTTGCCGGTCATCACCGATGCCGTTGCCCAGCAACTCAGTACCGGTGATCGGCTGCGGGCCGCGGTTGATCAGTCCTACGCGCAGGCGGTCTCCGGCATGGAGCAGATCGCCTCCGACGGTTCACTGATGCGCGGTGAGGTGCTGGCGCGCTGGCAGGAGTTCGTCGGTACCGGGCAGTTACTCAAGCGACTCGAGGAAGGCGTGGGACGGCTGCGGGATCGCATCGGTGCCGCGGTACGCGGTGAACCCGCCCCACCCGAACGGGTCACGGAGGCAATAGAATCCGGTCTGGCCAGTGTTCTGGTCGATTCGGCCAACGAAGCCGCCCGGCGGGCCGATCGCGCCTGGCGCGACGACGAGGCGGGCCGGGCCCTGCTGGCAGGTTCGGATCTGGCCCGGGCCTCGGCCGAATTCCCCGACCAGGCCGCCGCGTTGGTCCGGGCGTGGCAGGACGACCTGCTGGAACTGATCCGGACCGAGGGAGCCGACAAGCGGCAGACCGCCCGTGCGATGGCCTACGGGGTCAACGCGGTGACCCTGGCGTTGATGGTCGCGGTGTTCTCGACCACCGGTGGGTTGACCGGCGCTGAGGTCGGGATCGCCGGCGCCTCCTCCGTCGTCGCGCAGAAACTGCTCGAAGCGGTCTTCGGTGAGGACGGGGTGCGCCGGATGTCCAAGGCCGCCATGGAGAAACTCAAAGAGCGGGTCGCTGATCTGATGGCCGGGGAGAAGGCCAGGTTCCTGTCCCGGCTAGACGCGCTCGAACTCGACGAGGGACTGCCGGCCCGGCTTGAGGCAGCCAGGCTGCAGGTTCAGCAGGCGCGCGACGCCGAGGATGCCGAAGCAATGCTGCCGGCGAGCCCCCCCGCCCCCGGGGAGGCGGCCGCGCCGCGGCGGACGTGGCGGGAGACCCTGCGGGATTGGTGGAACGGCTGATGATGAAAGACCTCCTGGCCCGGCTCAATCCGATGCGGGCCGAGCCGCCGCCTCTGGTCGACGGGGCGGCCCTGGACCGTCGGCTCGCCGGACTGGCGGAGGCGGCCGATCTCGGTGACGGCCGACTGCCGCCGCCCCCGGTGGCCCAGGCCCGGTCGGTGGCCGAGCGGGCGCAGGCCCGCCGCGGGTTGTCCGAACAACTCACCGTCGTGGCGTTCGCCGGATCCACCGGCGCCGGGAAGAGCACTCTGTTCAACTCCATCGTCGGTGATGAGGTGGCCAAAGCCGGTGTGCTGCGGCCCACGACATCCGAACCGCTGGCGGCGATCTGGCAGGAGACACCGGAGACCCTCGCCCTGCTCGAGTGGCTAGGGGTCACCCGCTGGCATGTGGCCTCCGACGGTGCCGCCGCGCTGGCCGATCTGGTGCTCATCGACCTGCCCGACCACGACTCCACCCAGACCTCGCACCGGGCGCACGTGGATCACTTCGTCGAACGCGTCGACCTGATGGTGTGGGTGCTCGACCCGCAGAAGTACGCCGACGCCCTCGTGCACGAGCAGTACCTGCGCCGCTTCGCCCGCCACGACGACGTCACCGTCGTCGTGCTCAACCAGGTCGACCGGCTTACCGTCGCCGACGCCCAGCAGTGCCTCGCGCACCTGAAACGTCTGGTGGCCGAGGACGGTCTGTCCGACGCGGTCGTCCTCGGGGCATCCAACCGCAGCGGCGAGGGTCTGGAGGCCCTCGCCGACCGGATCCTGGCCGCTGTCGCCAGTCGCCGGACGGCGGTGGCGAGACTGGCGGCCGACGTCGCGACGGCTGCCGATGGTTTGGCCCGGGCCGCCGAGGATCCCGGCACGCCGATCGCCGGCGCCGGGGCGGCTGACTTGGCCACGCTGACCGACGCCCTGACCGAGGCGGCCGGAGCGCCGGTCATCGTGGCGGCCATCGAGCTGTCCAGTCAGCGCAAGGCGGTGCAGGCGATCGGGTGGCCGCCGCTGAAATGGCTTGCGCGGCTTCGCAAGGACCCGGTCGCGCAGTTGCGCCTTGAGCGCCCGGGCGTCGATCCCCGTCTGGTGCGATCGTCACTGCCCTCCAACGACCCGGTGGCCAAGGCGCGAGCCAACAGCGCGGTCCTCGATTACGTCGACAAGGCCAGCGCCGGGGCGCCGCCGGCGTGGGTGCAGAGTACCCGGGCGGTTGCCGACCGTGCCTCCGCCGGCCTGACCGATCAGCTTGACCAGGCCGTCACCCGGGCACCGCTGGTGCCGCCCCGGAACCCGCGCTGGTGGGGCGTTTTCGGGGTGCTGCAGTGGGTGCTGTTCGCCCTCGCGGTGGCCGGGGGGCTGTGGCTGCTGGCCTTGGCGGGGTTGGCCTACCTGCAGTTCCAGGTCGCTCAGGCGCCCAGCGTGGAGGGCTTCCCGGTGCCGACGCTGATGCTCATCGTCGGTCTGCTCGGCGGGGTGGTGCTGGCCTTCATCGGGCGGATACTCGCGCGGACCAGCGCCAGACGTGCCGGCCGGGCCGCCCGGCAGGCGCTGCGCGCTGAAGTAGCCGGGGTCGCCGAGCAGCAGATCGCCGGGCCCGTCGCCGCCGAACTGGCCACCGTGGAGAGCTTTCGCGCCGCGCTGGCCACCGCCCGCAGCGGTTGACCGGCCACCCGACTTGCCGAGACTGAAGCCTTGGCGGGAATTGAGCCTTTCCACCGCCAACGTTTCAGTGTCGGCGCCCGTGACGGGCTACAGGTCGAACAGCTGGTTCATCCGGGGGACCGTTGCCTCCCAGCCGAACTCGCGGCTCAGACGAGTCCGTAGCGTGTCCGCTGGTTGAGGCTCGCCGTGAACGACGAACACCTGCTTGGGCGCGGCGGTGAAGCCTTCCGCCCAGCGGATGAGTTCGTCGGCGTCCGCGTGCGCCGACAGCATCCCCAGGTCGGCCACCTCAGCGTTGATCGGGACCCATTCGCCATGGATCCGGACGAACCGTTCCCCGGCGGCGATGGCCGCCCCGCGAGTGCCCGGTACCTGATAGCCGGTGATCATGATGGTGTTGCGCGGATCCGGCGCGAAAGCCTTGAGGTGGTGCAGAATCCGGCCGCCGGTGGCCATCCCACTGGCGGACAGCACGATCTTGGGCTCTCGACTCGCAGAGATCTTGATGGACTGTTCGGCGTCGCGGGTGTAGGTGGCCATCGCGCACATACCCTCGTACACATGCGGTTCCAGCCGATGATCGTCGCGGTAGTGCCCCAGTAACTCACTGGCGTTGATGGCCATCGGACTGTCCAGATAAACCGGCACATCCGGCAGTCTGCCCGCCGACCGGAGCGCCCACAGGTAATAGAGCAGCGTCTGGGCACGGCCGACCGCGAAGGCGGGGATGACCACGGTCCCCCCGCGGTGCACGGTCGCCTCGACGACCTTGGCGATGGTCTCCGCGGGGTCGCTGCGATCGCGCAACCGGTCGCCGTAGGTGGACTCCAACACCAGATAGTTGGCGACAGGCACCGGTTCCGGATCGCCCATCACGGGGTCGTCGTAGCGGCCCAGATCGCCGGAGAACACAATGCGACGGCCCTGCCAGGCCAGATCGACGGTGGCCGCGCCGAGGATGTGGCCCGCGCGGCGGAACGTCACCGCCGGTCCGTCGTCCCACAGGCTGAACTCCCGGCCGAACGGGTGGGTCCGGAACAGCTCGAGGGTCCGCTCGGTGTCGTCGCTGTCATACAGCGGCAGCGCGGGATGGTGCTTGCTGGCCCGGTGCTTGTTGAGGAAAGCCGCGTCCCGCTCCTGCAGGTAGGCACTGTCGCGAAGAATGATCTCGGCGACCGCAGCAGTCGCCTTCGTCGACACGATGGGTCCGCTGAACCCGTCGCGCACCAGTCGCGGCAGATACCCGGTGTGATCGAGGTGGGCATGGGTGATCACCACCGCGTCGATACCGGCAGGCTCCACCGCAAGGGGTTTCCAGTTGAGTTCGCGGAGGTTCTTCACACCCTGGAACAAACCGCAGTCGACCAGAATCCGGCGGCCGTCGCTCTCCAGCAGATGCTTGGAGCCGGTGACCGTACTCGCCGCACCCAGGCAGCACAGGGTCAGTTTCGCTGAAGTCTGCATAACCGCCAGTGTTCCAGATGCCCCGGTGCGATCAATCGGGGCGATTACTCGGCGTGCTGGTGGGTGTCTCCGCTGTCGTGCGGGTGCAGTGCGGGGGTGACGTCGACGACCGGCGCGGACTGTTCGAGGATCCGGGCCTCAACCGGAGCGGGATGATCGTGCCCGGGCCGTACCTCCTGGCGATCACCCGCCGCCTCCGCAGGCGAGTGGTGTTCGGGGTCAACCAGACTCGAGGTCACCCCGGCGACCACCGCGGCGGCGATGACGCCGTTCGCCCCGAGTAGGACCAGCACACTTCCGACCCGCGAGACCGACTCCTGACGGTAGATGCGAAGCCAGGCCCAGGCCGCGCCCATGACCACATAGCACTGCAGCAGCAGCCCGCAGATGTCGGCGGCTGCAACGACTTCCGGTTCACCGGCGTGCGGGCCGAACGGCACCCCCGTCGTCCGCGACCACACCCACAGCGTCACGCACGCCCCGTTGACCGCAATCCCCGCAGCAAGCAGGAGCCCGCTGGGACGGGTCCACGCCGCCAGCGCCCAGATCACCTGGAAGACCGCGACCGAGGCGAAGAACAAACCGGCGGGCAGCCAGAGCTGCCAGTGCGAAGGAAGTACGGCAACGTGGATCACCGCTGCGCCGATGGAAGCGATCGCCGCGAGCCGGGCCGCCAGCGCGCTGTCGGTCCCAGTTTCAGCTCTGTAGCTCACCGGACGATCGTGACAAGGTGGTTAGGACCCGACAAGCAACATCGGATAACGGTCAGATGCCGGAATCGCAGCGAACCGTGACCGTAACCCTGCGAAGGCAAAGTCGTTCCGATAGACAGGAAGCCATGCCAGCCGACACGATCCTCAAAGCCGCAACGATCATCACGATGGACCCCGACCGTCCCCGGGCGCGGGCGATCGCCTTTGATTCAGCTACCGGGAGGATCACCGCGATCGGCTCCATGGCGGAGGTCGCGGCCGCCGCCCCCGCAGTGCCGGTGACCGATCTAGGGGAGACGGTGTTGATGCCGGGCTTTGTTGAACCGCACAGCCACCCGTTGCTGTCCGGGATGGCCACGCAGGAGCCGGCCTACTGGGTCTCCCCCAATGTCGGTGTGCCGACCTGGGATGCGGTCAAAGAGATCATGGCCAAGGCCGACAAGACCCATCCGCCCGATCAGGTGCTGGTGTTCAACGGGGTGGACCGCCTGCTGCAGCAGGCGCCGTTGCCCACCCGCGACGTCCTCGACCCGATCTTCCCGACCCGGCCGGTAGTCGCCATCGACAACTCCGGACACGGGATCTACTTCAACAGTGCGGCAATCAAACTCATGGGCTGGCCCGACGGCAAGGCACCGGCGGATCCGGTCGGCGGCAGCTTCGGGCGAGAGGCCGACGGGGTGACCAGCAACGGCACCGCCTTCGAGTCGGGCGCGTTGATGGTCGTGGTCGGCGCACTGCTGCCCACGGCGATCCCGCACCCCCTGCACTCCGGGGCGCTGTTCTACAAACTGATGGCCCAGTGCGGGGTCACCGCGACCTCCGAGCACACCTACAACTCCACCCAGTACCAGGCCTACGCGGCACTATCGTCGGTGCCGGGTTGTCCGGTGCGCCTGCACCTCTACCACATGTCGATCGAGGCCGACGCCGCCGCCGACATCACCTTCCCGCACCCTGAACTGGTCTGGAAGGTCGGTATCAAACTGTGGGCTGACGGATCGCCGTGGCTGGGCAACGTCGCGATCTCCTTTGAGTACCTGGACAATCCGACGACCCGCACCGCTCAGATCGAACTCGGTCCGCGCGGCGAGTCGCAAATGAACTACACCCGAGCCCAACTCGACGAGGTTCTCGACACCCTGGTGCCCACCGGCTACCAGATCGCCTTCCACTGCAACGGCGACGTCGGATTCGACGTCGTCCTGGACGCCTACGCCCGCGCGCTGGCGAAGTTCAATCTGCTCGGCTCGGATCACCGTTGGCGCGTCGAACATCTCGGTGCGGCCCGACGCGACCAGTTCGAGCGGGCCGCAGCCCTCGGTGTCACCTGCTCGATGAGCCCCTTTCAGTACATCTACTGGGGCGACCTGCTCGACGGCGTGATGTTCGACTCCGCCTACGGCGCGCAGTGGCAGCGGATCCGGGACGCCTTCGAGGCGGGGGTGCGGCCCAGCTACCACAACGATGGGTCGGTCTCGCCGCCCAACCAGCTGCTCAACGTCCAGCAGACCGTCACCCGCAAGACGATCAACGGTTCGGTGCACGGGGCCGATCAGGCGGTCACCCTCGACGATGCCCTCAAGGCCATCACCATCAACGGCGCTTACCAACTGCGCCGCGACCACGAAATCGGATCACTGGCGGTCGGCAAGTACGCCGACCTGGTCGAGGTGTCTGCCGACATCTACACCGTCCCGGTTGACAAGATCGTCGACCAGGTCAAGGTGCTCGGCACCTGGGTGGGCGGCAAGAAGATCGACATCGACGCCTACGTCGACGCGGTCAAAGCCATCGATCCGACCGAGCATCGCGACCTGACCGGTCACCTCGCCAAGCCCAAGTGCTGCTGATCACCGAGTCGGTCGATGCATTCGTAGGCCGCCCCGGCCTCCCCGTTGGCGATCGCACCCGCCAGTCGGGCAACGGTCCGATTGCGCTGCCGGGCGATGCGACGGCTTGATTCCGCGGCACCGGGTTCCAAAAGTTCGGGGGTGACGTAGCGCAGGTAGGGCCGGTACAGCGCGGCCTCCTCGGCCCGGCCCCGTCGGATCAGCCACAGGTAGAACGCCAGCGTCCCGAACTGGCCCAGCACGTAGAACAGCCCGAACCGGTGAGAGTTCCACAGCAGATGAGCTCCGAGGGCCAGCAGCAGCAGTGCGGCGCCGACCGCCCAGCGCTTCACCGCGGGGCGCCGCGGGGCCGTCATCACGTAGGCGATGCCGAAGCCGGCGATCCCGGAGATCACGATGTGTCCGGTCCAACTGCTGCGCAACACCTCATGCAGGAAGTCGGTCGTCAGCGACGCCCATCGGTCCGGTGGGGAGGCCAGCGCGTTGTTGATCGACTGCAGGACGTTCTCGACGATCTCAAAGCCCAGTCCCACAAAGGAACCCACCACCAGCCCGTCCAGGGCGGTCCGCGGCCGGGTCGCGGCCAGCAGCAGCACCGCGACGATGCCGATGTTCTTCATGGGTTCCTCGGTGAACGGCGCGAACAGCGCCCAGGCCGGTGCGTCCTCCCGGTTGGCGAACGTCTCGTAGATCGCGATGTTGGCCAGCAGCGCATACCCGGCGGCTGCGGTGGCGCCCCACAGCACGGCCAGCACCATGGTGCTCCGCTGAACCGGCCAGAAGTAGTGAATCTTGTTGAGCAGCCAGGCCACCACCGCACCGAAGATCCCGAACATGGCCGCGCTGGCCGCCGCAAGAGCGGGTGTCTGGGCGATGGAAGCTCCGGCCCACCCGGCGTGGATGGCCAGACCGCTGAGCACGCTGGCGGCGTACACGACCCACAGCGGCCACACCGCGCCGCGGCCCTCCGCAGGCGCCGGCGGCGGTAACGCGAACGGCGGGCGATGCGCTCCTGACCCGGTACTCATCGGCGACCCGTGCCCACTCATCGCCTACTCAGCGGCCCGGCACGCCGAAAGCCAGCGCCGCCTCAATGAGCAGTACCAGGATCGACACCAGCCAGATCGTGGTGGCGGTGGCCGGGTAACGGCCTCGGGGCAGTTGGGTCTGCGGCCCACTGGGCACCTCGGCATCGGCGGCGTGGTTGGACACCCCCACAAAATAGATGCCACCGCCCCGCCCAACCCCATCGACCCTGCGCCCAGGTCGCGTTTTCGCACGCGACGGCGATCTGGGCGCAGCGCCGATGGCTACGCGGGCCGCCAGAGGCCGGAGTCCCGGATCGCCTCGGCCAGCGGTTCCATGATCGCCGGGTCGTAGGGCAACGGGAGGTACACGATCGCAAGATCCAGCCCCTCGGCGCCCAACGCGATGGCGTCCTCGATCACCCCGCGGTAGCCCCGGTCCTGGCTGAGCCGAATGTGCGCGGACAGCATGATGTCCTTGGGGTTTCGGCCCACGTCGGCGCAGTGGGCCTTGAGCACGTCGCGTTTGTGCGCGAACTCCGCCGGGGTGCCGCCGACGAAATTCCAGTGCTGGGCGTACTTCGCGGTGATCCGCAGCGTGCGTTTCTCGCCGTTGCCGCCGATGCAGATCGGGGGGTGCGGTCGCTGCGGGCCCTTGGGCTCATTGCGTGCCGCAGTGAGCCGGAAGAACTTACCGTCGAAGTCGAACGTCTCCTGGCTGAGCAGTCCCACGAGGACCTGGCAGGCTTCCTCGAAGCGGCCGAAACGCTCGGTGAGGGTGCCCAATTCGATGCCGTAAGCGTTCGACTCCTCGTCGTTCCAGCCGGCGCCGACTCCCAGTTCCAGCCGTCCTCCGGAGATGATGTCCACCGCGGATGCCATGTTGGCCAGGACCGCGGGGTGCCGGTGATGAATGCCGGTGACCAGTGTGCCCAATCGAAGTCGGTTTGTGGCCTGGGCCAGTGCTGTCAGGGTGGTCCACCCCTCCAGGCACGGACCGGTCGGATCGGAGAAGATCGGGTAGAAGTGGTCGAACGTCCACCCCGACTCGTAGACCTCGATGTCGTCGGCGGCCCGCCACACCGCCAGCATCTCGGCCCAGGTGGTGTTCTGGGTGGCGGTTTTGAATGCGAATCGCACGCGCCCAAGCCTAGGAGTTGTTCTGGTAGCCAATGGCGATAGAAGTGCCGCGCGGCGTAGAAACTCGCCCTGCGAATCACAGCAATGACATTCTAGCTAACACACCGCCGACCCCACCTGACCTCATACACCTCAGCCGGGTTATGTGATTCAGCAAATAAGCGACGTTATGTTTGGTCCGCGGCGGCGAGCGTTGGAGCGCCCTAGTCCGGCCAGGCTGACGAGACCCAGCAGCGGGCTCCAAAACGGTCGAGTGTCGGCATTGCTGCGCCTAAACACCCGGCCCGTCAAACAACCGGCTAAGTGACCGAATTGACACAGCTAGATTCTGCTTTAGTCTGTGCCGGTGCAGGGTTCAGGCGAGAGTTCATGGATTAGCGACAAGGAGATCGTCGACCGGGTGCTGCGTGATCTCACTGAGGCGGCCGAGCGGTGGGAAGCCCTCCTCGCGGAGGCGGAGACGGTCACCTACAGCGTCGATATGGGCGACATCCGGGCCGTTGCCAACGCAGATGGCAAACTCGTTGACCTCGCCCTCCACCCCGGCGTCACGACTCACTACACCCACGGGGAGCTCGCTGAGCGAATGAACACGGCTTTCGCCGCGCTGCGGGTGGAGGTCGAGGGCGACTGCCAAGTCCGGTACGGGGGCGAGTTGCTGTGAACAGGGAACGACGACTGTGCCACTGAACTTGTCGAATAGGGAACAGAGTTCCGGGCATCTCTTCTACAACCGCAGGCTCCGCGCGGCGATCACCCGTTTCTCGGTCCGGATGCAGCATGACGACCGAAAGCAGCAAGCCGCACTCGCGCTTGCCGTCGTCTTCGTCCTGCTGGGCTGCGCCTGGATGGCATTGCTCAACTTCATCAAACCGGCGGGGTTGGTCGGCCAGTCCGCGGTCGTCGGCAATCGGGATACCGGCGCGTTGTATGCCCGGATTGACGGCCGCCTTCACCCGGCGCTCAACCTGACCTCGGCCCGGCTGGCCACCGGCAGCGCCGTGGCACCGGTTTGGGTCAGGCCCGCGGAGATTGCAAAGTACCCCACCGGACCGATGATCGGCATCCCGGGGATTCCCGACGATCTGCCTCTCGCGGGTAATCCGGTGTCAGCATGGTCGGTGTGTGACACGGCGCCAGCACGCGGCAGCGGCCTACCCACCGTGGTGACCGCGATCGCCGGCCAGTTGTCTGGGGGCCGCGCTGAACCGATGAGCCAGAAGCAAGCGCTCCTAACCTCACATCGAGGTTCGACCTTCCTGGTCTGGAACGGTCAACGCAGCCTAATCGACCCGGCTGACCGAAGGGTCACCTTCAACTTGGGACTCGACCCCGGTGTGACGCGCCCGATTGAGTTGTCCAGTGCGCTTTTTGACGCGATGCCCGCCACCGAACCACTTGCGGTTCCGGTGATTCCGGGGGCGGGCGCACCATCGCTGCTGCTGCCCGGATCGGTGGTCGGACAGGTGCTGGAGACTCAGGATGCCAACGGGGACAACAGCGGCTTCTACGTCCTGCTGGCCGAGGGCGTTCAGAAAATCACCGCTTTCGTCGCCGACCTCTTGCGAACCGCAGACAGTCACGGCGCCAACGAACCGCAACTGCTCTCGCCGGACAAGATCGTCGACATACCCGAGGTTGCGAGCTTGAACCTGGGCTTCTATCCGACCGGGAAGCTCGACTTCATTGACACCGACGCCAACCCGGTCAGCTGTGTGAGTTGGACGAAAACGTCGGGAAGCCCTCAAGCCAGCGTCGCGGTCTACGCCGGCCCGGGACTTCCGGTGCCGCAGAGTCAGGACTCCCACATTGTTGAACTGGTGCGTGACGCCCGCGATCCGGCCTCTGTGCGGGCACATCAGACACTGATCCTGCCCAGCGCGGCAAATTTCGTCGCGACCACGAGCGCCGATGTCGCCTCGGCTACCCGTGAGAGCCTGTACTGGATCTCGGCGCAGGGGGTTCGTTACGGGATTGAATGGGAGCAGAACACACTGCAGGCCTTAGGTATTGACCCCGGTCGTGCCGTTCAGGCGCCTTGGCCGATAGTCCGAACCTTTGCCGCCGGGCCGGCGATCAGCCGGGCGAACGCCCTACTTGAACGCGACGTGGTCGATCCGGCCGGAGCGACGGCTCCGCTGGCCCAGGGTCTGGGTGGTTAGCCGTGTCCAAGCGAGGTTTTGTGCGGGGCCCACGAAGGGCCGCGCCGCTGGTGACACCGGTACGGGTGGCGGTGAACCCACCGCTGGCTCTGCCCGAGCGCGAGCCCCGCAACCTCCTTGTGATGATCGCCGCCCCAGCTCTGCTGGTGGGCATCATGGGCACTCTCGTCATCATGTACACCTCCGGTGTTCGGTCGTTGCAGGCCGGGCTGTTCCCATTGATCGGCCTGGTTGCTTTCGGCGCCATGATGTTTAGTGGCAGATTCACTCGCGGTCGTCGGATCAGCTGGGGCGAACAGGAAAGGCAGCGACGAGGCTACCTGCGTCAACTCGATGAGGATCGCGACGAAGTTCAGCGCGCGGCACAGGAGCAACGCCGAAGTCAGCTCTACGTACACGGGGACCCGACAAGGCTCGACACCATCATCGGTGGACCTCGGATGTGGGAGCGGCGCCCGGGCGATCCGGACTTCCTCGACGTCCGGCTGGGTATCGGAGTGCAGTCGACCGGAGATTCCGCAGTCTCGCTGCAATGGCCTGAGGTGCCGATCGGTGAGGAACTTGAACCGGTCACGGGTCGGGCTCTGCGTGATTTCATCCTCGAGCAGAGCAAGATCCGCGACATCGGCAAGGTGCTCAGTCTGCGTTCCCGTCCCGGATTCAGCTTCGTCAGCGACGACGCGGAACAACTGCACGCTGTGATGCGCTCCGTGCTGTGTTCGCTTGCCGTGTATCACAGCCCGGCAGACGTCAAGATCATGGTTGTCACTCGAAATCCCGAGCAGTGGTCCTGGCTGGTGTGGTTACCGCACAACCACCACGACGAAATGTTCGATGCGTGCGGGCTGCGTCGGCTGGTCTTCACCTCACCGGTCGAACTAGAGGAGGCACTCGACCCCGAGTTGCACCGTAAAGGCAGGGGCCCGTGGGCACCTCCAAGTGGAACCACCCCGACAACCACCCTCTCGCCCATGGAGGGGGGCTCAGTCTCCACGCTGGGTCCGCACTGGGTCATCGTCGACGACAATGTCGGTACCCCGGAACAGTGGGAGAGCGTCACCGGCCAGAAGGGAAGGGCTGGAATCACAGTGCTGCGTCTGGCCAGCCGCCCGGGAGAGGGTGTCGGATTCGGTACCGCCGACGAACGGTTCGAATTGCGCGAAGGCCGACTGCGGCTTCGAGACGCCTTCTACGCCGTCGCCGATATGCTCGAGTCCAGTACCGCAGACCGTTACGCAAGGGCAATTGCACGCTGGTCCCCGAGTGCGGCAGCGGAGTTGGTCGACACAGACACCCAGGGCGGAGAGCTATTGCGCGCCTTGGGAATCGACGATCCACGTAACCTGGATCTTGATCGCCTTTGGGCGGATAGCCGTGGCCGCGGCGATCCGCGTTGGGCAATGATCCCGGTTGGCGTTCGACCAGGAGGAAATCTGCAGCACATCATCCTCCGGGCGAAGGATTTCGGCGGATACGGATTTCACTCGGTGGTGATCGGCACCTCGGGTTCGGGTAAGTCTGAGTACTTCCTATCACTGTGCAATGGCATCGCACTTACCCATTCGCCTGAGAGTTTCATCGTCATCTTCGTTGACATGAAGTTCGAGTCGGCGGCCCAGGACCTCGCCGGACTGCCCCACGTCGTGGCGTCACTGTCCAACCTCGGCAAGGACGACCGTCACCTCGCGGAACGGATGAGGAAGGCGATTGACGGCGAAATAGCACGCCGCTATTCCCTTTTCAAGAAAGCCGGTGCCCGGGATGCGAATGAATACGAGGAGATGCGGTTGGCTGGCCGCGACCTCGAACCCGTGCCGATTCTGTTGGTGATCATCGACGAGTACTTGGAGCTTTTCCATAACCATCCGGAGTGGATCGACCTGGTGATCCATATTGGCCAAGAAGGCCGCGGCTGCAATGTGTTCTTCACACTCGGAGGTCAGCGACTGGATCTGTCCTCGCTGAGCAAGGCGAAAAGCAACATCGCTTTTCGGGTCGCTTTACGCGCCGAGACCGCTGAGGACTCCCGTGATGTCATCGGCAGCGACGCCGCCCTGCACTTGCCGTCGAAGCAGAACGGATACGCCCTACTCAAGGTCGGTCCCCGCGACCTCGAGCAGTTCCGCTGCTTCTATGTGTCGGCGCCATTCATTGTTCCGAAGAAGGTGATCAGTTCAGGCGACACGATTTCGGTGAGCTTCACCCAACCGCGATCGTTGACTTGGGAGTATCAACCATTGAGTGAATCCGACAGTTCAGCACTCTCGGTTGATGACGAACCTGCTTCACCAGACGAGTTCCTCTATCACACAGATGGATTCAAGCGGAAGAAACTCCTCGACGTCATTCGAGAGTCGCTCGCATCCCACCCGGCTCGTCCACCGCACCAGATTTGGCTGCCGCCGTTAGAGATCAGCGCGACGGCAGATGCGTTGGTTCAGCTGTGGCGCGGGAAGCCGTGGTGGGAGGATTACGGCGACAACTCCGGACTGGTGTTCCCCGTCGGTGTCGAGGACTTCCCGGAAGAACATGCGCAACGGGTGCATGTGATCGACGCCGAAGCCGACAGCGTCATGGTGGTGGCCACCGCGCAGCGGGGCAAGTCCACCACATTGATGACGCTGATCACCACGGCTGCTTTGATGTACCGACCCGAACGAGTGAGTTTCTTCTGCTTGGGTGCATCCCTGTACCCGGTAGAGGACTATCCGCACGTGGCCGGCGTCGCCAGCCTCACCGACACCGAGGGCGTCTCCAGAACCCTCTCGACGATCGAGGGAGTCATCCGGGCCAGGGAACTGAGCTTCAAGCGCTACCAGTTGGACATCGGGGAATTCCGGGAAAGGCGGTTCGGCGCGGTGCCCGGGGGCGCCACGGATCCGGAGGACAAATTCGGCGACGTATTTTTGGTGATCGATAACTTCGGTGATCTCTACGAGAAAGACAACGGCCTCGGCGATCGTGCGGTCGCCATTGCGCGGCAGGGCCTCTCGTACGGAGTGCACGTGATGACGAGTGCCAGCGGTTGGCTCGTCGGGCAGAAGCAGGCGTTACTCAATGTGGCCAACGCCCGCATCCAACTTCGGCTGAGTAACCCGGATGAGACCCAGATGGGTTCGGGTCTGGAACACCGGCGAGCGGCCCGGCTGACGCTGGACCGACCTGGATTCGGAGTGACTCGCACTGGCCACGAACTGTTGATCGGACTGCCGGAGATCATGGCCTCAGACGGCACCAAGGTGGCCACCCGCGACGTTGGGGCGATGATCTCCGCTCAGACCGGCGCGGCCAAGGTGGATACCCTCGCGCGACTGCCTGAGCGGATCGTGTTGCGACAGATCATCAATGCCTATGGGCAGCAGTCCGACGCATTCGAGATTCCCTTCGCGATCGGGGAGAGCGCCTTGCAACCGGTAGCGTTGCCCACCCTCCAGGTGCCTCACCTGCTTGTAGTGGGTCGGCAGGGGTGCGGCAAAACCAGCACCCTGGCTGCGATCGGCCAAGCAATCACAGCTCGGTTGTCACCCCAGCAGGCGCAGATCACCATCATCGACCCAAAGACCAGCCTGATCGGTCGAATCGCGGACCGCAACGTGGCGGCCTATGCCTACACCGCCGACGACATCGACCGCGTGGTCGAAGACATCGCTGGAATCATGGCCGAACGCCTGCCCCCGTCGGGCCTCACCCAGGAGGAACTCCTGGCACGGTCGGCATGGTCGGGGCCGCACCACTTCATCCTCATCGACGACGAACATGAACTGCGTCCCAACGGGCTGCTTGGCAAGCCGGCGGCGACGGCACCGTTGTGGAACCTGATTGAGCGCGGACGCGACATCGGCCTGCACGTCATCACAACTCGGTTGCCAGGCAACTGGGCTGGGGTCAGCGCCATGAGCCCGTTTCTGCAGAGGCTAACCAGTTCCCGCGCCCCGACTCTGTTCATGGACAACGACCCTCAGGCGGTGAAGGTCTTCGGTCGAACCAGCGCCCAGCAACTGCCACCGGGGCGCGGACTACTCGTCACCACCGACGGGGTTATGGAAGGAGTTCTGGTGGGAATGCCCGAGTGAGTGCTTCCACAGGAGTTTGCTGGAATCGAAGCACTCGGATCGACAAAACTACACGTCTGGCTTATCTGAGACCAATCAGCCGTTCGGGGAGAGCGGCGCAGGGAGGGATGACACAATGGTTTTGAACGTCAACGCAGCAACGGTCGGCGCATCGGCTGCGATAGAGGGTGGCGTTGCCGCGGGGCTCGGGTCGTCCGCCGCGGCAGCCGTAGCAGCCCTGACCTCGGTCATGCCGATGGGTGCTGACCTGGATTCCGTTCAGTTCGCTGCGGCGTTGAACGCCGCGGGAGCGTCGTACCTCGGCGCTGCATCCGAACAAGCGGCCAATCGGGGCATGTTCGCCGGTTCGCAGAACCTGGCGGCTGCGACCTACACCGTCACCGATGCCATCCACAACACCGCTTTGGCCTTGTAGACGATCGCCGACGTCCGTCCGTCCGAAAGGTTGCCCAATGCCAGATCCCGCATGGCCGTCGTCGCCACCAGAAGCCAACTACCTGAGGCTGGTCGGTTCCGGCGCGGCTGGAACCGGCACGACCCTGGCCAGCGCGGCGATCTGGCAGGCGTTGGCGGTAAGCGACGAACTGGCCGCATCAGTGTCCACGGCGAATACCGCCGCCACAGCTTTGAACTTCGAGGGAGTCGGCGGTGTGGCTTCAGCCTCGACCGCTACCGGTCTCAACGCGTCCCTGCACATGCTGGCTGGATGGGCTCAGGAAAAGGCACCGGTTGCCGCGAGCGCGGTCGCCGCGTACGAGACGGCCGTCTCCTCGATGATCCCAGCTGAGCTGTCGCTGGCCAATCGCGCTGAACAAGCTGCCGATGTCGCGCTGAACCCGCTGGTACTGGGTGTGCTGACGCCCGTGATCGTGGCCCTGGACCTCATCTATTTTGGTGAGCACTGGCCGCATAACGCCAGTGCCGGTATCGCGTACGGAGCGGCTCTGACTGCGCTGCTGCCGGCTCTGGCCGTCCCGCCGCCCCTTGCCCCTCCTGGGGCCTCGCCGGCCGCCCCGGTGGCAGCGGCCGCCGCGGTCGCTGAGACCGCTGGTCAGGCTGCCGCAGGGGAGGCTGGTCAGTTTGCACAGCTGGGCACTGACGGTGTTGCCGCGCCGGCGGAAGCCGTCGGGCAGCCGGGGCAACTGGCCTCAACAGCCACGCAGCCGTTGCAGTCCCTGGTGCAACCGCTGATGGGGATGTTCCAGGCGCCCATTCCGGCCGCCCAGAGCATGGGCGGCCTGGCACAGTCGATGCTGAGCCAGCTCACCGGACAGTCCGGATTCGGACTGACCGGCGGGGCTGAGGTCCCACCGCCGATGCTCTCCGCCGTCGGCGCGCCCGGTGGTCTAGGTACCACCGGAGGTGTCGGCTCCGGACACGTCGTGCCTGGTGCGGGGCCCGCCGGCGTCGCCAGTGGCGGGATTGCCGGCGGGGCCGGAGTTGGCGGTGCGCCGGGCGCCGGACTCACCAGTTACACGAGGCCGAGCAGTGCCTTCGCCCCCGAAAACGGCAGGCCAGCGGGTTTGAAGTCCGGCCTTCTCAGCGCTGCTGAGTTACGCGGGCCGACCACGACCGCAACGGGGGGACCGCTGCCGGTCACGCCGGCGCGCGCCGGAATGCCCAGTCCCGGCAAAGCAGATGACAGGCAAGCCGGTGTGTCGCAGGCCCGGATTTACGTGACCGATGACCAGCAATTCGCGAAGCCCAAGTAGCGGGATTCCGATCGAGGGGGTGTATTCAAGTCAGGTTGCTAGAGGGTGAAGTGACAGTTCCCCGGTCCCATCTAATACTCGAACCGCTCCCACCGTTGCGGAGTCGGTTGCTACCTCAATCAGCAAAGGAGAACAAAGAATATGACACTGATCGTCACCCCAGAAGTGCTGCGCAGCACTCAACAGGCCATCGAGTCGGCACTGCAGCACGCCACCACAATCGCCAACGGGTACCTCAGCAGTCATGAGGGTCTGGGCTCGGCGGTTTGGGGAGGTCAGGCTTCGCTGGCGTCAGTGAACACCGCTGCCCAGATCAACTCGGACCTACAGCAGACCATCACTGGCGGAACACGCCTGGCACACGGCCTGAGCCAGGCAGCCTCGCTGATGGAACAACACGAAACCGACTCGGCTCACAGCCTGTCCAGTTTCGCCGCCAACGCCTGAAACCGAACCCAAACACCGAAAGGACAAACCCATGTCGCAGAACATCACCTACAACCACGGTGCGGTGGCGGACTTTGCCTCCGATGTCGGCGCACGCTCAGCCCAGTTGATGGAAATTCACGACGACATCGCGCAGCGCACCAACGCCATCGCGGACTTCTTCCAAGGCTCTGCCGCAGCCTCGTTCCACGAGGCCCAGATGCAGATGCTGCAGGGACTGCAGGGCCTCATCCAGACGATGAATCGGCACGGCCAGACCATCAGCAGCGTCAACGAGGGCGCTCACAGCACCGACATCCAGATGAGCAATCTGTTCTAGGCCCGAAGACGGCTCAGCCGGCGGGGCGCACAACGCTGCGCCCCTTCGGCTTTGCCGTCACTCGGCTTGCCGCAGAGGAAGACAATGTTGACGACGACGCTCGATGGGCTGTGGGCGCTGCAGGTGCTTACTGGGATCGAAGTCTTGGCACCCGAACTCGGTTTGCGCCCGCACCTTCCCAGTGTGGAGCAGCCTGAGATGGCGCTGGCACATCCTGTCGCCGCCGAACTGCGGGCCGCTGAGGTGATTGACGCCGACGGAGTGGTTGACGGGACCGTCCTGGAGTGGCTCACCGTGCTATCCCGACGAGACGCCGCAGTGCTCCTCCAAGTGCGCACCCCGGATATTGAAGTGGATCCGGAGCGCATCCTTCTTGCCCGGCTCGCGAAGTGGTGGGTAAGCCTGGAGCGGCGTGGAACACAGATCCGCCTCAGCGGCGCCGGGACTTCGACCACAGAGCAGTCGGCAGCCGTGCTGATCAACAGTCAGATCGAGCGAATCTGTGGCCAGCTGCCGCCCGCCGCCCTGAAGCCGGTGACACTCGATGTCGCCCAACTGCTCTCTGCCGTCGGGAATTCAGCGGGCCTTCGAAAATTCCTTGAAAGCCAGACGATCGACAGTGACCAGGCCGCGATCCTCGTACTGGCGGCCGACACGTCCCGCTCCGCTCAAGCCTCCATCGTCGCCATCCAGTCCGGGGTCGCGGGCGGCCCAGCGCGTTCCTACATCGTCCCGGGTGCAGTCACGATCGTCGACACCCCCCACGGTCGGGTGGTGTCAGAGCAGGTCCAGCGCGGGATGACGTTCTGGATGATCGTAAGTCCCGGTTCACCCTCAGCCATCGCGTCCGCAGTGTTGTCCATGCTCCGCAACCTGCCCGCTGAGGAGCAATGGTTTTCGTACAGAAAGGTCGTATAGATGACCAGCCCCTGGAATCAGATCCATCCCACCGACCTTCATGTCGGTGTTCCGCACGGGTCGATCGGATCCCCACCCCGGAATGTCGTCGAGTCGGTCTCCGGGACCCTGCGCATTTCCGATTTGGTGTCGCCCCGGAAGATCCCGCCGGATGCAGGGTGGCGGAAGCTTGTCTACAGCGCTTCCGGCAAGACGCTCAATCCAGGCGAATCTCCATCCGAACGCCACTACCGCGAGCTACGCGAACGAATCCGCCGACATATCCGCAAGCAGTATGTGATCGCCTTCGTCTCCGGCAAAGGGGGTGTGGGGAAAACAACGATGACAGCCTGCGTCGGCGCGATATTCCGGGAGTGCCGACCGGAGAATGTGGTCGCCGTCGACGCCGCACCGGGTTTCGGGACGCTGTCGGGCCGAATTGACGAGGCACCCCCCGGTGACTACGCAGCGGTTCTCAACGATGCCGATGTCCAGGGCTACGCCGACATCCGGGAGCATCTTGGACAGAATAATGTCGGCCTTGACGTCCTGGCCGGGAACCGCGCATCCGACCAGCCGCGCCCACTGACTCCGGCGATGTTCAACGGAGTCCTGTCACGGCTTCGACGCACCCACAACGTGATCCTGGTCGACACTTCCGACGACCTCGAGCACCCGGCGATGAAGGCCGTCCTCGACTCCTGCGATGCCCTGGTATTCGTCTCGGGTCTGACCGCGGACACTTCATTGCCGGTGACCCGCGCCATCGACCTGCTGCGTGCCATGGGTTACCACGAACTGGTCTCGCGAAGCACGGTGATCATCAATGACAGCCGCAACGGTTATGACAAAGACGCCCGCGATTACCTCACCGAACGTTTCAGCCAGTCCGGCGCCACCGTCGAATTCATGCCCTATGACCAACATCTGGCCAAAGGCGGCATCATCGACACCGCCCACGAACTGAACAAGAAGACTCGCTTGCGGCTCTTCGAAGTAACCGCATCGCTGGCCGACAAATACACTCCGGACGCGGATAGGCCGCGCTGATGCCGACCGTCGCGTTCCCTGTGCGCTGCGCGGTAGCGGTTGTGTGCGGCGAACACCTCGTCTCGCAGGTCTACCCGGCGTCAGTGCCCGTTGAGATGTTCCTTGACGACATTGTCGAACTACTCAGCGACGATCTGAAGCGCCGGGGTGCCCCGGCGCTGGATACCGAAACCGCCTACGAACTTCAACGTGCTAACGGGACCCGCCTCGACGCCACGCGAACGTTAGACGAACTTGGAGTCGAAGACGGAACCACGCTCGTCCTAGTCGCGGCCCAGTCGGGGGAGTCCTTTGAGCCGCAGTATGAGTCGCTCTCGACGGGACTAGCGCGGGCCGGGAAAGAGCTTTTCGCCCCTGTCACCACCCGGACCGCCATGATGACCGCGTTGGCGATCCTGGGTTTGAGCCTTACCGCGGCGTTGGTTCTGGCCGTACGCACGCGCCTGCACAACGACACCTGGGTGACCGCCGCGGCAGTTCTCGCACTCGGAACAACCACCGCTCTTAGCGCCGTCGCAGTGCGGCGGTTGCGGCCTGAGCGGTGGCAATTGGCAGAGGGGTTGGCCTGGCTTGCCATGCCCCCATTAGCAATCGGTCTGGCCGCCGCAGCACCCGGCCGAGTTGGCAGCGCCCACCTCTTCATTGCGGCACTTGCGGCCCTTGCGATGATGTACAGCCTGGTCGCGGTTTCGGGCCGCTACGTCACAGCAGCCGCAACTGCCGGAACTCTCTGTGCCATCGGCGGACTGGTTGCAGCAATGCGGATGTGGCAACCGGTTGCCCCGCAGCGATTGGGTATGTGCACTCTGATCGGGCTTCTTATCCTGCTGAGCACCGCACCGACGATCGCACTGTGGGCGGCCCGGATCCGTCCACCTCATTTCGGCTCGATCACCGGCCGGGACCTCTTCAACCGCGGCGACGGGATGCCGGTTGACGCGGTGAGCCCGGTCGATGATGACCTTGAGGATGAACCCAGCACCGACGCCACCCCTCGCGGGGCGGTGATCGCCGAGGCGGCTCGCCGCGCGAACAGCGTGCTTGTCGGACTATGCCTTGCTGCTGCGATCGTGTTGCCCATCGCAGTGTGGGCCACACTGATGCCGGGTGAGCCCAAGGCCACCGGCGCGGCCATCCTGGCGATGCTGCTTGCGGTGATCTTCATCAGCCGAGGTCGCGCATTCAGCGATCGACGGCAGGCAGTGGCACTGGTGTGTGGGGCCGCGGCGGCGCTGTGCAGCGGAGTGGCCCGTTACGTGTTGCATTCCCCGCCGGACTCCGTCGTCACGCTGTTGTCGGGAATGCTCTTGTTGGCACTCTTCGCCGGCGCCGGACTTGCGGCCGCGCTACTGGTGCCGGTCACCCGTTTCACCCCACTGGTACGAATCGTCGCCGAGTGGGTGGAGTTGGTCGCCATCGCCGTCGCGCTTCCCTTGGCGGCATGGGTGGGTGGTCTATTCGCCTGGGTGCGGATGCGATGACCCGGGAAAGTACGCGAATCCTGGCACTGACCATGGTGGTTCTGCTGACGGGAACACTGTCCAACGCGCCGATGGCGGTTGCGATCCAACCACCATCGGTCGATCCGGCTGTTGTTCCTCTCGACGGCGTACCGGGACCAGAACAGCCGATGCGTCAGAGCAACTTCTGTGCCCGAGCGATCACCGTCGCCGAGCCGAATGTCGGTCTTCCAGCTCCCGGTTTCACCATGTTGAACCTCAACAGAGCTTGGCAGTACTCAACCGGAAACGGTGTAGCGGTGGCGGTCATCGACACCGGGGTAAACCCGAGTCCGCGACTTCCGGTCATTCCTGGTGGCGACTACATCATGGGAGGCGACGGCCTGTCCGACTGCGACGCCCATGGCACGGTGGTGGCCTCGCTGATCTCCGCGGCGCCAATGGGAGTGCCGATGCCGGCTCCGATGCCGCCCGTCCCGGCGTTCCCGCCGCCTGCCGGAGGGCCGCCGGTTGGCCCCCTGCCTCCGCCTCCTCCCAACCCCAGTCCCGATGCGCCCCCGCCGCCGGGCCCACCGCAGGCAGATCCGTTGGCCCCCGCCGATCAACCATCGGCGGTGCCGCCACCCGCCGATCAACCTCCGGTGGCCCCCCAGGCCGGTGATCAACCCTTCAACGCGCCGGGGGATCCGGCCGGCCCCGAGGTACCCGAAGTTCCGCCGCCGCCGGCAGGGGCACCCGACGGGGTGGCCGGTGTGGCACCGCATGCAGTCGTGATCTCAGTTCGGCAATCTTCGCGTGCCTTCGAGCCGGAGAGCCCCTACGTGGATGGCGCTGGCGGAGACATCGAGGCGCGCCGAAAAGCGGGCACTGTCTCGACGCTGGCTCGCGCAATAGTCCATGCGGCCAACATGGGCGCCCAAGTCATCAATGTCAGCGTCACAGCTTGCGTTTCAGCCGCCGACCCACTCGATCAGCGATCGATAGGAGCCGCTGTGTGGTACGCAGCGACAGTCAAGGATTCCGTCGTTGTCGCTGCCGCCGGCAATGAAGGCGAGGACGGTTGCGTCCAGAACCCGACGTTTGATCCGCTGGACGCCGAGGACCCCCGCGACTGGCGGAACGTGAAGACGGTCTCGTCGCCGTCCTGGTTCTCCGACTACGTGCTGTCCGTTGGTGCCGTGGATAGCACCGGAGCGCCGCTGAGCAAAAGCCTGGCTGGGCCGTGGGTTGACATCGCCGCGCCGGGAGTGGCGATCATGGGCCTGTCACCGCAGACCGGCGGTCCAGTCAACGCCTACCCGCCACTGCGACCCGGCGAGAAGGCAATCCCGTTCTGGGGAAACAGCTTTTCGGCTGCATACGTCAGCGGCGTTGCGGCATTGGTTCGCGCCAAGTATCCGAACCTCACCGCACATCAGGTCATCAACCGGATCTTGCAGACCGCTCACAACCCGCCGCGCGGCGTTGACAACCAGGTTGGCTACGGCGTGGTGGATCCGGTTGCGGCCCTGACCTTCGACGTACCGGAAGGTGACCGGGTCTCCCCGGAGGCTCAGACCAGGGTGCTGACCCCTGCTCCTCCGCCAGCACCGCCCGACCACCGTGCCCGCAACTTCGCCGTCGTTTTTGCCGGGTTGATAGCTGTCGGGGCGATCGTGACCGGTCTGGTCGGCAGAGCCAGGAGACCGTGATGCGAGATCTGATCAGGCTTGTCGTAGTGGCCGCAGTGTCCACCCTGGCGACGGTCGGATGGGCAGTAGGCGGATACACCGGTGCAGGAGTAGGCGCCACCTTCGGATTACTCACCGGGGTCATGCGCTGGCGGGGGGAACCGCTGTGGTCCTGGCTCGATCTCTATTTCCGGCGCAATCGGCCCTTCACACTGATCGATCCGGTGACCGAGGTCAACGACCGTTCCGGCGGCGGCGTGCGTTACCAGGACGGGATCGCCATCACCGCCGTGCAAATCCTCGGAAGACCATATCAAGCAACGTATTTCACCGGCTCAACGTCAACTCAGACAACGAACAGCCTTGATGTCGCTGACCTCATCCCGCTCATGCGGCAAAGTCTGGGACTAACTCTTGATTCGATATCGGTGATCAGTGCAGGTGCGCGGCGACGCCCTACCGGCGACTACCCGCGGGTTTACGACACCTTGGTCGGCACCCCTCCGTACGCAGGCCAGCGCGAGACCTGGCTCGTGCTCCGAATCCGAGCGCTGGATAACAGCGAGGCGCTTCGCTGCCGCTCGACGGTCGGCGCCGCTTCCGTCGCAGCCGCCCAGAGTGTCGCCATGACACTCCGTTGCAAAGGTATTCGCGCGAAGGTGGCCACCGCTGCCGACATTTCCGAACTGGAACGCCGACTGGGCCGAAGCGCATTGGAGCAGCGCAACCGGCGATGGAACAGCGTTCGCGGCGACGCCGGCTGGCAGACCACCTACGCCTACCGACCCTCAGACATCAACGCCGATACGCTGGCACAAGCTTGGTCACTGCGGGCGGACGGCATCACACAAAACATCACTGTGTCGTCGAATGGCCTGGTCTCTGCAACGGTCACGGTACGCACGGCGCAACCGCCGACCACACCCCCCAGCGTTGTACTGCAGGCACTTCCCGGAGAGCAAGGGCAAGCTGTCGCGGCCTGTCTGTGTGCTCCGCGGCCGCGGCTTCGCAGAGTGGATGATGGACCGATGCCAGCTTCGTTGATGGTTCCGGTAGGACCGTCTGGCGTTCTCCTGGGTAAGAGCGCGAGTGGTGACAGACTGGCAATTCCGTTCGGCGATCCGGGGGAGCCGAGCCGTGTCCACATTGCGGCCGAGGACGCGATCGCCAAGCGAATCATCATCCGAACGGCGGCAACCGGTGAGCGGATCACCCTGCACACCAACGACCTACAACGCTGGGAGACCGTGCGGATGCCGTATGTCGCCGTGATCGAACATCCTCGACCAGCTTCTGGGAGCACGGTGAGCGTGACCGATGGATCCGTCCCGCCCGCCCCGCGGCCGACGACGATAATCTCAGTGGGCGCCGCCGGTGCGTCGGTGCCCTCTTCGGTTGATGTGCTAGTGACCCAGATTGGTCCGGACACCGTCGAGGTGACCGCGGCGGGTCGGACTCACCAGGTTCAAGTGGAGTTCTTCCGAGCCGAGAACCTTTACGTGTCCCGCGCCCCCACGGAGTTCGACCTCAGAGCTACCGAACTTGAGTTCGCGGAGTAACGATGACATCCAGGGTGGGGGGTGCGTCCAATGTCGTTGCTAGACGACAGTTCAACCAGGCTATGTCAGTCCTGGAGACCGAGCCCTCCGCGGCTCGCCGAATGTTTCGCGAGGCAACCGAGATCGATCCCACGATGGCCGACGCGTGGTTGGGAAGGATCGCCGCCGGTGACGAGGGTCTAGAAACCCTCGAGCAGTTGTACGCCTTCGGTTCCCGCCTGCACCGCGAAACCAATCGCTTAGGAATCACACTGGCCGCGCCTGCCAAGGCCGGGCCCTACCTCTCGATCACGGTGACGGAGGCCTCTCACGTCGGGATTGCATTGGCCAGCGCTTTGGTGGATGCCAAGCAGTTCGAGAAGGCTGAGCAGATGCTGGACGATCCCGCATTGCTGGACGGCTGGGAAAACCATCAGTGGCGACAGTACGTACGTGCCTTCATGATGTACGCCACCCAACGCTGGCCCGACGTCATCGCCGAAGCAGCCCGGGTGTTGCCGCCACAGGCGTTGATCATGACAGCAGTGACGGCGGGTACCAACGCGTTGGCGGCGCACGCCGCCGCCCACCTGGGCCAGGCCCGAGTCGCCCTGGACTGGGCCGACCGAGTCGAACTCAGATCTCACCCATCAGGATCGACGACGATCCGGCGCAGCCTGCTGGACACCGTTGTCGCTGTTATTGATCCTATTGAGTTCCCGCTGATCGCAGCCGATTTGGCCTACGTGCGCGGGATGGCACACCGCCAACTCGCCGACGAGCCTGCCGCACAGGTGTGGTTGTCTAAGGCCGCCGTCAACGGCGTGTTGATTGGGCCTGCCAAAGAAGCACTGGGCG
This sequence comes from uncultured Mycobacterium sp., assembly GCA_964463215.1. Classification (GTDB taxonomy): domain Bacteria; phylum Actinomycetota; class Actinomycetes; order Mycobacteriales; family Mycobacteriaceae; genus Mycobacterium. The sequence goes on along the minus strand of CAYXBN010000005.1, from coordinate 61,751 downwards.
ACCCCCGGGTGCAGTTAGTCGTCACCGACGAGGAGTCGATCAACAGTCGGAGCAATAAGTGGGACGTAACCACCGAACTGACTGAGGCCGCTCGCGCCGAGGAGGATAATAGGGAGCGCCGAGCTGAACTCTTGGCTGAGGGCCGGGCTCTACTGAACAACCAGGTGGGTCTCGCCGAAGTCAAGCGTGCAGTCGCCGAAATCGAGGATCAGATCGAGGTGCGTGCCCTGAGATTGGCGCACGGACTACCGGTGGCCAGCCAGACCAATCACCTACTCCTCGTTGGGCCGCCCGGAACGGGTAAGACCACGACAGCTGAGGCGCTGGGCAAGATCTTCGCAGGGTTGGGTATCGTCGCAAACCCGGAGATCATCGAAGTCAGACGTTCGGATTTCTGCGGTGAACACATCGGTTCGTCCGGTCCGAAAACCAATGAGCTGATTGCTCGTTCACTCGGGCGAATCCTCTTCTTCGATGAGATGTATTCACTGGTGGAGCGTCACCATGACGGCCGGCCCGATATGATCGGGATGGAATCCGTAAACCAACTCATGATCGCCCTGGAGGTGCACCGCTTCGACTTCTGCTTCATCGGAGCAGGATACGAACGGGAAGTCGACGAGTTCATGCAGGTAAACCCCGGTCTGGCAGGGCGTTTCAACCGCAAGCTGCGGTTCGAGTCCTACGGCCCGCAGGATCTTGTCGAGATCGCGGTCCGCTACGGCGGTCCCCGCGCGACCGTGCTGGACGTGCAGGCGCGGGAAGCCCTCAACGTCGCCTGCCAGGAACTGCGCGGCTACCTCACTCCCGAGGGAATACACGGTATCGACTTGATGCAGAACGGCCGGTTCGCCCGCAATGTGGTGGAACGCGCTGAACGGCTCCGTGATTCACGAGTCGCTGCGCAGAACCGCACTGACCGCGGATCGGTTACCATCGCCGATCTGGAGACACTGCGTGCCCAGGACATCCTGGCGGCGGTGGCTGACGCCTGTCAGGAGAAGCACGTCCCGATCACGCTCTAGGGGTTCCTGGTTCTACGACCCGCCGGTCTGGACGACCCGACTGAACCGCTCCAACTGCGTGGGTGGCCCGTCCACCGGCGGAGGCGGCAACACCAACGACACCCCGTCGATCACGCGCACCACGTTGCGGGTGGCGCGGTCGAAGTTCAGGGTGCCGTGCTGGAAGTTCTGCACGATCCACTGCGGTTCGGCGATCTCGCCACTGGTCGGAAGTCCTAGCGCCCCACGCTCATAGCCCAGCGACGCCCACGCGGCATAGATCGCGCCGGTCAGAGGTTGGGCACCGGTCTCCGGCGACCAGTACATCGCGCCACGCTCGAAGGTCGCGTAGCGGGCTTCGCCGTTGGCAGCGGCCTCCGGTGAGGTAGGTTTGCCCAGCGCACTTTTCTCGCCGCCGTCGGCCTCCCATCGGGCCAGGATCGCCCCGCCCTGCAGGGACTCGGTGACGTCGGGCGGTCCGTTGAAAGCTGCTGCCAGCTTTCGGATTTCGTCGAGCATGGCGTACGCCGCGTCACCCGGGCATTCGGTGATACCCACATCCCGATGGGCGAAGATGTCCGGCAGTGTGACGACCTGCCCGCCGGGAACCACCGTGTGCATGCCGCCGGCGGACATCAGCTTGACCTTGCCCTCCGGGTCGACCTCATCGAGGCTCAACCGCCACCCGATGAGCCGCCCGGCCGTCTTGACCATGATGTCCGGCGGGGCTTCGTCCTGGAAGTCACCGATCAGCGACACCCCCCAGACGTCCTGGTTGAAACCGCCGGTGTGAGAGCCCATGACGTCCTTAGTGATTCCGCCGGCCCGGCCTTCGAAGACCTGACCGTACTTGTCCACCAGGGCGTTGTAGGCGATGTCGCACCATCCCAAGGTCAGGGTGTGGTAAGCGTAAATCGACCGCATGATGGCCGCGGAGTCCTCCGGGGCGTAGTTGTTGCCGGTAGCGGTGTGGTGCACCACCGCCGCGCGCAGCCCCGGGCCGTACAAGGGCCCCCCGCAGCGCATTCCCGACCCGGCTCCCCACTCGGCCCGGCTGATGATGCTCGGCGGCTGGCCCGGACCCAGCGTCGCCGTCGGAGGCGTCCACTGCCGGTCAACGGGAGCCTTCGGCGGGGAGATCAACACGGCGGACATGTTCTGTGTCAGCGACCGTTCGGCGTTGGCTGGGACGTAACCGAGATCGCGGCCGGCGTCCAGACCGCTCTCCGGTGGCGCGGTGGTGACCGCTGCGTCGGCCGGGCGGTTGACCGCGATCTGTACAGCGGTCGTCTCGCCGACGTAAATCGGGTCGTGACCGCGCACGCCGCCGCCGTGCTGATCGGCGACGTGCATGGCGTGACTGTCGTACCAGGGTCCCCACGATCCGTCGGGTTGCTTCGCGCGCACCCGCGCGGTCGTTCCGGTCAGATCCGTCCCGGTCAGCGCCACCATCGAGAACGGCGTGGCCTGACTGATCTCCCGGATGGTCTCGCCACCGCCGACCCCGGCTAATGGCTGCTGGACAAGAACGGTGTCCTCGGCCCGGACGGGGTCACGCCGGCCGAAGTCCGGAATGCCGTTGATGGCCAGGGGCGCCACGAGCACCGTCGCCGCGATCGCGGTGTACAGAATCGTCGGTGCTGGGCGGGACGGCACAGCGCTGATGTTACGTATGAGCTATGTGATGCCAGCGTTGCGACACGGACAATTGCTCACTATTGAGAAGGCTGTGACCTATGTGCACGCAACGGCACCGCAGGGGCCTCTCACCCTGCGGTGCCGTCTCGGTGCAAGCTGTCGGAGCTTGGTGTCTTGTCGCAGCTAGTGGCCTCAGCCCACCGGGATAGCCGGGGCGATGGCCCCGGCAGCCTCGACCGCGGGTGCGGCGACAGCCCCGGCTGCCTCCACCGCGGGTGCCGCGGCAGCTTCGACTGCAGGCGCGGCGGCCGCGGCGGGCCCGGCGTTCTGCATGGCCTGCTGGATGCCCGGCACGACGACGCCCTTGAGCAGGTCGATCGCCTGGCCGACGCCGAGTTGGTTGGCGGCGCTGCTGAGGTCGCCGATGATGCCGGTGGAGGCGGGGGCCGGTGCGGCGGGCAGTCCGATTGCGGGGTCACCCAGGATCGGATAGGTGCCCACCGGCGGGGCCAGTGGCGTGCTGATCGGCAACTCGGTCGGCAGACCGATGCCGGTCGGGCTGGTCAATCCCGGGTCCAGTCCGATCTGGGGTGTGGTCAGCCCGGGGTTGGACAGCGCCGGATCGGTCAGCGACGGGATCGTCGCCGGCGCGGCCCCCGGGGTTGTGAGCCCCGGAGTGGTCAGGCCCGGAGTCGTGAGACCCGGCGCCGTAAGACCGGGAGTCGTAAGACCGGGAGTGGTCAGGCCCGGAGTGGTGAGGCCCGGAGTGGTGAGCCCCGGCGTCGTCAGGCTGGGCGTGGTCAAACTGGGCGTGGTCAAACTGGGTGTCGTCAGGCTGGGCGTGGTCAGGCCTGGGGACAGCGGTCCGGCCTGGATCGGCTGCGCTCCGGCCGGGCTCAGACCAGTCGGCAGCGGCGGGAGGTTGATCCCGAACTGCGACAGGCCGGCCTGTAGCGCCGACATGATCTCGTTGGGCAGGTCGGTGACGACGGCGGCCCGGGTGAACTCGTGGTGCTCGGGCGCGCCCGAGGTCAGCTGGATGACGCCGATCACCGCGAACGGGCTCGCGACGGCCAGGGCGGCAGCCGCACTCATGGCTGTCGAAATCTTGCGTCGACGTTGGTTCGGCACGGGAGTCTCCTCAATCTGAATTAGCGCCTCGTTGTCGGCCGGGAATCGGTTCCGCTTCCGACGGTTCTGATGTTACGAGTGAGGTTGCTGAGACTGGAGTGGCGATGCGGAATCGTGAGCCAATCGCGACAATGACCGGACCGCGGACAACGGGATATGCGCCGACATTTATCGCGGTCATCGAGTTTCGCGATGCGGTCCGGGGCACTCTGGTCGGATAACCTTGGCGCTGATGTCCGCAGCTCGTTTTGACCTCTTTGTCGTCGGCTCCGGCTTTTTCGGCCTGACGATCGCCGAGCGGGCGGCCACCCAGCTCGGCAAGCGGGTGCTCGTCGTCGAACGCCGCCCTCATATCGGTGGTAACGCCTACTCCGAGCCCGAGCCGCAGACCGGCATCGAGATCCACCGCTACGGAGCGCATCTGTTCCATACCTCCAACAAGCGGGTGTGGGACTACGTGCGGCAGTTCACCGACTTCACCGGCTACCAGCACCGGGTCTTTGCCATGCACGACGGGCAGGCCTACCAGTTCCCGATGGGCCTGGGCCTGGTCTGCCAGTTCTTCGGCCGTTACTACAGCCCCGACCAGGCCCGTGCCCTGATCGCCGAGCAGGCCGCCGAGATCGATACCGCCAAAGCCGAGAACCTCGAGGAAAAGGCCATCTCACTGATCGGCCGGCCGCTGTACGAGGCCTTCGTCCGGGACTACACCGCCAAGCAGTGGCAGACCGACCCCAAGGAACTGCCCGCCTCGGTGATCACCCGACTGCCGGTCCGCTACACCTTCGACAACCGCTATTTCAACGACACCTACGAGGGCCTGCCTGTCGACGGCTACACCGCGTGGCTGGGAAACATGGCCGCCGACGAGCGCATCGAGGTGCGCCTGGACACCGACTGGTTCGACGTGCGCGACGAACTCCGAGCCGACAGCCCCGGCGCACCGGTGGTCTACACCGGCCCACTGGACCGCTACTTCGACTACGCCGAGGGCCGATTGGGCTGGCGCACCCTCGATTTCGAGGTCGAGGTGTTGAGCGACTGCGGTGATTTTCAAGGCACACCCGTCATGAACTACAACGACGCCGACGTGCCCTACACCCGGATCCACGAGTTCCGGCACTTCCACCCGGAACGGGACTACCCGACCGACAAGACGGTCATCATGCGGGAGTACTCGCGATTCGCCGACGACGAGGACGAGCCGTACTACCCGATCAACACCGACACCGACCGGGCGTTGCTCGCGGCCTACCGGGCGCGCGCCAAGGCCGAAACCGCCTCGGCCGGAGTCCTGTTCGGCGGCCGACTGGGCACCTATCAGTACCTCGACATGCACATGGCCATCGCCAGCGCACTGAGCATGTACGACAACACCCTGGCACCGCACCTGCGGGACGGTGCGCCGCTGGCCGTCGACGAAAGCAGCGCCCCATGAGCCAGACCCCCAGCGGCCCGATCTCCGGCGGTGAGTCCCGCGCGGTGAGTCTGCTGCAGCGGATCATCCTGCCGCGCCCCGGCGAACCTCTCGACGTGCGCAAGCTCTACATCGAGGAGTCCGAGACCAACGCCCGCCGGGCGCACGCCACCACGCGCACCACCCTGCAGATCGGCGAGGAGTCCGAGGTCTCCTTCGCCACCTACTTCAACGCGTTCCCGGCCAGTTACTGGCGGCGCTGGTCGACGCTGACGTCGGTGGTGCTGCGGGTCGAACTCACCGGGGCCGCCCGCGTCGACGTCTACCGCTCCAAGGCCACCGGGGCCCGGATCAGCGTGGGCGGCACCGAGATCATCAGCGGCAGCGACGCCCCGTCGGCCGCGGAGTTCGAGATCGAATTGGCGCCGTTCGAGGACGGCGGCTGGATCTGGTTCGACATCACCACCGACATCACGACGGTCGTGCACAGTGCCGCCTGGTACGCCTCAGTGCCGGCACCCGGCCGCGCCAACATCGCCGTCGGGATCCCGACCTTCAACCGTCCCGCCGACTGCGTCAACGCCCTGAAGGCGCTCACATCGGACCCGTTGGTGGACAACGTGATCGGCGCGGTCATCATCGCCGATCAAGGCACCGACAAGGCAGCCGACCACCCCGACTTCCCGGCCGCCGCCGCCGCCCTCGGCGCACGGCTGGCCATCCACAACCAACCCAACCTGGGCGGATCCGGCGGCTACAGCCGCGTCATGATGGAGGCGCTGCGCCACACCGACTGTGAGCAGATCCTGTTCATGGACGACGACATTCGCGTCGAGCCGGACTCCATCCTGCGGGCGCTGGCGTTGAGCCGGTTCGCCAAGACCCCCACCCTCATCGGCGGTCAGATGCTCAACCTGCAGGAACCCTCGCATCTGCACGTGATGGGCGAGATCGTCAACCGGGCCAACTTCATGTGGACCAACGCCCCGCACACCCAGTACGACCATGACTTCGCCAAGTACCCGTTGGACGTCGCCAAGGCCCCGGTCCCCGTCGACGGGGAGGAAGACCGCTCGAAGCTGCTGCATCGGCGCATCGACGTGGACTACAACGGCTGGTGGATGTGCATGATCCCGCGTCGGGTGGCCGAGGAACTGGGCCAGCCTTTGCCGCTGTTCATCAAGTGGGATGACGCCGACTACGGTTTGCGGGCCGGCGAACACGGCTACCCGACCGTGACGATGCCCGGTGTCGCGATCTGGCACATGGCGTGGAGCGACAAGGATGACGCCATCGACTGGCAGGCCTACTTCCATCTACGTAATCGGCTGGTGGTCTCCGCCCTGCACTGGGACGCCCCAGTCAGCGGACTGATCAAAAGCTCACTCAAGGCAACCGTCAAACACCTGATGTGCCTGGAGTATTCGACCGTCGCGATCCAAAACAAGGCCATCGACGACTTCCTGGCCGGTCCGGAACACATCTTCTCCATCCTGGAGTCGGCACTGCCGGAGGTGCGGGCCATGCGCCAGGACTATCCCGATGCGGTGGTGCTGCCCGCAGCGACCGCGCTGCCGCCACCGAGTGGGCGCACCAAGGCGCACAAGCCACCCGCCGCGCTGCCGGTGATTGGAATCCGGTTGGCCCGCGGTCTGATTCACCAGATGAGTCCAGCTGACCCGGCGCATCATGAACGCCCGCAACTCAATGTCGCCACCCAGGACGCCCGCTGGTTCCTGCTCTGCAATGTCGACGGGGTTACTGTCACCACCGCTGACGGCCGCGGGGTGGTGTACCGGCAACGCGACCGGGCCAAGATGGTCGCCCTACTCAAAGAGTCGGTGCGTCAACATATTCGGTTGTACCGCAACTACGACCGCATGCGACGCGTCTACCGCGAAGCGCTGCCGGAACTGTCCAGTCAGCGCAAGTGGGAGACGGTGCTGGTCGACAAAGCGGCGATCAATGCCTGACGGGGCCGAGCAGATCGCGCCCGAGCAGATCGGCGAGGCCTGGCCGCCGACCGGTGAGGTCGCCGCACTGGTCGGGGTGCAGTCCCGGCTGGCCTCCCCGCCGGTGCTGCGCGTGGCAAGGTCGATGTCGCACTTCGGTGAACACGCCGCCGGGTGGATGGCGCTGTCGGCGCTGGGTGCGGTGCTCTCTCCGCGCCGTCGCCGGGACTGGCTGTTGGTCGGCGTCGGAGCCGTCGCCGCCCACGGCGCGGCTATCGCGATCAAACTGGCGGTGCGCCGCCGCCGCCCGCATCACCCCGACATCGCCGTCAACGTCGCCACCCCCAGTTCGCTGAGCTTCCCGTCCGCGCACGCCACCTCCTCGACCGCCGCGGCTATGCTGCTCTGCCGGGCGACCCGGTCGCCGCTGCCGATGGTCGCCGTGCCGTTGATGGCCCTGTCCCGGCTCGTGCTGGGGGTGCACTATCCCACGGATGTGCTCGCCGGCATGGCCGTCGGCGCCGCCGTCGCCACGACGACCACGCGGCTCGGGGCGAGCCAAACGGGCTTGCGAAAGGACACTGACTGACCATGAGCGAGACGACGGTCGCCGGTCCGCCGAGCAACCTGTTCGCCGGGATCATCAAAGCGGTCCGGCCACGGCAGTGGGTGAAGAACCTCCTGGTCTTCGCCGCTCCGTTGGCGGCGCTGGGCGGCGGCGCGCACTTCGACACCGCGGTGCTGTACAAGGTCTCGATCGCCTTCGTGGTGTTCTGCATGGCGGCCTCGTCGATCTACCTGGTCAACGACGCCCGCGATGTCGAGGCCGACCGCGCGCACCCCACCAAGCGGTTCCGGCCGATTGCCGCCGGGGTGCTGCCGGTGGGCATGGCCTACGGGATCGCCACCGTCCTGGCGGTGGCCTGTCTGGCCATCTCCTGGTGGGTCACCCCGCAGCTTGCCGTGGTGATGGCGGTTTATCTTGCTGTCCAGCTCGGCTACTGCTTCGGACTCAAACACCAAGCCGTCCTCGATATCTGCATCCTGTCTTCGGGTTTCCTGCTGCGCGCCATTGCCGGCGGCGTTGCCGGTGGCATCCCGCTGTCGCAGTGGTTCCTGTTGGTGATGGCGTTCGGTTCGCTGTTCATGGCGGCTGGTAAGCGCTATGCCGAACTTCAACTCGCCGAACGCACCGGCGCCAAGATCCGCAAGTCCCTGGAGAACTACACCAGCACCTACTTGACCTTCGTCTGGACGCTGTCAGCGACCGCGGTGGTGCTCTGCTACGGGCTGTGGGCCTTCGAACGGGACGGCGCCGGCGGATCCTGGTTCGTCATCTCGATGGTGCCGTTCACCATCGCGATCCTGCGATACGCGGTCGACGTCGACGGCGGGATGGCCGGCGAACCGGAGGACATCGCCCTGCGCGATCGGGTCCTGCAATTGCTGGCTCTGGCCTGGATCGGAACCGTCATTGCCGCCGCGGTCCTCAGTTAGTCTCCCAGCCGTCCGCCTCCCGGCGATCCGCCCGTCGGCCACCCGGGTCGCCGGCCTGCGGGAAGCGGTGCGCCGATACGCCACACCCACCCGGATCAGCCTGTGGCTCACGGTGGTTGGGGTGTCCGCGCTGTGGGCGTGGGGAGCATGGCAGCGCCGGTGGATCGCCGACGACGGGCTGATCGTCCTGCGCACCATCCGCAACCTGTTGGCCGGCAACGGGCCGGTGTTCAACGCCGGAGAGCGGGTGGAGTCCAACACCTCCACGGCGTGGACCTACCTGCTCTACTTCGGCAGCGTCTTGGGCGGTCCGCTGCGACTGGAGTACGTCGCGCTCGCCTTGTCGCTGATCTTCAGTGTGGCCGGGGTCGCGATGGCGATGCTGGGAACAGCCCGGCTCTGGGCGCCGCGCTTGGGCGGCAGCCCGGCGGTGTTCCTGCCGGCCGGGGTGCTGGTGTACATCGCCGTCCCGCCGGCCCGGGACTTCGCCACCTCGGGGTTGGAGAACGGTCTGGTGACCGCCTGGCTGGGCGGGCTGTGGTGGTTGATGGTGCGTTGGTCCCAACAGCGGGAGTCCCGCCCGCTAGGGCTGGCGGCGCTGGCCTTCGTCGCCGGCCTGAGTGTGCTGGTCCGCCCCGAACTTGCGCTGATCGGCGGGGTGGCGCTGGTGATGATGCTGATCGCCGAGTCGGGCTGGCGGCGACGTGCGCTCATCGTGCTGGCCGGCGGGCTGCTGCCGGTCGGCTACCAGATTTTCCGGATGGGGTATTACGCCCTGCTGGTCCCGCAGACCGCGCTGGCCAAGGACGCCTCCGGCAGCAAGTGGGGCCAGGGCGTGACCTACCTGCACAACCTCACCGGCCCCTACGCGTTGTGGATTCCGGCGGTGCTGCTGATCGCGCTGGCCGCGGTGCTGCGGACCGGCCGGACTCCGGCCCAGCGACCACCCGGAACACGTGGTCTGCGCGCCCGCGTCCGCACCCCGTCGGCGGTCGTGGTCTTCATGCTGCTCAGCGGGGTGCTGCAGGCCCTGTACTGGATCCGCCAGGGCGGGGACTTCATGCACGGCCGGGTGTTGCTGGCCCCGCTGTTCTGTCTGCTGCTTCCGGTCGCGGTGCTCCCGGTGGTGCTCCCTGCCGGTTTCCGGCTGGCGGATCTGGCGGATCTGGCGAAGGACTTCTCCAGGGCGTTGTCCCGGGGCCTGCCGGCGGACAGGTCCCACCGGCTCGCCGGGGCGGCGCTGGCGCTCTGGCTGGCGTTGGCCGGCTGGGCGCTGTGGGCGGCCAACTCGCCGGGCATGGGACGCGACGCCACCCGGGTCACCTACTCCGGGATCGTCGACGAACGCAGGTTCTACTCCCAGGCCACCGGACATGCCCACCCGCTGACCGCCGCGGACTACCTGGACTATCCGCGCATGCGCGCGGTGCTCGTCGCCATCAACAACACCCCCGACGGGGCACTCCTGCTGCCGTCAGGCAACTGGGATGTCTGGGACGTCGTGCCGCAGAAGCCCCCGACCGAGCCGCCCCCGCCCGGGGTTTCGCCAGCTGACTGGCGTCGTCAAAACGGCACGCACACAGTGTTTTTCACCAACCTCGGCATGCTCGGCATGAACGTCGGGCTGGACACCCGGGTGATCGACCAGATCGGCCTGGTCAATCCGATCGCCGCGCACACCGCCCGTCTGGAGGACGGCCGCATCGGGCACGACAAGAACCTCTTCCCGGACTGGGCGGTGGCCGAGGGCCCGTGGCTCAAGGAGCGACCGTGGATCCCGGAGTACCTCGATGAAGGCTGGGTCGAGCAGGCCCAGGCGGCGCTCGGCTGCCCGGACACGGTGGCGAAGCTGGAGTCGATCCGCGATCCGATGACCCGGCCGCGGTTCATCGGCAATCTCAACCGGGCGTTGGAGTTCACCCGGTACCGGATCGACCGGGTGCCCCGCTATGAACTGCTGCGCTGCGGGCTTCCCGAGCCGACACCGGACGAACCGCCCTACGCCGGGCTGCCGGCGACCGGGCCGTAACCCTCAGCTGACCCCCAGCTGGAGGCCGATCGGCGATTCCAGCCTGACGGCCGAATTGTGGTTGACTACCGGGGCGCCGCGGCCGCTGATGCCCGGGCGCGCCAATCAGACAACAGGGACGGGTTCTTCCATGACGTTTGCGATGGTGCGTCGCACCTGGGTTCGACGCGCGGCGGTGGCGGTCGGGGTGGCCGCGGTGCTGCCCGGACTGGTCGGAATCTCCGGCGGGTCGGCGACCGCCGGGGCGTTCTCCCGGCCGGGGCTGCCGGTGGAGTACCTGGACGTGCCCTCGGCCGGCATGGGCCGAGCTATCCGGGTTCAGTTCCAGAGCGGTGGACCCAATTCCCCGGCGGTCTACATGCTCGATGGGCTGCGGGCCCAGGAGGACTTCAGCGGCTGGGACATCAACACCCCGGCGTTCGAGTGGTACCTCGACTCGGGCCTGTCCATGGTGATGCCCGTCGGCGGCCAGTCCAGCTTCTACTCCGACTGGTATAAGCCGGCCTGCGGCAAGGCCGGATGCACGACCTATAAGTGGGAGACCTTCCTGACCCGTGAACTGCCCGCCTGGCTGGCCACCAACCGCCAGGTCAAGCCGACCGGCAGCGCCGCCGTGGGCCTGTCGATGGCCGGTTCGGCGGCACTGACGCTGGCGATCTGGCACCCCCAGCAGTTCCCCTACGCCGCAGCGCTCTCCGGCTTCCTCAACCTCTCTGAGGGCTGGTGGCCGCGGTTGGTCGGTCTGGCCATGGGCGACGCCGGCGGTTTCAAGCCCGAGGACATGTGGGGCCCGGCCGGCAACGCCACGTGGAAGCGCAACGACCCGACCGAGAACGTCGGCAAGTTGGTGGCCAACAACACCCGGGTCTGGATCTACTGCGGCGACGGCAAGCAGTCCGACCTCGACGCCGGCGCCAGTGCGGGCAACCTGTTCAACGCGAAATTCCTGGAAGGCTTCACGCTGCGCACCAACAAGACCTTCCGGGACAAGTATCTGGCCGCCGGCGGCCGCAACGGCGTGTTCAACTTCCCGGCCAACGGCACCCACAGCTGGGGCTACTGGGGTCAGCAGTTGCAGCAGATGAAGCCCGACATCCAGCGGGTACTGGGAGCGACCCCGCAGCCGTCCCCGGCCCCGCCGGGTGCCACCCCGGCCGCCGAGTCCCCAGCCGCGGCGGCGGCCGCCGAGCCGGACACCGCCAATGCCGATACTGCGGCCAAACCGGCCACTGCGGCCGCCGAACCGGCTTCGGCCAGCGCCGCCGAACCGGCGAACTGACGGCCGCCCACACTCCGGAACGCTTGGCGACCGACGGCGACGGACCTGACCTGGTTCGTCGCCGTCGGGCGTCCCGGCGCGCAAGCTACCGGTCCATGTCTGGGCAATCCCGAAGCCGCTGGATGGGCGGTGTGATTCACTACCGGGGTAGCGAGCCTTGGGGTGCAACGATTCGACGTGAGGTGGGTATGAGCAGTCTGGTGAAACTGTTCCGGGTTATCAGCGCCGCGATCCTGGGCCTGAGTTTGTGGGGCGCGACGGCACCGGCCGCCACCGCCGCGGGCCCGGAGTATCTGATGGTGCCGTCGGCGGCGATGGGCCGCAACATCCCGGTGGCCTTCCAGGCCGGCGGCCCGCGGGCCATCGTCCTGCTCGACGCGTTCAACGCCGGACCGGAGGTCAGCAACTGGGTGACCGCGGGCAATGCGATGAACACGCTGGCCGGCAGCGGGCTTTCGGTGGTCGCCCCGGCCGGCGGCGCCTACAGCATGTACACCAACTGGGAGCGTGACGGCAGCAAGCAGTGGGAGACCTTCCTGGCTGACGAACTGCCGAACTGGCTGGCCGCCAACAAGGGCCTGGCGCCCAGCCGGCACGCCATCGTCGGTGTCTCCCAGGGCGGTACCGCCGCGATCACCATGGCGGCCTTCCATCCCGACCGCTACAGCTACGCGGGGTCCCTCTCGGGCTTCCTGAACCCGTCGGACACCGCGACCAACGGGGTCATCTCCACCGCCATCAACAACGGCGGCGGCAACGTTGAGGCCATGTGGGGTGCTCCGCAGTTGGGCCGCTGGAAGTTCCGCGATCCCAACGTCCACGTCAAGTTGCTGATCGCCAACAACACCCGGTTGTGGGTGTACAGCCCGGCCGCGATCGCCTGCGGCGACCCCGGTGCGATGGGCGGCGGCGACTGCGGCGTCGCCCAGGGCAGCAGCCGCATCTTCTACGCGCACTATCGCCAGCAGCGCGGCGGCAACGGCAACTTCAATCTTGGTGGCGGCGGCGGCCACGATTGGGGCAGCTGGGCCGGACAACTGGGCGCCATCGCCGGCGACATCGGGGCGTCGCTGGGTTAGCGACCCCGGTCCTGAGCCGTGAACGATCCGCAGTCTCCGGCGGGCTGAGCAGCTCCGGTGAACCGGTACTGTGGGGGTGTGCACCGTCCGGATAGCGGATCGTCCAGCAAACTGGCGACCACCCGTCCCCGACCCCTCGGCCTGAGTCCAAACCGGGTGCTGGTCGTGGGCGTCATGGCGCCCGCGGCGTGGTTGCTGGCCGGTTGCTCCTCACCCGGTGGTGACTTGATCAGCACCGTCGCGCTGCCCGCAGAACAGTCCGCGCGCGGCGACGCCTTCGACGCCGTGGCCTCTCCGGAGGCCGACGAACTGACCGGCGAACCCGACCTGACCGAGTCCCAACGCGGCTACCTCGATGCCCTGCTGGCCGCCGGCGTACGCCCGTCGAACGATCTACGCGCTTTGAGTATCGGCGCCTACGTCTGCCAGGCCCGCGCGGCCGGTCAGAGCGACCAGGCGGTGTGGGAGTCCGTCGCCCCAAAGGTGCGCAGCGACATCGCCGCCTCCCGAGGCGGCCAGGCGCCGGAAGTGGCCTATCTCGATGTCGACACGACTATCGGAAGCTACATCGGTATCGCCACGAAGAACCTCTGCTGACCTGACCCACGACGCCCGAAGACGCCGACCAAAGACGCCGCTGAGATGACCCGCAGCAACCCGAATCCGAACCGACGCCCCGCCCGGGGCGCTGCGCCCAAATCAACGAGATCGTCCAGAACTTCCGGATCTGCCAGGGCGACCAAGTCCGCCAACCGCCGTCGACGGCACCGCGTCCTGGCGCTGATCGCCGCCGGGGCGGTCGCACTGGTGGTCGGACTCGTGGTGGCCATCATCGTGATCGTCGTCCGCCGCCCCGGGCCGCCGCCGACCGCGACGCCGCCGTCGGCGGTTCCGCCGACAACCATTCCGGGCAAGAAGCCCCGCCCGGCATTCCAGGACGCCAGTTGCCCCGACGTCCAGATGATCGCCATCCCGGGAACCTGGGAGTCCTCGCCCTCCGACGATCCGCTGAATCCGGGTCAGTTCCCAATTGCATTGCTGCTCAACGTAACTCGGCCGCTACAGCAGCAGTTCAGCCCGGAGCGGGTACAGGTCTACACCGTTCCCTACACCGCTCAGTTCCGGAACCCGCTGTCAGCGGACAAACAGATGTCCTACAACGACTCCCGCAACGAGGGCACCCAGGCGACGGTGCGGGCGATGACCGAGATGAACAGTCGCTGCCCGCTCACCAGTTATGTGATGGTCGGCTTCTCCCAGGGTGCGGTGATCGCCGGGGACCTCGCCAGCGACATCGGCAACGGACGCGGCCCAGTGGACGAAGACCTGGTTCTCGGGGTCGCGTTGATCGCCGACGGTCGCCGACAACCCGGGGTGGGCCAGTCCGTCGGCCCCGACGCCCCCGGGCAAGGTGCCGAGATCACCCTCAAGGAGGTCCCGACGCTGTCCACCCTCGGGTTGACGATGAGCGGCGAGCGACCGGGTGGTTTCGGGGCGCTGAACAATCGCACATTCCAGATCTGTGCGGCCGGCGACCTGATCTGCTCGGCGCCGCAGTCGGCCTTCAACATCGGCAACCTGCCGCGCACCCTCGAGGTCCTCACCAGTGGCGCCGGTCAACCCATTCACGCGATGTACGCCACGCCGCAGTTCTGGAGTGCGGACGGTCAACCAGCCACCGTCTGGACGCTGAACTGGGCTCGCGGGGTCCTAGAGAACGCACCCAGCCCACCGCACGGATAACCGGCGGATGATTTGGCGCGGGTCCGCCGAACACCTAACATTAAGATTAAATTAAGGCCAATAAGAGTAGAATAAGGCCTCAGCGACGGGCGGTTCGGCGGGATTCGACGATCCGGCCGGTATGACTGTGGCCGCCCGATCACCGGTACGATCTGTGAGGCTCGAGCCATGTCGGCGATTGGTGGAGCGCAGCGACGATTTTGCGTTCAACTAGGGCCGCACGTTCGACAGGAGAAGTGATATGCCCTTCCACAACCCGTTCATCAAGGACGGACTTATCACCTTCCCGGAGGGCGCCAGCCTGGTCAAACACGTCGAACGCTGGGCCAAAGTCCGCGGCGACAAGCTGGCCTACCGGTTCCTGGACTTCTCCACCGAACGCGACGGGGTGGCCCGGGAACTGCGCTGGGCCGACTTCGGGGCGCGCAACCGGGCTCTGGGCGCACGCCTGCAACAGGTGACCGAGCCGGGGGACCGGGTGGCGATCCTGTGCCCGCAGAACCTCGAATATCTGGTCGCCTTCTTCGGCACGCTGTACTCGGGGCGGATCGCGGTGCCGTTGTTCGACCCGTCCGAGCCCGGGCACGTCGGCCGGTTACACGCGGTCCTCGATGACTGCCAGCCGTCGGCGATCCTGACCACCACCGAGGCCGCCGAGGGCGTCCGCAAGTTCTTCCGCGCCCGCCCGGCCAAGGAACGTCCGCGCGTCATCGCCGTCGATGCCGTGCCTGTTGAGGTCGGCGCCACCTGGGAGCACGTCGACACCGTCAATGAGGACACCATCGCCTATCTGCAGTACACCTCCGGCTCAACCCGGATTCCCAGCGGTGTGCAGATCACCCACCTGAACCTGGCCACCAACGTGGTGCAGGTGATCGAGGCCCTCGAGGGCGAGGAGGGCGACCGGGGCGTGTCCTGGCTGCCGTTCTTCCACGATATGGGTCTGGTCACCGCGCTGCTGCCATCGCTGATCGGCCACTACTTCACCTTCATGACGCCGGCGGCCTTCGTGCGTCGCCCGATTCGCTGGATGCGTGAGATCGCCCGACAGCCCGGCGACACCGGCGGCACCATCTCGGTGGCGCCGAACTTCGCCTTCGACCACGCGGCGGCCCGCGGTCTGCCCAAGGAAGGCGAGGAACCGCTGGACCTGTCCAACGTCAAAGCCGTCCTCAACGGCAGCGAGCCGATCTCGGCGGCAACCGTCGAGCGGTTCAACAACGCCTTCGGCCCATTCGGCTTCCCGCGCAAGGCGATCAAGCCGTCCTACGGATTAGCCGAGGCAACACTCTTCGTCTCGACGACCCCGTCCACCGAGGAGCCGAAGATCATCTCCGTCGATCGCGACGCGCTCAACGCCGGCCGGTTCGTGCCCGTGCCCGACGATTCCCCGAAGGCGGTCGCCCAAGCCGGCGCCGGCAAGGTCGGCGTCGGTGAGTGGGCGGTGATCGTCGACTACGAGACCGCCAGCGAGGTTCCCGACGGCCAGATCGGCGAGATCTGGATCAGCGGCAACAACATGGGCACGGGCTACTGGAACAAGCCCGAGGAAACCATCGCGACCTTCCAGAACACCCTCAAGTCGCGGACCACCCCGTCGCACGCCGAAGGCGCGAACGACGACGCAACCTGGGTGCGCACCGGTGACCTCGGCGCCTACCACGACGGCGAGCTTTTCATCACCGGCCGAACCAAGGACCTGGTGATCATCGACGGCCGCAACCACTACCCGCAGGACTTGGAGTACTCCGCCCAGGAGGCGTCCAAGGCGGTGCGCACCGGATTCGCCGCGGCGTTTTCGGTTCCGGCCAACCAGCTGCCCGAGGAGGTGTTCGCCGACGCCCACTCTGGCCTCAAGCGGGATCCGAGCGACACCTCCGAGCAACTGGTGATCGTCGCCGAACGGGCGGCCGGAGCGCACAAGATGGAACTCGGGCAGGTCGCCGACGCCATCCGCGCGGCCATCGCCGTGCGCCACGGCGTCACGGTCCGCGACGTGCTGTTGACCCCCGCCGGGGCCATCCCGCGTACCTCCAGCGGCAAGATCGGTCGGCGGGCCTGCCGGTCGGCATACCTGGACGGCAGCCTGCGGTCCGGGAAGGTGGCCAACGCCTTCCCTGACGAGGCGTGACACCCGAAGGACCCATGTCTGAATCGCCGGACGAGATCGTCATCGCTCCCGAGCACGAACTGAGCGCACCCCGCACCGACATGACGGTGAACGAAATGCGCGAGTGGCTGCGCAACTGGGTGGCCAACGCCACCGGCCAGCCTGCGGATTCCATCGACGAGTCCGTCCCGATGGTCGAACTGGGCCTGTCCTCGCGGGATGCGGTCGCGATGGCCAGCGACATCGAAGATCTCACCGGGGTGACCTTGACGGCGACCGTCGCGTTCCGGCACCCGACCATCGAGGCGCTGGCAACGGTGATCGTCGAGGGTGAGCCCGAGATCGACACCGCCGACGACGTCGAGGACTGGACCCGAACCCGCGACGTGGCCGACATCGCCATCGTGGGCCTGGCCACCCGCTTCCCCGGCGATATGAACACCCCCGAGGCGATGTGGCAGGCGCTGCTGGAGGGCCGCGACGCCATCACCGATCTGCCGGAGGGTCGCTGGTCGGAGTTCATGGACGAGCCACGCCTGGCCGACCGAATTCGCAAAGCCCGTACCCGCGGCGGATACCTCAGCGACATCAAGGGTTTCGACGCCGAGTTCTTCGCCCTGTCGAAAATGGAAGCCGACAACATCGACCCGCAGCAGCGGATGGCTCTCGAACTCACCTGGGAGGCCCTGGAGAACGCTCGCATCCCGGCATCGGTGCTACGGGGGCAGAGTGTCGGGGTCTATGTCGGCAGTTCCACCAACGACTACAGCTACCTGGCGATGATGGACCCGCGCACCGCGCACCCCTACGCCATCACCGGCACCGCCAGTTCGATCATCGCCAACCGGGTGTCCTACTTCTACGACTTCCGCGGGCCGTCGGTGGCGGTCGACACCGCCTGCTCTTCCTCGCTGGTCGCCGTGCACTCCGGTGTGCAGGCGCTGCGCGCCGGGGAAGCTGACGTGGTGCTGGCCGGTGGCGTCAATGCCCTTGTCACACCGGCGGTTACGATCGGATTCGACGAAGTGGGCGGTGTGCTCGCACCGGACGGTCGGATCAAGTCGTTCTCCGCCGATGCAGACGGGTACGCCCGCTCCGAGGGCGGCGGCATGCTGGTGCTCAAGCGCCTCGCCGACGCCCGCCGCGACGGCGACGACATCATCGCCGTGATCGCCGGCAGTGCGGTCAACCACGACGGCCGATCCAACGGCCTGCTGGCGCCAAACCCCGACGCCCAGGCCGACGTGTTGCGCCGGGCCTACCGTGACGCCGGGATCAACCCGCGCACCGTCGATTACATCGAGGCGCACGGCACCGGCACCATTCTCGGCGACCCGATCGAGGCCGACGCCCTCGGTCGCGTGGTCGGCCGGGGTCGCCCCGCCGATCAGCCCGCCCTGCTCGGCGCGGTCAAGTCCAACGTCGGGCATCTCGAATCGGCCGCCGGTGCCGCCAGCCTGGCCAAGGTGGCGTTGTCCCTGCGCCACAACATCATTCCGCCATCGATCAACTACTCCGGCCCCAACCCCTATATCGACTTCTATGACGTTCGGTTGAAAGTCGCCGATACCGCCTCCGACTGGCCCCGCTACAGCGGGCACGCCATCGCCGGGGTTTCTGGGTTCGGATTCGGCGGTGCCAACGCCCACCTGGTGCTGCGCGAGGTACTGCCCGAGGATCTGGTCGAGCCTGAACCCGAACCGGAGTCCGAGCCCTCGGAGTCGCCGCTGTCCGAGGCTGATGCCGTGTACGTCGGCGGGGTGCGGATGGACGAGTACGGGGAGTTCGTCGATGAGCCTCTCGGGGACGGCCTGCCTGACGCAGACTTCTACGGCGAGAGCCGGGACGACGAGGAACCAGAACTCCCCGGTCTCACCGACGAGGCGCTGCGCCTGCTGGAGGTAGCTCGCGAGGAACTCGCCGCTGCCGAGGCCGCTGAACCCACCACGCCGATTGTGCCGCTTGCGGTCTCGGGATTCCTGACCTCACGCAAGCGGGCTGCCGCCGCGGAGTTGGCCGATTGGATCGACAGCCCGCAGGGGCGGGCGTCCTCGCTGGAGTCCATCGGCCGGTCGCTGTCCCGGCGCAATCACGGGCGCTCCCGCGCGGTGGTGATGGCTCACGATCACGATGAGGCCGTCAAGGGCCTGCGGGCGATCGCCGAGGGCAAGCAGACCCCGTTGGCGTTCAGTGCCGACGGACCGGTCACCAACGGACCGGTGTGGGTGCTGGCCGGGTTCGGCGCCCAGCACCGCAAAATGGGCAAGAGCCTCTATCTGCGCGATGAGGTGTTCGCTGAGTGGATCAACAAGGTGGACAGCCTGATTCAGGACGAGCGTGGCTACTCCATCCTCGAGTTGATTCTCGATGACTCGATCGACTACACCGACGAGACCTGCCAGTACCCCATCGAAGTGGTCCAACTGGTCATCTTCGCCATCCAGATCGCGCTCGGTGAACTCCTCAAGCACCACGGTGCCAAACCCGCCGCCGTGGTCGGACAGTCACTCGGGGAGGCCGCCGCCGCCTACTTCGCCGGTGGTTTGTCGCTGGCCGACGCAACCCGAACCATCTGCGCCCGTTCCCATCTCATGGGCGAGGGTGAGGCGATGCTGTTCGGTGAGTACATCCGGTTGATGGCTTTGGTGGAGTACTCCGCCGAGGAGATCACCGAGGTTTTCACCGACTTCCCCGGTCTGGAGGTGTGCGTCTATGCGGCCCCATCCCAGACCGTGATCGGCGGCCCGCCCGAGCAGGTCGACGCGATCATCGAACGCTGCGAGAAAGAGGGCAAGTTCGCCCGCAAGTTCGCCACCAAGGGCGCCAGCCACACCCAGCAGATGGACCCACTGCTCGGCGAACTCGCCGCGGAACTGCAGGGCATCGCTGCCACACCGCTGAAGATCGGCTACTTCTCCACCGTGCACGAGGGCGGCTACATCCGTCCGGGCGAGGCGATCCACGACGTGGATTACTGGAAGAAAGGTCTGCGGCACAGCGTCTACTTCACCAACGGCATCCGCAATGCCGTCGACAACGGCCACACCACTTTCCTGGAGTTGGCACCGAATCCGGTGGCGCTCATGCAGGTTGGCCTGACCACTGCTGCCGCCGGTCTGCACGACGGCCAGTTGATCCCCACCCTGGCCCGTAAGCAGGACGAAGTCGACTCGGTGGTCGCGGCGATGGCACAGTTGTACGTCTACGGCCACGACTTGGACTTCCGGACGCTGTTCTCCCCGGCCGGTGGTCCCGGCGATTACGCCGATATCCCGCCGACCCGGTTCAAACGCAAGGAGCACTGGCTCAACGCGCACTTCTCCGCTGACGGCTCCGCCCTGGTCCCCGGCACCCACGTCGCCATGCCTGATGGCCGGCACGTCTGGGAGTACGGCGGAGACGGCAACACCGATCTGGCCGCGCTGGTGAAAGCTGCTGCGGTGCAGGTCCTTCCGGATGCTGTGCTCACCGCCGCCGAGCAACGGGCGGTTCCGGGTGCCGGCGCGCGCCTGGTGACCACCCTGACCCGTCACCCCGGTGGTGCCTCGGTGCAGGTGCACGCCCGAATCGACGAGTCGTTCACATTGGTCTACGACGCCATCGTGAGCCGGTCGGGTGCGCAATCGGCCTTGCCGGCAGCTGTGGCCACCGGAGTAGCTGTGGCGCAGCCGCTGTCGGCTGAGCCGGAGACCGTTGAGGAGCAACCCGACGCGGACATCCTGCATGACAACCTCGCCGCCGGCGCCGGGGTTGCCGCCCAATTGGGCAAGTGGACTCCGGACGGCCCGGAGACCGTGCACGACCGCCTCGGCCTGATCGTCGGCAGCGCCATGGGTTACGAGCCCGAGGACCTGCCGTGGGAGGTGCCGCTGATCGAGTTGGGCTTGGACTCGCTGATGGCGGTGCGGATCAAGAACCGCGTCGAGTACGACTTCGACCTGCCGCCCATCCAGCTCACCGCAGTGCGTGACGCCAACCTGTACGCCGTCGAGCAGTTGATCGTCTACGCGATCGACAACCGCGAGCAGGTCGCCGAACTGGCCGAGCACCAGAAGGGTATGACGGCTGAGGAGATCGCCGCCGAACAGGCCAAACTGGCCGCCGGGGAGATCCCGGAGGCGTTGGCGGAAAAGTTGGCCGCCAAGCACCCGGAGGCGCACATCCCGCCGCCGCCCACCGACGCTGTGCCGCCCCCGCCCACCGACCCGGCGGGCCCGGGCATCCCGCCGCCGCCCCCGCCCACCAACCCGGCGGGACCGGGAGCGAATTCCCCAGCCGAACCGGCCAACACCCCGGCCGGCGCCGCCGCGAAGGTCCTCACCCAGCAGGCCGTCATCGACGCCCTCGGCACCGACGTCCCGCCGCGGGAAGCCGCCGAACGGGTCACCTTCGCCACCTGGGCGATCGTCACCGGGAAGTCCCCCGGCGGCATCTTCAACGAACTGCCCAAGGTCGACGACGCCACCGCGGCCAAGATCGCCGAGCGACTGACCGAACGCTGCGAAGGCACCATCACCGTCGAGGACGTCCGCGCCGCGGCGACCATCGAGGAATTGGCGACCACCGTCCGCGGCCATCTGGAGTCCGGCGAACTCGACGGGTTCGTGCGGACCCTGCGTGCCCGCCCGGAAGGCTCCGACCGGATTCCGGTGTTTGTCTTCCACCCGGCCGGCGGGTCGACGGTGGTCTACGAACCTCTGCTCAAGCGGCTGCCCGCCGACACCCCGATGTACGGGTTCGAACGGGTAGAAGGTTCCATCGAGGAACGCGCCGCCGAATACGTGCCGAAGCTGTTGGAGATGAACCCGAACGGCCCGTTCATCCTGGCCGGCTGGTCCCTCGGCGGGGTGCTGGCCTACGCCAGCGCGATCGGGCTGCGCAAGGCCGGCGCGGACGTGCGGTTCGTCGGTCTGATCGACACGGTGCGCGCCGGGGAGGACATCCCGCAGACCAAGGAGGAGATCCGGGCACGCTGGGACCGCTACGCGCTGTTCGCCCAGCGGACCTTCAACGTCGAGATCCCGGCGATCCCCTACGAGCAACTCGAGGTTCTCGACGACGACGGCCAGGTCCGTTTCGTCCTCGACGCGGTCAAGGCCAGCGGGGTCAACATCCCCGGCGGGGTCATCGAACATCAGCGCACGTCGTATCTGGACAACCGCGCCATCGACACCGCCAAGATCGAGCCCTACGACGGGCACGTGACGCTGTACATGGCCGACCGCTACCACGACGACGCCATCATGTTCGAACCGCGCTACGCCACCCGCAGACCCGACGGCGGGTGGGGCGAGTTCGTCACCGACCTCGAGGTGGTGCCGATCGGGGGCGAGCACATCCAGGCCATCGACGAGCCGTACATTGCCAAGGTCGGTGCGCATATGAGCGAAGCGATCAACCGCATCCAGAGTGAGGCCGCCCATTGACCAACAAGTCCACCGCCGAATTGCTGGCCGAACTGCGCCAAAAGCTGCAACTGGCCAAGGAACCCGGCGGTGAGGCCGCCGCCGCCAAACGCGACAAACGGGGCATTCCCAGCGCTCGGGCCCGCATCCACGAACTGCTCGACCCGGGCAGCTTCCTGGAGATCGGCGCGTTGGCGCGCACCCCCGGCGACCCGAACGCCCTCTACGGCGACGGGGTGGTCTGCGGCCACGGAACCATCAACGGCCGCCCCGTCGGGGTGTTCTCCCATGACCAGACCGTGTTCGGCGGATCGGTGGGGGAGATGTTCGGCCGCAAGGTGGCCAAACTCATGGAGTGGGTGGCCATGGTCGGCTGCCCGATCGTCGGTATCAACGACTCCGGCGGCGCCCGCATCCAGGACGCCGTCACCTCACTGGCCTGGTACGCCGAACTGGGCCGCCGCCACGAACTGCTGTCCGGCATCGTGCCGCAGATCTCGATCATCCTGGGCAAGTGCGCCGGCGGCGCGGTGTACTCACCCATCCAGACCGACCTGGTTGTCGCGGTGCGCGATCAGGGCTACATGTTCGTCACCGGCCCGGACGTCATCAAGGATGTCACCGGCGAGGACGTCAGCCTCGATGAACTCGGCGGCGCGGACTACCAGGCTCGCTACGGCAACATCCACCAGGTCGTCGACTCCGAGAAAGCCGCCTTCGCCTACGTCCGCGATTTCCTGGATTTCCTGCCGCCCAACACCTTTGACGACGCACCGGTGATCAACCCGGGACTGGAACCGGAGATCACCCCACACGATCTGGAACTGGACAGCATCGTGCCGGACGCCGACAACACCGCCTACGACATGCACGAGATCCTGATCCGGATCTTCGACGACGGCGACTTCCTCGACGTCGCCGCCCAAGCCGGCCAGGCCATCATCACCGGGTTCGCGCGCGTCGACGGCCGACCGGTCGGGGTGATCGCCAACCAACCGATGCACATGTCCGGCGCCATCGACAACGAGGCCTCCGACAAGGCCGCCCGGTTCGTCCGGTTCTGTGACTCCTTCAACACTCCACTGGTGTTCGTCGTCGACACGCCCGGCTTCCTACCCGGTGTGGAGCAGGAGAAGAACGGAATCATCAAGCGGGGCGGCCGTTTTCTCTACGCCGTCGTGGAGGCCGATGTCCCGAAGGTCACGTTGACCATCCGCAAGTCCTACGGTGGGGCATACGCGGTGATGGGGTCCAAACAGTTGACCGCCGACCTCAACTTCGCCTGGCCCACCGCCCGGATCGCCGTGATCGGCGCCGAGGGCGCCGCCCAACTGCTCGTCAAGCGGTTCCCCGACCCCACCGCCCCGGAGGTCCAGAAGATCCGGGCGGACTTCATCGAGGGGTACAACCTCAACATGGCGATCCCCTACATCGCCGCCGAGCGAGGCTTCATCGACGCGGTCGTCGAACCACACCAGACCCGACTGCTGCTGCGCAAGTCGATGCGGTTGTTGCGGGACAAGCAGATTCAGCGCGTCCAGCGCAAGCACGGTCTGATCCCGATTTAGCCAGGAGATGCACATGAAGCACGCACTGTCGGAAGCGACTGCCACCATCGGCGCCTCGATGGGAGAGGCGATCGGCGTTTTCATGTTGCACCCGGAGACCCTCGCGGGCAGCGTCGCCGCAGGTTACACCAACCCGCTGGCCGGCTACGTCGCCGGCCGAGGCGGCGTTCTCGGCGACGCGAACGGCCGCACCGTGGCATCGGTGTTCTCCATTTTCGAGCCCAACTTCACCGCCGCCATGTGGGACGAAGGTGTGGCGGTGCGGGGCGCGGCCGGCGCGGCGCAGGTGTACTGGGATCAGGTCGCCGATTTCGGCCGGAAGTATCTGGCCGGGGCGCAGGGGCCTGCCCGGATCGCGGAGTTGGGCGAGAAGGTCATCGCCAGCGCACCCACCGGCGCGTTGCCGATGTTCGCCGGCTGGAGCGCCATGCCGCTGGCTGCTGATGCTCCCGCCCGCGCGTTTCAGGTGATGTTTGTGCTTCGGGAACTGCGTGGCGACGTGCACTTCAGCGCGTTGAGCCTGTCCGACATCACCCCGGTCGAAGCCCACATGCTGCACGGCGGCCACGACTACACCCGGATGTTCGGCTGGCCCGAGCCATTCGCCGACGGCGCCGGCAAAAAGGGCCGCTACGACGAGGTCGAAGAGGCCACCAACAATCGGATGGCCGAACTGCTCGAGGCCGCGCTCACCGGCGAGGAAGTCGAGGAACTCGCCCGGCTCAGCGCCGGAGCCCTAGACGCACTGAAGGCCGCCGTCCCCGCCTAGCGGCACGGTTTCTGGTTGCGCCGAGGGTTTCCCCGTGCCACTCGCTGACGGACAGCTTTTCGCCGGCTACACCATCCTCGGTGTCCTCGGCTCAGGGGGTATGGGCGAGGTCTATCTGGCCGAACACCCTCGGCTGCCCCGCCGTGACGCACTTAAAGTGCTCGGCACGGCGGTCAGCGACGACGCCGAGTACCGCCAGCGCTTCAACCAGGAAGCCGAGATGGTGGCGACGTTGCGTCACCCCAACATCGTGACGATCTATGACCGTGGCGAGTGCGACGGCCGACTGTGGATCGCCATGGAGTTCGTCGACGGTACCGATGCCTACCGGCTGATGACGGAGACGTACCGCACCGGAATCCCGGCCGAGCAAGTGGTCCGGATCGTTGAGGCGGTCGCCGAGGCCCTTGACTTCGCACACAGCCGCGATGTGCTGCACCGCGACATCAAACCGGCCAATATCCTGCTGGGCCGACTGGACGCGGATGAGGGCACGCCGAACGGGGCGTCCTTCGACCGAATCATGTTGGCCGACTTCGGTGTTGCCCGCTGGGTTGGCCAGCCGAGCGATCTCACCGGCACCGAGGTGACGGTCGGAACCGTCACCTATGCCCCGCCGGAACAGCTGACCGGTCAGCAGATCGACGGACGCGCCGACCAGTACGCGCTGGCCGCGACCGCCTACCACCTGATTACCGGCGCCGCCCCGTTCACCGACAGCAACCCGGCCGTTGTCATCGGGCAGCACATCAGCTCCGCCCCTCCCGCGGTCGGAAAGTACCGGCCCGACCTGGCCGCGTTCGTACCGGTGTTCGCCAAGGCGCTGGCCAAGAAGCCCGACGACCGCTATCCCCGCTGCCGTGACTTCGCCGCGGCGATGCGGCAAGCCCTCGGTCCAGCAGACGCAGCGACCGCGCACCCGCAGCGGGCAACCGCCCGCCGTTGGCTCGCAGCGGGTGCGGGTGCGCTGGTGCTACTGGGGGCACTCGGCGTGGCCGCTCTCCTGGCCGGGCGGCCCAGCAGTACGACGGACTCGTCATCCACTCCGCCGCCGGGGTCGTCGCCCGGGACGTCAGCTGGGACGCCCGGACGACCCGGGACGGGACCCGGGGCGACGTCCACCCCGCCGCCGCCCGCCGTCGCCGCCCGCATGGATCTGCCGGTCGTGGTCCTCGGCGCGGACTGCGCCGTCCTCGGCGCCGCAGCGGTCACCGAAACCGGAGCGCCGGCCTACTGCGCCCGGACCACCCCGGCCGGAATGGATCCCGCCGGGGTCGATCCGGCCACCATCGAAACGGTGTGGTCCCCGCAGCCGGAACGGCTGCGATCGGCGGCCTCCCAGCCCGACGCAGCACCTGCCCCCGGTCCCCCGGACGAGTCCCCGGCGGCGCCGTAATCCGACGATTGCACCGCGATTCGGATCCAGTCGGTCCGCAACGTCGATACCATCCATTCACCTCGGCCTGGACCGGGTTGAGGCGCGTCGCGGAGGGTTGGAACTTATGTCGGATACGGCAGCAGACATCGTCGCCAAACTGGGCGGCGCCGGGAACATCGAGAGCCTGTCGCATTGTGCTACCCGGTTGCGGTTCACGCTCCACGATGCCTCCGGGGTCGACCAGTCCGCGCTGGAGTCGGTATCCGGGGTGATGGGCGCGGTCCCGCAGGCCGGCAACCGCTACCAGGTGGTGATCGGCGGCGGTGTGCAGACGGTCTACAACCAGATCAAAGCCCTGCCTGGAATGGGCGGTGGCGCTGGCGGGGACGACGCCGCTGCGATCAAAGCCGCCGCGCGCGCCAAGGGACCCCGCGGCAAGTTCGCCTGGCTGGACTCATTTTTCGAGTTCCTCTCTGACTCTTTCCGGCCGATCCTCGGTGCGCTGTTGGGCGCGTCGTTGTTCATCACCTTCATGGCGTTGATGAGCACGCTCAACGTGATCCCCAACTGGGCCGATCCCCGAGAGGCCAGCCAGTTGTCGCCTACCTGGCAGTTCCTCAACCTGTGCTGGCAGGGCGTTTTCGTGTTCCTACCGCTGATGGTGGCCTACAACGCCGCGAAGAAACTCGGAGCCGATCCCTGGGTCGGCTTCGCCATCATGGCGGTGGTCATGCTGCCCGGATTCGCTGCGCTGAAAGACTTCACCGAACCCAAGACCGTATTCGGCTCCCAGGTCGACGTCGTGCAGGTGTTCGGTCTGCCGCTGACGATCTTCAACTACAGCTCGCAGGTGTTCCCGCCATTGTTGATGGCGGCGGTACTGGGGGTGTTGTACAAGTTCTTGAAACGGGTCATCCCGGAAAACGTGCAGTTGATCTTCGTGCCGTTCGTGTCGATGCTGATCATGATCCCGCTGACGGCGTTCCTGATCGGTCCGATCGGCGTCTACACCGGTGCCGCCCTGGGCGGATTCCTCAAGTCCGTCAACGACTTCTCGCCGCTGATCTTCGCGATTCTGATCCCGCTGGCCTACCCGTTCATGGTCCCGCTGGGTCTGCACTGGCCGATCAACGCGATCATGCTGGTGAATATCCAGACGTTGGGTTACGACTTCATCCAGGGTCCGATGGGCGCATGGAACTTTGCGTGCTTCGGAGCCACTGCGGGTGTGCTGTTCCTGGCCTGGCGTGAGCGCGACAAGCAGATGCGCCAGACCGCCATGGGCGGCTTGGCGGCTGGTCTGCTCGGCGGAATCTCCGAACCGTCGCTGTACGGAATCCATTTGCGGTTCAAGCGGATTTATCCACGAATGCTGGTCGGCTGCCTGGTCGGCGGCGTCATTATCGGTCTCGGCGGTGGCGTGACCACGCAGGCGTTCGTGTTCACCTCGCTGCTGACCATCCCAGCATTCAGCAACATGGGTCTGTACGCGGTGGCGATCCTCGCGGCCTTCCTGACCTCGATGATCCTGGTGATCCTGTCCGGCTACCGCACACCCGAGCAGGCGGCCGCGGCGGCTGCCGCCGGCGTGACGGTCGCCGATTTGGAAGGTCCGATGGGTGACGCGAGTCCCGGCACCCTTGTCGCCGCTGCGGCGACCAAGGAGGCCGGCGACAAGGGTGTGACCACCGAGATCGTCTCGCCCTTGGCGGGCACCGTAGTTGCGCTCAGCGATGTCCCGGATCCGGTGTTCGGCAAGGGCATCATGGGTCCGGGTGTTGCGGTCGAGCCGTCCGGCGATACCGCCTACTCGCCCGGGGCGGGCACCGTGATCGCCGCCCAACCGACCGGCCACGCCTTCGGGATCCTGCTCGACACCGGAGTGGAGGTCCTCATCCACATTGGGATCGACACGGTCAAACTCAAGGGCGAGGGATTCGACGTGAAGGTCGAGAAGGGCCAAAAGGTCAGCGCGGGAACGCCGCTGGTGACCTTCGACCGCAAGGTCATCCAGGATGCCGGCTACCCGCTGATCACCCCGATCATCGTGCTGAATGCCAAGAAGTACGGGGCGCTGGACGTGGTGGCCGGCGGTGAGATCGCCGCTGGTGCACCCATCATGACGGTCGAGCCGGCGCCCCAGCCGGTGGAGGCGGGGCTGTAGTCGTGTCAGAGCCGATCCGCATCCCAATGCCGCTTGGCTGGCTGATCGGTTGCCGCTGATCCCGAAAGTCCCATCAATCCCGCTTGGCGGTAGAGGGCAGGGACCTGCGCGCACATCTCCTCAAAGGTGCCGGTCGACACTATGCTGCCGTCTTCGAGATAGACGACAAGGTCAGCGTGCCTGACCGTCGAGAGTCGGTGGGCAATGATCACCACCGTCACGTCCTCATCGAGATCGTCAAGTATTGCGGTGATCGCCTGCTCGGTTTCAGCGTCGAGGGCGCTGGTCGCCTCGTCAAGCACGAGCAGGCGCGGACGGGTAAGAAGTGCCCTGGCGATGCCGAGTCGCTGGCGCTGCCCGCCGCTGAGCCTCAGCCCCCGCTCGCCGACCGGCGTATCGAGGCCCGCCGGCTGTGTGCGCAGAAAGCCTGCCAGTTGAGCGCGGCCGAGAGCTTCCCACACCGCGTCATCGTCGACGAGTTCCTCTGGGATGCCCAGCGCTACGTTGGCGCGCACTGACGCTTCGATCATCATCACCGTCTGCGGTACGTAGGCAACCGCGCCGGGCCAACGCGACAGGGCATCGCCGGGAGGGATACCTCCCAACCGAACTTCGCCAGTGGTGGGCTGGAGCACCCCGAGGATCACATCGGCCAAAGTCGACTTGCCCGCGCCGCTGCGTCCGACCAGAGCAATGGTTTGGCCGACTGGGACCGCGAGGTTGATGCCAATTAGCGCCGGTCTACCCTCGGTGGAGTAGGCATAGCCGACGTTGCGTACCTGGATACTCGGACTGAAGTCCTGATGGCCCAACGCGGTTAAGGCCCTTGTAGCGGAGTGGTTATCGGCACGACCATTGGGTCGATAACCCAGATCCTCGGCGAGGCTGAACGCAGGCTCGGCCGCACCTTCTGCAGCTCTGATGGCCAGGGCGGCGCTTTGCACGCGAAGCAGTGCCGGTACTACCCGCGTGGCAGCGGCGAGGAATACCGCGAATGTCCCCGCGGCGACTTGAAGCGGCTGGGTGCTGAACAGTACGGCGGCCAGTGCCAGGGCGCCCACAACCAATCCAGCTTCGGATAGGTACTTCGGCAGCATCGCGATCACTCGGGCACCCACTGCAGCCTCCGCTGATCGGTCACGGAGGCTTTTCAGCCG
This sequence comes from uncultured Mycobacterium sp., assembly GCA_964463215.1. Classification (GTDB taxonomy): domain Bacteria; phylum Actinomycetota; class Actinomycetes; order Mycobacteriales; family Mycobacteriaceae; genus Mycobacterium. The sequence goes on along the minus strand of CAYXBN010000005.1, from coordinate 32,431 downwards.
ACCGACGTAGTAGGAGCGTCGATCCGATACCGTGATCTCCCGGTAGGCACCGAGTGCCTCCTGGATCATCCGCAGGCTGACCAGATCATCCATCCGAGACTGTTGAGAGCCTAATCTGCCTGCACGGGTGGATAACACGCGATGCGTTGCCCAGGTAAGCGTTCCGAAGAATGCGATCGCTCCGACTGTGACGACTGGGTTGATCAGAAGCAGTGGTACTGCCAAGGCTGCAAGCAAGGCCAACTCGGAGAGGCCGACGACCATCTGTCCTAGGACGACTCCGATCGCATTGCGAACGCCCCTAATGAGAGCGCGGGCGGTCTCCTGGGTGGACCGTTGCTGAACAAAGCTGAGCGGCCGGGCGAGCAACTCCTGGGCAAGTCGGGCCGACACCATGGCCTCACGCCTGGCAAGAAACCGGAAGACTCGAGCCAACAGCAACGGAGACACAAAGCTCTTGGTGAGCAGAAACCCGGCGGCGACACCGGCAAACGTCGCCAGTAATGCTCCCTCGGAGAGCGTCCCGAGACCGACCGCCGAGGCAAGTCTGGTGACAAACGCCGGTGGTGGCTGGCTGGCGACCATAGAGAAGGACAGGGTTCCGGCCAGACCGATGAGAGCAACGCCGATGAAGTCCAGGAGTGCGGTCGTCATCTGCAGGACGGTGGCCGCGCCAAGCAGACGACGGTCACGGTGGCTCAGCAGGTTCAGCGAAGCCCGTATCGTCTCCCGGACGGTCACTTGGCCAGTCTCCCACGCCCCGAGCGCACCGAGATCAGGCCGTGAACCTGCGCGCCCCGCCGCTGTCGTCAGGCAGCATGTTTTCGGGGTGGTGGTAGGTGTTGGTGCCGCCGGGTAGGGGCAGCTGTGGTGGTGGGAGCCATTGGGTGGTGCCGTCTTTGAGTTTGCGGGTTCGCCAGCCGCCGGGTTTGACCAGGGCGTGGTGGGCTTTGCAGGCGAAGGTGAGGGTGTCGATGTTGGTCGGGCCGCCGTCGGCCCATTCCTCGACGTGGTGGACTTCGGTGAGGTAGCCGGGCATGTGACAGCCCGGGGCGCTGCAGCCGCGGTCGGTGCTGTGCAGGATGAGGCGTTGGTCGGGGGAGGCGATGCGGCGGGTGCGGCCCAGATACAGGGGCCGGTGGGAGTGGTCGTCGAAGAGCGCCAGGTAGTGCCAGGCGTGGCTGGCCATCCGGATCACATCGCGTATCGGCAGTAGGGTGCCGCCGGCGGTGACGGCTACCCCGGCGCCGGTGTGGAGTTGGTCGAGGGTGGCCGAGACGATCACGGTGACCGGCAGGCCGCGATGCTCGCCGAGGGCGGGGTTGCCGAGTTGCCCGCGGACCAACGCGACGAGGGCGTCGTGTTGGCGTTGGGGGTGGCTGCGGGCGTCGCGGTCGATGATCTGCTGGCTGGGTTGGCCGGTAAGGGTGGGGGTTTGGTCGTCGGGGTTGCACACCCCGGGGGCGGCGAACTTGGCCATCCAGGCCTCGAGCATGGCGCGCAGTTCGGGGGTGGCGATCAGTGTGGCGGTGCTCATCCCGTCGGGGGCCTGCCCGCCGCACCAGGTGAACCCGCGTTTGCGTGCCCGGTCGGCGTCGGAGAAGTTGCCGTCGGGGTTAAGCCGCAGCGCCAGCTGCCCGGCGAGTTTGTCGAGTTGGTCGGGGCGCAGCAGCGCGGCCTGCTCGGCCAGGAACGCCTCGGCGGCGGCGGCGTCGGTGGGGGCGACATGGTCGGGCAGGTCGCGGAAGAAGGTCTGGATGGTGCGCAGATGCGCGGTGTCGAGGGCACCGGTGTGCCAGGCCTGGGCGGTGGCGGGTAGTTCGGGTGGGACCTGCTGGCCGGTCAGGGTGGTGCGACCGGCCAGTTGGGTGCCGCTGTGGATGCGGCGTTTGGCCCCACCGGGGCTGATCCGCAGCACGTCGGCCAGGATGCGGGCGCTGCGCCCGCCCAGTTCCTGCTCCTGGCGGCGGTCCACCGCCGCGGCCCCGTCATAGGTGCAGGCGGTGCTCCGGCGGCGGAGGGTTTCCAGCCGGTCCAGATGGGTGAGCAGCTCGGAGACCGGCAGGGCGTCCCAGTCCAGGGTGCCCAGCGCCGCCACGGCGGCCTCCAGTCGGTCAAGGACCGCTGCAGCCGAACCCGGAATCGAACTCATGTGCGAAACGCTACGCCGCGCCACCGACTCGGGCCGGGGGCCGACGGACACTCTGTGGATGAACCCGCGACTGGGGATACCCCGGGCCGCTACGCCTTGATTCGGATCTGTCCCGGCGACCACAGCCCACTTCGGGTGGCACTACCCAACTCCAGTTCGGCCGGCGTCGCGTCGACAATGGTGTCGAACTGGCGCAGAGAGCCCCAATCCCGACCCCAGTCGTCGGACAGGTATGTCGACATCACGTGCGCCCGCAGCAGCAGATCGCTGATCCCCAGCAGGCCGCCGTTGCGGCCGTCCTGCCAGCTGTCGGTATCGTTCTTCTTGGCCAGGTAGTCCGGAGTGATCCGGAACTTCGGCACCTGCGTCACCCCGTTGGAGTGCAGCATCGGCTGCTGGCACGGGAAAGCCAGGCCCACCGCCCAGTCCATCAGAACCGGCTGCGTGGATCCGACGTACTCCTGCACCGTCCGTAGCTCGGGGATCCGCGGTGGGGTGACCGCAACCCAGTCGCCCAATGACAGCGACTTGTCCTCGGCCACAATCCGAACCGCGGTCGCGTCGGCCGGAATCGCCGAGCGCGGGAACCGAAGGTTGCGCCACGATGGCGCCGGGCCGAGGTCATACGGCTTCACCCGCCCAACCGGCTCGATGCCGTCCGGGCCGGGCCGCCCGTACTCCAACTCCACGGTCTGGCCGTCGATGAATCCGTTGATCACACTGGTACCCGCGATGGTTCCCGCCGCGGTCACCACCACAAGCGGTTGGCTCTCGGCGCGCGCTGGTAGCTCATACCAGGCGGAGGTCAGCCGGCTCTCCTGCTGCCCAGTGTCGACGTAGCTGCCCGCAACCGGAACCCGGGCCGGATCGAGCTTGTAGGGCAACGGGATCCGGGACCCGTTGATCCCGGACTTGGAGAGTTTGAACGGACCCTCCCAGTCGTGGTCGATGCCCGGCGTGGGGTTGTTGACCCGAATTGCCTCCGCGACGATCTTGTCCGCTACGCCGTTGGGCCCGAAGCCAATCGGGTCGTCGCCGCCCAGCGGGCCGAGTGGTCCGTAATCTCCCGGCAGCGGGGTCAGGAACCCCGCATTGGCATCGGGTTCGACGAGCACGTTGTCGGCCAGCCCGCAACCGCCGGCCAATGCCCGCACGTTGGCCAAACCGTTGGAGTAGGTCGGGTACTGCCGGATCATGCCGGCGATCATCGACGCGAAGAACACTACGACCATCAGCCCGGCCGCGACTGGGATCGGAGCGGTCGTCATTGCCCGGGTGAGCCGGCCTTCGCCGTGGCGACGGCTGGTGATGTGCAGCCACAGTGTGTAGAGCCCCGACAGCACTGCCAGCGCCAACAACACTGAACTGACGGTGATCCCGCCGAACTCCGGTATCGAATTGTTGAACGGTATTCCGTAACTGGCCACGTACCACCAGCCGTTGGTGCTCGCGAAGGTCAGCGCGAGCAGGAACAGCACGGCGGTGACGACGGTCATCCGGTTGCGCGACCACCGCAGTACAGTCGGCGAGACCAGCACGGTGGCCAGTGCGGCCACCGCAGCGCCGACGGCGGCGAACAACCCGAAGTGGTGCACCCACTTGGTGGGGGTGAACATCAGGGTGAACATCGTCGCGAAGATGACGCCCATCAACCGCCAGGCCGGGCCGCGGGCTACACCGGGAACACGCTTACGGCGCAACATGATGAACATCGAAATGAACAGCGACAGTGCGGTGATCAGGAAGCCGAAGCGTCGTGACAGCGAGCCGTCCACGGTCGGCAGGATCAGGTAGAAGTAGCGAAGGTTCTCGGTGTACCACTCCTGGCTGGGGCCGATCTCGGTGCGAATCCGGGTGGCCTCGAGCACGGTCGCCAGAGTCTGGTCGGCAAATACCACCGTTAGGATGACGGTTCCAGCCGCCAGCAGGGGGGCCACCAGCGGCCAGGTGCCGACGACGGCGCGGCGGCGCATCAGGATCCGCAGGATCGGCCTGCCGCCGGCGATCAGGGCGGCGACGGCGATCAGGCCGGTCGGTTGAATGCCGAGGGTGAACGCCGCGGTGATGATGGCCAGTGCCGCAGGGGTCAATCGGCCCGTGGTGATGGCCCGTTCGATGAGAACGTAAGTGATCAGAGCGCCGGTGGTGATCTGACCCTCCGGGCGCAGACCGTTGTCGAACGGCATCCACGCCGCCAGTAGCACCAGGCCCGCCGCCCACAACGCCGGCCGACTGGCCGCGACCGCGGGCCCCAACCGGGGCAGCACCTCGCGGGACAGCAGCAGCCAGCAGATCAACGCGCACACCAGATCCGGCAACCGGATCCAGATGCTCGCGGTACTCACGTGGGTCATCAGGGCGAGCACGTTGTAGTACCAGCCGAACGGGTCTTCCGACACCCCGAACCAGCGGAAGTAGTTCGACATGTAGCCGGCCTGGTCGGCGACTCGGGCCATGCCGAGGATGTAGCCATCGTCGGAGGAATTGGCGCCGATGACATACCAGACCAGGAAGGCCAGCACCACGGTGACGTCCACCGAGGTCAAGGTCCGCCAACGGGTCGGGATGATTCGTTGCATCCGGTGACCGTCGAGTCGGTCCAAGCGCCATAGCGCCAACACCGCCACCACAGTGGATGCCATCGCCAGCAGCATCGCCGCCAACTTCAACGCCGTTGGGCGGGTGGTGAACCGGGTGTCGATGGTGGCCGACACTGAAAGCCCCGGCGGGGCCGGTCCGGTCAGGTCGGTGAACACCCCGACGATCGCCGGTCGCAGGTTGGGGTCCTTGAACCCGCTGCGCAGATCGTCATAGCCGGTCTGCGGGGAATCCTCGTCCTGCTCGGCTTCATTCTCCGGATCGGGCGGCACCCCGATGAAGGTCGCGAAAGTCCCGTCCTCGGTGGACGTGATGTCAATCCGCTGGCAGCTGGGCGCTTCGACCTTTGACCGCGGCACACTGGCGACTACCACATTGCGGTCGGTTACGTCGACCCGTTCCGAATCCACCGTCACGAACAGTGAATTCAGGCTGGCGTCCTTCGCCTTCTGGGGAGCGAGGCCGAGCACCATCCCGCCCTTGGCCGGCATGCCCCGGATCACGTCGCAGGGCACCGTGGCATCCATCGAGACCGGAGTCAGTGAAATCAGCGGCGCGGTAACGTTATTGAGCTGACCGTTCTGCGGCCAGTTCAACGTCGCCGTGGTCTGGACCACCGGCAACAGCGGGGTCAGCACCGCAAGGACGAAGCCCAGCAACCCCGCGATGGTGGCGACCATCCGCGTCACCTTCACCTCGTCGGCGGCGGCGCGGACGTTGTCTCTCAGAACCTGTGTCATGTCGGTATCCGATTCATGGCAGGGCTCGAATCGGTCCGTTGCGGCTCCACCCGAACACCCGCATGGAGCCTTCCTCGACGACGGCGTTGGGCGAAAGTCCGGCCGGTACCCGTCGGACGTACCGTTCGATCTCGCCCCAGTCGCGGTACCAGTCGTCGCGCAGATAGGTCGGAACCGTCGTGGTGCTTAGTAGCGCTTGGATGAACAGGAACGGGCCACCTGCGCGGGCGGTCTGCCACATGTTCGACGACACGACAACCTGTTTGAGGTTGGGTCGGATCCGGTATTGCGGCACCTCGGCGATGCCGAGGCGTTCGGCGAACGGTCGTTGGCAGGGGAAGTGTGCGGCGCTGGCGATGTCCATCAGCACCGGCGTCTGACTGCCGATGTACTCCTGAGCGGTCTGCAGAATCGGCGCCCGCGGCGGGGTGAACCCGAACCACTGCTCGTTGGACAGGTTCGGATCGTCGGCGACGATGCGCGCCACGTTGGCCTCCGGCGGCGCCTCGGACAGGGGGAAACGCAGGTTGCGCCAGGCCAATTGCTCCTGGGTGTCGATCGGATACATCTTGTCCAGGGCGGTGAACTTCCCGTCCGAGCCCCGCACCCCCCACTGCAACTTCAGGGACTGCCCGTAGTGGAACTCGCCCTCGTCGTCGTAGTACCAAATCGCCCCCGCCGCGGCGACGGTGATCAGGGGGCGCTCCGGTGAGCGGGGCGGCAACTCATACCACGCGGAGGTGGCCTTGGCTGCCAGGGTGTTCTGCTTGTAGCTGCCCATCACCGGGGTGGTCTTCGGGTCGAGGCCGAAGGGCAGGAACACCCGTGACCCGTTCACCCCGACCGGGCCGTAACCACCGCCGGTGCCGCCGGAGAAGCCGATCCCGAAGCTCGCCTTGTTCGGTGAGCCGTCGGAGTTGATGGTGCCCGGGTTGGCGATGAACGGGGCGACCGGGTCGAGGTTGTCGCTGACTCCATTGGGGGTGAACCCGATTGGGTTCTCGCCGCCCAGTGGGCCGTACTTGCCCCAGCGCTGGCCGGGGGCGGGTGTGAGCATTCCGGCGTTGGTGTCGGCCTCGACGAGAACTTCATCGGCCATCGCGCAACTGGTCTTCGACAGCCCCGACTTCAGCGCCGCCAGGTTCGCCTTGGCGGTGGTGTAGGCGGGATAGCGCTGGACAAGGCCCTTGGCCATCGACCCGACTGACAGCAGCACCATCACCAGCGAGATCGCCAGCAACGGTGTCGCGGCAAGCAGTCGGTTACGGCGGGTGTCGGCCACCTCGGTGTGGCCGGCGTAGTCGATCCGGAAGTGCAACCAGCCGGCGATCAACGCGGTGATCATGGCCAGTATCAGGAACATTGACGTGACCGGGCGGTGCAGCAGGACCGGCGGGCGGTCATACCAGGGCACCCCGTAGTTGCCGACGTCGAACCACCCGTTGATGCCCGACGTCGCCCACGCCACCACGAACAACAGGGCGGTGACATACAGGGCCAGGTTCCGGCGGCTGTGCAGTCCGATGGTGGAGAACGCGTACGCCGTCACCGCGCCCAGTGCCGCAGCCAATCCGGCGAATGCCCCGAACTGCACGGCCCACTTGGTCGGCGTGAAGGTCAGCAGCAGCAAGCCCACCGCGGTGCTGCCGATGAGCCGCCACACCGGTCCGTGCGCCAACCCAGGGACGCGGCCCTTGCGCAGCAGGGTGACCAGCATCCCGAACAGGCATAACAACATCACCAGCACGGCGAACCGGCGGGTCAGCGATGCCTCCGCCTGCTCCTCGACGGTCAGGAAGTAGTACCGCAGGAAATCCTGGTACCACGGGATCGTCGGGCCGACAACATATTTGATGCGAATCGACTCCGCGACTGTCGCCAGGGTCTGGTCGCGGAATACCACCACGAAGAACACCGACAGGGCCGCGAGGAGGGCGGCGATCGGGGCCAGCACCCCGTCACGCGGCCGGCGCAGCCCGATGATGCCGACGATGGTGCGCGCCCCCACCAGCAGCGGGGCCAGAGCCATCAACCCCTGCGGGGCCAGCGTCACGCAGAACACCGCGACGACGATCGCCAGCGCGGTCGGAGCCAGTCGGCGGGTGGCGATGGTGCGCTCCACCAGCATCCACACCACAAGCACACCGAAGGCGATCAGCGGCTCAGGTCGAAGGCCGTTGTTGAAGGGCAACCATGCCGCCAGAAACAGAGCTCCGGCGGTGGCGACCGCGATCCGGTTGCCGGCCAGCCCGCCGCGGGCCGAACTCAGTCTGGGCAGCACCGCGTGGCTGATGATCAGCCAGCTGCCGATGCCGGCGGCCAGCGCGGGCAACCGCATCCAGACACTGTCGGCGCTGACCGCGGCCAGGCGGGCCAGCACCGACTGGTACCAGTCGAAGGGTGCCTCGGTGGTCCCGAAGTAGCGGAAGTAGTTGGGGGTGTACCCGGCCTCGTCGGAGATCCGGGCCATAGTGACGTTGTAGCCGTCGTCGGAGGAAATGGCTCCGATGACGTGCCACACCAGCAGGGTGCCGATCACCCCTACGTCCACCGGCCAGTGCCGCCAACGGCGTCGGCCAAACCCTGCGAGCCGCCGGACGCTCCATCCGCGGTCGAGCACCGCCAGCGCGACGATCGAGGCGATCACCGACAGCACGCCGATCACCATCGCGGCGATCTTGACCGGGGTGGGTCGGGTGATGAACCGGGTGTCGACGTCGATCCGGGCCGACAAGCCCGCGACCAACGGGCCTTTGAGTTCGGTGAATACCCCCGTCACCTGCGGCTTCTTGTCGGGCGGCAGGGTGCCGGCCGCGCCCGGGATGCCGACGAAGTCCGCGCCCGCCACCACCGGGTTGGCCCACACCCGCAACTCGGTACACGCCCCGGAATCCACCGCCTCGCGGGGGGCCACCGCGGCCACGGTGTCCCGGAACGCCACGATCACCGAGTCGGTGTTGGCCCGCACGAACAAGCCGTTGCGGGTGGCGTCGATGCCGCTGGCCGGGTTGGTGGCGAACACCAACCCACCGCGTTCCGGCAATGTGGCTATCGCTGAACAGGGGATTGTCGCCTCGAGCGAGGCCGGGGCACCGGAGACCAGCGGCGCGGTGATGTTGCCGATCGCGTTCCCGGACGTCCCGCCCTGGGGCCACAGGATCGTCGCGGTGGTCTGGGTGACCGGCAGCAGTGGGGTCAGTCCGCACAAAAGGATGCCCGCCAGGCCGGCGAATATGGCGACGAGGCGAGCCATCCGGTTGGACTGCACTCGCTGGCTGCGCACGAGCGTCGATGTTAGGCGACGGGCTCACCGTTCCCCCCGCGAGCAGACGCAAAGTGTCGCCCCGCACCGGCGTGTCGGGAGGATTTTGCGTCTGCTCGCGGGGTGGGGCGAAGGCGGGGGGCTAGGCCGGCCGCAGCGGCCCGGGACTCCACAACCCGCTGCGGGTGACGTAGCCCAGATCCAGTCGGGCCGGACGGGCCGACGGATCGAGCAGCGTCAGCCGTTGTAACGCGCCCCAATCCCGTGCCCAGTCATCGCGCAGATATGTCGGCACCGTCGCGGCCCGGAACAGCAGTTCGGTGATGCCCAAGGGGCCACCGCCGAGGTAGTCCATCACCGGGGAGTTCGCCTCGGTTTCGAACTGGCCGGGCAGGATCCGCCAGTTCGGCACCTCGGTCACCCCGTTGGCATGCCCGAACGGCCGCTGGCAGGGGAAGGCCAGACCCACCAACCAGTCCAGCAGCACCGGATCGGAGCTGCCGACCTCCTGCTGCAGAGTTTGCAGCGCGGGGGCGCGGGGCGGGGTCACCGCGATCCACCGCGACGGGGCGAGGTCGTCGTCGACGGCGACCACCCGGACCACGGTCGCCTCCGCTGGGATCGCGGACAGCGGTGCGCGCAGGTTCCGCCACCCCGGTGCCGGCCCGATATCGGCCACGTCGACCGCACCGCCGGCCGCATCCTCGGCGGCCTGCTGGTCGGTCGCCCACTCGACGGTGATCGCACCCGGATCGAATCGGCCGGCCGCCGTGACCACCAGCAATGGTGACGCGCTGCGGTCGGGCAGGCGGTACCACACGGTCCGCAGCCGGGCAGGTTGTTGCACACCGGACCGCCAGCTGCCCAGCACCGGGGTGGCCGGGGCCAGATCGAAGGGCAGCGTCACGCCCGCCGGGCTGGCCTCGACAGTGTCGGCCTCGTCATCGAGGGTGTTCCCGCTCGCTGGGGGTTCGGTGACCGGCTTCGCCGCGACGTCGGCGGGAATTGCGTTGGCGGAGAAGCCCTCCACACTGACCGCCCCGCCAGCTGGGCGCAACATCCCGGGAGCCGTCTCGACCAGGACCTCATCAGCGAGCCCGCAACTCTTCCCGGTGAGGGCCTGCAGGTTCGACCGGCCGACGGAGAACGCCGGGCCCTGGTTGATCATCCCCAAGGTCAGCGACCCGACCTGGAACACCACCAGCAGCCAGGCCAGCACCGCCAGCGGCGATCCCGTCCATCGCGACGTCCGGCCGTCGTCCGGTCCGGCGAAGTGGCACCAGGCGGCGACAAGCAGCGCGCCGATCGACAGCCCCAGCAGCACCGTGCTGAAGCCCAGCCGGAACTCCGGCATCCGATCTGACCACGGCACCCCGAACCCGGCCACGTACCACCACCCGTTGACACTGGCGAACGACAACGCCGTCACGAACAGCGCCGCTGCGGTGAACAGCGCGCGGTTACGCCGCGAACCCAGGACGTGCGGCGTGACGGCGACGGCGGCCAAGGCTCCGAGCGCACCGGCCAGGCCGGCGAACACCCCGAAGTGGTGGGTCCACTTGGTCGGGGTGAGCATCATCGCCAGGAACGAGATGACGGTGACGCCGACGATGCGTCGGCTCGGGCCGGTCGCAGTACCGGGAATGTGGCTGCGGCGCAGCATTATCGCGACCGTGACCGCCAGCGCCAGGATCAACGCCAGGACCGCGAACCGGCGGGAAATCGCCCCGTCGGGGGTGGTCAGGAACAGCCGGGCGTAGCGGATGTGCTCGTCGAACCAGGTCAGACTGGGCCCCACCGCCCGCTTGAGCGCACTGGCCTGGGCCACCGAGGCGAACGTCTGATCGCGGAACATCAAAATCACCGTCACCGTGGCGGCCGCGGCGATCGGGGCCAGCAGCGGCAGCAGCCCGAACTGCGCCGAGCGGCGGCGCACGATGGTCAGCAGCGGCCCGATCGCCACCAGCAGAACGCCGATCGCCGCGACGCCCGTCGGCCCGGAGAACAACGTCAGCGCACCAATGATGCAGGCGATCGCCACCGGCAACAGCCGGCTGGTGGCCACCCCGCGCTCCACCGCGCACCAGGTCGCCAGGATGCCCAGCGCGATGATCGGTTCGGGCCGCAGACCGTTGTTCAGCGGCAGCCAGAACGCCAGGAACATCCCCGCGGCGGTCCAGGCCGCCGCCCGGCTGTGTTTGACCGCCACGCCAAGTCGGGGGATCACCTCGCGGCTGATCAGCCACCAACATGCCAGCGCCATGAGCAGCGTCGGCAGCCGCATCCAGATGCTGGCGGTCGAGACGTGCGCCCACAGCGCCAGCAGGTCGTAGTACCAGCCGAACGGGGACTCCGGGGTACCGAACCAGCGGTAATAGTTGGCCGTGTAGCCGGCGTTGTCCGACACCCGCGCCATGGTGAGGATGTAGCCGTCGTCGGAGGTGTTGGCGCCGACGAAGTGCCACCACACCAGCACCGCGACCACCGCACCGTCCAGCGGGCTCAGTGACCACCAGCGGGCGGGCAGCAACCGTCGGCGCCGGATGCCGTCGGCGGTGTCCAGGACGTGCAGGGCGATCAGCGCGGCAACCGTGAGGGCCACCCCCAGCAGCATCACCGCGAGTTTCAGCGGGGCGGGCGAGAGGCTGTAGCGGGTGTCGACGGTGGCCGCCAACCGCAGACCCGGCGGTGCCGGGCCGGTCAGGTCGGTGAAGACGCCGACGATCTGCGGCCGCAGATCCCCGCCGCGTTGCCCGCGCAACGCGGTGCCGTCGTCGCCGGTGAGGCCGACGAACTCCGCGCTCACCGCGTCAGCGTGGGCACTGACGGTGAGTTCCCGACAGTCCGGGCTGAGCACGTCGCTCAGAGGTGCGGTCAGCACCGGGGTGTTGCGCACCACCACGACGAGGGCGTTGCCCGCCCGCTGGATCAACAGGCCGCGGTCGGCGGCCTTGGCGGCCTGCTTGGGCACCGTCGAGAGCAGGACGGGGTTGGTCGCACTGAGCCCCGCTGCTGTCCGGCACGGCACGGAAATGGTCAAATCCGTTGGCACGTAACCGATCAGCGGGGCGGTGACGCTGGCCAGGCGGTTGTCCTGCGGCCAGTTCAATTCCGCAGTGGTCTGTTTGACCGGAAGAAATGGCGTCAGGATTGCCAGCAGGACGCCCAGCAGGCCCGCGGCAGTGGCGACGATGCGGGCGGTTCCGAGGTCCGCCCGGATCTGCGTCACGGGGGTTGATGCTAGTTGGCGGCATCCGTTTTGGGTGCCAAGGCCAGCGGTCATGCGCTTTTGCATGATAAGTTGCAGTTATGCCCAAGACGGTGCAGATTCGTGACATCGATGACGATGTCTACGCGGCACTCGTGCGGCGGGCGGCCGAGGAACGCATCACCGTTCCCGAACTCTTGCGCCGCGAGGCGGTCCGCCTGGCATCTCGCCCATCGATGGTGGAGTGGCTGTCGCGGACGGGGCGACGTCCCTCGTCGGTCTCCACCGCCGATGTCCTGGCGACCCTCGATGAGTGGCGCGGCGAGTGGCCCGATGCTTGTCGTTGACGCCTCCTGTCTTTTCGAGGTGGTCGCCGACACCCCGCGCGCGGCGGACATCGCCGCACGGTTGGCAACCGACACCGACCATGTGGCGCCGCAAGTCATCGACGTCGAAGTGTTCGGCGTCATCCGCGCCCACTACCTCAGGGGGAACCTCGACGGGACCGCCGCCAGCCAGGCGGTCGCCGACCTTCGCGAGTGGCCCGGCGAGCGGATCGGCCACCGTTGGCTGATCGACCGGGCCTGGGAACTGCGTGACTCGGTACGGGGCTGGGATGCCTTCTATGTCGCTGTGGCGGACGCGTTCGACGCTGTGCTGGTGACCCTGGACGGCAGGCTGGCTCGGGCCCCCGGCATCATGTGCCGCGTCGAGGTCCTCTGATCCATCATCGGCGCTGCGTCCAGATCGCGGTCTGGGGCGAAACCACGATCCTGGCGCAGTCTCGATGACCTAGTTTCGCGCGGTCCGCACCGCCAGCACGAACGGCCCGATGGTCTGCACCGTGAAGTGCGGTTGGCTGAACAGCTTGGCCGGCAGGTCGACGGTGTAGCGGCGCACGTTGGGCTGGTTGGGGTAGACGTCCTCGGCCAGCCTGAGCGTGTAGGTGTCGGCGGACCCGGCCGCCCCGCCGCGGCGCATCAGGAAAACCGTCGGCGCCGGCCACGGCAAGCTGTCCAGCGCCTCGGCGAACTCGCCGGGATCGGTGATTTCGCTCCAGGATTCGATCGCCGCGGCGCGTTTGTCGAACTCGGCCAACGGGTTGGCGTAGTGCGACGTCAGCCCCTGGAACCCGAAGTAGGGATAGAACGACAGGAAGCTGTAGTCGGCGGTCATGACCACCGTCTCGTCGCGCGGCTTGCCGGTGGCTTCCCGGATGGCCTCGTCGACTTGGGCGAAGTACTTCTCCGATCCGGGTGGACGACGGTCCCCGCGCTGGCCGTTGCCGTCGGTATCGGTGTAGGCGACGGAGATATCCGGCCGCAACACGTGCGGGATGTCCTGGCTGAACCCGATCGCCCCGATCAGCCCGATCGCAAGGGCTACCGGGATCATGCGCGGATTCCACCGCGCTGCCGCGGCCCGCGCCACCTCGATGAAACCGAACACCCCGGCCGCGGAGAGCAATACCGACAGCGTCGGTTGCAGCCGGAAGGACAGCAGCGTGGTGCCGACCAGAGTCGTCAGCATCGACAGCAGCGACCAGGCGTACAGCGCCAGCACGCCGATGCCCAACGCACCGGCCCGTATGGACCCCGGTCCCCTTCCCCGGTCGCTTCGCTCCTGCCCGCCGAAGCCCCGCCACGCCAGCCAGACCGTGCCCAGCATGCACAGCGCCCCCAGCAGGGAGAACTGCAGCATGGGGAATGTCAGCACCGCTCCGTCACCGGGCAGGTAGTGCTGGGCGACGCCGGTGTCGGAAAGCGGGCCGCGCGCCGCGCGAATCAGGAACGGCGCCCAGGTGATTGCGCCGACCGCCGCGGCGAGCACCGCCATCACCGTCAGTCGCAGCAATGGGTCGATGCTGCGGCGCAGCACCGCGGCTGCGAGCGCCATGAGTGTCACCGTGAACGCGGTGTAGGCCAGCAGCAAGGTGTAAAACGTGGCGGCGAAACCGAGGAACAACCCGACGCCGACGACGGCCGCCCAGCCCCCAACGGCGCCTCTCCCGCGGCCCTGCAGCCCCGACCAGGCCAGCACCAGCACCGGCGGGATCAGCACGGTGATGATGGCGGCGTAGGGCTCAGGGGAGGCGTAGGCCAGCGTCACCGCGGCGGTGGCGGTGGTGACGGCCAGTGCGTACTCGAACCGGATCATATTCGCCCACAACACAAATGCCACCGCGACGGCAATGGCCAGTGAGACGATCGCCCACGGCTTGTACATCTCCCAGGCGGCGGTGCCGGTCAGCGCCGCCGCGCGTCCGCCCAGCCAGAACCAGCCCGGCGGGTAGAACGGTGGCAGGCCCGCATAGGTCATATCCCGCAGTGCGGGGTTGTCGGCTAGTCGGGTCAGGTACTCGGTGCGGAACTGCTGGTCCACCGAGATGCCGAACAGGTACAGTTTGGTCGCCCCTAGTGGCATACCGAGGGTCACCACCACGAACGCCGACAGCAGTACCGGTGCGGCGATCTGCGCCACCCACCGAAGGCCCTCGCGGAGTCGCCACAGCGCCCCGGTAGCCACCAGTCCCAGCAGGCAGGCCACCTGGCCGGCGGTGGTCAGGGCATGTAACTGGTTCGACGACGGGAACGCCGGCCACTCCACGGTCGAGATCGCTTCCAGCGCGACGACCGACACCACGACGGCAGCCAGGGCCGCCAGTGCCATCTGACCGGCGACCCAGACGCCGTTGCGCACCGCCCGCATGGTCGGCTAGATCGGCAGCTTGCGGAAGACGGGCCGCGGGATGTGCCGGAGCACCATCATCACGTACCGGAAAGCCCCCGGCGCCCAGACCAATTCCTTGCCCTTCGCTGAGGCGGTGACAGCCAGGTCGGCTACGTACTCTTTGTCGACGGTCAGCGGAGCCTCTTTGACGTGCGCGCTCATCCGGGTTCGCACCTGCCCGGGCCGGATCACCAGGACGTTCACCCCGAAGGGCTTGAGTGCCTCGCCCAGGCCGAGGTAGAAGCCGTCGAGGCCGGCCTTGGTGGAGCCGTAGACGAAGTTGGACCGGCGAACCCGCTCACCGGCGGCCGAACTCATCGCGATAATCCGCCCGAAACCCTGCTCGCGCATCTTCTCCCCGAGCAGCACCCCCACCGAAACCGCTGCGGTGTAGTTGATCTCGGCGATCTGCACGGCCTTGCGCTGGTTCTGCCACAATTCCTCGGCGTCCCCGAGCAGGCCGAACGCCACGATCGCCACGTCGACGTCGCTCCCGGAAAAGCATTCGTCGATCACCGCCGGGTGGCTGTCGGTGTCCACGGCGTCGAAGTCCACCACGCTCACCGACTTCGCCCCGGCCTTGGTCATCTGCGCGACGGCGGCCTCCCGACCGGGATCGTCGGGCAGGGCGGCCAGGATGATCCGCGCCGGGGCGTCACGCAGATACCGTTCGCAGATCGCCAACCCGATCTCCGAGGTTCCGCCGAGCAGCAGGATCGTCTGGGGGTTCCCCACCGCGTCGATCACCATGAGTGCACCATCTACACCAACTCCAAACGTCGGGCCATGTCCGAGGCGAAGACACCGTGCGGATCCACCTTGCGGCGCAACGCGATCCACTCGTCGATGCGCGGGTACATGGCGTGAAAGGTCTCCGCGGTGGTGCGGGAATCCTTGGCGGTGTACAACCGGCCACCGAATTTCAGCACCCGACGGTCAAGGTCGGAGACGAACTCGCTCAGGCCGGCCTTGATGGGGAAGTCAACGCAGACGTTCCATCCCGGGATCGGAAAGCTCAGTGGCGCTTGGTTTCCCGGTCCGAAGAGCTTGAACACGTTGAGGAACGAGTAGTGGCCGGAGGCCTGGATGTCGACTATGATCGCCTTGAACTCCTCGACCGCCTCGATCGGGACGACGAACTGGTACTGCAGGAAGCCGGCCGGTCCGTAGGCGCGGTTCCACTCCCCGAACATGTCCAACGGGTGATAGAACTGCGTCAGGTTCTGCACTTTGTTGCGGTAGGTGCCGGATTTGCGATACCACAGTTCGCCGATTGGGCCGAAGGTGTACTTGTTGGCCAGCCCGTTGGGGAAGATGTCGGGAAAGGTAAGCAGTTGCGGCGCATCGAATTTCAGCGGATTGCGCTGCAGCTTGTCGGGCAGTTGGTCCAGCCGTGCCAGTGATCCGCGGGAGATCGCCGCGCGGCCCAGCTTGGGCGGCGGGCTGATGGCGTCGAACCAGGCGCTGGAGTAGGTGTAGTTGGCTTCGCTGCCGTCGCTGTGGAAGGCGATGGTCTCATCCAGGCTTGCGGTGACGTCACCGTCGGCGATGAAGTAGGCCGTCTCAGTCGGGGTCATCTCGATGGTGGCACGCAGGATAATTCCGGTCAGCCCGTTCCCCCCGACGGTCGCCCAGAAGAGGTCTGCATCCGGTCCATCCGGGGTCACGGTTCGTACGTACCCGTCGGCTGTCAGTAGGTCCATCGAGCGGACGTGATTGCCGAAACTGCCAGCGCTGTGATGGTTCTTGCCGTGGATGTCGCAGCCGATCGCACCGCCGATGGTGACCTGCCGGGTGCCCGGCAGCACCGGCACCCACAGCCCGCACGGCAGCGCGGCCTTCATCAACTGGTCCAGGCTCACCCCACCGTCGACATCGACGATCCGGGTGGCGGCGTCGATCGAGTGGATGCGGTTCACGGCGGTCATGTCGATGACCAGTCCGCCGCCGTTCTGGGCGTTGTCGCCGTAGGAGCGGCCCAGTCCGCGGGCCAGCACGCCACGGTGGCGACCGTCGGCGGCTTGATCGGCGGCCCGGACGACGGCGGCGATGATCTCCGCAGGGTCGGGGGTCGTCAGGACCTCGGCCACGCTCGGGGCGGTGCGTCCCCAGCCGGTCAGCCGCTGCTGGGTGATCGTTGCGGACATCGTGACGAGGGTACCGGCTTAGGGGGTCTGCGGATCTACTCCCCGGGTCGCTACGCTCCCGCCCGCCGGGAATTTTTCCCCGGGTCGCTACGCTCCCGCCCGCCGGGAATTTTTCCCCGGGTCGCTACGCTCCCGCCCGCCGGAAGATCCACGCCCGCTGGACGACGAAGTTGATCACCGTCGCCGTGCCCTGCGCCACCACGAACGCGACCGGCACCGCCCAGTCCTGATAGTCCAGGAATCTCAGGCACAGATGATTCAGTCCGACCTGCACCGCGAACGTCAACGCGTAGAGCACCATGACCTTGGCGAACCGCGACCTGCTCGGCGGGGCGCCGAAAGTCCAACGCCGGTTGATCAGATAGGCCGTCAGGGTGCCCGCTATGAACCCGATCGCCTTGGCCAGGTCCACCTGCAGCCCGACACCTTTGTAGAGCAGGAAGTACAGGCCGAAATCCACGACCGCCGAGAAGCCGCCGGTGAGCACGAACCGGGTCAGCTGAGTCCGCAGGCTCAGGTGGGCGGGGTGGGCGATCTCGGCCATCGCGGGAAGCTTACGGCCCGCGACCCGGCAGGATGGTGGTCGTGCGGGACTTGTTGACGGCATGGACGGAACTGATCAGCCGGCACACCGCAGACCCCGACGCACCCGGCGTCGGGCAACGGCTGCTCCAAGCCTGGGCCGAGCCGCACCGCACCTATCACTCGACGGCGCACCTGCGCGACGTCCTGGACAAAGTCGACGCGCTCGCCACCTACGCCGAGGACCCCGACGCGGTCCGGTTGGCTGCCTGGTACCACGACGCGGTCTACGACGGCCGGCCCGACGACGAGGAACGCAGCGCCCGCCGCGCCGAACACGAGTTGGCTGCTCTCGGGCTGGCGCCGGCGATGGTCGAGGAGGTGGCCCGGCTGGTTCGGATGACCGTCACCCACGACCCGGCGCCGGGCGACCGCAACGCCGAGGTGCTCTCCGACGCTGATCTGTCGACGCTGGCCCTGCCCGCCGAGGACTACCGGCGCAACACCGCGGCCATCCGCGCGGAGTACGCGCACATTCCCGACGACGTGTTCGCCAGGGGGCGCCTGCAGGTGCTCGTCGCCCTGCTGGAGAGCCCTGGGCTGTTCCGCACCGAAGAGGGTCGAGCGCGCTGGGAAGCCGCCGCGCGGGAGAACATGCTTGGAGGGTAGGAAGCCGTGACCTCGACGCCCGGCGGCGAAGGGCCGTTCGGCACTTGCGCCGTGGCCGTCGTCCGGACACGATGTGGCCCATGGCCAATGATCCGGTGACCGTGCTTGATGACGCTACGGCGTGGAGTCTGCTGTCCAGTGTTCCGCTGGGCCGACTGGTGACCTCCTTCGGCGGACAGTTGGAGATCTTCCCGGTCAACTTCGTCGTGCAGGACGAGTCCGTGCTGTTCCGGACCGCGGAGGGCACCAAACTGTTCACCACCGTGATGAATGAGAGGGTGCTCTTCGAAGCCGACGACCATACCGCCGTCGAGGGGTGGAGCGTGATCGTCCGCGGTACCGCCGCGATGCTCAGCAGTGCCGAGGACATCCATCGGGCCGATCAGGCCGGGCTCATTCCCTGGGTGCCCACTGAGAAGTTGCGGTACGTCCGGGTGACCCCGATGGAGATCAGCGCCCGGCGGTTCCGGTTCGGCGACGCCCCGGATCACGGACACGTCCCGGGCTAGAACGCTTGTCGCGCAATGGGTCGACCCGGGCGTTCGCGTCTGGTGAGGTAGCCCGCTCGTGGGTGTTGAACGCCAGCCGCCCAAATACGCGACTACCCAGACCCGCGCGGGTGGATAGACTGCACCCGTGACGACTCTGGAAGACCTTGAGGCACGAGTTGCCGCCTTGGAGGCCAGCCAGGCCGACTATCGAGCCGTGCTGGCGGCCGTTAATGCGCTCGGAGCCAACCAGCGAGAACTCGCGGAGGGGCAACGGCACCTCAAGTCCGATGTGGGCGCACTCACGGATGATGTCGCCGGGGTCACGAGCACTATCGGGGACACCAACGCTCGTGTCCGCTCTCTCGAAGAGGGCCAAGCCGAGATCAAGGATCTTCTCATCCGGGCGCTTGATGTAAGTAGTTCCGACGACGCGGTGACGTAGTCGTGGGCCCGCGGTTCGATGTGACCGTGGGGTAGGCCACCGCGGCCGCCACCACCGCGGTGTGAGCGCGGACCTTGTCGTTGCGCAGTAACTTGGCTCCGGCCGCTCTGGCCAACAACGCTTCGCGCAAAAGAAAACCCCCGGGTCCTGGTGGAAGGCCTAGGTGGAGGCCCTGCGTAGTTGCCGCTACACCCAGTACGGCACCCGCGCGCGGTACTGCCGCAACGCCAACGCCGCCACGCACCAGCCGGCGATCGTCAGGCCGATCACGATGAACCAGTGCCGTGGCTCCTGCGGTGCTCCCAGCAGGGGGGCGCGCAGGATGTCCAGATAGTGCAGCAGTGGGTTGAGTTCGATGATGCGCCACCACGCGCCCGCGCCCTGCCGTTCCAGCATGTCGGCGTTCCAGATGATCGGGGTGACGAAGAACAGCAGTTGCACCAGGGAGGTCAGCAGCGGGGCGATGTCGCGGTAGCGGGTCGCCAGGATCCCGAAGCAGAACGCCACCCACACACAGTTCAGCATGATCAGCACCAGTGCCGGTATCGCGGAAAGATCCGCCCACGACCAGTCTTTGGGGTAGATGATCGCGATGATCACGAAGATGAGGATGTTGTGGGCGAACAGGATCATCTGCCGCCACACCAGTCGGTAGACGTGCACGCTCAGCGGGGTCGGAAGTTGTTTGATCAGGCCCTCATTGGCGATGAACACCTCCGAGCCGTCCAGGATGGCGGCGTTGAGCATGTTCCAGATGATCAGCCCCACCGTCACGTACGGCAGGTGCTCGGAGACCTCCAGGTTGAACAATTTGGAATACAGCAATCCCATTGCCAGCGCGGTGGTTCCGGTGGCAATGGTGATCCAGAACGGACCCAGCACTGACCGCCGGTACTTCTGCTTGATGTCCTGCCAGCCCAGGAACAGCCACAGTTCCCGTTTGGAGAACCCGTCGATCAGGTCGTCCCAGGCTCGGCTGAAGGTCTTGGACTGGTTGGCGGCCTCGGTGATCGTCACGACGAGTCTCCCGTCAATCGCCCGGGTCGGTTGAATCTCTCTCGTCGGCCCATGCGCCGCAACCGGATCCACTCCCGCAGTCCCGCCGGGTCGCGACGGGTCACCAGGAAGTACCATCCGAAACGCACCCACTCCTGGGGTAGCAGTCGGCGCAGTCCGGGCTGGGACAGCACGTAGCCCCGGTTGCGATAGGTGTAGAAACGCTTCACCGGGTCATCCGGGTACTGGGTATGCATCCGTCCACCCAGGATCGGTTTGAACTCGTCACTACCGTAGGGGTGCAGGTAGACGGTGTCCAGGCAGGTGCCGAACGGCAGGCCGCTGCGCACCAGTCGGCGGTGCATGTCCACCTCATCCCCCCGCACGAACAGCCGGATATCCGGAACGCCTACCGCCTCAATGGTTTCCGACCGGAACAGCGCCCCGTTGAACAGTGACGCGATCCCAAGTAGCAGGTCGCTGTCGGGGGCGTCCTTGGTGCGAAGTTCGTCGACTCGCCGGCGCCATACCAGACCGCGGCGCAACGGGAAGGCCAACTCTTCGGGTCGGTCCAGTGCGCACACCGTCGGGGATACCGCGGCCAGGCCGTGCCTCTCAGCGCAGGCCAGCAGGGTGGCCAGCACGTCGGCGTCGCGGGGCCGCCCGTCGTCGTCGGCCAGCCACACCCACTCCGCACCCAGGGCCAGCGCGTGCAGCATGCCGAGTGCGAATCCGCCTGCCCCGCCTAGGTTCCGGCGCGAACCAAGGTAGGTGCTGGGCACCGGTTGGGCGTCGACCAGATCCCGAACCCGGGTGTCGCCCGGGGTGTTCCCGAAGTCGTTGTCGACGACGATGAGGTGGTCGATCATTCGGGTCTGGCTGGTCACCACCTTCAGCGACGTCACCAGTTCGTCGGGCCGGCGGTGGGTGACGACGACCGCACACACCATCGTCGGATTCGTCATTGCTGCGCGGCCCAGCCTTCCTGGCTGCGCTCGGCGAGCACGTCGCGGACGTGGCGGGCGGCGTCCTCACCCTCGTAGGCGCGCACCACCTCCTCGATGCCGCCGGCCAAGCGGATGGCGCCGTGGTCG
This sequence comes from uncultured Mycobacterium sp., assembly GCA_964463215.1. GTDB lineage: Bacteria > Actinomycetota > Actinomycetes > Mycobacteriales > Mycobacteriaceae > Mycobacterium. The sequence goes on along the minus strand of CAYXBN010000005.1, from coordinate 11,380 downwards.
ATCCACATCGCGGTCTTGCACAACCGGGCCAGGAATTCGTTGGAGTGGCTGGCGAAGACCAGGATTCCGGAGCGCTCCACTAGGGCCTGCAAGCGGTGCTGGGCCTTCTTGAGGAACTCCGCGTCCACCGCGCCGATGCCCTCGTCGAGTAGCAGGATCTCCGGGTCGATGCTGGTCACGACGCCCATCGCCAGACGCACCCGCATGCCGGTGGAGTAGGTGCGCAACGGCATCGACAGGTAGTCGCCCAGTTCGGTGAATTCGGCGATCTCGTCGACCTTGGCCTGCATCTGCTTACGGGTCTGCCCGAGGAACAGTCCGCGGATGATGATGTTCTCGTAACCGGTTGTATCCGGGTCCATTCCGACGCCGAGATCGAACACCGGGGCGACCCGACCCCGAATGGAGGTGGTGCCCCTGGTCGGCTCGTAAATGCCCGACAGCAGCCGCAGCATCGTCGACTTGCCGGCACCGTTGTGTCCGACGAGGCCGACCCGGTCGCCCATCTTCAACGTCATGGTGATGTCGCGGAGGGCCTCGATGACCACGACGTTGTCGCTGTTGCGTCCGATCGTGCCGCCGGCCTTGCCGAGGAACGCCTTCTTGAAGGACCGCGCTTTGGCGTCGAAGATCGGGAACTCGACCCAGGCCTCGCGGGTCTCGATGTAGGGCTCGGGGGACATGGGAAGTTAGAGATACTGCCCGGTACCGTGTCCTGCGTTCCCCCCAGAATTTGTTCCCGGAGGTGCCATGCCGGGCGGCAGCGCGCCCTGCCGCATGTGCTCCAACTGCGCCCGCGCCGCCATCTGCTGGGCGAAGAGCGCTGTCTGGATACCGTGGAACAAACCCTCCAGCCAGCCGACCAATTGGGCCTGGGCGATCCGCAGTTCGGCGTCGGTGGGCACCGAATCCTCCGAGAACGGCAGCGCCAGCCGGTTCAGTTCCTCCCGCAGTTCCGGGGCGAGGCCATCCTCGAGTTCACGGATGCTGGTGGCGTGAACCTCGCGTAGCCGGGTGCGACTGGCGTCATCCAGCGGCGCGGCCTTCACCTCTTCGAGCAGTTGCTTGATCATCGTGCCGATCCGCATCACCTTGGCAGGCTGCTCGACGAGGTCGGTGATGGAGCGCTGGTCGTCGCTGTCCTCGGCCTCGGACTGCCGGCCGGTGATGACTTCGATGTTGTCGTCGTCGCTGGTGTTCTCTGTCATGCCTGTGGCGTTCCCGTTCCCATCCCGCGTTCCCGTTCCGTCCTTCTGCAAAGTGTGCGAGCGGCACCCGGCGACCCGGTCTTGGCCCACGACTTGTGTAGTGACACTAGTCCGTCAGGGGTGGCTAGCCGGCGGACAACCGGGCAGCTAACGAGCCGGACACCCGCCCGGTACCGCAAACGCACCGGCGCTGCGTGAAACGCGGGCAACCGGGGACCGCGGCAACGCCGGCCCGGCGCGTGTTCCCGACCAGGTCTGGCGCTGCCCTAGTATGGTGGCGCGGCTCGGACCGGGCAGGCTCGGTGCCATGGGTTTGTCCGGGCGCCGCAGTTCATTGATGGTTCAAAGGTGGTGCGGTGGCTTACGACGTCGCCCGGGTGCGGGGGTTGCATCCGGATTTGGGCGACGGCTGGACGCGATTCGACGCCCAGGCCGGCATGGTGGTTCCAGAGACCGTCGCCAGCACCGTCTCGACCGCCTTCCGGGGCGCCGCGGCTAACACCGCGAGCCTGCATCCGTCCGCCCAGCGCAGCGTTGCCCTGCTCGACGCGGCCCGCCGCGCGGTGGCCGACCTGCTCAACGCCGACCCCGCCGGCGTCGTCCTGGGTGCCGACCGGGCGGTGTTGCTCGCCCTGCTGGCTGACGCCTCCTCCACCCGGGCGGGCCTGGGCAGTGAATTGGTGGTCAGCCGTCTTGGTGACGAGGCCAACATCGCGCCCTGGCTGCGGGCCGCCGACCGGTTCGGGGCCAGGGTCAAGTGGGCCGAGGTCGATATCGAGACCGGTGAGCTTCCGCTCTGGCAGTGGGACGACCTGCTGAGCGCTGACACCCGACTGGTGGCGATCCCGTCGGCCTCATCGACGCTGGGCACCGTCGTCGACGTGGGTGCCGTCGCCAAACTGGTGCACAACAATGGCGGTCTGGTGGTGGTCGACCACACCGCCGCCGCGCCGTACCGGCTGATGGACATCACCGAAGTCGAAGCAGATGTGGTGGCGGTCAACGCCGCCGCGTGGGGCGGCCCTCCGGTCGGGGCACTGGTCTTCCGCAACCCCGGGCTTATCGACAGATTCGGGTCTGTGTCGGCGGACCCCTATGCCAGCGGTGCGGCTCGCCTGGAGTTGGGCCTGCACCAGTACGGACTGCTGGCCGGCGTGGTGTCCGGCGTCGAATACCTGGCCGGCCTTGACGAGGATTCGCACGGAACCAGGCGTGAAAAGCTGTCACAGTCAATGGAATCCGCGCAGGTATATCTCGATGGGCTCTTCGATTACCTGCTTACCGCGTTGGGCTCACTGCCCTTGGTCACCGTCATCGGCGATCCAGCGGTGCGGCTTCCGGTGGTGAGCATCGCGGTGAACGGGGTGCCGGCCGAGACCGTGGCGCAACGGTTGGCCGACAACGGAATTCTGGCGGTCGCCAACCCCACCTCGCGGGTGCTCGAGGTGCTCGGTGTTGAGGAGATCGGTGGCGCGCTCACCCTGGGTTTGGCGCACTACTCCACGATGGCCGAGATAGACCATCTGGTACGGACTTTGGCGTCGCTGGGTTAAGTACCCACGGTCAGCAGGACCTTCCCGAACGTTTCACCGGCCGCCAAGGCGCGGTGCGCTTCCCCGGCCTGGTCGACGGGGTAGCGCGCACCGATCACCGGTCGCACGGTGCCCGCGGCGATCATCGGCCACACCGACTCGACAACCGCATCGACGATCGCACCCTTGCCGTGCGGGCCGTCGACTGGGCGGCCGCGGAGTGCGGTGCCCAGAACGGTGAGGCGCTTGCCGATCAGTGCTGCGATGTTCAACTCGGCCTTCACCCCGCCCTGCATGCCGATGATCACCAGCCGTCCGTCGGGTGCCAGTGCGGTGAGGTTGCGATCCAGGTAGGAGGCGCCCATCAGGTCCAGGATCAGATCGGCGCCCCGCCCCTCGGTGGCAGCCTGCACCCGGTCGACGAAATCCTCGTCGCGGTAGGAGATCGCAAGCTCCGCACCCAGGGCCCGGCACAACTGCAACTTGGCTGCCGACCCGGCGGTCGCCGCTACCCGGGCGCCCCGCGCTCTGGCGATCTGGATGGCGTGGGTGCCGACACCACTTGCGCCGCCGTGAACCAGCACGAACTCCCCGGCCCGCAGGTGCGCCGCCATGACCAGGTTGGACCACACGGTGCACGCCGCCTCAGGCAATCCCGCCGCGTCCTCCAGGGCCACGCTCTGTGGGACCGACATAACCTGGCGGGCCGGAACCACGACCCGCTCGGCGTAGCCGCCACCCGCCAGTAGAGCGCAAACAGGTTGTCCCACAGCGAAAGTCGAAAGACCATCACCGACTTCGGCAACCATCCCCGAGACTTCCAGGCCGGGAACATCGCTCGCTCCCGGCGGGGGCGGGTACTTGCCGGCAGCCTGAAGCAGGTCGGCGCGGTTGACCCCGGCTGCGCGGACTTCGATCACCACTTCGCCCTCGCCCGCCGTGGCGTCGGGCACTTCGCGCCAGAGCAGATGGCCGGCGTCGATGACGATTGCGCGCATTCAGGTGACGCTACTGAAAAAACGCCGGATCACATCGACCGGTCGCCTAACATGTCGACATGGGTGGGACCGTGACGGGGCGGGCGGCCAGCGCTATGCCGGGACTTGATGTTGCCGAGCAGCGGGCCTGGGAGAGCTTTCTGGATGCGGCGTTGCGGGTCTCCGGCTCGCTGAACCGCGATCTCTCCGAGGCGCACAAGCTCAGCCTGCTCGACGTTCGTCTGCTGGACATCCTGTGCGGCGCCGAGACCGGATCGGCCCGGATGGGTGATCTCGCTGAGCAATTGGTGTCGCTGCCCAGCAGGGTTACCCGCCAGATCCGCCGTCTAGAACAAGCCGGTCTTGTCCGGCGCGAGGCCAGCCCGGAAGACGGTCGCGGGGTGCTGGCCGCCGTCACCGACGAGGGGCGTGCGGTGTTGACGGCGGCTGTCGTGACTTACGCCGAGGCCGTGCGGCGACGATTCCTGCGTCCCCTGACCCGCCCGCAGGTGACGGCGATGGGGGAGAACTGCCGGCGGATCAGCGCCGCACTGAAGTCGGTCAGTCCCGACGGCAAGGCGAAAGCGGTCAGTCCCGACGGCAAGGCGAAGTCGGTCAGTCCCGACGGGAAGGTGAAGTCGGCCAGTTCCGATGGGAAAGCCAAGCCGAGCAGGCGGTGAGACCTGCACGCCACCGGCTACGCTTACTCGCGGTGGCGTGGCAGAGCGGCCTAATGCACTCGCCTTGAAAGCGAGAGACGTCCAACAGCGTCCGGGGGTTCAAATCCCTCCGCCACCGCAGTTCGGGGCAGGTTTTGGTGGTCGGTCACGTAATGACAGCGCGCTAGCGCCCGCGCTGCCTGCCGCGTGACGGCGGTGCCTACAGGCAAGTCGGCGGTCCAGTCGACACCGCCGGCCGCAATCCGTGACCGAGATCCAGGACGTGTGCCGGCGACACCGGCAGCCGCTCGGGGAGCCGGATCCGCAACAGCCCGTCATCGACCCGCCACCCGATGGGCTCGTCCACCCCGATCAGTCGGACGCCCTGCACGTCGGTGGCGTCGACTCCGCGAATCCCGAACTCGGACGCGGACACGTCGAGCAGGATGGCGTGGACCGCCGCGCCCTGTCGGGTGAACCGCACGGCGCCGCCTTCGGTGGTGGTGGCCTCGGCGATCGCCCATGGCCGGGTGCCGATCACCGCAACCCCGTTGGTCTGCAGCCACGACCCGAGACCCCGCAAGGGCGCGACTTGCTCCTCGGGAATCCGGCCGAACTGATCGGGTCCGACACCGATGAGCAGATTGCCGTTCTTGGCGACGATGTCGACGAAGGAGCGGACCAGTTCGGTCGCGGTGACGAAGTCCTCCGGTCGCTCGTTGCGATTTGCGCCGAAGGAGTGGCCGACGCCGCGGGTGGACTCCCACTTGCCCTCCTGGACTGAGTCGAACTGGGTGTACTCGGGTGTCCGGAAGTCGTAGTGGTGCTCGGCCGGGAAGGTCAAGGACTTGTAGCGGTCCGGGATCAAAGACCAGAACCGTTGGACCACAACACCTCCGGCCCGTGCGAGTGCGTCGCTGACCGCTCCGCGGTGTTGCGGTGGCTCGACCCAGCGGTCGTTGATCACCCCGTCCGGGACGGTGTTGTAGTACTCGGCGAACAGGGCCGGCAGGTCACCGCCGGCGGGCCAGCAGATGTCGTTCCAGAGCACCGAGGGGCGGTAGCGTCTGATCAGTTCCCGGACGTGGCCGGTGGCGTACTGCACATAGTCCCCGGTGTGCGGGACCGCGAGGAAGCTGTCGGCCGGGTTCTTCAGCACCGCGTTGTTGAAGGGCCAGTCGTAGCCGCCCGAGTAGTACAGACCCATGCGCAGTCCGGCATCCAGAACTGCTCGGCGCAGATCGCCGACCAGGTCGCGCCGCGCGTGGTAGCGCCCTTTGCGCGGGTGGATCAGATCGGTGGGCCACAAACAGAACCCGTCGTGGTGTTTGGTGGTGAGCACCACGTAGCCCGCGCCGGCGGCCCGGCATACCGCGGCGATGGCGTCCACGTCGGCGCCGGCGGTGCCGTCGTCGAACGGAGCGACGAAGTCGTCGTAGGTGGCATCCGGACCGTAGGTGTCACGCTGGTGGTGCCAGGTTGGGCTGCCTTCCAACTGGCTGCTGTTGAGGTACCACTCGGCATAGGGGTTGTCCCACAACATTTCTGCCGGACCCCTATCGTGGAGCAGTTGCTGGATGTCGGCCACTTGTGGCGCCCAGCCCGGCACGGAGTACAGGCCCCAGTGCACGAAGATGCCCAGTTTGGCGTCCTCGTACCACTCGGGCAACGGGTGGACGGCGACGGAGTCCCAGGTCGGCTCGTACATCGTCAAAGGCTATGTCAGAAGGCCCTTGTCACCAAGTCGGCTGTTCGGTCAGCCGGATGATCGGCAACCGCGGTCGGTCTGCTGTTGATACTTGGCGAAACGGACTGACGCCGACGTGATTGCCCGCCATGCGTTTTCGCGATCTTCGCCATGGAGTTGCTCGGCGCTGACCGGAACCGTTCGGCCACCCACTTCGATCTCCACCCGGTCGGGGTGGGCGGCGATGTTGTAGTACCAGGCGGGATTTCGGGTCGCCCCTGCGGCCGAGGCGACGATCAGCCAGGTGCCGTCATCGCCGGGAAACCACACCAGTGGGGTGCTGCGCCGTTGTCCGCTCTTGGCTCCGATGGTGGTCAGCACCAACCCGTCTGTGCCGCCCATCAGCGGTCGACCCTTGCGGATGCGTCTGGTGATGAGGTTGTTCATCAGGCGCAGCAGAGGTCCTCCGGGCTGGCGGGCGCCGTGGGTCCCATTCTTCGTGGTGAAGCTCATCGTGGTTTGACTCCAAGGTCTTTGAGTACCGCCTGTGCGGCTCGGCGGCCGCTGACCAACGCGCCTTGAATCGAGGAGGTGTCGCGGTGGTCCCCGGCGACGTAGACCCCCGACGCGGTGCGTACCGGGCGCTGGAACTCGAAGGGCACCGGCATCGCCGGCAGCGCGTAGGGGATCGGATAAGCGGCGATGAGGTCCCACTTGCGGGTGGGTACGCCGTACAACCAGGCCAGGTGTTCGCGTACCGCGCCGTCCTGCTCAGGGGTGTCCCACACCCCGAGCATTGAGGCGGCCACCAGTGCGCTACCGGCCGGGGCGTACTGGGGTGCGGCGTGACTGAGTACCACGGTGTTCACCAGCGGTCCACGGCCGGATCCGTCGAGGACGAGAACAGCCTCGCCGTCGGCGAGTTCGGTTGGCGCGCAATCGGGTCGGTAATACCAGGTGGTGACCGACCGTGCCGCCGGGGCGTCGACGCCCGGAAGAAAGCCGGCGGCGCTCGTCGGATCGGTCGCGACGATCACCGCCTCCGCGGAGTGGGAATCACCGCCCGCAACGTCGACAGCACGCGCGGTAACGGCGGTGACCCGATGATCCAGTCGCACGTCCAGGCCGGCGGCGAGTTGCTCTGGAATGCGCTGCATCCCCAGCGCCGGAACACTCGGGGTGCCGTTGACGAAGGACTTCAACACCACATCCAGGAAGCGCCGTGATGTCGACAGTTCCGACTCCAGGAAGACCCCGGAAAGGAAGGGGCGCAGCACCGTCTCCATCAGCGTGCGATCGGTGCCGGCCTTGCGCAGCGCCTCCTCGGTGGTGACGTCGGGTTCGCGACTCAGCGAAGGGACCGAGCGGATCGCGCAGGACACCGCGTAGGCACCGAACCGGGCTGTCGACAGCGGTGAGCCGATGTGCGCCCGCAACGAGGGCAGCGCCCACGAGGGTTTGCGGCGGGGGTCGGCGACCCGGTCCACCCGGCGACGTCCGCCCCGGTCAAGCACGATGCGGGCACCGGCGACGAAGGGTTTCAGATCGAGAGCGTGGTGGTCGAGGACGCGTGCGCCCTCCGGGTAGGCCGGGTTGTATAACTGGAAGCCGCGATCGAGGCGAAAACCGTCGACGACGTCGGTGCGGATCCGTCCGCCGACCGCATCCGAGCCTTCCAGCACTGTGACGTCCACACCCCGGCGGGTGAGATGGTGGGCGGCGGCAAGACCGCTCAGTCCGGCTCCCACGATGACGACGGCCATGGCCTCACACGGTAGTCGTCCGGGAGAGCCGACTGTGAGTGTGCTCCGGCGCTAAACCGGCGGCGCGTCGAGCCGCGGCTGCAGCCTGCTGCCCCGGCGTCGGGGTTCCTTAGGCGCCGACTCGATGTCGTGCGCGCACTCGAGGACCGCGTCCTCGCTGACCAGCCCGTATCGCACCATCAAGTCGACCGGGTTCAGGCCAAGGGCGCCACCCAGCCGGATCAGATTGTCAGCGGTCACCAACCGGCCCTCGTCGCGCGCCAGGTAGTAGGCCGACCGCGATACCCCCAACGCTTCGACGATCTCCCCTGCGCGCAACTGCCGACCGACCAGATAGGAGAGCACGGCGCCTAACTCACGATGCCGGTCATCGACCATGATCGCCCCTCAATCTCCGACGTCGCCGCGGCCAGCGCATCCGGCCCGTTGCAGAACCCTGCGAGATCATCCTGCTTTCTGGACATCATACGTCTCGCAGCATCGTCCACACCCGGTGCCGCCATGACAGCACGACCGCCACCGCTCCGACCGCAATTGCCGAATAGGCGATCGGCCAGGAGAACAGCAGTACCGACTCGGCAAGCCCGGCCAACACGCCCCATCCGCTGATCACCGCCGACAGGGTGCCCAGAGCCAGCGACGTCAGCAGCAGCTTCAGCATCACCGAACGCGGATCGGCGCGCAGCCGATTCAGGCCGTACATCGCCGCGACAAGGATCGTCGTCAACGTGGCGTAATAGGTGAACCAGTAGAGCTTCAGCCACCCGTCGGGGCGCACCAGATACAGGTGGTCGGCAGTCAGCGTTGAGGTGAGTGGGCTCGCGATGAAGGCCAGCACCAGGATCGCCGAGGCCGCCGCCACGGCCGGAACCAGTCGCTTCCGCACCAGTGGGCCGATCGCGGCGTCGGGTAGCAGTCGCAGATAGATGTATTTCAGCCCGGAGGCGCAGGCCGCGAGGTAGCAGACGTGACCGATGACGGCGAAAAAGTAGAACCGTCCCGTCAAACCGTAGGACGCTTCCGACATCAGCCGCCACGGTGAGTCCAGCACGGCGCCCAACCCGAACAGGATCAACGCCGTGGTCTTGGGGGAATCCCACCGCGACCCGAAGGTGGTCAGGCGCAACTCCCACACCGCCCACGCCGCGACGAGCACGGCAACGGCGTTGGCGAGGGTCAGAATCTTCATGGGGTGTGAGGCTCAAGTGGTCGGGAGCGGTCCGGGGACGAGACTACGCCGTGCCGACTGCGTCGGGCAGATGAATTCCCCCGGCCTGACGCGCCCTTAATCCCCGGTGAAGTTCGGCTGACGCTTCTCGAACATCGCCGCGACGGCTTCCTTGAGGTCGCGCGACGGCAGGAAGGCGGAGTTCCAGGCCGCCACGTAGCGCAGGCTGGCCGCGACGGCGTCGGTGCGCTGTTCGTCGAGGACGTCTTTGATACCGCGTACCGTCAACGGCGAGTTGGTGGCGATCTCGGCGGCGGTGGCGTGCGCGGCTGCCAGGGTCGCGTCGGCGTCGGTCAGCACCTCGTTGACCAGACCGATCTTCTCCGCGCGAGTGGCGTCAATGTCCTTGCCGGTCAACGCCAATTCGCGCAGGTGGCCGTCGGAGAGGATGTAGGGCAGCCGGGCCAGGCTGCCGACGTCGGCGACGATCGCCAGTTTCACCTCGCGCACCGAGAACTTCGCATCAGCGCTGGCGTAGCGGATGTCGACCGCGCTGATCAGGTCGACACCGCCGCCGATGCACCACCCGTGTATCGCCGCGATGGTCGGGGTGCGGCAGTCGGCGACCGCGGTGATGGAGTCCTGCAGGCGCTTGACCTCGGCGTGGAACTTGGCGCGCGGACGGGCCGAGGCCGCGCCGTCGGATCCGGACCCGCCGTCGACCGACGGCAGCATCCCGCCCATCGCGAGCAGGTCCAGTCCGTAGCAGAAATTGTTACCCGATCCGTTGAGCACGATGGCCCGAACCTCGGGGTCGGCGTCAAGTTCGCCGAACACCACCGGCATCTCGTTCCAGAACGCCGGCCCCATCGCGTTGCCCTTGCCCGGCCCCAGCAGGGTGACCTGGGCGACGTTGTCCTTGACCTCGACGGCGAGGGATTCGTAGCTCATGGCCACCAAATTACGGCGGTCTGGACTCAGATGTACATCGCGGGGTCGATGTAGCAGGTCGGGTCGACCAGTGGTTCGCGTTGCTTCTCATCGCGTGGCCGGACCACCGCCGGGATGCCAGTCGCGATCGACTCCGGCGGGACATCGCGGGTGACAACGGCATTGGCGCCGACGGCGCTGTCGGAGCCGATGACGACCGGACCCAGCACCTTGGCGCCGGCGCCGACGGTCACCCGATCACCGATCGTGGGGTGACGCTTGCCGTGCTCGAGGGACCGGCCACCGAGGGTGACGCCGTGGTAGAGCATGACGTCGTCGCCGATCTCGGTGGTCTCACCGATCACCACACCCATGCCGTGGTCGATGAAGAACCGCCGCCCGATCGTCGCCCCGGGGTGAATTTCGATCCCGGTCAACAACCGGGTCAGCTGGCTGAGGATCCGGGCCGGACCGCGCAGCGCCGGTACCGCCCACATCCGGTGCGCCAGTCGATGCGCCCAGATCGCGTGCAGGCCGGAGTACACCAGGGCGTTCTCGACGTCGCCGCGGGCCGCAGGGTCGTGCAGGCGGGCGTTGCGCAGGTCCTCGCGCAGGGTGGACAGCAGGCCCACGGGTCAGTCCCGGATGTCCTCGAAGAGGACCGTGGAGATATAGCGCTCGCCGTAGTCGCAGACCACCGCGACGATCAGCTTGCCGGCGTTTTCCGGACGCTTGGCCAGTTCCAGGGCCGCCCAGATGATGGCCCCGGTGGAGATGCCGCTGAGGATGCCTTCTTCGGTGCCCAGTTCACGGGCCACCCGCAGGGCGTCGTCGAGTTCGACGTCGACGACCTCGTCGTAGCTGTGCCGGTCGAGGATCTCGGGAACGAAGTTGGCGCCGATGCCCTGGATCTTGTGCGGGCCGGCCTTGCCTTCGGTCAGCAGCGGAGAGTCTTTCGGTTCCACACCGACGATCTGCACTCCGGGCTTGCGGGCCTTGAGCACCCGGCTAACCCCGGTGACGGTGCCGCCGGTGCCGATTCCGGCGACGAAGATGTCGACCTGCCCATCGGTGTCGGCCCAGATCTCCTCGGCGGTGGTCTTCTCGTGGATGGCCGGGTTGGCCGGGTTGGCGAACTGGTTGGCCGCGATCGCATTCGGGGTCTCGGCGATGATCTGCTTGGCCCGGGCCACCGCACCGGCCATCCCCTCCGAACCGGGGGTCAGGACGATCTCGGCGCCGTAGGCGCGCAGCATCACCCGGCGTTCGGTGGACATGGTCTCCGGCATCGTCAGGATGACCTTGTAGCCGCGGGCGGCGCCGATCATGGCCAGCGCGATGCCGGTGTTGCCGCTGGTGGCCTCGACGATGGTGCCGCCGGGCTGCAATTCCCCGGAGCGTTCGGCGGCGTCGATGATCGCCGCGCCGATGCGGTCCTTGACGCTGTTGGCCGGGT
>CAYXBN010000004.1:58043-143862 GCA_964463215.1 uncultured Mycobacterium sp. | reverse complement strand
ACGGAAGATTAGCCCAGCACGATCCGGCACCGCTGACGAACCCAGAAAAGCGAGCCACGAGAGTCTCGGTCATCGTGTGACCTTTCCGGCCCCGACACACCGGGGCCCGTCAGGCCACTTACACCGTTATTGCGACAGTCCCCCCCCAAACAGCGGCGGCCTAGTCGGGTGCCGGTTTGGTCTCTTGGTCGAGCGCGATAAGCCTTGCCCGGACCAGGTCGGGCCGTTCGTCGATGATGAAGTGGCCCGCATCGACGGGTTCGAAGGTGTAGTCATCGGCGTTGGCGGTGTCCGGCGAGGCGAGCGAGTGATGGACGGCGAAGTCATGCATGCCGAACAACGCGCGGATCGGCAGATGCGCCCGCCGTCGCTCAGGATCTTTTGCTGCAGAGGGCAACTCGCGCAGCAGGAAAGTCCGATAGGTATCGGTGGCCGCGCGGGCACAGACCGGATCACGGAACCGGTCGGCGTAGACCCTGGCTGCCTCCGGGGTGACACGGTGGTGCTTGGGGCCGGAACCAAAGATCAAACGCTGCAGATACGGGGTGCGTTGTTGCAGGGCCATGCCGATGCTGGCCACAAACGGCTGGTAAGCCAGGAAACGCCAGAAGTGCGGCAGGGTCGTCCGGGGTGTCTGCCAGGGGTGGGCCATGTTGCACACCAGGTAGCCGTCGAATCGCTCGGGCCTGGCCAGCAACATCCGGTAACCGACGAAGCCGCCCCAGTCGTGACCGATTAGCAGGGCCCGATCAACTCCGAGCACGTCCATCAGCGCCAAGACATCGCCGGCGACGTCCTCCTTGGCCCAGCGGTGCGGCGGCGGACCCGACCAGCCGTACCCGGGCAGGTCGGGTGCGATGATGCGCAGCCCAGGCGGCGGGTCCGCCAGCAGATCGCGGTAGACCCAGTGGTGCTGGGGCCATCCGTGCAGAGCGATCACCGGCCTGCCGTCAACCGGTCCAGCCTCAGTGACATGGAAGCGAACCCCGCGGGCCTCGACGAACGAGCGGCGAACTCCGGGGATGTCGGGCGGCGCACTGCCGGTGAGCGTCAGGGTCATCCGTGCACTATAGAAGCGCATCGGGGACGCACAGGGAGCGCGTCAGGAGGCCACTGCTCACCCAGACTGAAGCGGTGTCGGTTCGCCACGGCGTGTCGCATCCATGGATTCAGTCTGGAGGTTGGCCGCCTTGGTCAAGGCCCCGGGGCCGCGGAATGGCAAGCTCCGTCCAGACAGGACGCCCGATCACGATTGCCATTCGGCGGTTGCGGCGACCATGGTGAAACCCGCTGCACCGCAGCCAATGACGATCTTGTCGCCGTCGGCAATCCCGTCTTTGCGCAGCCGATGATCCAACGCAAGGGCCCAGGCGGTGCTCGCGGTGTTTCCGTAGAGCGAGTGGGTCATGATGCCAGCGTCGGGCTTGGCGCCGAGTTCCTTGAAGATTCTTCGCAGCACAGCCTCGCTCGGCTGGTGGAGTGCATAGTGACTAATCTCCTCCGGCGCCCAATCAGACTTGGCCAGCAGTTCATCCAAGAGCGGGACCACGTGGATCGACAGCGCGAAGAGTTCGGTAGACCGCGATTCAAAATGCCCGTCTACGGGCGCTCGGCACAGCTCCCAATTCTCGGGCAGTGTCTTGTGCACTATCTGTTCCAGCCGGGCCCCGCCCGCGGGAAGCGGGTCGCGGGTGACCAAGAGCGCCGCAGCGGAGTTGCCGATGGTCAACCCGGCGGCGCCCCGCATCAGATCCTCGGCCGTCTGAATGTCGAAGGCGATGCGGTCGCGGGTGATCTCCCCGGCGCAGATAAGGGCGGTCCTGATTTCGTCGTGCAGCGCGAAGTAACCCGCGACAACGTGTAACGCCTCGATGAGTCCGGCGCAGGCACAGGTGACGTCGAACGCGATGACCGGTGTGGCGCCCAGCCGTCCGGCCACCTCGTCAGCCGTCGCCGGCTCGAACGCGTCGCGGGCGACACCGCCGTAGACCACCATGTCCAGGTCCCCTGCGGTGATTCCGTTTTCGGCCATACACACCGCCGCAGCGCGGGACGCCCAATCACCCGGAGAGGCGATTTCCTCGTCCGACTCGTAGTAACGGACCTTGGTGTTGCAGCGTTCGAAAACGTACCGCACCCCAGCTTCGAGCAGTGCCCACTCGTCGGCCGAACCGCGAAACGAATCCTTGATTCGTCTCAGGACCTCGTCATTGTCTACCGCCGACTCCGGCAGCACTACCCCCGGCGTTGAGAAAAACATACGCGGCAACATGGCGTGATCCCTCTCGTGGAATCGTGGATCCACCCTGCGAATTTCGGAGAACGCCTCCACGACGGGCAGTACCGAACCTATCAAACCGTCGGATTACCGACGGGGGCGATAACGCACCGCCTGTTGAGCGGGGGCGAAACCAGAGTGCCCCCAGTCGGACTCGAACCGACACTGGGCGGATTTTAAGTCCGCTGCCTCTGCCAATTGGGCTATGGGGGCGTGCCACGGCGGCATCTGCACGGTACCCGCCGGTCAGCGGCCGGGCGGAGGGTCACCGGGCGATCACATCCGGGGGTCTGATCCGCTTCTGGTCGTTACTGGCAGGCCCCGACCCACTATCGTTGGTGGAGATGCCCGCGTGGGGTGGGCACTGAAGGAGATGACCGACCATGCGTATCACCGAGACCAAGCGGACCGGCACCTGCACCTGCCGCTGCAACGCCTGCAAGAGCCAAGCTCACTGCCGCAATATGGGCAGCGGTTGCCGCGTCAAGCTCTGACTGTCTGATCCAGCCGAACTCCGGCGCCGACACTCTCGACGGCGCCGGAGTTCGCCCTTTCGGGCGGGCAGTGGCCCGCCGGCGGCCCGTCGGTGGCCCGGTCAGGGAATGGACAGCGCAATCCCGTCGAGAATGTCGTGCTCGCTGACCACCAGTTCGCTGATCCCGGCGCGCTCGGCGAATGCGGCAGCCAACTCCTCCACCACGATCGCCCCGCCCCCGATGACGTCGACGCGGCCCTCGTGCATGGGTCCCAGCGCCGCACGCTGGGCACGCGTCATGCCGATGAGGTCATCGCACACGGCCAGCAGTGCGGCACTCCCGACCCGGGACAGGTGGATCGCATCGGAGTCGTAGGTGGGCAGCCGATGCGCCAGTGCGGCGATCGTGGTGAACGTGCCGGCCACCCCGACCCAGGTCCGGGCGTGCTGCACCGGCACGACCGCCAGTGCCTCGCCGAGGCGCTCCCGCACCACCTCCCGGGCCGCGGCGATCTCACCGGCGGTGGGCGGATCGCTGTGCAGGCACCGCTCGGTCATCCGCACACATCCGATATCGGCCGAATGGCTGGCCCGCACGCCCGCTTCGCCGGGACCCCCGCCCAGCACCACCTCGGTGGAGCCCCCGCCGAGGTCGACGACGACGAACGGCGCCCCGAGCGGATCCAGGTCGGCCACCGCGCCGTTGAACGACAGTTCGGCTTCCTCGGACCCGCTGATCACCTCGGCCACCGCACCGGGAACGACTGCGCCTAACACGGCGGCGGTCATCGCGAAGAATTCGTCCCGGTTGGCGGCGTCCCGGGTTGCCGAGGTCGCCACCATCCGTAGCTTGGACACCTGGAATCGACCCACCAGCTCCGCGTAGTCAACCAGTGCAGCGCGCGTCCGGGACAGCGCGTCGGCCGAGAACCGCCCGGTGGCGTCCACGCCTTCACCGAGACGGACGATGCGCATCTCCCGATGCAGGTCGGTGAGCCGCACCCGGCCGTCCTGCCGGACGCGGTCAGCGATCAGCAGTCGGATCGAGTTGGTGCCGCAGTCGATGGCGGCGACCCGTTCGGGGGTCATCTCCACGGGGTCATCTCCACTCCTCCCCCACCAGGATGCCCGCCATCGCTGGGTCGCCGGCCAGCAGGCCCAGAGCCTCATCCCCGAACGGATTCACTCCGCGCCCTTTGGCCAGCGCATGGGCCATCAGCACGTGCAGGCATTTCACCCGGTCGGGCATACCGCCGCCGGAGAAACTGGTGCCCAACGGTTCGACGGCGTCACGCTCGGCCAGATAACTCTGGTGCGCCCGGCGGTAGGCGGCCGCCAGATCGGCGTCCTGCCCGAGCCTGGCCGTCATCTCCCGCATCAGGCCCTCGGACTCCAGCCTGCTCGCCGCCGCGGTGAGCGCGGGGTGGGTCAGGTAGTACAAGGTCGGGAACGGAGTGCCGTCGGGCAGTCGCGGCGCAGTCTTCACCACGCCCGGCTCGCCATTGGGACAGCGGTAGGCGATCTCCAGCACGCCGCGGGGTTCCCGGCCCAGTTGACGCGCCACGGCCTCCAGATCGGCGGGATCAACCACCGGGCGGCGGGGGTGGCGGCGGCGGTGGTAGCGGGGGCGGCGGCACCGCCGGGGACGGCAAGCCGGCCGGTTCCGACTTGGCCGGCGCAGGCGGACCGTGCGGAGTGTCGGCGATCGTGTGCCACAGTGCGGTGTACCAGGGGTCGGTGCTGGGGCCCATCGACTTCGTCGCCGGGTCGGTCTCCTCCTCAGCCACCACCCCCGGCGGCAGTTGGACCTGATAGGGGATGTCGCCGGGCTTGACGAACCCGAGGCGTTCCCGCGCCTGCGCGGCGATGAACACCGGGTCGGCGAGTTTGGCTTTCTGGCTTTCCAATTCGGCGATCTGCTTGCGCAGTGCGGCCTCACTGGCGGCGAGTTGATTCATTTCGGTGCGCTGGGCGAAGTAGGTGCGCACCGGCCCGGCGATGGTCAGCGTCAGCACACACACCACCGCCGCCAAGATGGCGGCGCGACGGGCGGTGAAACCGAGCCGTTGGTCGTTTTGCTGCTGCACCGACGCGGAGATCACCTGCCGGATCGGCTCGGTGATACTTCGACCGACCGACCGACCGACTGACTGCCCGACCGACCGACCCACCGACTCGGCCCGGTCCCGCAACCCGGCGGGCCGGGCGTCCCCCGGGGCTATCCGCGCCGGGCGGGAGCGGCCTCGCCCCGACGCGTCCGGCCGGGAGGCCGGCGCACGCCGCTTGGGGTCGGACCGTCTACCTTCTGCCACATTCGCATTCTGCCAACAGCGTCGGCTATTCGGTGCCGCCGAAACGCGGGAAGGCCAGATCCCCGGCGTAGCGGGCCGCATCACCGAGGGCCTCCTCGATGCGCATCAACTGGTTGTACTTGGCGACGCGCTCGCTGCGGGCCGGAGCACCGGTTTTGATCTGGCCGCTGCCGACGGCAACCGCGAGGTCGGCGATGGTGGTGTCCTCGGTCTCGCCACTGCGGTGGCTCATCATCGTGCGGTAGCCGCTGTTGTGGGCCAACGCCACGGCGTCGAGGGTCTCGGTGAGCGTTCCGATCTGATTGACCTTGACCAGCAGGGCGTTGGCGGCACCCCGCTCGATGCCCTCCTCGAGGCGCTCCGGGTTGGTGACGAACAGATCGTCGCCGACGATCTGCACCCGGTCCCCGATCGCGGTGGTGAGGTCCACCCAGCCCTGCCAGTCGTCCTCACCCAACGGGTCCTCGATGGACACCAGCGGATAGGCGTCGAGCAGTCCGACGTAGAACTCCGTCAACTCAGCGGCCGAGCAGGTCTTCTTCTCGAAGCTGTATCCGGTTCCGGCGGTGAAGAATTCGGTCGCGGCGACGTCGAGGGCCAGCGCGATCTCGGAGCCCGGTTTGAAGCCGGCGGCCTCGATCGCCGAGCAGATCAGATCCAGCGCGGCCCGGGTGCCGGCAACGTCCGGAGCGAACCCGCCCTCGTCGCCCAGGCCGGTGTTGAGGCCCTGCTTCTTGAGCACCGACTTCAACGAGTGGTACACCTCAGCGCCCCAACGGACCGCCTCTTTGAAGTTCGGCGCACCGATCGGGGCGACCATGAATTCCTGCACGTCCACACCGGTGTCGGCGTGCGCTCCACCGTTGAGGATGTTGAACATCGGCACCGGCAGGATGTGGGCGTTCGGGCCACCCAGGTAGCGGAACAGTGGCAGGCCGGCGGACTCGGCGGCCGCCTTGGCCACCGCCAGGGACACCCCGAGGATCGCGTTGGCACCCAACCGGCCCTTGCCCGGGGTTCCGTCGAGATCGACCAGTGCCTGGTCCACCAATCGTTGGTCGTCAGCGGACAGACCGATCACGGCCGGAGCGATCTCGTCGAGCACACCCTCGACGGCCTTCTGCACACCTTTGCCGCCGTAACGGGTTCCGCCGTCACGAAGTTCGACCGCTTCGTGCTCACCGGTGGAGGCACCGGACGGTACTGCAGCGCGCGCCATGGTGCCGTCGATGAGGGCCACTTCGACCTCGACGGTCGGATTGCCGCGCGAGTCGAGGATTTCGCGTGCGGCGACCTGCTCGATGATGGGCACGGGGTTCTCCTTGCTGATCGGATCGGGTATGCCGGGAAACGCTCTGCCGGTCAGCGTAGACAGTTTTTCCCCGCGCGGGGCCGCCTTAGAGACGATGACCTGCCGCGTAGGCCGCGGCCCAGTCGCGGACCATCCGCGCGTACGGAACGGATTGGTTATAGGCGCGCAACGCGTTCATCCAGCCGCGCGGGGTGGACATGTCCTTGCCCCGGTAGCAGAGGTATCCGGCGGCAGCCAGGGCGGCGTCATCGATATTGTCCGGATTGATGACACCGTCGCCGTTACCGTCGACACCGTAGAGCCGCCAGGTCTCCGGAATGAACTGCATCGGACCCATCGCCCGGGCGTAGACCGGGTCGCCGTCGGCCTCGGTCGCATCGGTGTCGATGATCTCCTGGTTGCCGTTGGTGCCGTCCAGTCGAACACCACGGATCGGAGGGCTGACGTCGCCGTTGAGGGCGATCGACGCGCCGCGGTAAGTGCCGTGGTGACTCTCGACCATGCCGATGCCGGCCAACGTCGTCCACGACAGGTGGCAGTCCGGATTGTTCACCTCGGCCACCCGCGCGGCATACCCGTAGGCCTCCAGCGCCTCCAGCGGTATCCCCAGGGCGGCGGACCGCTGTTGAGCCCACGGGCGCAGTTGCTCGGCCGGCCGCCCCGGGCCCCACAGGTCGATGGCCGGGACCGGGTCACCGGCCGGCGGTGGGACGCCTTCGGGGATCGGCGGGCCGGTCGGCAACGAACAACCGGAAGCCGCCAGCGTGGCCGTGGCGGCAAGGGCCAGGGCTGCGCGCACCCACCGTGACCCGCGCCGAGCAGACAACTGACACACCCCTAGGACTTTGACCTCTCCATCGTCCCACGGCCGGCGCGGCGTTAGCCGCCGCGAATCACCCCCCGACCGGACCCCCCGTCCGCTCAGCGCGATGTCGTTCACAGTCCGGTCCGGGGACGACGGGGCAGTCGGGGTTACAGCGATTCCCCGTCGGGCCAGTGCACCACCGTGCGTGGCAGCCCGGTCGGGTCGTAGTGGACGCGCTCTGGCCAGTGCTCGCGCCAGTTCGCGGCCGTCACCACAGCCTCGGCATCCGGGCCGCCGAGTCGGGCGGCGGCGATCGCCCGTTCAGCGGCGCGTACATCGTCGATGAACTCCAGCACGGTGCCGCGCAGCGCATTCTCGGCATCGCCGCCGGCAGTGACCGACACCGAGGTCATCTCGGCGGGGATCCGGTCGGCCGGCACCCCGGCGGCGGTGACCCGGTCGATCACCTTCTGAGCCAGGGCCAACGCGGGCTGGGCGGTCGGAAGCCCCTCGACACACGAGAATCGCCCATCCGCGCTGCGCCGCTCAGCGGCTTTGCGCTGCTCCCACTGAGCCAGTTGGTCTTCCAGGGTGATCGGCTCACCGGCCAGGACCGCCGGCACCCGGTTGCCCAGTTTGCGCACCAGGGCGTCGGCGACATCATCGATGCCGAACGGGTTTTCCGGAGCCTCCTCGGCGATGCGGGCGTGGAAGAGCACCTGCAGCAATACGTCGCCGAGTTCGTCGCGCAGTTCCTCGGCGTTGCCGCCGCGTACCGCGTCGAACAGTTCGTAGGTCTCCTCCAGCAGATAGCGGCGAAGGGAGTCGTGGGTCTGCTCGCTCTCCCACGGACCGGACGTCCGCAGCCGGTCCATGATCGCGACCGCGTCGACGAGGCGCTCACCGGCACGACGGTCGGCGGAGGCGGTGATCACGCGCTCACCGGCGGCCAGTCGGGCCTTGACAGCCGGGTGGCCCGGATCCGACGAGAGCAGCACCGGTGCGTCCGGCCCGACCAGCGAGGACCGGGCCGCGGGCAGCGACCACTGGATCCTGATCGGCATCTCCTCGGTGTACTGGATGTCACCGGTGAGCAACTCCACCGCCTCGACCGGCACCAGGGCGGGTCGCCGCGGGTCGACCAGGATGACCGTCATCGCGCTAACCCCTTCCCGCGGTTGTGAAGGTGGTTATATCAACGTCGCCGCGCGGACGGCCATCGAGGGCGAGTAAAAGGTCGACCACCATCTGGACGAGGTCCAGATCGCGAATTCGGGCAGCGCCCACCCCGGTACCAGCCCGCGGAATCGGGACCTGCACCGTCGCGGTCGTGGCCCGATAGTTCGCCGCCGGGTACAGCCGTTTCAGGCGGACCTGCGCCGAGTCCGGCAGGGTCAGCGCCGCGACCCGCAGCGTGGTCTCCGACGTCGTCGCGACATCGGTCACCCCGTACTGACGGCACAGCAACCGCAACCGCGCCACCGCGACCAGTCGCTGGGCGGGTTCGGGCAGCGCCCCGTACCGGTCAACGAGTTCCTCGACCACCGCGGCCACGCCGGCCTCGTCGGCCGCCGCGGCCAGCCTGCGATAGGCCTCCAGGCGCAGTCGGTCACTGGAGATGTAGTCCGGCGGCAGATGGGCGTCGACCGGCAGGTCGATGCGAACGTCCTTGGGTTCTTCGGCGATGGAGATCGGCGTGCCGTCCGCGGCCGCTTGTAAGGCTGCTCGATACGCTTCCACGGCCTCGCCGACCAGCCGGACATAGAGGTCGAAGCCGACTCCGGCGACGTGGCCGGACTGCTCGACTCCGAGCACATTACCGGCGCCGCGAATCTCCAAGTCTTTCAACGCGACCGCCATCCCGGCGCCCAGTTCGTTGTTCTGCGCGATGGTGGCCAGTCGGTCGTGGGCGGTCTCCGTCAGCGGCGTTTCGCGCGGGTAGAGGAAGTAGGCGTAGCCGCGCTCCCGGCTGCGACCCACCCTGCCCCGCAACTGGTGCAATTGGGACAGGCCGAAGGTGTCGGCGCGTTCCACGATGAGGGTGTTGGCGTTGGAGATGTCCAGACCGGTCTCGATGATGGTGGTGCACACCAGAATGTCGTAGTCACGGTTCCAGAACCCCTGCACGGTCTGCTCGAGTTGTTCCTCGGGCATCTGCCCGTGCGCGACCGCAACCCGCGCCTCGGGCACCAGCGCGCGAACCCGGGCGGCGGCGTTGTCGATGCTGGCGACCCGGTTGTGCACATAGAACACCTGACCGTCGCGCAGCAGTTCGCGGCGCAGTGCGGCGGCGACCTGCTTGTCGTCCTGCGGGCCGACGTAAGTCAGCACCGGATAGCGCTCCTCGGGCGGGGTCAGGATGGTCGACATCTCCCGGATGCCGGCCAGGCTCATCTCCAGGGTGCGCGGGATCGGGGTGGCGCTCATGGTGAGCACGTCGACGTGGGTGCGCAGGCTCTTGATGTGTTCCTTGTGCTCCACCCCGAAGCGTTGCTCCTCGTCGACGACCACCAGGCCAAGGTCCTTCCACCGCACCCCGGTTTGCAGCAGGCGGTGGGTGCCGATGACGATGTCCACGCTGCCGTCGGCCATGCCGTCCAGCACCTTGCGCGACTCCGCCGGGTCGGTGAACCGGGACAACCCCTTGACGGTCACCGGGAAGCCGGCCATGCGTTCGGTGAAGGTCTGCAGATGCTGGTCGGCCAGCAGCGTAGTGGGCACCAGCACCGCGACCTGCTTGCCGTCCTGCACCGCCTTGAACGCCGCCCGCACCGCGATCTCGGTCTTGCCGTAGCCGACGTCGCCGCAGATCACCCGGTCCATTGGAATCGGCTTCTCCATATCGGCCTTGACTTCTCCGATGGCGGTCAACTGGTCGACGGTCTCGGTGAACCCGAAAGCGTCCTCCATCTCGGCCTGCCAGGGGGTGTCCGGCCCGAACGCGTGGCCGGGTGCGGCTTGGCGCTTGGCGTAGAGCGCGACGAGTTCCCCGGCGATCTCTCGAACAGCTTTGCGTGCCTTGGTTTTCGTGTTGGCCCAGTCGCTGCCACCGAGCTTGCTCAGTGCGGGTTGCTCGCCGCCGACGTAGCGGGACAGCTGATCGAGGGAATCCATCGGGACGAACAGTTTGTCGGCCTGCTGACCCCGTTTGCTCGAGGCGTACTCCAGAACCAGATATTCCCGGCGGGCACCGCCGACGGTGCGCTCGACCATCTCGACGAACCGGCCGATGCCGTGCTGGTCGTGCACCACCAGGTCGCCGGCGGCCAGGGCCAGCGGGTCGACGGTGTTGCGGCGCTTGGCCGCCAGGCGCCGGCCGTCCGGGCCGGTGGCGCGGTTACCGGTCAGGTCGGTTTCGGTGATGATCACCAGGTGGGCGCCGGGCACCACGATTCCGTTGTGCAACGGGCCTTTGAGGACCCCCACCACCCCGGGTTTCGGCGGCTGACCTTGATCGAGCAGTGCAGCGGGGATGTCGTGTTCACCGAGTTGCTCGACGACCCGGTGCGCGGTGCCGATACCCGGGGCGACGATGGCCGCCAGTCCGCCGGTCAGCACGTGGGCGCGCAGCATCGCGAAGATCTCTTCGACGGCGGACTGCTGCCCCCGCGCCGACGGCGCCGCCCGCACGTCCAGGTCGACCGCCCCGGGGGCGGACAGTTGGCCCACCGTCCACCAGGGATGACCGCCGGCGGCCGCGGCCTGTTGTACGTCGTCGAGTTCACGGAATCCGGAGCCGCCGAGTTGTTCGACGTCGATGGGCGCCTCCCCGCCCACCGCTGCCACCGACCAGGACGCCTCCAGGAATTCGCGGCCGGTCTTGATCAGATCCGCCGCGCGGGTGCGAACCTTCTCCGGGTCGCAGAGCAACAGCGGCGCCCCGGCCGGTAGTTGGTCGACCAGCGATCCGAGGGCCTGCGGCCGCAGCACGGGTTGCAGCGCCTCCATGCCGTCCACCGGGATGCCCCCGGCGATCTTGTCGAGCATCTCGGCGACCCCACCGGTGACCCGGTTGTCGTCGCGGGGCGCCTCTGCCACCAATTCAGCTGCGCGCGTTCGGACTTCGTCGGTGAGAAGCATTTCCCGGCACGGCACGGCGACCACCACCTGGGCGTCGAGGTCTGGGATGGAGCGCTGATCGGCCACCGCGAACATGCGCATCTCGGTGATCTCGTCACCCCAGAACTCGACCCGCACGGGATGTTCGGCGGTAGGCGCGAACAGATCGAGGATTCCGCCGCGCACCGCGAACTCACCGCGTCGGGCCACCATGTCGACCCGGGTGTAGGCCAGTTCGGCCAGTCGCGCCACGAGATGGTCGAAATCGACCTCCGCCCCGATCCGCAGGGTCACCGGCTCGACCTCGGCGAGATCGGCGGCCATCGGCTGCAACAGCGAGCGCACCGTGGTGACCACCACTCGCAACGGCGGGCCGAGCACCGCATCGTCGGGCCGGGCCAACCGCCGCAGCAGCAGCAACCGGGCACCCACGGTGTCCACCCCCGGGGAGAGACGCTCGTGGGGCAGCGTCTCCCAGGACGGGAACAACGCCGCCGCCTCGCCGTACACCCCGCGCAGTTCGGCGGTCAGGTCATCGGCCTGACGGCCGGTAGCGGTGACCACCAGCAGCGGCCCGTTCGTGCCGGACCCGGGGGCCAGTGCGCAGGCTACGAACAGTTGCGCGCTGGCCGGGCCGACGATCGCCAATTCCGCGGGCCGCCCGGCGGCACGCTCGGCGAGTTCGGTGAACGGCGGTGCGGCCAGCGCGGCGTCGACCAGCGCGGCCAGCGGGGTGACAACCATGCGGCGCGCGGTCACTCGTCCTGCAGCCGCGGGTCGGGCTCCAGTCCGGTCAGCCCGTTCCACATCAGGTTCACCAGATGCGCGGCGACGACTTCCTTCTTCGGCTCACGTGCATCCAGCCACCACTGCGCGGTCATCGACACCGACCCCACCAGGGCGCGGGCGTACAGCGGTGCCAGTTCCGGGTCCAGGCCGCGGCGGGAAAAGTCTCCGGCCAGAATCGAGGCGACCTGACCGACCGCGTCGTTGAACAGGGTGGAGTAGGTGCCGGGGCTTAGCGCCGGCGGGGAGTCCCGGATCAGCACCCGGTACCCGTCCGTGCGCTCCTCGATGTAGGTGAGCAACGCCAGCGTCACCGCCTCGACCCGCGGCCGGTACTGGTTGTCGGTCAGGGATGCGGTCACACCGTCGAGCAGGGCCGACATCTCCCGGTCGACGACCACCGCGTAGAGGCCCTCCTTGCCGCCGAAGTGCTCGTAGACCACCGGCTTGGAGACCCCGGCACGCTGGGCGACCTCCTCGATGGAGGTGCCCTCGTAGCCGCGCTCGGCGAACAGGGATCGGGCGACGTTGATGAGTTGGTGGCGACGTTCGCCGCCGGTCATCCTGGCCCGCGGCGGCCGCGCTGGGCCCTGCGGTGCTGCCACGGCCCTCAGGGTACTGGAGTCGACTAAAGTCTCAGGCGGTGAATCCGTCGGGGCTTGGCGGTGAAACCGTCCGCAGGGACGTCCAATCCGTCGTGGTGTAATTGGCAGCACCTCTGATTTTGGTTCAGATAGTTCAGGTTCGAGTCCTGGCGACGGAGCGAGGGGAACCTTTTTCCGCGACTGCGCGGATTTCACCACTCGCGGTGTCGCGTGCGAATCGCACACTGGAGGAGGCCGTCATGACGACAACTCAGGATTCTGCCGTACTGGTTCTGGCGGCCGGCGCCGGCACCCGGATGCGTTCGGACACCCCCAAGGTGCTGCACGTCCTCGGCGGGCGCAGCATGCTGTCCCACGCCCTGCACGCCGTCGCCAAGGTCGCTCCGCAGCATCTGGTTGTGGTGCTGGGCAAAGACCGGGAGCGAATCGCCCCGGTGGTCGGTGAATTGGCCGACCATCTCGGCCGAGGTGTCGAGATCGCCGTGCAGGAACAACAACTCGGCACCGGGCACGCGGCGCTGTGCGGGTTGGCCGCGCTGCCGGAGGATTTCGACGGCACGGTGGTCATCACGTCCGGCGACATTCCCCTGCTCGACGCCGACACCCTGGCCGATCTGATCGCCACCCACTCCAGCGAGCCGGCCGCGGTGACGGTGCTCACCACCACCGTTCCCGACGCGCACGGTTACGGACGCATCCTGCGCACCCAGGACGGCGAGGTGATCGCCATCGTCGAGGAGACCGACGCCACCCCACAGCAGCGCGCCATCCGGGAGATCAACGCCGGGGTCTACGCCTTCGACATCGCCGCGCTGCGCTCGGCGCTGAGCCGGTTGTCGTCGGACAACGCCCAGCATGAGCTGTATCTGACCGACGCCATCTCAATCGTGCGCGCCGACGGGCAGATCGTGCACGCCAAGCACGTCGACGACGCCGCGCTGGTCGCAGGCGTCAACGACCGGGTGCAACTGGCCGACCTGGGTGCCGAACTGAACCGCCGTGTCGTCGGTGCCCACCAGCGCGCCGGGGTCACCGTGACCGACCCGGCGACGACCTGGATCGACGTCGAGGTGACGATCGGTCGCGACACCGTGATCGCCCCCGGAACCCAGCTCCTCGGCCGCACCCGCATCGGCAGTCACTGCCGGATCGGGCCGGACACCACACTGGCCGACACCGAGGTCGGCGACCGGGCCTCGGTGGTGCGCACCCAAGGCACCGAGGCCGTCGTCGGGGACGGCGCCGAGGTGGGCCCGTTCAGCTATCTGCGGCCCGGCACCCGGCTGGGTGCCGACGGCAAACTCGGGGCGTTCGTGGAGACCAAGAACGCCTCCATCGGCACCGGCACCAAAGTGCCGCACCTGACCTACGTCGGGGACGCCGACATCGGCGAGTACAGCAACATCGGCGCGTCCAGCGTCTTCGTCAATTACGACGGCGAGACCAAGAGTCGGACCACCGTCGGTTCCCATGTCCGCACCGGCAGCGACACCATGTTCGTCGCCCCGGTGCGCGTGGGTGACGGCGCCTACACCGGCGCCGGGACGGTGCTGCGCGACGACGTACCGCCCGGCGCACTGGCTGTCTCTGCGGGCACCCAGCGCATCATCGAGGATTGGGTGCTGCACAACCGCCCGGACAGCGACTCGGCGAAGGCCGCGGCGCAGGCCAAATCCGAACCGGATGCGCCGGCGGGGCGGGGCGCTCCGGCTGATCAGGGCTGAGTACGGTCCAGGTGCCGTCCAGGTGCCATCCGAATCGAACCGACCCCGTACGATGACCGCGTATCGACCCCCGACCGGCAAGGGCAACGCTGTGGGAACCGATTGGATTGACAACCGCAAGAACCTGATGCTCTTCTCCGGCCGGGCGCACCCCGAACTGGCCGAGCAGGTCGCCAAGGAACTCGACGTCAGCGTCACCGCGACGACTGCCCGCGACTTCGCCAACGGCGAGATCTTCGTCCGGTTCGACGAGTCGGTGCGCGGCTCGGATGCCTTCGTGCTGCAGTCCCACCCGGCGCCGCTGAACACCTGGCTGATGGAACAGTTGCTCATGATCGACGCCCTCAAGCGGGGCAGCGCCAAGCGGATCACCGCGATCCTGCCGTTCTACCCTTACGCCCGGCAGGACAAGAAACACCGTGGCCGCGAGCCGATCTCGGCCCGGCTGGTGGCCGATCTGCTCAAGACCGCCGGCGCGGACCGGATCGTCTCGGTCGACCTGCACACCGACCAGATTCAGGGGTTCTTCGACGGCCCGGTGGACCACATGCGGGCCCAGCCGTTGTTGACCAGCTACATCAGGGACAACTACCCCGGGGAGGACATCGCGGTGGTCTCACCGGACTCCGGACGGGTGCGGGTCGCCGAAAAGTGGGCCGACGCCCTGGGCGGCACCCCGCTGGCGTTCATCCACAAAACCCGCGATCCGCGGGTGCCCAACCAGGTGGTGTCCAACCGGGTGGTCGGTGAGGTGGAGGGCAAAACCTGTGTGCTCACCGACGACATGATCGACACCGGCGGCACCATCGCCGGCGCAGTGAAACTGCTGCGCGAGGACGGCGCCAAGGACGTCATCATCGCCGCTACCCACGGCGTGCTGTCCGACCCGGCCGCCGAACGGCTGGCCGGCAGCGGGGCGCGTGAGGTGATCGTCACCAACACACTGCCGATCGAGGAAGCCAAACGATTCCCGCAACTGACGGTTCTGTCCATCGCCCCGCTGCTATCCAGCACCATCCGGGCCGTGTTTGAAAACGGCTCAGTGACAGGGCTTTTCGACGGAGACGCGTAGCCGGAGATGCATCGAGGCAGTTGCACCGCAGCAGCCCTGCTGACCGCGGCGTTGACCACCGTGGGCTGCAGTGCGCACACCGCGGATTACTCCAGCGTCTGGACGTCGCCGTCGTCCACCACCACGACGGCGGTGTCGACATCGCCGACCCCGATCGCCCAATACCTCGCCGGGGTCGGGGTCACCGGCCAGCAGGTCGCTTTGGACACGTTGACCGACCTGACGGTGACGCTGCCCCGGCCCCCGGGCTGGACCAAGTACGCCAATCCCAACTTCTCCCCCGGCACCGAGGCGATCGCGAAGAACAACACCTACCCGACCGCCCTGGTGATGGTGTTCAAACTGGATGGCAATTTCGACATCCCGGCCGCCCTCGAGCACGCCGATGACGATGCCGAGGTGTCGAAGAACTTCAAGCGGTTGAACTACTCCAACGCCGACTTCGCAGGGTTCCCCTCGGCGATGATCGAGGGCAGCTACGACCACAAGGAATCGCGGCTGCACACCTACAACCGGATCGTTTTCCCGGTGACCCCGAAGTTCGACCGCTATCTGGTGCAGTTCACCGTGACGACCCTGGCCGACCAGGCCGCCGCCCACGCCCCGGACGTCGAGAAGGTCATCGGAGGCTTCTCCGTCGCCGTGAAGTAGGTTTGCGGCCATGCCCAGTTTCGCGACAGCCGATCTCCCGTCGTTCGCCGGCCGGACGGTGATCGTGACTGGCGCCAACAGCGGCCTGGGACTGGTCACCGCGCGCGAGTTCGCCCGAGTGGGCGCCAGGGTGATCTTGGCCTGCCGCAACGTGGATAAAGGTGATGCCGCGGCGGCCACCATGACCGGTGATGTTCAGGTGCGCCGACTCGATCTGCAGAATCTGGCGTCGGTACGAGAATTTGCCGACAGCATCGGTCTGGCGGATGTGCTGATCAACAACGCCGGCATCATGGCGGTGCCGTACGCGATCACCGCCGACGGTTTCGAGAGCCAGATCGGCACCAACCACCTCGGCCACTTCGCCCTGACCAACCTGCTGCTACCCAAGCTCACCGACCGGGTGGTCACTGTCTCCTCGCTGATGCACTGGACCGGCCGGGTCAGCCTCAAGGACCTCAACTTCAAAGCCCGGCCGTACTCGGCGTGGCTGGCGTACGGCCAGTCCAAGCTGGCCAACCTGCTGTTCACCAGCGAGTTGCAACGCCGCCTCACCGCGGCGGGTTCACCCGTCAGGGCCCACGCCGCCCATCCCGGGTATTCGGCCACCAACCTGCAGGGACATACCGGCAACCCGATCGGCACCCCGGTCTGGATGGCCGCCAACAAGCTGTTCGGCACCAGCGCCGAGTACGGCGCCGTACCGACGCTGTATGCGGCCAGCGCAGACCTGCCGCCGGACAGCTTCGTCGGCCCGAAGTTCGGCGCCCGCGGCCCGATCGAACCGGTCGGACGTAGCCCGCTGGCCAAGGACGGTAAGACCGGCCGGGCGTTGTGGCAGTTGTCCGAACAACTGACCGAGACCGAGTTTCCCCGGTAGGGAACCGCCCTCACTCTGAGCCACGTCACCGGAGGTCACGCCGGTGAATTTCCGCTGCCTCGCCGCCGTCGGCTACCCTTGAGCGCGCGTCACGGCGAGGGTGGTAGGGCCACCGTTATCGACGAGGCCCGGGATCTTCCCCAGCCCGCCATCGCTGTGCCCCGACTCACCGAAGGCAAGGAGCGATCGAAGATGGCCAAGGGCGCCACCACCAACAAACTAACCGTCGAGGTCCGGACCCGTACCGGCAAGGGCGCCTCCCGTCAGGCCCGCCGCGAGGGCAAGTTCCCTGCGGTCCTCTACGGGCACGGCGCCGATCCTCAGCATCTGGAACTCAACGCTCACGACTTCGCCGCCGTGCTGCGCCACTCCGGCACCAACGCAGTGCTGAGCCTGCAGATCAACGGCGCGGAGCAGTTGGCGCTGACCAAGGCGTTGGACATCCACCCGATCAAGCGCACCATCACCCACGCCGATCTGATCATCGTCAAGCGTGGCGAGAAAGTGACCGTCGAGGTACCGGTGATCCTGGAGGGCGACGCGGCCTCGGGCACCCTGGTCACCCAGGACGCCACCGCCATCGAGATCGAGGCCGAGGCGCTGTCCATCCCGGAGGGTTTGTCCGTCTCGATCGAGGGCGCCGAGGAGGGCACCCAGATCCTGGCCAGCGAGGTGCCCCTGCCGTCGGGCGTCACTCTGGTCAGCGACCCGGAGATGCTGGTGGTCAACATCGTGGCGGCACCGTCGGCCGAGGAGATGGAGGCCGAGGGTGGCGGCGAGGAGACCGCCGAACGGGCCGGCGAGGCTGCCGAGGGCGACGAGGGCGGGAGCGAAGCCGCCGAGGCCGAGTAAGCCCCGATGGCCGAGTCCCAGCCCGGGACACTGCTTGTCGTCGGTTTGGGCAATCCTGGGCCGCAGTACGCCAAGACCCGGCACAACATCGGGTTCATGGTGGTCGACCTGCTGGCGGCGCGCATAGGTGCACCGTTCAAGGTGCACAAGCGCTCCGGGGCCGAGGTGGCCACCGGCCGACTCAGCCACCGGCCCGTGGTGCTGGCCAAACCGCGCTGCTACATGAACGAGTCCGGTCGGCAGGTCGGGCCGTTGGCCAAGTTCTATTCGATCCCGCCGACGGACGTCATCGTCGTCCACGACGAACTCGACATCGACTTCGGCAAGGTACGACTGAAGCGCGGTGGTGGAGAGGGCGGGCACAACGGATTGCGGTCCGTGGCCAGCGCGTTGGGCTCCAAGGATTTTCAGCGGGTCCGGATCGGTATCGGACGTCCGCCGGGCCGCAAGGATCCGGCGGCGTTCGTGCTCGAACCGTTCAGCAGCACTGAGCGAGCGGAAGTGCCCACGCTCTGCGAATTGGCCGCCGACGCGGCCGAAACACTGATCGAAGTGGGCCTGGAGCCCGCGCAGAATCGGGTGCACGCCTGGTAGCTGCTACGACACCGCGGCCGGCCCCGGGTCGGGACCGGCCGCGGTGAACCGAGTCTTTCAGCGTCGAGCGCCAGGCATGCCCAACCAGGGGAACACCGGAATGTTCGCGGGCGGGGCCGTAGTACCGGGCCTGGCCTTGATCGCCACACTGCCGTTGGTCTGGCAGACACTCTTGAATTCCGTGTCGTTACATGTCGGCCGGGCACCGGCGGTGGGAGCCGAAAATCCCGCAACCACAACCAAGCCCGTCAGCAGCGCTGCCATCGTGACGCGACTGTTCATAATCCAAACCCTTTCCGCGAGGCGTGAGTGCCCGTGAGTGCCTCAGCGGCGACGACCCGGTCCACCGATCCACGGGAATACGGGTATGTTGGCGGGCGGCGCGACCGTTCCTGGCCGAGCCTTGATCGACACACTGCCGTTGGTCTGGCAGATGCTCTTGAAATCCGTCTGCTGGCAGGTGGGCCGGGCACCGGCGGTCGGGGCCGAAACCCCGGCCGCCACAACCAAACCCACCACCAACGCTGCCATTGCGCGACCGTTCATCATCTGGTTCCCCTTCCGGGAGGTAGGTGCAGGACTCGACATCAGCGCACCTGACTTACGGGCAAGCCGAGATGATGACCACGGCGTCGGGGCCGAGGGGCGTGTTGTTGGCCGCCGCCTTGTTGATCGCGTCCTGGCGGGCCGCGTCCACGGTCACACCGGCGCCACCGGCGACCACTCCAGCGGTGCTCGATCCGACCGAGACGATGCACAGATTGTCGTTGGTGTACTCGTCGACGGTGCATTCCACGCCGCCGGCGGCCTGGCACTGCGCCAGGACCGCCGCAGAGGCCTCTTCGGCGGTGTCACCGGTCGCGGTGAAGCCCGCCTCGAAACTGCGTCCCGCCGGTCCATCAGAGAAATCCTCGAAGGTGCCGGAACCGACAGCGGCGAAAATGTCCTCCGGATCCTCCACCGTGCCCCCCGGGCCGCCGGCCCAGGCAACGCCGGTCGAGATGCCTCCGAGAAGAACACCTGCTGCGATCGCGGTAATCAACCGAGTTTTGGCCATGCCGTCCTCTCCCTGATCTGAGTCGGTAAAACTGTACTAGACCGGTAACCCGATTCGCGCGGCGACAACACTTAAATCGTTCCCTGCACGGGCGAGCCGGCCCCGATCCGGAGGGTCCGCCGCGCAGCGCCTCGCGCCCCATCAGCGTCGCCGCGTCGGCCGATTAAGTGACAAGCATCAGCGAGGTGGAGCGGCGCAGCTTGCCCGACGGCGTCTTCGGAATCGTGCCCGGCCCCAGCACGACGACGTTGCGCGGCCGCGCATCGACTTCGGCGACCACCTCGTGGGCGACCTGCTTCTCGATCCGCCGCACCTCGGCCGGGTCCTCCCAGTCGTTGGACTCCACCGCCACCGCGAAGGTTTCCCGGGAGTGTCCGGCGTCGAGTCGGACCGCCACCGCGCAACCCGGCCGCACACCCTCGACTCGGCCGGCCGCCCTCTCGATGTCGGTCGGGTAGATGTTGCGGCCCGCCATGATGATGACGTCCTTCACCCGGCCGCAGACCACTACGTGGCCCTCCTCGGTGAGGTAGCCCAGGTCGCCGGTGTCGTACCAGCCGTTCTCGTCCTGAGCGGGCACGAAGCCGCCCATGGTGATGTAGCCCGGTGTCAGCGATTCGCCGCGCAGTTCGATGATGCCCACACCACGGGTCGGCAACACGGTGCCGTCCTCGTCGACGATGCGCGCTTCCAGATCCTGCAGCAGCGGACCCAACGTGGCCAGCCTGCGGGTGTTGCCCTTGCTCGACGGGATGGCCCGGCGCAGCGCGGCCAACAGGTCGGCGTCGACCTCGTCGACCACCAGTCCGGCGCCGCATTCGGAGAAGGACACCGCCAGCGTCGTCTCAGCCATGCCGTAGGCGGGCAGGATCGCCTTCGGGCTCAGCCCGAACGGCTTACCGGCGTCGATGAGGTCCTCGACGTCGGCGGGTTCCACCGGCTCCGCCCCGGAGAGCGCGAAGCGCAGTGTCGAAAGGTCGAACTCGCCCGGTTTGGCCTGGCGCCGAAGCCGTTTGGCGAACAGCGCATAGGCGAAATTGGGCGCCGCGGTCATGGTGCCGTTGTACTTGTCGATGAGCTTGGCCCACAGCAGGGTGTCCCGCAGGAAGTCCATCGGGGTGACCTTGACCAGTTCGGCGCCGAAGTACATCGGGATGGTCAAGAAGCCCACCATGCCCATGTCGTGGAAGCACGGCAGCCAGCTGACCATGACGTCGGAATCGACGTCGTACTGCGCGCCGATGAACATGGCCTCGGCGTTGGAATAGATGTTGCGGTGGGTGATGACGACGGCCTTCGGCGAGCCGGTCGAACCGGACGTCAACTGCATCAGCGCGACGTCGTCCTCACCGGTCTCGACCGGCTCGGCCGGGTCGGCGGCAAGCAGGTCGGCGACGGTGAGCACCGTCACGCCGCGCGCGGTCAGCACCGGGGCGGCGGCCAGGAAAGGCTCGGAGATGACGACGGCCTTGGCCTCGATCATGTCGATCACGTTGGTGGTGTCCTCGGCCCAGTGCGCCAGATCGGTGCGCGGCGTGGGCTGGTGCAGCATGGTGATGCTGGCGCCGCGCATCCACAGCGCCTGGGCGGTCGGGGCGATCTCCACCGGAGCGCCGGCCAGCACGCCGACCGCGTCACCGGGACCGACCCCGGCGGCGGCAAGGCCGCCGGCGATGCGCCGGGCGCGCTCGTGAACCTCACGCCAGGTGTGCCGGACGGGCTCCGCCGGCTCCCCGGTCACCATGCCTTTGCTGCTGGTCAGGGCGTTGTGGAACATCTTGTCGGTGAAGCGGCTCACGGCGACCTCCTCGTCGTCCGGCGCGGCCCGTGCATCAGAACTGGCGGCAACTTCTCTCCATGCTCCGCCCGGAACCCTTCGTCACCGGGGCGGCGCGCCCGTAGTTCCGCGGAACGATTCGTTGTCACCGTCGTTGATCTTAAACTCCCCTTAAGATCATGGCCAAACTTCCGCGCCGAGTCGCCCGGCGTGTCACACACCCGCCGTCGAGGTGGGCACCACCCGCGCCCCATGAACCGGGCCGCTGGCGACCCGCACGGTCCGGCACACCCCAGCGCCGGCGAGTTCGGCGCTGACATCGAGGGCGGACTGGGCCGAGGCGCACAGGAAGGCGCAGGTCGGTCCGGAACCGGACACCAAACCGGCCAGCGCCCCGGCCTCGTCGCCGGCCCGCAGGGTCCGGCGCAGGTCGGGGCGCAAACTCAAGGCCGCGGGCTGCAAATCATTGCCCAGCAACGGAGCCAATGCGCGCGGATCTCCGGCGGACAGGGCGGACAGCAGCGGTTCGGGGTCGGTGAACCGGGGCGGCACCCCGGTCTCGCGCAACCGGTCGATCTCAGCGTAGACAGCCGCGGTGGACAACCCGCCGGCGCCGAAGGCCAGCACCCAGTGGAAGGTGTTTCGGGCCAGCACCGTCGCCAGGTCTTCGCCGCGGCCGGTGCCCAAGGCCGTCCCGCCGTGTAACGCAAACGGCACGTCGCTGCCCAGTTCGGCGGCCATCGCATGCAGATCCCGCCGCGGGACACCGAGTTCCCACAGTGAGTTCATGGCGACCAGCACGGCGGCCGCGTCAGCGCTGCCGCCGGCCATTCCGCCGGCCACCGGGATCGACTTGTCGATGGTGATCTCCACATCCGGGGCCCGCCCGACGTGCTCGGCCATCAGTTCGGCGGCTTGCCAGGCGAGGTTTCGTTCGTCGACGGGCACCTCGCCGGCGCCCTCGCCGACCACCTGCAGAGAAAGCAGGTCAGCGGTCCGGACGGTGACGTCGTCGGACAGCGAAACGGCGTGGAAGACGGTGGTGATTTCGTGGTACCCGTCTTCGCGTCGATCCCCCACGCCGAGGAACAGGTTGACCTTGCCGGGAACCCGGACTGTCACCGACCCGGTCGGCACCCACTCCGCTGCTGCGCTGCCATTGCTGGGCACGCCCTGAAGGGTATCCCGGTTGCCGACGGTCGCCTGTCAGCGCAGGTCGGCCGACTCAGACTCCAACGCGGACTCCGGCGTGGCGGTCTTGGCGGTGCCGGACCGCTGCAACAGTCGGACGAAGTCGGCTGCGGTCAACGTCTCACCACGGCGAGCCGGGTCGATGCTGGCAGACAGCAACCGCTCGGCCGATTCGTTACCCGATCCCGCCCACTCCAGGAACGCGTTGCGCACGGTCTTGCGGCGCTGCGCGAAGCCGATGTCGACCAACTCGAAGACCTGCTCGCGGAACACGTCGTCCTGCGGCCAGGGGGCGGTGTCATACCGGTCGATGCGCACCAGCCCTGAGTACACCCGAGGGATGGGCCAAAAGACCGTGGGCGAGACCATGCCGTAGCGCCGAACATTGCCGAAGAAGCGAATCTTGGCGCTGGGGACGCCGTATTCCTTGCCGCCGGGTTCGGCGGCCAGTCGCTCGGCGACCTCGGCCTGCACCATCACCATCGCGGTACGGATGGAGGGGAATTCGCAGAACAGATGCAACAGAGCCGGTACCGCGATGTTGTAGGGCAGGTTGGCCACCACCGCGGTCGGCGGGTTGGCGATCTCGTCGGCGCGCAGCGCCAACACGTCCTGGTTGAGCACGGTGAGCCGGTGGATCTCGCTGTGCGAGTGCTCGGCGATCGTCCGAGGCAGTCGGCCGGCCAACAGGGGGTCGATTTCCACAGCGGTCACACTGGCCCCGCGGTCGAGCAACGCCAGGGTCAGCGACCCCATTCCGGGGCCGACTTCCAGCACATGATCGTTCTTGTTGATCCCCGACGCGGACACGATCCGGCGCAGGGTGTTGGCGTCGTGGACGAAGTTCTGACCGAAGGCCTTCCGCGGCCGGAAATCCAGGTCCCTGGCAATGCTTCGGATCTCAGTACGTGTTAGTAGCCGAATCGTCACGATGCCCCTCTTCTGCAAACAGGCCCCAGCCCCCGGCCCGGTACGTCTCAGCGATCACTCTGTGCATTTTCCCGAGTTCCTGTCTTTTCCAGGGTAGCCGATGATGGACTTTCGTCCCGGGTTTTCCGGGTCGTCCCGGCCCGGGTCCGCGCTAACCTTCCATTGGCGCCACCCGGCGGTTGAGGTCGCACCGCCGTCCAGCAAAGACAATTGCGCTGCTGTCGGATATGCCACGATCGCCGATACGCTGCTGATCCCGGCGCCCACCTCCCCTTCGGGCGCCGCAGTGAGCGTTGGCCTCGCCACCTCCGAAACACACCCCCTCATCTGATGCGTCATTGCACCGACGTTCGCGTCGGTGGCAAACTAGCAAATGTCCGGCACACCGTACAAGTGCGGCCGGGGCCGTTCGGCTCGGTCGGCTGCCCGGATCAGGGCAGCTGGTACACCTGCACGGCCGTCCGCGCGGTCTCCTCAGCCAGGTCTTCGGCGGGTCGGCCGATGAGTTCGGCCAACGCCCGCACGGTGTAGGGCAGGCAGTAGGGCTCATTGGGCGCACCGCGGTAGGGGTGCGGCGTCAGAAACGGCGCATCGGTCTCGACCAGCAGTTGGCCGGCCGGGATGAGCGGCACCGCGACGCGCAGATCATGGGCGTTGCGGAAACTGACGGTGCCGGACACGCTGATGATCCACCCGGCGTCCACGCAGGTCCGGGCCATCTGCGGGCCGGAGGAAAAGCAGTGGAAGATGACGGTGTCGGGGGCGCCTTCGGCGCGCAGCACGTCAAGCACCTCGGCGTCGGCGTCCCGGTTGTGAATCATCAGGGGCTTGCCGGTGCGCTTGGCCAGGTCGATATGCCAGGCGAACACCTCCCGTTGGACGTCCGGCCCGGCGCAGCCCTCCAGTCGGCCTGGCCAGAACAGATCCATCCCGGTCTCGCCGATGGCGACGACCCGGGGCGCTGCCGCCAGCCGTTCGATCTCAGCGCGGGCGGCCTCCCCCGGCCGGCCGACCAGCGCGTCGGCGCGGGTGGGGTGCAACGCAACCGCGGCCCATACCCGAGGATCCCACTCGCTGGCGCGGGCCACCCAGCGCGCCGAATCGAGGTCGTCGGCGATGGTCACCATGGCCTTCACGCCCACGGCCTGCGCGCGATCGGCGATGGCCCGGACATCCTCGGCGGTATGCGCACCACAGGCATCGAGGTGGGTGTGGGCGTCGATCAGCGGCGCCAACGGCTCCGGGGCCGGCGGCGGCGGACGCTCGGAACGGGTGCTCACCGCAACACAATAAGGTTGGGGACGAGATGAGCCAGCCCTTCTATGTGACCACCGCGATCGCCTACCCCAATGGTGCACCGCATGTGGGGCACGCCTACGAGTACATCGCCACCGATGCCATCGCCCGGTTCAAACGGCTCGACGGGTATGACGTGCGGTTCCTGACCGGCACCGACGAGCACGGCCTGAAGATGGCCCAGACCGCCGCCGCCGAGGGCATCCCCACCGCCGAGTTCGCCCGGCGCAACTCCGATCGGTTCCAGCGTCTGCAGGAGACCTTGAACATCTCCTTCGACCGGTTCATTCGGACCACCGACCCCGACCACTACGCCGCGTCGACGGCGATCTGGCAGCGGATGGCTGACAACGGCGACATCTATCTGGACAGCTACTCGGGCTGGTACTCGGTGCGCGACGAGAGGTTCTTCACCGAGGCCGAGACGACCGTCGACGCGAGCGGCACCCGGGTGGCCGTCGAGACCGGGACTCCGGTGACGTGGACCGAGGAGCAGACCTACTTCTTCCGGCTGTCGGCCTATGCTGAGCCCCTGCTGGAGCACTACCGGGCCAATCCCGACTTCATCGCCCCCGAAGCGCGGCGCAACGAGGTCATCAGTTTCGTCTCCGGTGGGCTTCGCGATCTGTCGGTCTCGCGAACCTCGTTTGACTGGGGGGTTCCGGTGCCCGACGACCCGGCCCATGTGATGTATGTCTGGGTCGACGCCCTGACCAACTACCTCACCGGCGTTGGCTACCCGGACACCGAATCGGACCTCTACCAACGGTATTGGCCCGCCGATCTGCACATGATCGGCAAGGACATCATCCGATTCCACACCGTCTACTGGCCGGCGTTCCTGATGTCGGCGGGAATCCCGTTGCCGCGCAGGGTATTCGCGCACGGATTCCTCTACAACCGCGGCGAGAAGATGAGCAAGTCGGTCGGCAACGTCGTCGACCCGGTTGACCTGGTGGACACCTTCGGGGTCGATCAGGTCCGCTACTTCCTGCTGCGCGAGGTGCCGTTCGGCCAGGACGGGAGCTACAGCGAGGAAGCCATCATCGGCCGGATCAACACCGACCTGGCCAACGAACTGGGCAACCTGGCCCAGCGCTCGCTGTCGATGGTCAACAAGAACCTCGACGGCGTCGTACCCGAGCCGGGTGAGCTCAGCGCGGCGGACGCCGATCTGCTGAAGCTGGCCGACGGACTACTGGACACGGTGCGCGACGCCTTCGACGAGCAGGCGATGCACCAGGGTCTGGAGGCGATCTGGCTGATGCTGGGGGCGGCCAACCGCTACTTCTCCGCCCAGGAGCCGTGGGTGTTGCGCAAGTCGCAGGCCGAGGCCGACCAGATCCGCTTCCGAACCGTGCTCTACACCACGCTGGAGGTGGTGCGGATCGCCGCGGTGCTGGTGCAACCGGTGATGCCGGACTCGGCCGCAAGGCTGCTGGATCTACTCGGCCAGGCTGACGACCAGCGCAATTTCGCCGCCTTGGCCACCCGGATCGCCCCGGGGACCGCCCTGCCCGCGCCGAGTGCGGTCTTCCCCCGCTACGAAGCCCCGTAGCCCTCCCCCGCGAGCAGACGCAAAGGGTTCCGATTTCCCGGCGTGTCGGGCCACTTTGCGTCTGCTCGCGGGGAGGGCAAGCTAGGGCGGTGCGAGTCGAGCGGCTGGGAACCCTGGGCTCCCCCGCTGAGGTGCTGCGTAAAATAGACGCGGGCGCCCGCGCGGCGGGACTGGATCCGCCGGCCGCTCTGGTCGGCGAGTGGTTCGGGTCGGCGGCGGTGATCGCGCCCACGCTGGCGGCCCGCCCAGTCTCGACCGACTCGGTTTTCGGGGTGTCTCCCGGAGGGCGCACCGACGCGATCGGCGGCGGGTGGGTCGGCTATCTGTCCTATCCGGACGCCGCGGCTGACGGCGCACCGCCACGGATACCCCCGGCCGCCGGCGGGTGGACCGACTGCGTGCTGCGACTCGACCGCGACGGCACCTGGTGGTACGAAACCCTGACCGGCGCAGAGCTTCCCGGCTGGATCACCGTCGCACTGAACAGCCCCGCCGCGTCGGGCGGCTGCGACATCGTCTGGCACCCGCCGAGCGCCGAGCAGCACCGCGGCGCGGTGCTGTCCTGCCTGGACGCCATCGGCGCCGGGGAGGTCTACCAGGCCTGCGTCTGCACCCACTTCACCGGCAGCGTCAGTGGCTCACCGCTGCACTTCTTCGCTGACGCGCTGTCGCGCAACACCCCGGCACGGGCGGCCTACCTGGCCGGCGACTGGGGCGCGGTGGCCTCGCTGTCCCCGGAACTGTTCCTCAGCCGGGTCGGGGAAGAGGTGCGTTCCAGCCCGATCAAGGGCACCCTGCCCCTGCACGCCGACCCAGCCCGGCTGCGGGCCTCGGCCAAAGACGTCGCCGAGAACATCATGATCGTCGACCTGGTCCGCAATGACCTTGGCCAGGTGGCCCGCACCGGTTCGGTCACAGTGCCCGATCTGCTCGCCGTCCGCCCCGCGCCGGGGGTGTGGCATCTGGTGTCGACGGTGTCGGCGCAGGTTCCGGTGCAGGTGCCGACCACCGAACTGCTGGCCGCCACCTTTCCGCCGGCGTCGGTCACCGGAACACCGAAAATTCGCGCCCGGCAACTACTTTCCCAATGGGAGGACCACCGACGTGGTGTCTATTGCGGCACCGTGGGCATGGCCTCGCCGGTGGCCGGCTGCGAGTTGAACGTCGCGATCCGCACCGTGGAGTTCGACGCAGGACTCCGGGCGGTGCTCGGGGTGGGCGGGGGAATCACCGCCGACTCCGACCCGGACGCCGAATGGCAGGAATGCCTCGACAAGGCCGCGGCGATCGTGCACTTCGCTGCCACCGCACCCTAATCAGCAGGCTGCCGCCCGCCCGGACGTGCGCGCAGTATCGCGTCATAAAGGTCCCGCCGGGACGGGGCACCGGGATGAGTCTGGATGACCGCCGCGCAGGCGTCTTTGAGTCGCATTCCGCCGTCGACCAGAGCGGCCACCTGCGCGGTCAGCGCGTCCAGGTCGGCAACCGGGGTCGCCCCGGCCAGCACCACGGTGATCTCACCGAGGACCCCGCCGGCCGCCCAATGGGCCAACTCCCCCAGCGTGCCGCGACGGATCTCCTCATGGGTTTTGGTCAGCTCGCGGCACACCGCGGCGCGGCGCTGCGGCCCGAGTTGGTCGACCGCGTCGGCCAGGCAGTCCGCCAGCCGACGCGGCGACTCGAAAAACAGCGCCGTGCGGGTCTCCGAGGCCAGCCCCGCCAACCAGGCCCGCCGTGCGGATTGCTTGCGGGGCGCGAACCCCTCGAAGCAGAACCGGTCGCAGGGCAACCCGGACACCGCCAGCGCGGTGGTCACCGCCGAGGGCCCGGGCAGGCAGGACACCGTCAGGCCGACCTCGACGCACGCCGCCACCAGCCGGTAGCCCGGGTCGTTGATCAGCGGCATCCCGGCGTCGCTGACCACCAGCACTGTCGCACCGGCGGCGACGTCGGCAACAAGAGCCGGCACCCGGGTGGACTCGTTCTGGTCGAACAGGCTGACCACCCGCCCGCCGATGATCACCTCCAGGGATCTGGCCAGTGCCCGCACCCGGCGGGTGTCTTCGGCGGCCACGACGTCGGCGGTCGCCAGCGCGTCGGCGAGGCGCCGAGACGCGTCGGCCGGCTGGCCCAGTGGAGTCGCCCCAAGGAGCAGGCGGCCGCCACCAGATCCCCCGTCGCTGCGCTCCTGCCCGCCGCCATCAGATCCCCCGTCGCTGCGCTCCCTCGGACCGGTCGACACCCCCTCAGCCTACGATTGGCCCAATGACCATGACCGCTGACGACCTCGAGGCGCCCCAGCGCCGGGTCCCGGTCCTCAGCCCCGGCCCCCTGGTTCCGGTGGCCGACTTCGGCCCCTCCGACCGGCTCGCGGGCTGGGCCGCGACCGTGATCGTCGGCGCGTTGGCGGCGCTGACCCGGTTCATGAACCTCGGCTCCCCCACCGACGCCGGCACGCCCATCTTCGACGAAAAGCACTACGCCCCGCAGGCCTGGCAGTTGCTGCACAACTACGGCGTCGAGGACAACCCGGGCTTCGGCCTGGTGGTGCACCCGCCGCTGGGCAAGCAGTTGATCGCCGTCGGCGAGGCGATGTTCGGCTACACCGGCTTGGGGTGGCGGCTGACCGCCGCGGCGTTCGGGGTGATCCTGGCGGTCCTGGTGACGCGCATCGTCCGCCGGATCAGCCGGTCGACCGTCGTCGGAGCGATGGCGGGGCTGTTGATCGTGGCCGACGGGGTCAGCTTCGTCGCGTCCCGCACCGCGCTGCTGGACATTTTCATGACGGTGTTCGCGGTCGGCGCATTCGGGGCGTTGATGGTCGACCGCGATCAGGTTCGAGCGCGTATGCACGCCGCATACCTACAGGGCCGAATCGGCGAAACATGCTGGGGCCCAAGGCTCGGGGTGCGGTGGTGGCGTTTCGGCGCGGGGGTGTTGCTGGGTCTGGCGTTGGCGACGAAGTGGTCCGGTCTGTATTACATCGCCTTCTTCGGACTGATGACCTTGGTCATGGATGCCGCGGCCCGGCGCGCCTATCGGGTGCCGAGGCCGTGGGCCGGAATGCTGCGCCGTGACGCGGGACCGGCGGCCTACGCGCTGGGCCTGATTCCCTTCGGCCTCTACCTGTTGGCCTATGCGCCGTGGTTCGCCTCGGAGACCGCCATCAACCGGCATGAAGTGGGCCAGTCCATCGGCGAGCGGCAGTGGTGGCAGCCTCCGGACGCCATCCGGTCGCTGTGGCACTACACCTCCAAGGCGTTCCATTTTCATTCCACGCTGACCAATTCGGCGGGCAATCACCACCCCTGGGAGTCCAAGCCGTGGACCTGGCCGATGTCGCTGCGGCCGGTGCTCTACGCCATCGACAACCAGGATGTCCCCGGCTGCGGGGCCTCCTCATGCGTCAAGGCGGTGTTGCTAGTCGGCACCCCGGTGATGTGGTTCGTGGCGGTGCCGGTCATGGCCTACGCGCTGTGGCGGGCGGTGGTGCGGCGGGACTGGCGCTACGCCGTAGTCGCCGTGGGCTACGGCGCCGGGTGGCTGCCGTGGATGGCCAACATGGATCGGCAGATGTACTTCTTCTACGCCGTGCCGATGGCGCCGTTCCTGATGATGGCGATCGCGTTGATCCTCGGCGACATCGTCCATCAGCGAAACCGAAGTGCCGAACGCCGAACCCTCGGCGTGCTGGTCGTCAGCATCTATATGGCTCTGGCGATCACGAATTTCACCTGGCTATTTCCGGTCCTCACCGGCATCCCGGTCTCCCAGGCGACCTGGAACATGCAGATGTGGCTGCCCAGTTGGCGCTAGATGGCGAACTGCCGAGTCAGCAACGACATTCAGTGGGCAGCCGGTGTTTCGTAGACTGGTTATGTATTCAGGTTCGCAGTGGGGCTAACATATTTCGGTGACGCCCAGCCAGGCCGATTCGGTTGATCTCGCCGAGATGCTGTCGTCGCTGACCGGACGCCGGGTGCGGATCGGTGAGATCATCACCGCCCTGAATCTCGGTCGGTCCACCTACTACGAGCAGCGTGACGACGGCCGGTTGGTCAGCCCCGAGAACATGCTGCGTCTGGCCGCGGAGATGGACCTCAATCCCATTGAGCTGCTGTTGCGCTGCGGCTTGATCAGCCAACGGGCGGTCGACGACTTCATCGCGAACGAGGCGGCCGGAACCAGGCGCGTCCGGGAACCCCGAGCCCGCCGATTCCAGCGCCGACCGGACGCACCGCCGCTGTAAAACGGCCGAATTTACCGCTGCCGTCGATTCTCACCGATAAGCCGGAGGTGCTTGATAAGGGTGGTGAAGCGGGACCTGCCACGCCTTCGCCGGCGGTACTGAAGGGTCCAAGCCCGCCGGCATATGCAAGTTCGGAGCCGAATCGTGCCAGCACTCCAAGCCGCGAACATCGTGGCCGTGCTGGCCGCGGGCTGGGCGATATGGGTTCGCAGACACAGTTTCGGCTCCCGCTGGGATGCCGGCATCACCATCGGGGTCGCTCTCTATGGGCTGGGCTCCGTTCTGGAGTCGGCGTGGCCCGCGATGTCGGCGGCGTCCTACCCGCTGACCGGCAAGTACTACCTGCTGCCGATCCTGGGGAACATCAGCTACCTGGCCGGCACAGCGGTTGGCCTGAAGAGTTTCTACGTCCGGCTGTTGCCGGACGCCGAGATCGGCCGGTTCATGAGGACCTGGATCGCGCCGGTGGTCGCCCTGGCCGCAACGATGATGCTGCTGTGCGCCATGGCCAGTCCGCGGACTTCGACGATGCCGGCGGACTATCTCTACGGGGTGCCTCTCGACGGCTGGTTACGGGTCTTCTTCACCACATACTTCGTGTCGGTGACCACGCTGTTATGGGCCGCGGTCTTCGGTGGCTGGCGGTTGCGGGACGGGACAGCTTCCGGAGCCGTGGTTCCGCTGATGGTCATCGCCCTGGTCGGCAGCCTCGCCTGTCTGGGGCACCTCGCCGCACTCCTGAGCGGTCATGGGGTACCCGCACTGGCCCTGGCCGGCGGCTACCTGGCGACGACGGTCACCGCGCTGGCGTGCGGTGCCTACTGGCAGCGCCGGGTGGCGGCGATCAGGGGTGCTTAGTCAGTCCCCAACCCGCTCCCGCCAGACCGGACACGACATGCACCGCGGCCCGCCCCGGCCGGTGCCCAACTCAGCCGCTTCAATGGCCAGCACCTCGATACCCGCCTCAGCCAGTCGGGCGTTGGTCTCGGTGTTGCGCGCGTAGGCCACCACCACCCCGGGTGCCAACGCCAGCGTGTTGTTGCCGTCGTCCCACTGCTCACGTTCGGCGGTCACCGGGTCCATACCGGTGTCGATCACCCGTAGCTTCCCGATTCCCATCGCGGCCGCGGCGGCGGTCAGGAATGGCTGCTCTTCGGAGATCTGCACCCCCGACGTAGCGCGGGTGATGGTGAAGGCCGACAGCGAGTGCCGCACCGCCGGATACATGACCACCGCATCGACGTCGACCATGGTGCATACCGTGTCCAGGTGCATGGTCGCCCGCTCCTGGGCGATCGGGACGGCCAGGATGATGTGTGCCAGATCGTCGTCGAAGAGGCTGCGGGCCAACGCTTCCGCCCCGGCGGCGGTGGTGCGCTCGCCGACCCCGACTGCCACCACCCCGGGCGCCAGCAGCAGCACGTCGCCACCCTCGACCGGAGCGGTCT
The DNA here is from genome assembly GCA_964463215.1 of uncultured Mycobacterium sp. GTDB lineage: Bacteria > Actinomycetota > Actinomycetes > Mycobacteriales > Mycobacteriaceae > Mycobacterium. The sequence goes on along the minus strand of CAYXBN010000004.1, from coordinate 111,951 downwards.
GCGACTCGTAGGCGCGGCGCACCCCTAAGAAACGCGGGTGGTGGGCATAGATCAGGTCGGTCAGCGAGGTCTCCCGCATCCGTGCCGGCAAGGCCAGCGAGGTGATGGCGAAGCGGTCACCGATCCAAAAGGACGAATCGCGGGTGAACATCAGATTGGGCAGCGGGTCGATCACGAAATCCCCGCCGTGATGCATCCGACGCACCAACGAGGTGTCGCCGCGGGTCTCCAGGGGGAATTCGCTGAACGTCATCCCGGCCGTCAGCACGTGCGCCAGTTCGGCGGGCGGCAAACCGCGCAGATACTCCGAGAGTTCCCCGGCCAGCGCCGGGCCGAGGCGCCGGGCGTCGACCGCGGCGGCGATTCCCTGGACGCGGGCCGCCCCGCTGGCGAGCGCCTCGATGAGCAACTCGCCTAGCAGCAACACCTCAACACCGCGGGACCGCAGTAGAGCGGCGAAGGCATCATGCTCCTCCTGGGCACGGGCCACCCAGGGCAACCCGTCGAAGAGCAGGGCATCGCTGTTGCGGGGGGTCAGCCGCGTCAATTCCGCACCGGGCCGGTGCACGATGACCGCGCGTAAGGTCCCGACTTCGGAGTCGACACCCAAAACGGTCGGGGACATGCCCTAGACCGTATCTGCCGGGCCGCGGTGAGCGGTGGGGGCAACGGGCCTGGATGTTCTGACCCGCCAGCCGGGCCCCTGCCCGAATCGAACGGATGTGCGATATTCTACCGGAGTGTCCATGACGGTTCAGGGCTCACTGTTCGACCATCGCGAACGCCGCGACCTGGGGTCGGGGGCGTGGATCGAGATTCGCTCCGGCTGGGTCGACGACGGGACTCCGGACGCCGACACGCTGTTCGCCGATCTGCGCGCTTCGGTGCCGTGGCGTTCGGAACGGCGCCGGATGTACGACCGGGTCCTCGATGTACCCCGCCTGGTGGGCTTCTGCGATCTGGCCACCGAACCCGCTCCGCACCCGGCGGTGGCCCGGTGGCGCCGACGGCTCAACGACATCTACGCCGGCGAACTCGGTGAGCCGTTCACCACCGCGGGCTTCTGCCTTTATCGGGACGGCACGGACAGCGTCGCCTGGCACGGTGACACCCTGGGGCGCGGCGGCACCGAGGACACCATGGTGGCCATCGTCAGTGTGGGCGCCACCCGGATGTTCACCATGCGCCAGCGCGGCGGAGGACCCTCGCTGCGGCTCCCGCAGAACCACGGCGACCTGCTGGTCATGGGTGGGTCCTGCCAGCGGACTTGGGAGCACGCCGTGCCGAAAACCAGTGCTGCGACCGGGCCCCGGATCAGCGTGCAGTTCCGCCCGCGTGGGGTGCGCTGACGGCGCCCGGTCGGGCAGTTATGTGCAGACGGTTAGCGGATTGCGTTGACGCCGGCGATCAGCAGATCGCGGGCGCGCTGGACGTTTACCGGTACGGTCGGCTTATTCTGCAGCACAAGGGGATTCGCGGCGACAATCACCTGGTAGTCACCGAAGTGGGCGGAATAGTTGAACACCTCACCAGTGCGCGGCTTGCCGTCGACGACGGTCTGCACGACCCGGTGCACCCCGATGGTGGTGGTGCCGTCGATCTTGGGGACCTCGACGGCCTCGACGGTCCCGCGGACCGCCCCGCCGCTGAACGCGACCTTGCGGCAATCGGCGCCTGGTTCGGCGACCGGGACGGGCTCGTTGGTCTGCACGGCGATGACGATGAAACGGTTACCTTCGCCCTCGGCCGACACCGCGGCCATATTTCCCTCGGTGCCGGCGGGCACCAGTTGGCCGGCCGCGAACTGCGCACAGCCCACCGGCTCGAACTTCAACCCGTCGGGCAACTTCTGGCCGGTGAGGAACTTCGGGTCGATTCCGGTCGGGGGCACTTCAGTGACCGAGAACTGCGGGCCGAAGCTGGATTTCACGTCAACGATCTTGGCGATGTCCGCGGCCGGACCGGCCGAGCTGCCACAGCCGGCGACGGCGGCCGCGCAGACCAGCGCGGCGGCCACTCTGGGAGTCAACATCGGCGTCAATGTACCCGCTGCGGCAGGTGAGACCGGCTATCCGCGGCCAGCGTGCGTCGACCCGCGGTTGAGCCGCCAGATGTCGGTGGACATCACCGTTGCGAAGCTGCACCACAGCGGGTAGGGCGCCAGCGCCGCACCCAGTTTGCCGTCGGCGTCGGCGGCGCGGCGGGCCAGATCGGCGCTGCTGAGGGCCAACGCCCCGGCGGCCCCCGCCGCCGGGCCCACCTGGCGACGGCCGAAGAAGATCCAACTCCACGCGGCGTTGAGCACCAGATTGGTGCCCAGCGCCGCGATGTAACCGCGGGCCTTGCCGGGTTGACCGTCGGCGCGGAACGTCTCGATCGCCGCCGCCGAGGAGGCGGCGATGTCGACATACAGGGTGGTCCAGGCGATCGGAAAGAGTGCGTTGGGCGGTACATATCCCGGCTTGCGGATGGTGGTGTACCAGCCCTGCACACCGCGGCGGCTGGCCACGCTGCCGGCCACGGCTGCCGCCGCGGTCGCCAGACCGGTGCCGATCAGTGTTGTGCGCATGCAGTCAACCTACCGGCAGCAGTGACTGATCAGCCGCCCGATGCGCGCACCACTTGCCTTGTCATAGCCCGGATTTCCTCGGCCACCTCAGGGGCGATGCGCAACTCGTCGATGCCGGGCACGTCGAAGGTCGTGGTCACCACGCCGGGCTCGTCGCGTTCCCACTCGGCGCCGAACCGCTCAAGGATGGCGCGCATCGCATGGTTCTCGGCCAGTAACCGGGCGGTGAAACGCTGCACTCCGCCGACCCGGGCGGCGATGGTCACCGCATCCATCAGGAAGTTGCCGATACCGCGGCCCTGGAAATCGTCGGCGACGATGAAGGCGATCTCGGCCACCGCCGGGTCCTCGACGTCCCGCACGAACCGCACGTCGGCCACCACCGGTCCGTCGACCCCGTCGACGAGGACCCATACGAAGTGGTCGATGTAGTCCACTTGGAACAGGTAATTCATCAGCGACGGACTCGGCGCGCGGGTGGACATGAACCGGCGGTAGAGGGTTTCGCTGGAGAACTCCACGGTCGGACTGTTCGAACGTTCACTGTCCCCGGGCAGCACGGGACGCAGCATCAGCTCGGTATCGCCCCTCAACCTGACCGGGATCGGGGTGATGAACGCCGCCAGACGCTGCCGGACGAACCGCAGCAGCCGTTCGCTGACCCCGGGCAGATCCAACAGGGCCGCGAAGGCCTTCTCATCGCCGATGAACCCGGTCAGCGACTCGGTCACGGTGACCGTTGCGGTGCGACGCCGGTCGCGCAGCAAGGCGATCTCGCCGACGATGACCCCCGCGGACGCCTCGTCGATGAGCACCGCACCGTCGTCCTGGGTGTGGGTGACCTCGACCTGGCCGGTCTGGATCAGGATGAAGAATGCAGCCTCCTCCCCCTGGCGCATCAGCACCTGCCCGCGGTCGGCGCGCAGCAGGCGGAGCCGTTCGGCCACCGGCCGCAGTTGCTCCGGCGTGCAGTCGGCGAACAGGCCCATCTCGGCCATTCCCTCGATGCGCAGCGCCACCAACTCGGGGCTGCCGGTCAGTACCGAGGCGATGCTCTCCGGTCTGGGGTCACGAGCCTGGCCGCCGGAGTCGGCGGTCATTGTCTGATCACCAAACTAGTAAGCCAGAAGGTTGACGATTCCGCCGAAAACCCGCGGCATGGCGTCGGCGGCCGGCACGATCGCCGCCCGGACCGGTGCCACCCCACTGGCTTGAAGCAGGCCGGCGGTGAGAAGCCGGTACCGGCGCGACATCGCCCGCCACTGCCGGTCGTAGTCCTCAGGAGCGTCGGCCAGCACCGCTTTCACCACAAGTTCGGCACCACCGAACGCAATTCCCAACCCCTCACCGGTTAGCGCGTCGACGTAGCCGGCGGCATCGCCCACGAGCATCACCCGACCCGATGCCCGGCTGCGCACCCGCTGCCGCAGTGGACCGGCGGCGCGATCCGAGCCGTGCGCGACACCGTCGAGACGCTCGGTCAAGGCGGGGAATTCCAGCAGATGGTCGCCGAACTTGCCCTGCCGCGACGTCAGAATCGCCACACCCACGGTGTCATCGGCGACCGGGGTCACATAAGCCTCGGTGTCGTGGGCCCAGTACACCTCGACGGTGTCGCTCCACGGCGCGATCTGGTAGTGCCGCCGGATACCCCACCGGCGACGGCCCGGGGCGGGCCGGTTGAGGCCCAGCGAACGCCGGATCGGTGAGTGCAAACCGTCGGCGGCCGCGAGGTAGCGCGCCCGCACATCCCCACACCGCACCGAGGTCGCGTCTTGGCTGACGTCCCCGATCTCACCCTGCACAATGCGTACCCCGGCGGCGGTGGCGGTGTCGTGAAGCGCCTCGTAGAGCACCGTGCGCCGCACCCCCAGACCCGTTCCTGACTTGAAGTGGGCCTGCACGCGGCGGCATGAATCCAGATAGGTGATGCCGCGGAAGGGCTTGCCGTGCAACGGGACTCCGATGGACTGAAGTTGTTTGACGGTGTGCGGCATCAGCCCTTCGCCGCAGGCCTTGTCGATAGGTCCGGGGCGCCGGTCGATGACGACCGTGTCCAGTCCGGCCCGGGCGGCGTGGATCGCCGTCGCCAGTCCGGCCGGCCCGCCGCCGGCGATGAGAAGATCGATCATGACAACCTCGCCAGGGCCGAGTTCTCGACGCTGATGCGCCGGCTGAGCAGCATCGCGTTGAGAACGGTGAAGGTCAGCGCGGTGATCCAGGCGCTGTGCACCAAGGGCAGGGCGATCCCCTCGGCCACCACCGCGACGTAGTTGGGGTGCGGGATCAGGCGGTAGGGACCGGCGTTGACCCGCGGCGCGCCGGGGATGACGAGCACCCGGGTGTTCCAGCGCGGCCCCAGCGTGGTGATGCACCACCATCGAAGCGCTTGGGCGGCGACCAAGACGGCCAGCATCGACCAGCCCAGTGCGGGGATGAAGGGCCGGTTGAGCAGGAGCACTTCGGCCACACACCCCACCAGCAGGCCGACATGCAACACCACCATCACCGGGTAGTGCGAGGCGCCGAATTCCACGCCGCCGCGCTGCAGACTCCAGGCCAGGTTGCGCCGAGCGACGACCAACTCGGCGAGTCGCTCTAGGGCGACGGCGCCGACCAGCAGTACGTACCAGTTGGCCATCAGTTCCACTGCATCAGAACGAGTTCCGAGCAGAAGCCCGGGCCCATCGCCATCAGCATTCCCGGTCCGGCGGCCGGCCGCTTGGCGATGGTGTCGCGCAGCACGTGCAGCACTGAGGAGGACGACAGGTTGCCCACATCGGCCAGAGAGCGCCAGGTCAACTCCAAGGCGCCCTCGGGCAGGCCGAGGCTGGAAACGATCGCCTCGATGACCTTCGGGCCGCCGGGGTGGCTCACCCAGGTGCGGATGTCCTCGGCGCTCAGGTCATGGGGGGCAAGGAAATTGGCGACGTCGCCGGGCAGGTATTTGCTGACCACCTCCGGCACGTCCGGTGACAGCACCAACTGCAGACCGGTTGCACCGACATCCCAGCCCATCGTCCGCAGCGAACCGGGGTAGAGATGGCTGCGCGAGTCGAGCACCGACGGACCGTTGGCGCCCATCTGCTCGGCGCGGCGTTGACCGAGAGCGACTACGGCCGCGGCCCCGTCACCGAACAAGGCGGTGCCGACGAACCCGGCGATCGTGGGCTGAACCGCGGGGAAGGTCAGCGAGCACAACTCGACGGACAGCAGCACCGCGACGTCGTCGGGCGCACCGCGCAGATAGTCGTTGAGGCGAGCGACACCGGCCGCACCGGCCACACACCCCAGTCCGAACATCGGGACGCGTCGGACGTCGGGTCGCAGGCCCACTTTCGCCGCCACCCGGGCCTCCAGGGACGGCACCATGATGCCGGTCACCGTGGTGGAGAAAATCGCGTCGACGTCACCGGGCGTCAGTCCAGCCTCGTCCAGGGCGGCGGTCAGCGCGGCACAACCGAGTTCGACGGCGTTCTCGATGAAGATGTCGTTGGCTTCGCCGAAGTCGGTCAGCGTGGTGTAGCGCTCCAGGGGCAGCACCAGATTGCGGTGCTCGACCTTGGCGGCCCGGTGCATGTGGCGGACGATGTCGGCGTGCTCGGCCATCGCGGGCAGGGTCAGGAAGGCTTCAGCGATGTCGTTTTGGGTGAAGCGGTTCGGCGGCAGAGCGCCCTGAACACCGGCGATGACGCTGAGGAGACCGGCCGAATCCGACCGGGGTTTGCTGGACATAACTCCAGTATGCCTGGAATCAACGGCGCCGGTGCCGCCTCCGGGGTTCGAACGCGCAGGTCGGCGGCACGGGCGTCATGGAACGGTCACAGCTGTCTGGGCCGGGGATCAGCGCGAACGCGGTGGGCGCGGCAGCCAGTAGGGAACGGTGCGCGCGTAGTCGTCGAACGCCGGACCGAACATCCGCCGGAAGCGAATTTCCTTCAGCAGTGGCCCGATAAGGCAATACGCGGTGAGAGTGACGGCGACCACAAGCTGGTCAGGTGTCCACGTCGGAACGGTCCACAGCGTCAGCGTGAACGCGACGTAGATCGGCTGGCGGGTGAACCGGAACATTCCGGTGGTCGGCATCGGCGGGTAGGCCGGCTTGCGCCCGCGGAACAGCGCCACCCATCCGAGGCTGCCCGTTTGCAGGCCCAACCCGGCGTCGGCCATGGATTTGCCGAGCAACAACCAGGACGCGGCGTAGAGCAGGCTCATCGCGACCAGCGCCGCTCCACTGGCCTGCCACCAGATCGTGCCGGTGGGTGACCACAGGGCGAAGAGTGCGAAGACCTGCCAGGCGGCGATCGTGACGTAGGTCGTGGCCGACAATGTGCGGCCGGCACCCAGCGGCGCAAACCGAGCCAGCAGCGCTCTGCCACGATCCGTCAGCAGCAGCGAGTGACCTACCGGGAACTGCGCCAGCAACAACGCGTTGCACAGCCAGTTCCACGGCGGTGCAACGTTTCCCAGCGACCGGCTCAGGCCGAAGAACATCGCGGCAATCATGGTCCCTACCGCGGCCGCGAACGACAGATGGCAGACCGCGCCGTAGAGCAGGGCCACGAACCGGCGCATTGTCCTCCCTGGCGGTCACGAGCCTTCTCGTGTCTTGGGCGTAGCGTAGCCGCAATGGGTCTTGGCAAGCGTTTCCCGATGCTGCGGTGGTCGGTGCTGCGGACCGGCATCGGCATTCGCCGGTTCAACACGACTGGTCAACTCGGTGACGGTCGGGAAGCCGCCGCAGCCGACTTCGTCGAGGCCCACGCTCGTCCCGGCGATATCGACGACGTGCTCACAACGATGGACCGGTACGCCTACGACAAGGCTTTCCTGGTCAACGTCGGCGACGAGAAAGGCGCCCTTCTCGATGCGGCCGTGCGCCGCTCGCACTGCCGGCTGGCACTGGAGTTGGGCACCTACTGCGGTTACGGCGCCCTGCGGATCGCCCGCGCCGCACCGTCGTCCCGGGTGATCTCAGTGGAGTTGGCCGAGGCCAATGCCATCGTCGCCCGACGCATCTGGGCGCATGCCGGGGTTACCGACCGGGTGACCTGCGTCGTGGGCACGATCGGCGACGGCGGCCGAACGCTGGCTGCGCTGGAAGCCGACCACGGAGTGCACGCCGGCGCGCTGGATTTCCTGTTCATCGATCACGACAAGAACGTCTACCTGGCCGATCTGACCGCCATCACCGAGCGGGGCTGGCTTCATCCGGGATCCATCGTGATGGCCGACAACGTCGGCTTCCCGGGATCGCCCAGGTATCGAGCGTATATGAGGGAGCAGCAGGGAAAACGCTGGCAGACCGTCGAGCACCGCACCCACGTCGAATATCAAACGCTGGTCCCGGATTTGGTTCTGGAGTCCGAGTTGCTGGGTTGACCCGGCTGGGTTGACCCTCCGGCCCGAAATCCTGGGGCGTCAGGTGGCTTTACCCGCCTCGCTGATGCCGAACTTGCGGTGCAGCCGGGCCAGTGGCTCCGGCGCCCACCAGTTCCACCGGCCCATCACCTTCATGAAGGCGGGCACCAGCACCATCCTGACCAGGGTGGCGTCCACCAGGACCGCCAGCGTCAAACCCACGCCGAACAGTCGCATGATCGCCACCTGGGCTGCGATGAGCGCGGCGAAGGAGATGGCCATGATCAGGGCGGCAGCGGTGATCACCCTCCCGGTGCGGGCCAGTCCCAGCGCGACGCTTTCGTCGTTGTCGCCGGTCTTGAGCCAGAACTCCCGAATTCGGGAGACCAGGAACACCTCGTAGTCCATCGACAGTCCGAAGGCCACGCAGAACAGCAGCACCGGCATGTTGGCCACGAGTGTGCCGGTGGCGGTGGTCCCCAGCGCCCCCAGATTGCCGTCTTGGAAGATCCAGACCGCGGCGCCGAAGGCGGCCGACAGCGACAGCATGTTCAGGATCAGCGCCTTGATGGGCAACACCACGCTGCCGGTCAGCAGGAACAGCAGCACCAGCATGATCACCGCGATCAGGCCCAGAACCAGGGGAAGTCGGGAGGTGATCGCATCCACGCTGTCGCGGTTGGTCTGCGCGAGGCCGCCAAACACCACGGCCCGGCCGTCCGGGGTCGGTACGGCGTGCAGGCGGGTCAGTTGGCTTTCAGAGGCCGCGGAGAACAGCGGCGCGGCACTGCCGACGGTGAGCAGGGTGCTACCGCCGGCCTCGCCGGTGGCCGCCAACGGCGGGCCGGTCAACCGACCGTTCACATAGGTGCCCGTGGGCGCCGACACCGAGTTCACGTCGGGAACCCGGGACAACTCGGTGGCATAGCTGTCGACCTCGGCGCGACCGAGGCCCGCGGAGTCGGTGATCAGGATCGGCACCTCGGAGTCGGAGTCGATCGTGAAGTCCGACCGCAGCAGGTCGCCGACCTGATGGGCCGACGCCGACTTGGGTAACACCCGGTCGTCCGGGAAGCCCGGCTTCACCCCGAAGAACGGAGCGCCGAGGAAAGCCAGCAGGGCGACGCCGGCCAGCCCGATGGGCACGGCGCGGCCCATGACGAATTTCGTTGAGCGATACCAGAACTGCTCGGTGACCGGCACCGGCTGCGGATCCGGCCGGCCGAGAAGTTTACGCAGACCCCGCCGCACGTCGAGCGCGTTGAGCCGGTCACCGAGCAACATGATCGCCGCGGGGGTGACGACGACGGCTGCCAATGCGGCGAACGCCACGGTCGCCACCCCGGCATAGGCGAACGACCGCAGGAAGTTCATCGGGAACAGCACCATCACCGCCATCGACAGCGCCACGGTGACCGCCGAGAACAGCACCGTGCGTCCGGCGGTCGCCATGGTGGTGACGACGGCGTCTTCCCGGTTGGCCCCAGCGAGAAGTTCGTCGCGGTAGCGGCTGACGATCAGCAGCGTGTAGTCGATGGCCAACGCCAGACCCATGGCGGTCGCGAGGTTCAGCGCGAAGATCGACACCTCGGTGAAGAAGGTGACCGCACGAAGGACGGCGAGCGAGCCGAGGATGGCCATCACCCCGACCGCGACCGGCAGTGCCGCTGCGAACAAGCCACCGAACACCCAGATCAGCACCAGAAAGCTCAACGGCACCACGATCGCCTCGAGGAGCAGCAGGTCCCGCTTGGACTGCTCGGTGACCTGCAGGTTGACCATCGCTGTGCCGCCGGCACGCACCACGACACCTTGGTCTTCACCGACCAGGGCCTCGGTCAGTTCTTTGGTGTACGCCTGTTGCTCGCTTTCGGACCCGACTATGCCGGTGACGATCAGACCGGACTTCCTGTCGGTGCTGACCAGAGCGGCCGCAGCCGGTCCTGGCGAGGTCCACGCGGACTTGATCTGCGCGACGTATCCGGATCGGCTGAGCCGGTCGATGGCCGCCGTCGCCACCGCACGAGCCTGCGGGCTGTCGTATCGGTCCGGTGCGGTGACCACCAACACCAGGGGCACGTCACCCTGACCGAACTTCTCGCTGAGCATCTGCGCTGCCTGCGAGGACTGGGCAGTCGGGTCCTGGAAGCCGCTCGGGGACAGCTTGTCCGCCACCGGGATCCCGAACACCCCGATCAGCACGGCGAGCAGAGCGGCGACGACGATGATCCGTCGCGGCGCGGCGATGGCCAAACCCGCGATGCGTTCGAGCACTGTGATTTCCTTCAGCTTTACCGGTCCCGCGTTCCCACGCTAGACCTCTTACCGGCTCGCTTGCTCGCCCGCCTCTCTGCCACTCAACCAGGCCCCGTGCACCGTCGAGTGCAACGTCGGGTGCTGGGCCTCACCGGCCAGCCACAGCCGGTCATCGACCGGCTCGCCCAACGCCACCCGATCGTCCTGGCCGGAACCGACCGCGGTGAAGGAGTAGGAACCGCGGCTGAATTCGTCTGTCCACCAGCGTGAAATCTGGGCGGCCACCGGCGGGCGGAATCGGCCCGGGTAAATCCCGGCGAGGGCCTCGGCAGCCATGGCACTCTGCTGCGCGGCGGTCATCTCCGCGACGGCCACCGCGGCCGCACCCCCGTTGATCGCCATCAGGGCCGGCGCCCCGCTGACCCGGGCCAGGTTGTACCATCCGGCGAACGGCGCGCCGGGAGCGCCCAAGATCTGGATCTGGTCGACGTCATCCCAGAACGCGCTGTCGAATCGCAGCACCAGTTTCTCGAACCGGCCGAAGCCCAACCGTTGGATCGCAGCGGACTGCGCGTCGGGCAGGGGCGGGTCGAATTGAATTGCGCCGCTTTTGAGTACGCCGAGCGTGGCGGTGACGATCACCTTCGCCGCCCGCCATCGACCGCCAGTTGTTTCCACCATGATGTGGTCGGGTTCACGCAGCGACACCGCCGTGACGGCGGTGCCCAGCTGGACCGGCAGGCCGTCGCTGAGCCGTTGGGTGAGTTGACCGTAGCCAGCCGGAAAGACCCGCTGCGCACCGTCGAAGGAGTCCCCCTCCGCCAACGCACTCAAGGCCAACTCCTGCGGCATCGCCCCGTAATCGCCGGCGTACTCGCCGAGGGCGGCCGCCACGCCGGGTTTGGCGGCGAGTTGCGCCAACGCCGGCGGCAGCCCATCGACAGCCGACCGCAACGACATGCGCCCGGAGCCCGCCCGCTCGGCGTCCCGCTCCAGGCGTCCGATGACCCGCTCGATCAGCGCTTCGTCGCCGTCGACGCGACCGCCGTCCGGCGAGTAGTACTCGACCGATCCCGCACCGTCGTAGGACCCGACATCGAAGACCGCGGTGGTCAGGCCCAACCGGTTGGTCTCGGCGTAGATCGGGTTGCCCTCGGTGCCGTGAATCCATGAGGCACCGAGGTCGACGGGCAGGTCGGGCCATTCGGTGGAGGTCCAGATCCGACCGCCGACCCGATCGCGGGCCTCGAGCACCACGCAGCGCAACCCGGCCTGCGTGACGGTGCGGGCGGCGGCCAGACCCGCGACACCCGCCCCGACGACGACGACGTCCACCTCGCGCCGATCATCGGCATCCGGCGGCGGCGAGGCGGACCTGCCGCAGGCCGCCAGCGCCGTCGCCGCACCCAGGGATACGGCTGCGGCGAGCACCTGACGCCGCCGCAGCGGCGGGCCGATGCTCAGCAGCCCGCCCGGTTCGTCGGGTGCGCCGGGCCGGACCGGCGCAAAGTGTCGGTCAGCATGTCTGCACAGTACGCCGGGTGCACGCCCCGGAAGACCCTGGCAAAGGTTCACCGGCCAGTTACCCGAACCGCAGATGGGAGCATCCCGCCGGTGCGATACTCGCAGCCACACGACGGGCCCAGTCACACCGGCCGGACAACAAGCGGGGAGATAAGCTATGAGCGCGGCGAACGACACAACTGGGGACGGTTCCACCGACGACGTCCGGACCGGCATGACGTCGACCTCGCTGCGGCGGGCGATCGAAGATCACCTGCGCTACACCCTGGGGCGCCCCGCCCAGTTGCTCCAACCGCAGCACTACTACCACGCGCTGGCGCTGGCAGTCCGGGACCGGATGCAGAAGCGCTGGATCGACACCACCCAGACCTATCTGGATTTGTCCCGCAAGGTGGCCGTCTACCTGTCCGCCGAGTTCCTGATGGGCCCGCACCTGGGCAACAATTTGCTCAACCTGCATCTGGAGGAGGAGGCCCGGGCGGCCCTGGCCGACCTCGGCCAGGACTACGACCAGGTGTTGGCCTGCGAGGAGGAGCCCGGTCTGGGCAACGGTGGCCTGGGCCGGCTGGCGGCCTGCTACCTGGAGTCGCTGGCGACACTGCAGCGACCGGCCATCGGGTACGGAATCCGTTACGAATTCGGCATTTTCGACCAGGAGTTCAACAACGGCTGGCAGGTGGAACGGACCGACAACTGGCTGGCGTCGGGCAATCCGTGGGAGATCGCCAAACCCGAACTGAACTACAAGGTCGGCTGGGGCGGCCACACCGAGCACTACACCGACGCCAACGGCGAACCCCAGGTTCGCTGGGTTCCTGAGCGGGTCGTCAAGGGTGTCTACTACGGCACCCCGATCCAGGGGTACGGGGTGAACACCTGCAACACCCTGACGCTGTGGAGCGCCAACGCCGTCAATGCGTTGGCGCTGGAGGCGTTCAACGCCGGCGACTACTACCGGGCCGTCGAGGACCAGGTGGTCTCCGAGAACGTGACCAAGGTGCTCTACCCCAACGACGAGCCAGAGGCCGGCAAACAGCTGCGGCTGCTCCAGCAGTACTTCTTCGTGTCCTGCTCGCTGCAGGACGTCCTGCACCTGCTGGAGGATTTCGCCGGCTTGACGGCCCACCACCTACCCGACCGGGTCGCCATCCAACTCAACGACACCCACCCGTCGATCGCAGTCGCCGAGTTGATGCGGCTGCTGATCGATGAGCGCGACTTCAGCTGGGACGAGGCCTGGCGGACCACCGTGGCGACGCTGGCCTACACCAACCACACCCTGCTGCCCGAAGCGCTGGAAACCTGGCCGCTGCAGATGTTCGAGCGCTTCCTGCCCCGGCATCTGGAAATCATCTACGAGATCAACAGCCGGTTCCTCGATGAGGTGCGGGCCCGGTTCCCCGGCGACGACGCCCGCGTGCGACGGATGTCCCTGATCGGCGAGGACGGTGGCCGCAGCATCCGGATGGCCCACTTGGCCACGGTCGGCAGCCACGCCATCAACGGGGTCGCCGCGATGCACTCCGAACTGGTCAAGACCACCATCCTCAAAGACTTCTACGACATGTGGCCGGATCGGTTCTTCAACAAGACCAACGGGGTAACCCCGCGCCGGTTCGTCGGCCTGTCCAACCCCGGCCTGCGCAAACTGCTCGACCAGACCATCGGCGAGGGCTGGATGGTGGATCTACAAAAGCTCCGCGGCCTGGAACGCTACGCCGACGACCCAGCCTTCCAGCAGCGCTGGGTCGCGGTGAAGCGGGAGAACAAGGCTCGACTGGCCGACTACATCGCGGCCAAAACAGGCACCGAACTCAACCCGGACTGGATGTTCGACGTTCAGGTCAAGCGGATCCACGAGTACAAGCGCCAGCACCTCAACGCGTTGCACATCATCACGCTGTACAACCGGCTCAAGCAGAATCCCGGAATGCGGATCGCCCCGCGCGCTTACGTTTTCGGCGGGAAGGCCGCACCGGGCTACTTCATCGCCAAACTGATCATCAAGCTGATCAACTCGGTCGCCGAGACCGTCAACAACGACCCGGACGTCAACTCTTTCATGAAGATCGCGTTCATCCCGAACTTCAATGTGCAGAACGGGCAGTTGATCTATCCGGCGGCCGACCTCTCCGAGCAGATCTCCACGGCCGGCAAAGAGGCGTCCGGCACCGGGAACATGAAGTTCATGATGAACGGTGCACTGACCATCGGCACCCTCGACGGTGCCAACGTCGAGATGCGCGAGGAAGCCGGCGCAGAGAACTTCTTCCTGTTCGGACTGACCGTGCAGGAAGTCGGCGACCTGCTGGCCAAGGGGTACCGCCCGCGGGACTACCTGGACTCCAACGCCGAACTGGCGGCGGCCATCTCGGCGATCGCCGACGGGGTGTTCTCCGACGGAGACACCGAGGTGTTCGCCCCGCTGGTGTCCAACCTCGTCGACCACGACCCATTCCTGGTGCTGGCCGACTACGCCGATTACGTCCGATGCCAGGGTGAGGTCGACCGGACCTGGCGCGACAGCCGGACCTGGGCGCGGATGTCAATCCTCAACAGCGCCCGAAGCGGAAAGTTCTCCTCAGACCGCTCCATCGCCGAATACTGCGATGAGATCTGGAACGTCCAACCCGTGACGATCAAGGGCCCGTAACAATCAAGGGGTAGGGGTAGCGATGACGGCGACAATGGAAAACTCCTGGCGGACAGGATCACACGGCGAGCTGACCGACGAGGTGATCAAACAGGTCGACGCCTGGTTCCGGGCGGCGAACTACCTCTCGGTGGGACAGATCTATCTGCTCGACAACCCGTTGCTGCGTCGGCCCCTGACCCGCGACGACGTCAAGCCCCGCCTGCTCGGGCATTGGGGCACGACCCCGGGGCTGAATTTCCTCTACGCGCACCTCAACCGTGCGATCAAGGACCGCAATCAGTCGACCATCTACATCACCGGGCCCGGGCACGGCGGCCCCGGTCTGGTGGCTAGCGCCTACCTGGACGGCACCTACACCGAGACCTATCCCGACATCACCCAGGACACCGAAGGCATCCGCCGGTTGTTCCGCCAGTTCTCCTTCCCCGGCGGCATCCCCTCCCACGTCGCCCCGGAGACCCCCGGCTCCATCCACGAGGGCGGCGAACTCGGGTACGCGCTGTCGCACGCCTACGGCGCGGCCTTCGACAACCCCGATCTGCTGGTCGCCGCGGTGGTCGGGGACGGCGAGGCGGAAACCGGCGCGCTGGCCACCAGCTGGCACTCCAACAAGTTCATGCACCCGGCAAAAGACGGCGTGGTCCTGCCGATTCTGCATCTGAACGGCTATAAGATCGCCAATCCCACTGTGCTGGACCGTATCCCGCAAGACGAGCTACGAAGCCTGATGGTGGGTTACGGGCACAACCCGTACTTCTTCGAAGTCGTCGACGACGGCTCGACCGATCACATGGATGCGCACCGGCGCTTCGCCCGCCTGCTCGACGATGTGCTCGATGAGATCGCCGCGATCAAGGCCCGGGCGGCCGCCGGTGACGAGTCCCGCCCAGCGTGGCCCATGATCATCTTCCGCCACCCTAAGGGCTGGACCGGTCCGGCCTCCATCGATGGAAAGAAGACCACCGGGTCCTGGCGCGCCCATCAGGTTCCGTTGGCCAGTGCCCGCGACACCCCGGAGCATCTGCAGGTGCTCGCCGAATGGCTGGGTTCCTACCGCGCCGAGGAACTGTTCGACGAGAACGGCACGGTGCACAGCTGGATCTCCGACCTGGCACCGGCAGGCACGCTACGGATGAGCGACAACCCCCACGCCAACGGTGGACTGCTGCTCAAAGACCTCCGACTGCCCGACTTCCGGGACTACGGCGTGGACGTGCCGGCCCCCGGTGCGACCGTAGCCGAGGCCACCCGGGTACTGGGCCAGTGGCTCACCGACGTGGTGCGACTCAATCCGGACAACTTCCGCATCTTCGGTCCCGACGAGACGGCGTCCAACAGGCTGCAGTCGGTCTTCGGCGTGACCGACAAGCAGTGGAACGCCGAATTGTTCGGCCCCGAGGTCGACGATCACCTGGCCCGCGCCGGGCGGGTGGTGGAGATGCTCTCCGAGCATCAGATGCAGGGCTGGCTGGAAGGTTATCTGCTGACCGGCCGGCACGGCCTGTTCAACTGCTACGAAGCCTTCATCCACATCATCGACTCGATGTTCAACCAGCACGCCAAATGGCTGAAGGTCACCAACGACATTCCCTGGCGACGCCCCATCGCGAGCCTGAATTACCTTCTGTCCAGCCATGTCTGGCGCCAGGACCACAACGGATTCAGCCACCAGGATCCCGGGTTCATCGACCACGTGGTCAACAAGAGCGCCGAAGTGGTCCGGGTGTATCTGCCACCGGACGCCAACACCCTGCTGTCCACCTATGACCACTGCCTGCGCTCGCGGCAGTACGTCAACGTGGTCGTGGCGGGTAAGCAACCGCACCCCAACTTCCTCACCATGTCCGAGGCCGTCGCACACTGCACCCGCGGCCTGGGCATCTGGGAGTGGGCCGGCACCGAGGAGCACGGCAGCGACCCCGACGTGGTGCTGGCCGGTGCCGGTGACGTGCCGACCCTGGAGGCGCTGGCCGCCGCGGACCTGCTCCGGCAGCACATTCCGGAGTTGAAGGTGCGGTTCGTCAACGTGGTGGACCTGATGCGCCTGCAGGACGAGAGCGAGCATCCGCACGGGATGTCCAACCGCGAATTCGACATGGTGTTCACCGAGGACAAGCCGGTGATCTTCGCTTACCACGGCTACCCATGGCTGATCCACCGCCTGGTCTACCGCCGCAGCAACGACAACCGGATCCATGTCCGGGGCTACAAGGAGGAGGGCACCACCACCACACCGTTCGACATGGTGATGCTGAACGACCTGGACCGCTACCACCTGGTGATCGACGTGATCGACCGGGTTCCGGGCCTGGGCTCGCGCTACGCCGCGCTGCGCCAGCAGATGCAGGACAAACGGATCGAGGCCAGGGAGTACACCCGGGCGCACGGCGACGACATTCCCGAGGTGCGGGATTGGGTGTGGCCGGCGGCCCGCGGGGTGCAGGGCGATTCCTCGGTGGCCGCCACGCTGGCCACCGGCGGCGACAACGAGTGACGACGGGAATTCGCGGCACCCAGTGGCGACACTCCCCCGCTCGAGTGGAGCGCGCACTCCCGCCCGCCTAGGATTCAACCGTCGCCGTTTGTCGAATCGGCCGGCCCGGACATCGAGGTGGAGATGGCACATCCCAATCCCGAACCGCAGCAGCCAGTCCACGTCGCCGATCCGGTCCCCGAACTGCAGTTCCGGACCATCCACGGTTACCGCCGGGCTTTCCGGATCGCCGGTTCCGGGCCTGCAGTGCTGCTGATCCACGGCATCGGCGACAACTCCACCGCCTGGCAACCCGTGCACAGCCGACTGGCCCGTCGGTTCACCGTCGTGGCCCCCGACCTGCTCGGCCACGGCCAGTCAGACAAGCCGCGGGCGGACTACTCGGTGGCCGCCTACGCCAACGGCATGCGGGATCTGCTCAGCGTGCTCGACATCGACAAGGTCACCGTGGTGGGCCACTCGCTGGGAGGTGGGGTGGCGATGCAGTTCGCCTACCAGTTCCCGCACCTGGTGGACCGGCTCATTCTGGTCAGCGCCGGCGGGGTGACCAAGGACGTCAACATCGCGCTGCGGTTGGCCGCACTGCCGGTCGGCGGGGAGGCTCTGGCGCTGCTGCGGCTGCCACTGGTGCTGCCCACGATGCAGACCCTGGGCCGTCTACTCGGCACCGTGATCGGTTCGACCGGCATCGGCCGCGACATCCCCAATGCGCTACGCATCCTCGCCGAGTTGCCCGAGCCGACGGCCTCGGCTGCCTTCACCCGCACCCTGCGTGCAGTTGTGGACTGGCGCGGCCAGGTGGTAACCATGCTTGATCGATGTTATTTGACCGAATCCATTCCAGTGCAACTTGTTTGGGGGCAAAAGGACGCGGTGATCCCGGTCAGCCACGGGCACATGGCGCATGCCGCCATGCCGGGGTCCCGACTCGAGGTTTTCCCGGACTCCGGTCACTTCCCCTTCCACGACGACCCCGATCGGTTCGCCGAACTCGTCGAGGAGTTCATGGATTCCAGCGCGCCCGCCCAGTACGACCAGGAGAACCTGCGCGAACTGCTGCGCAAGGGCAGCACCGAACATGCCCTGTCGGAGTCTGAGGAGATCGGGGCACGAATCCTGGTCCTCGACGCTCTCGAGAGCGACGAGCGCAGCGCGACCTGACCCGCGTCATTCCCGGGCCGTGCCGCATCCGCACCGCGGCCTGAGCCCTCGACCGTCCTCGACCAAAAAACCCCGCCCCGCACCCCGCGGTAATGAGAAGGTGTGTTCACCTTTCGTTAACCCTGCGGACAGAGGGAGTTCAGTGTGCTCGAGGTATGCGAGGTCGGCAACAGGGTCAGCAAGGACGACTATGAGGCGGCGATCCCGGACTTGCGTGTCGGCCTGATCAACGCCCAGTACGACCTGCGTGACGCCGACTTCCCCGTCATCATCTGGATCGCCGGCGACGACAGACTTGCGGCCAACGAACTGGTGAACCGACTCAACGAGTGGATGGACTCCCGGTTCGCCGACACCAGGGTCTTCGCCGACCCCACTGAAGAGGAGCATCAGCGGCCCCAACTGTGGCGGCTGTGGCGGTCGCTGCCCCCCAAGGGCCGGGCGGCGTTCTTCGTCGGTGGCCTGATGCGGGCGGCGATCCAACGGGCCCGCGACGAGATCGACGAACCGCACTTTTCCATCTGGCTGCGCCACGTCGCCACCATGCAAAACGAACTGGTGGCCGACGGGGCGCTGATCTTGAAGTTCTTCCTGCACACCCCGGCCGACGAGCAGAAGAAGAAGCTGAAGAAGGCCAAGAAGGACCCGCACGCCGGCTGGCAGGTCGATCGGCGGGATTGGACGGCCCTGGACAACCTCGGTCCGGTACTGCCCATTGCCGAGCGGATTCTGCGGGAGACCAGCGGCCCGGGGGCGCCGTGGACCATCGTGGAGTCCACTGATTCGCGCTACCGCGACCTGACGGTTGCCAAGACCATCCTGTCCGCCCTCACCGCACGACTCGGCGAGGCCAAGTCTCATCGGGGGCCGGCCCTGGCCGCATCGGTGTTCGGTGACTACGACTCGGCGGCCAACGTACTTTCCGGGGTGGACCTGAATCAGACGCTCACCAAAGAGGACTACCGCGCGCAGTTGGGCAAGGAACAAGCCACCCTGAAGAAGCTGTCCATGGAGGCGCGCAGGCGCGGGATCAGCACGGTGCTGGCTTTCGAGGGATGGGACGCCGCCGGGAAGGGCGGGGTGATCCGCCGGGTGACCTCTGCACTGGAAGCCGGCGACTACCGCGTGCTGCCGGTGGCGGCACCGACCGAAGAGGAGCGCAAGTACCACTACCTCTGGCGGTTCTGGCGCGACCTGCCGCCGGCCGGCAAGTTCGTCATCTTCGACCGCACCTGGTACGGCCGGGTGCTCGTCGAACGACTAGAAGGATTCGCCGCCCCGGCCGAATGGCAGCGGGCCTACGACGAGATCAACGACTTCGAGGCGCAGATGGTCGAGCACGGCTACTACGTGGCCAAGTTCTGGCTGCACGTGTCCCCCGAGGAGCAACTCGCCCGGTTCAAAGCCCGCGAGGACACCGCCTACAAGAAGCACAAGATCACCGAGGAGGACTACCGCAACCGGGACCGCTGGCACGAGTATGTCCAGGCCGTCGATCAAATGGTGCTGCGCACCACCAGCGAGCGGTCCCGCTGGCACGTCAGTCCGGCCAACAACAAGCAGTTCGCCCGGGTGGCAACGCTGCGGGCCATCAACAGCGGACTGGCCCGCCGACTCAAGGAGAAGTGAGCGTCAGCCGGGGTAACCGCCACCGACGGTGGTGATGTGCACGTGGTCGAAGTGCCCGTAGCCCGAGCCGCTGGGACCGGCGGGGGTGTAGTAGACCCCGCGCCAGATCGCGTCCTGCAGGCCGAACCGGTCGGCGTTGCGCAGCGCGTAGGCCAGGATCGCGTCACCCAGTGCGATGCCTTCGGCACTGCCCGGGTTGGGGATCATCACGTCGACAGCCAGTCCGTTCGGATGCCAGGGCTTTGCGTCGGGCCGCACCCCGCTCATCGAAGTGATCTGCGGGAACTCGGCGCTGATGCTGCGGGCGGCGAGCAGTGTCTTGACCTGCAGGCCACCCTCGGGGGCGTCGCTGGGCGGGAGCATCGCGGGATTGTCCGCCCGGACAGCCGCGACCATCGCCGGGGCGTCGGCCGGCAGATCACGAGGGAGGTCAGCGGGCCGATCGGCCGAC
The DNA here is from genome assembly GCA_964463215.1 of uncultured Mycobacterium sp. Classification (GTDB taxonomy): domain Bacteria; phylum Actinomycetota; class Actinomycetes; order Mycobacteriales; family Mycobacteriaceae; genus Mycobacterium. The sequence goes on along the minus strand of CAYXBN010000004.1, from coordinate 91,850 downwards.
ACCACACCGCGCACCACGCTCCCCGAAGATGCCGACAGATGCGTCACCGGGCCGCCGGGTTGTTCGGCAACCCCGGGGTCCGCGCCGATGTCGGGCGCGGTGAACAGGGACGCGGAGATGATGAATGCCGCGGTTAAGCCCTGCCATTTCTGACGCACATCACGTGATCTCTTCGAAAGCATCACGAAACCATAACGGACAGATATCGGCCGAACCCACATTGCGAGCCCCAAACCGCCGCCGAATAGGTCACACTTCCCCATCAGATGGGCTCTGAACTGGCCTTTTCCGGTGCGACGCGGCCCTCCGACTCGGCGACACGCAATTCAGCTCCGTTACCGGCGGTGGGTCTGGCTTGGAGGTCGCCCGCTGACCGTCGCTCTGGCACGCGGGGCGCTGTTGCTCCGCGCCCCGGATCGGGGCCGGGACGGGGGTGAAACTCAGGAGTGGAGCTAAGGGGAATCGAACCCCTGACCTACTCGATGCGAACGAGTCGCGCTACCAACTGCGCCATAGCCCCGCGGTGGTAGCAGGCTACCAGCCCTGGCGGGTGAGAGTCCCTACTGACCCGACGCCCTCGGCAGGTCCCGGGTCGGGGCTTGGGGCCGGCCGTAGTACCGGCGGCTGTACGGCACCTCGTCGAGATGCTCGAAAACCGGGTCCTCGTCGTCGATGTCCAGCACCGCGGCCCCGGGGCGCTGGAGTCGGGTAGGGAACTCGGTGGCGTCGACCTCCGGCCTGCGCGGGGCTGGTTGCTCGTCGACGAGCGGATGCACCCGAGCCGTCCGCTGCTGTCGGCGCCGCCGCACCTGGGCCTCGATCCGGGTCTGGCGGCGCAGATAGGCCAGATAGAGCAGGGTGGTCGCAGCGGCCGTGCCACATGCCCACCACAGCGTCGGGCTGACGGTGAATGCGAGGACCGCGGTCAGCACCATCACAGTGGCCATCGCCATCAACGCCCGCATGCGGAAGCGGTACTTGCGTGCGCTGACCGCGGCGGCGGAGGAGGTGGACAGCCGTCGCTGGCGGCTGAGCCGGGGGGCCATCGGCGCATCCGCCCGGCCCTCGACGCCCCCCTGGCCCTCGACGCCCAAGTCCTCCTCGGCTTCCAAACCTGATGTGTCGTCGATGTATTCGTACTCACCGGCCGCAGAAGCGGTCGAATCGGTCTTCTGCTGGGCTTTCTCCCCGACCGTTTGCGCGGCGAAATCGTCCGCGACGCTGCGCGAGGCCGCGCCCACCGGTTCGGCGACCGGAGCCTGGGCACGGCCGACAGACCCCTCCGCCTCCACATGCTCGACCGGGTCCTGCTGCGGTGCGTCGAACAGGCTGCCCTGAACGCCGGTCCCTCCGACCGGTAGCGCACCGGAGTCTTCGTCGACCACGTCGACGTCGAGGTAATCGGGCTCGACGAATGACTGCTCACGCACGGCGGCGACGACCACCACCGACCGCGACCGCGCGCCCATTCGGGCCTCGCGGACCGCCTCGTCGTACTCCTGGATCATCTCGCGTTGGCTGACGTAGCTTTCAAGGTCTTCGACCTCGCCGAGAGCCTCGTCGACGAGATCCTCCGCGAACTCGTCCACCGGTTGCCAGTGCGGGTCATGGCGATGGCCGGCGGCCGGACCGGTGCGGCGGATCAGCCGGGACTTCGCGCCGTCATTGACGACCCGGGTGGCCAACGCCACATCGCTGGTCCGCCGGACGGTGTCGCGCTTGTTGATGAGCATCGGCACCAGGACAAAAAGCCACAGCACCACGAGTGAAATCCAGAGCAATGACTGGGGGATGCTTGGCATGGGGCCTGCTCCTTTCCTGACCAGGCTAGGTCTGGGACGTCGGCGATCAGTGGCGACGCGCCGAGCCAATTACACACGTGTAATTCCCGAAGAACAAGCACCAACAGCCACAAAAGTCACATTCGTAACAGTGGTGTCGCGGCGGACCGGCTCAGGTCCACCACGCCAAGCCGCGCCGAACGAGTTCGGCCGCCACCGAACCGTCCCTCTCCTCGACCGTCATCGCCACCAGCAGATGGTCCCGCCAGGCACCGTCGACGTGGAGATATCGCTGCAGCAGACCCTCCTCCCGGAAGCCCACCTTCGCCAGCACCCGGCGGCTGGCGGCATTCTCCGGTCGGACCGTCGCCTCGACCCGGTGCAGGCCGACGGGCCCGAAACAGTGGTCGAGGCCCAAGGCCAGCGCGCCCGTGGCCACCCCGCCACCGGTGGCCTCGCTGCCGACCCAGTAGCCGATCCAGGCCGATCTCAACGCCCCGTGTGCGATGTTGCCGATCGTCAACTGACCCTGGAACCGGCCGTCGAGTTCGATGACGTAGGGCAGCATGCGACCCTTCCGAGCCTCTGCCCTAAGCCCTGAGTACATCGGCGGCCAGGCCGAAATGCTATGGCGCCGAGCCCAATCCACCTCCGCAGATGGTTCCCATGGCTCCAGGTTGTCCCGTTCGGCCAACCGGATGCGACTCCAGTGCGCGCCGTCGCGCATCCGCGCCGGCCGCAGTCGGACCACCCCGCCGCGCACCCGCAACGGACCCATCACCGACGGCCAGCCCGGATGGGCAAAACCGCGGCCCCACAGGTTCATGGCCGGTTTTCGCGTCCGTCAGCCGCGCTGAGCCAGGAAGGCGACGTCGACGAACTCCCCGGCCGGCACCTCGGCGACCGCACTGGGCACCACCACCAGACAGTTGGCCTCGGCGAGCGACGCCAGCAGATGCGAGGACCCGCCCGGGGCCTCGCCGATGGCTTCCACCAGATAGTCGCCGGTGTCCTGGTCGCGCAGCAACTGTCCGCGCAGAAACCCGGTGCGGCCGGGCACCGAGGCGATCGGGGCCAGCGCCCGCGCCCGGACGACACGCCGCATGGCCTGGCGCTTGCCCAACGACAGCCGGATCAGCGGACGCACCATGACCTCGAACACGACCAGCGCGCTGACCGGGTTCGCCGGCAACAGGAACGTCGGAACGCCTTCGGACCCCAGCTGACCGAAACCCTGGACCGAACCGGGATGCATGGCGATCCGGCTGACCTCCATGCTGCCCAGTTCGGACAACACCGCACGAAGGTTCTCCGCGGCGGCACCGCCGACCGCGCCGGCGATCACCACCACCTCGCTGCGGTTGAGTTGGCTTTCGACCACCTCGCGCAGTTCCCTGGGGTCGGTGCTGACGATGCCGATCCGGCTGACCTCGGCCCCGGCGTCCCGGGCGGCGGCGGCCAGCGCGTAGGAGTTGACGTCGTAAACCTGGGCGTTACCCGGGGTGCGGGAGATGTCGACGAGTTCGGCACCCACGCTGAGCACCGCGACCCGCGGTTTGGGGTGGACCAGCACCCGCTCCCGTCCCACCGCGGCCAGCAACCCGACCTGGGCCGGGCCGATGATCGCCCCGGCCCGCACGGCGACGTCGCCGGGTTGCACGTCGTCGCCGATGTGGCGGACGTAGGCACCGGAGCGGACCGCGCGCAAGGCCTTCATCCGGGTGGCGCCGGCGTCGGTCCAGCGCAACGGCAGGACCGCGTCGGCCAGGGTCGGCATCGGCGCACCGGTCTGGATGCGGGCGGACTGGTTGGGTTGCAGGCGGGTCGGCGTGCGGTCGCCCGCCTCGATGACACCCATGACCGGCAGGACGATCTCGGCGCCGTCACCGGCGGCACTGATGTCGGCGCTGCGCACCGCGTAGCCGTCGATGGCGGCCTGGTCGAAACCCGGCATGGGCTGCTCGGTCACCACGTCCTCGGCGCACATCAAACCCTGCGCCTCGGCGATGGGGACCCGAACCGGCCTGGGGGCGACCGCAGCAGCGGTCACCCTGGCCTGCTGCTCCTCGACCGAACGCACAGTGAAGCCTTTCTGACAGGGGCAGCTGCTCTGCCTTGCCGACCGGCCCCTACCTGTCGGTCAGACCCAGCCGGTGAACCAGCCACTGCCGCAAGTCGGGGCCGTAGTCGTCACGGTCCAACGCAAAGTCAACCGCAGCCTTCAGATAGCCGCCAGGATTTCCCAAGTCGTGTCGAGAGCCGCGGTGCACCACCACGTGCACGGGGTGGCCTTCAGCGATCAGCAGAGCGATGGCGTCGGTCAACTGGATCTCCCCGCCGGTGCCGCGCTCCACCCGGCGCAACGCGTCGAAGATGGCGCGGTCGAGCAGGTATCGGCCGGCGGCCACATAGCGGGACGGCGCCTCGGCCGCGGGCGGTTTCTCGACCATGCCCTTGACCCGAAGGACATCGGGGTTGGTGGCACCCGGTGCGGGCTCGACGTCGAACACACCGTAGGCACTGACCTCCTCGGGTGCCACCTCGAAGGCGCACAACACGGTGCCGCCGCGTTTGGCCCGGACTTTGGCCATCGTGATCAGCACCCCGGACGGCAAGACCAGGTCGTCGGGCAGCAGCACCGCGACGGCCTCCTCGTCGGGTGACAGCAACGGTTCGACGCAACTCACGGCGTGCCCGAGCCCGAGCGGTTCGGCCTGCACCACCGATTCGACTTTGATCAGCGCAGGTGCCTTGCGGACCTTGGCCAGCATGGCCTTTTTGCCGCGCGCCTCCAGGGTGCCCTCCAACACGAGGTCCTCGACGAAGTGGGCGACGACCCCGTCCTTACCCTCGGAGGTCACGATCACCAGACGCTCGGCCCCGGCCTCGGCGGCCTCCTCGGCGACCAGTTCGATGCCCGGGGTGTCAACGACCGGCAGCAACTCCTTGGGAACAGTCTTGGTGGCCGGCAGGAAACGGGTGCCCAGACCCGCCGCCGGCACGACCGCGGTGCGCGGTATCGGCACCCGTCGACTGAGCATGCCGCATACCCTATCCCGCGGGGTAGGTCGCGCCGAACCAGTCCCGCTGCGAAGGTGGAGGGCATGGCCAAAGCAGGCAAAGGGTCTTTACGCAGCGAACTTCTGGCAGCCCGCCGTGCTGTGTCCGATGCGGTCCGCCGGGCCGAGTGCGACCTACTCTGCGGCCATCTGCCCGCGGCGGTGGGCCCGGCCCGGACAGTCGCAGCCTATGTGCCGATCCGCACCGAACCCGGTTGCCCCGACATGCTCGAGGTACTCGACAAGCTGTGCGAGACGGTCCTACTGCCCGTGGTGGACACCGGCCCGGTCGGTCAGCACCTGCCGTTGCGGTGGGGCCGCTACGTCCCCGGCCAGTTGCACAGGGCCCGGTTCGGGCTGCTGGAACCCGCCGGACCGGCGCTGCCGGCCGCCGCGGTGGCCCGAGCCCAGGTGGTGTTGGTGCCGGCACTGGCGGTTGACCGGCGGGGGGTGCGGCTGGGTCGGGGGGGCGGGTTCTATGACCGGTCGCTGCCGTTGTGCGCCCCGGGCACCCGCCTGGTGGCCGTCGTGCGGGACGGCGACATCCTCGACGAACTGCCCGATGAACCCCATGACGTGCCCATGACGCACGCCCTCAGCCCGGGCGGCGGGCTGATCCCGCTTCATGGCGGGTCTAGCACTTGACACGGTAGAGTGCTAACGATCATTCCTTCCGGAGGTTGATGTGCCGACCTACAGCTATGCCTGCACCGAGTGCGACAACCGGTTTGACGCCGTGCAGGCGTTCACCGACGACGCGCTGACCACCTGCCCGCAGTGCTCGGGCCGACTGCGCAAGCTGTTCAATTCAGTCGGCGTGGTATTCAAGGGCAGTGGGTTCTACCGCACCGACAGTCGGGAGGGCGCGAAGTCCTCGAAGTCCGGTGCGGAATCCTCCAACGCTGACAAGACCGGTTCGTCGTCCTCGTCCTCGGAGCAGAAGGCGTCCGGGTCCGACGGTGGATCGTCGTCGTCATCCCCCTCCTCGTCGTCGTCCTCGTCATCCCCTTCCTCGTCGTCATCATCGAGTTCAGCCCCGGCCACGACCTCGAAGTAACCGTTATCCACAGACCGACGCGCTCCTGACGGCGGGCGTGGGCGCCTGCCGCCTACCGTGGCGGCATGGGCGAGTCGCTCAATCCCACTGTGCTCAACCGGCTTTCGCGAGCTGTGCGGCCCGACTTCGCCCGTACGGTCGTGGCTCGGCGAGTCGCCGCAGGCGTGCTGGTGCTGCTGGCCGGGGTCGCCGCGTGGCGACCGGATCCGCACAGCCAGCCACGCGAGGTCGTCGTTGCCGCCCGCGACCTTGCTCCGGGGGTGACGCTGAGCACCGCGGATGTGGCACTGCTGCCCCGCCCCGCCGGGATCGTTCCGGACGGCGCAGTCACCGACCTGGACGCGGCGGTGGGCGCCACCCTGGCCGGACCGTCGCGGCGCGGGGAGGTGCTGACCGACGCCCGCGTGCTGGGCTCCCGGCTCACCGGTCTCAGCGTCGGGCCTGACGCCCGCGCGGTGCCGGTTCACCTGGCCGACAGCGCCGTGCTGGACCTGATCCGTCCCGGTGATGTTGTCGACGTCCTCGGCGCGGAGTCGGCCGAGGCGGCCGCCCGGCCGCGGCTGCTGGCCACCGGAGCGGTGGTGGTGCTGGTCTCCCCCGCCGGGAGCCGTAACGGCGCCGACGGCGGGGTGGTGCTGGTGGCCCTGCCGGCCGCTGCGGCCCACACGCTCGCCGGTGCCAGTCTGGTTCAGGACATGACGCTGACAATTCACTGAGCAGCGCAGTTCACTGCCCTGGCGAACGCGGCCCGTGCGTTAGGCTTTCGTCGCCTGGAGCAACATCAGCAAAGAAAGGTCCATCGTGTTAAAGGGTTTCAAGGAATTCCTCGCCCGCGGCAACATCGTCGATCTGGCGGTCGCAGTGGTGATCGGCACCGCATTCACCGGGTTGGTCACCAAGTTCACCGACAGCATCATCCAACCGCTGATCAACCGGATCGGCGCCGGGGCCGATTCCTCGTACGGCATCCTGAAGATCAATATCGGCGGCGGTCAGACAATCGACCTGAACGTGCTGCTGTCCGCGGCGATCAACTTCATCCTGGTGGCAGCGGTCGTGTACTTCTTCGTGGTGCTGCCCTACAACAAGATGCGGTCCAAAGCCGCAGCCGAACCTGCAGCCGACAAGACCAACCGACTGCTCACCGAGATCCGCGACGCCCTCGGCGGTAAGGACACCTCTCCGCCGTTCGAACGCGGTGTGGACATCACCAAACTGCGCAAGTAGTCCCGCGCGAATCAGAACGGGCCGTCGGCATTCGCCGACGGCCCGTTCTGCGTTGCGCGGACGTCGATTAGTTCATGTTCCAGGGTTCGCCGTAGGTGGTGACGCTGTCGCCGGTCTTGGAGATCAGCCGGGCGAACGGGCGCAGTAGCACCCCGCCGGCCGCGCCGGTGACCGTGCCGTGCGCGTTGGCCACCGCCACCGACCCCTCCGGACCCTCGACGTCGACGGAGAACGTCGCCACCTCCTGGATACCCGGGCCGTTGCCCAGGTCGGAGCTGATCGAGGCGCCCGGGAACAGGTTCGGGGTGATCACCGAGGCCAGCGGGTCAAACCCCAGCGGGGAGAGCGACACGTCGTCGAGCAGGATGTTGGGGGTGGTGTAGCTGAAGTTGATGCCCACGCCCAGCGACCAGGGGAAGCCGACCTGGTACCCCAACTCCAAGGTCCCGGCGAACTCATCAGCACCCTCGCCGACCACGTTGTACATCGCCTTGCCGGAGTGGAACCACTCCCGGGTCAGCCGGTTGCGGTCCAACGGGTAGACCCCGTCGAGGTAGGTGTCCCACTGCTGGATGGTCATCGTGCGACCACCCCCATCGACCAGGCTCATCTGGTTGTCCATCCCCGCCTGAGCGGTACCCGGCACGGCGAAGAACCCCGCCGCCGCGATACTCAGCGCCCCCAGAACACGACCGATACCCTTCATGGTCTCCCTAGCTGATTCGGCGGTGACTGCTCACCGGCGGGCGCCCTCGCATCCGTTGGTCACGGCGCCGTGGTCTTCAATGTCATGAGGAAGATATCGGTATGACAACGGTATGGGCAACGCGAACGGACAAAACGAGTCGCGTGGTTGGCGCCGATGACACTTCGCTGTGTCGCTGACCACCCCGCCGGGCGATTGCCGAACCATTGGACCGGCAGCGGAGATCGTGAGCGGTTCAGTGCCCGCTTTCGGCGGCTACGGAACCCGGCGGCAGCGTCAAAAATGATGCGGCGGAACGTTATCCCGCAGCCAGGAGTCTCGAGGCTCGCCGTCGCGACCGGCGTCGGGATCACGCTCGTCGCCGGATGCCTGCGGAAGTTCGACCCCGAAGACGGAGTTAACTGACACGCGGTCAGGCTGGCGTTTTCCGGTCATCGACCCAGTCCGGTGTGATCAAGGTCACACTGGGGGTAACAGTGCACGTCACAGGCTGGAAACACACTGTTCATCGGGAGGCAGCCCGGCGTCAGATCTCGAGGCTGGACAGCTCGGCAATCACCTGCGCGGCCATCGGACCCAGGGTGGCCATCCCGTCGCGTACCGCCGACCGTGAACCCGCCAGATTGACCACCACGGTGCTGCCCGAGATGCCGGCCAGCCCGCGGGAAAGCCCGGCATCGGAACTGCCGGCCGCCAGGCCCGACGCCCGCAGGGCCTCGGCAATACCGGGCACTTCCCGGTCGAGCACCCCCTGGGTGGCCTCCGGGGTCACATCACGCGGGGTCACCCCGGTACCGCCGACGGACACCACCAGGTCCACCCCGCCGATCACCGCGGTGTTCAAGGCGTTGCGGATTTCCACCTCGTCCGCGGCGACTACCACCACCCCGTCGACCACAAACCCGGCTTCGGCCAGCAGTTCGGTGACCAGGGCACCGCTGTGGTCCTCCGCGACGCCCCGCGCCTGCCGGTCATCGACGACGACGACCAGAGCCCGCCCTGAAGAACCTTCCGGCTGTTCCATGGCTGATACCGTATATCCGTCTTCAGCCGCCCGCGGGGACTCCGCGATCAGCGTCACCCGCCGGTCAGAGACCGGCCGGATCACTGGTCGGCCTTCCCCAAAGTGACCTCGACGGTCTGCGGCGCACCGCCATCATCCAGATAGGTCAGGGTCAGCTTGTCCCCGGGCGCACGGGAGCGCACCGCCGCGACGAGCGCATTGGCACTGCCGATCACCCGATCGTCGACCTTGGTGACGATGACCCCGGTGGGCAGTCCGGCGTTGGCAGCGGCCCCACCCTTGACCACCTCGACGATCTTGGCGCCCTGATCATCCACGTCATTGCTGACCTGCACGCCCAGCGACGCACGCGAGGCCGAACCGGTGCTGATCAGTTCATCGGCGATGCGCTTGGCCTGGTCGACCGGGATCGCGAAGCCCAGCCCGATCGAACCACTCTGCGATTGCGGGGAATCCCCGCCCAGGGTCGCGATCGCCGAGTTCACCCCGACCAGTTCGCCGGCCATGTTCACCAGCGCGCCGCCGGAGTTGCCCGGATTGATCGCCGCGTCGGTCTGAATGGCGTCCAGCACCGTGTTCTGGTTGCTGGCGTCTCCGCTGGCAGCAACCGGGCGGTTCAGCGCGCTGACGATGCCGGTGGTGACGGTGCCCTCCAGGCCCAGCGGCGAACCGATCGCCACGACGTCCTGGCCCACCCGCAGACTCGCCGAGGAGCCCAGGGTGATCGGGGTCAGCCCGGACACTCCCTCGGCGCGCACCACGGCGATGTCGCTGGAAGGGTCGGTACCGACGATCGTGAACGGGGCGGTCCGCCCGTCGGCGAAGGTGACCACGGTGGTCTTTGAGCTGGGTTTGGCCGAGGGATCGGCCGGGTTACCCGGCGCCGGCGCGCCGTGCGGGGATTTGGGGCCGTCCGAGCCTCGGATGGCGGACACCACGTGGCTGTTGGTCAGAATCAGGCCGTCCTCGGTGAGGATGATGCCGGACCCCTCTTCGGAGGCGCGGCCCAGCTTGGTCTCCAGTTTGACCACACTGGGAACCACCTTGGCGGCCACCTGCTCGACCGATCCGATCGGGGCGTTACCGGTGGGAAGCGCGCGGGCGCCCGGGCTGGCCTGGGTCACCGTCGCCGTGGAGGGCACAGGGTTTTGGACCCTGGAGGCGACGACGCCGCCGACGCCGGCCGACACCGTCGCGATCGCCAGAGCGCCCAGGGCCAACGCGGCGGAGCGGGAACGCTTGCGGCGCGGCGGCGACGCGGCGGTGCCGGTGGCTGGGCCACGGTAAGGGTCATAGGCCTGCTGGCCGCTGCCGCTGGCGTAGCGCCAGTCGTGGGGCTGTTGGTACCCGCTCGTCTGATAACCGGCGGTCGGGTAACCGGGCGGTTGCTGACCGGGCGGTTGCTGACCGAGGGGCGGCTGATGGGGTGGATGCTGACTAGGCAGCCGCTGGCCTGACTGCGGCGCGTACCGCGGGTCGTCTGTCATCGTTGCTGCTCGCTCTTTCTGGTCATCGACGCGCGACGGCGCCGTTTGCTGATGTCAGCCTGCCGGGTGCTACTGAGAATCGACTGAGATGACACTCGGCGCGACTGAAGCGTTCCTTTCGTTAACGCCGGAGTCCCCGTTCGTCGCACCAGTTTCGCTGTGGGCGGAAGGTAGATGATACGTCCCGGCAGCGGGAATCCCCGGCAGGAGCACGTAAAACGCGGTTCCCGGCGGTTGCCCACCCGGCACGGTCTCGCCGATGTGGATCATGCCGCCATGCCTGACGACGACCTGCTTGACGATCGCCAGGCCCAGCCCGGAACCGGGCATCGCCCGAGCCGAGGTCGACCGGTAGAACCGTTCGAACACCAGGGCCCGTTCCTCCGGGGCGATGCCCGGGCCCTCATCGCTGACCACCAGTTCGGCGTGCGCGGAATCGACCTGACGCAACCGCACACCGACCGTCCCGCCGGGTGGGCTCCATTTGGCCGCATTGTCGAGCAGATTCAGCACCGCCCGCGACAGGCCGGCCGGGTCGCCGTGAATCTGCCAACCGATGATGTCGATGTCGAACCGAATGTCGTTGCGGCGACGGCGAACCCGCTCAAGGCTGCGGTCGATCACCTCGGCCATCTCGACATCCTCGAGAACCGTTCCGCCGGAGTTGTCGTCACGGGTCAGGTCCACGAGGTCCCCGACCAGGGTCGAGAGTTCCTCGATCTGGCCGATGACGTCGGAACGGAGCTCGGCCAGTTCGCTCTCCGGGATCGGCGGGGCGCCGGGGGCGCCGGAGGCCATCAGCAATTCGACGTTGGTGCGCAGCGACGTCAAGGGTGTCTTCAGTTCGTGGCCGGCGTCGGCGACCAGGCGGGCCTGGCGGTCACGGGATTCGGCCAGCGCACTGAGCATGGCGTTGAAGGCCTCGGTGAGACGGGCCAGTTCGTCGCTGCCCAGGACCGGGATCGGTCGAAGGTCGTCGGTGCGGGCCACCCGTTCAGCGGCTTCGGTGAGCTGCCCGACCGGACGAAGACCCGTGCGGGCCACCATGCCTCCGGCCACCGCGGCGATCACCACGCCGAGTCCCCCGACGGCCAGCAGCACCCATTTGAGCTTGGTCATCACCGCATTGGTGGGCTGCAGGCTCTTGGAGATCAGCAGCGAACTGCCGTTCGGCAGATGCACGGCCAGCACCCGTTGGTCGCCGACGGTGCGGCGGGACATGAACAGTTCGCCGCGGATGACCGCCTTCTCGGGCTGGCCGACCGGCAACGCCTGGCCCTGCTGGTTGGCGGTGTAGATGGACCGGCCGGGGTTGACCAGCATGGCGTTGACGTCGGAATAGGCGGTGCCTTCGATAGCCTTGGCCGGATCGGCGGCCAGCGATCCGCTGGCGATCAGCAACTGGGCCCGACTCTGCAACTGATTGTCGATGTCGGTGTAGAGGGCAGCGGAGACCACCGCGTAGACCGCGACCGCCATCAGCACCACGACCATCGCCACCATCGACATCGCCAGCAGCATCACCCGGGCGCGCAGCGACAACGATGAGGTCGCTTTGGCACGCATGCCGGAGACCGGCCCAGGTAGCCCAGTTAGCCCAGGTGGCCCAGGCGGCGCGGGCGGGGCCGCCGCGTCCCGTGGGCGGCGCTTGAATCCGAACATCAGGGTCTGAACCCCCCGATCGGGGTCCCAGACATCAGAGCCCCAGGCATCAGTCCCCCGGGCATCAGGGCGGCGTTTCGCGCAGCACGTAACCCACACCACGAACGGTGTGGATCAGCCGCGGCTCTCCTTCAGCTTCGGTTTTGCGTCGCAGGTAGCCGACGTAGACCTCGAGCGCATTTCCGGAGGTCGGGAAGTCGAAACCCCAAACCTCCTCCAGGATCCGGCTTCGGGTGAGCACCCGGCGGGGGTTGGCGATCAACATCTCCAGCAGAGCGAACTCGGTCCGGGTCAGACTGATCGGGCGCTTGCCGCGATAGACCTCCCGGGTCGCCGGATCCAGAGTCAGATCACCGAAGGTCATCATCGCGTTCTCGGTGGTCTCCTCCGGTCCGGTGCGACGCAACAACGCCCGCAGCCGAGCCAGCAGTTCCTCCAGGGCGAACGGCTTGGGCAGATAATCGTCGGCCCCGGCGTCCAATCCGGCCACCCGTTCGGACACCGAATCGCGGGCGGTCAGGACCAGGATCGGCAGATCATCGCCGGTGCTGCGTAACTGGCGGCACACCTCGAGTCCGTCCAGTCGCGGCATCATGACGTCCAAGACCACCGCGTCCGGCCGTTCGTGGGTGATCGCCTCCAAGGCTTCCACGCCATCTTCGGCCAGATCGACGGTGTAACCGTTGAACGCCAGGGACCGGCGAAGGGAATCGCGTACGGCACGGTCGTCGTCGACCACAAGTATTCGCACGATGGCTAGTGTCAACCAGTCGACTTAGATTCGTCTGAGAGACGCGCCGCGCCGGGCAGTCACTTCGCGCTCGGCTGACCGAATCAGCGCTTGTCGAGGTCGATCAGACCGAGACGGGCCGCCTTGAGCAGGCGGCGGGGAACCTTGTGCTGGCGGCCGCCGACGGACACGGTGACGAGGCCGGGCTCAGTGGCTTTCCACTGCGAACGCCGACTGCGGGTGTTCGAGCGCGACATCCGGCGCTTGGGCACAGCCATGACGAAAGATCTCCTTGTGAGTGCCGCCGCGCAGACGACCGGCGCGGCTAAGTGACCAGGATAGCCGCCGACCGGTGCCTTCTCCAAAGCGGTGTGGAACGTTGACACCGGGCAGGCGCCAGCGGATAACCTACCGGTTGGTTGGCCGATTGAATTTTTCGTGCCGGCGGCCGCCGTGACGCGCCGAGGGAGGACGCACCCATGACTACTCCCTCCTCGGGTCCCTCCTCCGGTCCTAGCCCGGCCCCTCCCGGACCTGTCCGGATCGGCAATTGCTCAGGCTTCTACGGGGACCGGGTCGCCGCGATGCGGGAGATGCTCACAGGCGGTGACCTGGACTATCTGACCGGGGACTACCTGGCCGAACTCACCATGCTGATCCTGGGCCGGGACCGGATGAAATACCCGGAGCGGGGCTACGCCAAGACGTTCCTGACCCAACTCGAGGAGTGCCTGGGCCTGGCCTATGACCGCAAGGTCCGCATCGTCACCAACGCCGGCGGCCTCAATCCGGCGGGCCTGGCCGTCGCGGTGCGGGCACTGGCCGACAAACTCGGTGTGCCGGTCACGGTGGCCCACGTCGAAGGCGACGATCTGCTGCCGAGGGCGGCTGAACTGGGATTCCCCGGTGTGTTGACCGCCAATGCCTACCTCGGCGCCTGGGGCATCGTCGACTGCCTGTCGACCGGCGCCGACATCGTGGTGACCGGGCGGGTAACCGACGCCTCGGTGGTGGTGGGCCCGGCCGCCGCCCATTTCGGCTGGACCCGCCAGGACTATGACCGCATCGCCGGAGCGGTGGTCGCCGGACATGTGATCGAATGCGGAGCCCAGGCCACCGGCGGGAACTACGCCTTCTTCACCGAGATCGGCGACCTGGACTACGCGGGCTTCCCGATCGCCGAGATGTCTGCGGACGGCTCCTCGGTGATCACCAAACACCCGGGCACCGGCGGCGCGGTGAGCGTGGGCACCGTCACTGCACAGTTGCTCTACGAGATCACCGGCGCCCGGTATGCCAACCCGGATGCCACCGCCCGGTTCGACACCATCGCCCTGACCGACGACGGACCGGACCGGGTGCGGATCAGCGGGGTGCGGGGCGAACCGCCGCCGCCGACGCTGAAGGTGTCGCTGAACAGCATCGGCGGCTACCGCAACTCGGCCACCTTCGTGCTCACCGGCCTGGACATCGACGCCAAGGCCGATCTGGTCCGCCGCCAACTCGACGCGGCGCTGACGGAGAAGCCCGCGGAGGTGCAGTGGACTCTGGCCCGCACCGACCAACCCGACGCCGCCACCGAGCAGACGGCCAGCGCGCTGCTGACCTGCACGGTGCGCGATCCGGAATCCGATAAGGTCGGACGCCGATTCTCCTCGGCCGCAGTCGAATTGGCGCTGGCCAGCTATCCCGGGTTCCACACCACCGCACCGCCGGCGGACGCCGCCGTCTACGGCCTGTTCACCCCCGGGTACGTGCCGGCCGCCGAGGTGCCCCACCTCGCGGTGCACGCCGACGGCACAAAGGTCCCGATCGCATCATCGGCAGAGACCCTGGAGTTGCGTCCGGCCGAGGAACCGGCACTGCCGCAGCCACTGCCCGCCGGACCGACCCGCCGGCTGCCGTTGGGTGCCGTCGCCGGCGCCCGCAGCGGCGACAAGGGCGGCGGCGCCAACATCGGTGTCTGGGTCCGCACCGACGTGCAATACCGGTGGCTGGCCAACGCGCTGACAGTGGAACGGCTGCGCGAAATGTTGCCGGAGGCAGCCGATCTCACTGTCACCCGACATCTGCTGCCCAGCATCCGGGCGGTGAACTTCGTCATCGACGGCATCCTCGGCAAGGGGGTGGCCTACCAGGCCCGGTTCGACCCCCAGGCCAAGGGGCTGGGCGAATGGCTGCGCAGCCGGCACATCGACATCCCGGAGGAAATCCTGCTGGAGGGCACGCCGTGACAAAGGGCATCAATCCGGGCACGAGTATCTGGACCACACCGGAGCGCCAGGAACTGCGAAAGTCGGTGCGCACCTTCGCTGAACGCGAGATCCTGCCCCACATCGAGGAGTGGGAGCAGGCCGGTGAACTGCCCCGGGACCTCAGTCGCCGCACCGCCGAGGCCGGACTGCTCGGTGTCGGGTTCGGTGAGGAGGTCGGCGGCGAGGGCGGTGACGCCGCCGACACCGCGGTCATCTGCGAGGAACTGCACGAGGCCGGCACCCCCGGCGGGGTGTACGCCTCGCTGTTCACCGTCGGTATCGCGGTGCCGCACATGATCGCCTCCGGCGACCCCCGACTGATCGAGACGTTCGTCAAACCCACCCTGCAGGGGGAGTTGATCGGGTCCCTGGCCATCACCGAACCGGGCGGCGGGTCCGATGTGGGCCACCTGCGCACCACGGCGGTCCGCGACGGCGATCACTACGTGGTCAACGGAGCCAAGACCTACATCACCTCGGCGGTGCGCGGCGACTATGTGGTGGCCGCGGTCCGCACCGGCGGGCCCGGCGCAGCCGGGATCTCGATGCTGGTCATCGAGAAGGGCACCCCCGGCTTCGAGGTGAGCCGCAAACTGGCCAAGATGGGCTGGCGGTCCTCCGACACCGCCGAACTGTCCTTCACCGATGTGCGGGTGCCGGCCCACAATCTTGTGGGCGTAGAGAACACCGGCTTTTTCCAGATCGCCCAGGCCTTCGTCGCCGAGCGCATCGGCCTGGCGGTGCAGGCCTACTCCAGTGCGCAACGGTGTCTGGACATCACCGTGCAGTGGTGCCGCGACCGGGAGACCTTCGGCAAACCGCTGATCGCCCGGCAGACCGTGCAGAACACACTGGCCGAGATGGCCCGCCGCATCGACGTGGCGCGGGTCTACTCCCGCAACGTCATCGAACGCCAACTGGCCGGCGATCAGAATCTCATCGCGCCGGTGTGCTTCGCCAAGAACACCGCCGTAGAAGCCGGTGAGTGGGTGGCCAACCAGGCCGTCCAACTGTTCGGTGGGATGGGCTACATGGCCGAATCGGAGGTCGAACGCCAGTACCGGGATATGCGCATCCTGGGCATCGGCGGCGGGACCACCGAGATCATGACCAGCCTGGCCGCCAAGACCCTTGGTTATCAGGGATGAGCGCCCTGTCCACCGCGCTCGACACCTGCGCGCCGGCCTACACCGAGGCCGCGGCGTCGATGCTCGCCAAACTTGCCGAACTCGACATCGAGTTGGGCAACGCACTCGCTGGTGGCGGCCCGAAATATGTTGCGCGGCATCATGACCGGGGCAAGCTCACCGCGCGGGAACGCATCGAGCTACTCCTGGACCCAGATTCCCCGTTCCTGGAGTTGTGCCCGCTAGCCGCCTACGGCACCGAATTCCAGGTGGGTGCCAGCTTGGTCATCGGCATCGGGGTGGTCGAGGGCGTCGAGTGCATGCTGGTGGCCCACGACCCCACCGTCAAGGGCGGCACCTCGAACCCCTGGACGCTGAAAAAGGTGTTGCGGGCCAACCAGATTGCGCTGGAGAACCGGCTGCCGCTGATCTCCCTGGTCGAGTCCGGCGGCGCCGACCTTCCCACTCAGAAAGAGATCTTCATCCCCGGCGGGCGGATGTTCCGCGACCTCACCCGCCTGTCGGCGGCCGGAATCCCCACGATCGCGTTGGTGTTCGGCAACTCCACGGCCGGCGGCGCCTATGTCCCGGGCATGTCGGACCACGTGGTGATGATCAAGGAACGTTCCAAGGTGTTCCTCGCCGGTCCGCCGCTGGTGAAGATGGCCACCGGTGAGGAGTCCGACGACGAGTCCCTCGGCGGTGCGGAAATGCATTCCCGTACTTCGGGTTTGGCCGACTACTTCGCCACCGACGAACTCGACGCCCTCCGGATCGGCCGGCGGATCGTGGCCCGGCTGAACTGGTCCAAGAAGGGCCCGTCACCGCGCCCGTTCGGCGAACCACACGCCGACCCGGAGGAACTTCTCGGGATAGTGCCGGCCGACCTGCGGATACCGTTCGACCCACGGGAGGTGATCGCCCGCGTCGTCGACGACTCCGACTTCGACGAGTTCAAACCCCTCTACGGCGCCTCACTGGTCACCGGGTGGGCCAGCGTCCACGGGTATCCGGTCGGGATCCTGGCCAATGCCCGCGGGGTGCTCTTCAGCGAGGAGTCCCAGAAGGCCACCCAGTTCATCCAGCTGGCCAACCAGGCCGACACACCGTTGTTGTTCCTGCACAACACCACCGGCTACATGGTCGGCAAAGCCTATGAGGAAGGCGGGATGATCAAGCACGGCGCGATGATGATCAACGCCGTGTCCAACTCGGCGGTCCCGCACATCTCCCTGCTGATCGGCTCCTCCTATGGGGCCGGGCATTACGGAATGTGCGGTCGTGCGTATGACCCGAGGTTCCTCTTCGCCTGGCCCAGCGCCAAGTCGGCGGTGATGGGCGGAGCGCAACTGGCAGGGGTGCTGTCCATCGTCAACCGGGCCGCCGCCGCGGCCCGCGGGCAGGCCGTCGACGAGAACGCCGACGCCGCCCTGCGCGCCGCGGTCGAAGCGCAGATCGAAGCGGAGTCGCTGCCGATGTTCCTGTCCGGCAGGCTGTATGACGACGGTGTGATCGACCCGCGGGACACCCGGACCGTCCTGGGAATGTGCCTGTCCGCCATCGCCAGTGCTCCGATCGAGGGGACGTCGAATTTCGGCGTCTTCCGGATGTGACGGCCGTGCCGACCATGGTCAGGGGGCAGAGGTGATCAAACGGGTCCTGGTGGCCAATCGGGGTGAGATTGCCCGACGGGTGTTCACCACCTGCCGACGCCTCGGCATCGGCACCGTGGCGGTCTACACCGAACACGACGCGCACTCCCCGCATGTGGCCGAGGCCGACTCCCGGGTGTGCATCGACAGCTACCTCGACCCCGACGCGCTGTTGGCCGCGGCGCAGGCCGCCGGTGCCGACGCCGTCCACCCCGGGTACGGATTCGTCTCGGAGAATCCCGGTTTCGCGATGGCAGTAGCCGATTCGGGATTGACGTGGATCGGACCGCCCGCCGCGGCGGTGACGGCGATGGGCTCCAAGATCGAAGCCAAGAAGATGATGGCCGCCGCGGGGGTGCCGGTGCTGGCCGAACTCGACCCCGCGCTCGTGCGGTCCGACGAGTTACCGGTCCTGGTCAAGGCCTCCGCCGGCGGTGGTGGGCGCGGCATGCGGGTGGTGGACCACCTCGCCGATCTGTCGGCACAGGTGCACGCCGCACGCCGGGAGGCACAGTCCGCCTTCGGGGATCCGACGGTGTTCTGCGAGCGCTATCTGCCCCGCGGCCACCACGTCGAGGTCCAGGTGCTCGCCGACCAGCACGGCACGGTGTGGGCGGTCGGCGAACGGGAGTGCTCGATCCAGCGCCGGCACCAGAAGATCATCGAGGAGGCGCCGTCGCCCCTGGGTCAACGCGTACCGGGGATGCGCGAGCGACTGTTCGAGGCCGCGCGCCTGGCCGCCGCCGCAATCGGATACACCGGTGCGGGGACGGTGGAATTCCTCGCCGACGACAACGGCGACTTCTTCTTCCTGGAGATGAACACCCGCCTGCAGGTGGAGCACCCGGTGACCGAACTGACCACCGGCCTGGATCTGGTGGAGTGGCAACTGGCCGTCGCCGACGGCGAACGGTTGCCACCCGAACCACCCACCGCCGCAGGGCATTCCATCGAGGCTCGGCTCTACGCCGAGGACCCGGCAGCGGGCTGGCAGCCCCAGGCCGGCCGCATCCATCACTTCGAGGTTCCCGGAGCGGTGAGCCGGTTCGGGCCGCTGAGCACCACCGGGATTCGACTGGACTCCGGGATCGTCGACGGTTCGGTGGTGTCGATTTTCTACGACCCCATGCTGGCCAAGGTCATTGGCTTCGCCCCCACCCGGGGCCGCGCCGCCGCCGTCCTGGCCGACGCGCTGGCCCGCACCCGCCTGCACGGTTTGCGCACCAACCGCGACCTACTGGTCAACGTGCTGCGCCATCCGGCGTTCCTGGCCGGCGACACCGACACGGCGTTCTTCGACACCCACGGCCTGGACACCCTCGCCGCCCCGTTGGCCGGCCAGCGGGCGGTCCGGCTTGCCGCGGTGGCCGCCGCCCTGGCCGACGCCGCCGCCAACCGGGCAGCCGCCCCGGTTCTCGGTTCGCTGCCCAGCGGATGGCGCAACGTGTTCTCCGGTGACCAGATCAAGGCCTACCGCGACGTGACCGGCGCCGAATACCGGGTCCGCTACCGCTTCACCCGCGGCACGCTGCACCTGCCCGACGACACCGGGGTTGAGCTGGTTTCGGCAGCCCCGGACACCGTCGTGCTCGCCGACTCCGGCGTGGCCACCGCATTCCGCCTCGCCCGCTACGGCGACGAGATGTACGTCGACTCCCCGCTGGGATCGGTCACCTTCGCCGTCGTCCACCGGTTCCCCGAAGCGGGCGCGACGCTGGAGAAGGGCTCCCTGGTCGCTCCGATGCCCGGATCGGTGATCCGCCTCGGCGCCGGCCTCGGCGACACCGTCACCGCCGGGCAGCCGCTGGTATGGCTGGAGGCGATGAAAATGGAGCACACCATCACCGCGCCCGTCGACGGCGTGCTGATCCAACTCGACGTCGCCGTCGGCCAACAGGTCGAGGTGGGCGCCGTCCTGGCCCGCGTCGAAAGTCCCCAACACAGCGAAGGAGAGCCGGAATGTCCGCAATGAGCACCGACTTCATCGAGAGCGCCGAACGGCAGGCGCTGCGCAAGTCCGTCGCCGCGTTGGCCGCCAACTACGGCCCGGAGTACTACCTCGAACGCGCCCGGGCCGGTGGCCACACCGACGAACTGTGGCGGGAGGCCGGGCAACTCGGCTTCATCGGGGTGAACCTGCCCGAGGAACTCGGCGGCGGCGGCGCCGGGATGTACGAGCTGGCGCTGGTGATGGAGGAACTGTCCGCCGGCGGTTGTCCGCTGCTGTTGATGGTCGTCTCGCCGGCCATCAACGGCACCATCATCGCCAAGTTCGGCACCGACGAACAGAGGCAGCGCTGGGTTCCCGGGATCGCCGACGGCTCGATCACCATGGCTTTCGCCATCACCGAACCTGACGCCGGGTCCAACTCACACCGCATCACCACCACCGCCCGTCGGGACGGCAGCGACTGGATCCTCTCCGGCCAGAAGGTGTGGATCTCCGGCCTGGACCAAGCCCAGGCGGTCCTGGTCGTCGGCCGCACCGAAGAAGCCAAGACCGGTAACCTGCAGCCGGCGTTGTTCATCGTCCCGACCAACGCCCCCGGGTTGACCTTCACCAAGATCCCGATGGAACTGACCATGCCGGAAAGCCAGTTCCAGGTGTTCCTCGACGAGGTGCGCCTGCCCGCGGATGCGTTGGTGGGCTCCGAGGACGCCGCACTCGCGCAACTGTTCGCCGGTCTCAATCCGGAACGGATCATGGGCGCGGCCAGCGCGGTCGGAATGGGCCGATTGGCGCTTGACAAGGCCTGCGACTACGTCAAGACCCGGCAGGTGTGGAAGACCCCGATCGGTGCCCATCAGGGCATCGCGCACCCGTTGGCGCAGAACCACATCGAGCTCGAACTCGCCAAGCTGATGATGCAGAAGGCCGCGACACTGTACGACGCGGGCGACGATATGGGGGCGGCCGAAGCCGCCAACATGGCCAAGTACGCCGCCGGTGAGGCCTCGACCCGGGCCGTCGACCAGGCGGTCCAGTCGATGGGCGGCAATGGCTTGTCGCAGGAGTACGGCGTCGCCGCGATGCTGGTGGGTTCCCGGTTGGCTCGCATCGCCCCGGTCAGCCGGGAGATGATCCTCAACTTCGTCGCCCAGACCTCGCTGGGCCTGCCCCGGTCCTACTGATGGGGGTCATTCCGATGACCACCCAGACACTCGTCCGCTACGACGGCCCCACTGAGAGTGGGGGCCACGTCGCCCGGTTGACACTCGATTCGCCGCACAACCGCAACGCGCTGTCCTCAACCCTGGTGGCGCAACTGCACGAGGGGTTCGGTCGGGCCGCCACCGATCCGGACGTGCGGGCAGTGGTGCTGGGACACACCGGCGGAACCTTCTGCGCGGGGGCGGACCTGTCCGAGGCCACCGGCGGTGACCCGCAGGAGGCCGCGGTCGGACGGGCTCACGAACTCGCCGCGCTGCTGCGGTCGATCGTCGAGTGCCCGCTTCCGGTGATCGGGGCCGTCGACGGCCACGTCCGGGCTGGGGGAATGGGACTGGTCGGCGCCTGCGACATCGTGATCGCCGGGCCGCGCAGCACCTTCGCGTTGACCGAAGCCCGCATCGGGGTCGCCCCGGCGATCATTTCGCTGACGCTGCTGCCCAAGCTCGATCCCCGGGCGGCGGCCCGGTACTACCTGACCGGCGAGACGTTCGACTCGCGGCGTGCCGCCGGGATCGGGCTGGTGACCAGCATCGCCGATGACGTCGGGTTCGCCGTCGATGCGGTGACCGCTGATCTGGCGAAGGCCTCACCGCAGGGCCTGGCGGCCTCCAAGGCGCTGACCACCGCCGCGGTCCTGGCCGGATTCGATCGTGACGCCGAACGACTGGCGCAGGAGTCGGCGCGGCTGTTCGTCTCCGACGAGGCCCGGGAGGGCATGCTCGCATTTCTGCAGAAGCGACCGCCCCGGTGGGCGGCCAACTGATGACAGATCGATGACTGGACTTTTGCGCCAACGTTAATGGGTCGTACGCTCGAGGCGTCATGAGCATGGGCAACATTTCGCGGCGCGGCGCTGGGTCAGCCTCGCCTCACGGTCAGGCGTCCGCTTCCGGGCAGGCCTCCGACGATGACCGCATCCAGGTCGCCCAGCTACTCTCCGAGGCCGCCTCGAACGGCCGGCTCACCCTCGCCGAGTACGAGGCCCGACTCGCCAAGGCCTACTCGGCGTCCACCTACGATCAACTCGAGCGCATCACCTGCGACCTGCCCGAGGCGGTGGAGTACCGGCGGCACAAGAGCAGACCGGCGCCGTCGACCATGCTGCTGGCGATCCTGAGCGGCTTCGAGCGGCGCGGCCGCTGGAACATCCCGGGCCGGATGACGACCTTTACCTTGTTCGGCGGCGGCGTGGTTGATCTGCGCTACGCCGACTTCACTTCCCCCGACGTCGAGATCCACGCCTATTCGATCCTCGGCGGACAGACCATCCTGCTGCCGCCGGAGGTCAACGTCGACGTCAAGGGCCACGGTGTGATGGGCGGCTTCGACCGGAAGGTGGACGGTGACGGCACGCCGGGTGCCCCCACCGTGACCATCAAGGGTTTTTCGCTGTGGGGCGGTGTGGGTATCAAACGCCGCAAGCGCACCACCCAGTCCGACTGACCGCCTGACCAACGACGAAGGCCCCCTCCGTGGAGGGGGCCTTCGTGCAGAGCGACCAGATCAGTTGTCGCTGTCACTGTCGGAGCCGGCACTGTCGGAGCCGGCGCTGTCCGAGTCGGCGCTGTCGCCGGCAGCACTGCTGTCCGCGGCAGAGTCAGCATCGGCCGCGGCCGGTCCGGCGGCAGGCTCGCTGTCCGCCGCCTCGTCCAGCGAACCCTTGATCTTGGGGGCGTCGGCCGGAGCGTCCTCCACCACGTCGAGGTCCGCGAGATCCTTGACGTCCAGGTCGGCTTCGGGGATGTCCACCGCAGGCGCTTCCGGCGCATCAGCCGGTTCGACCTCGGGGGCGACCTCGCCGATCTCCGCGGCCGCCGGGGCCTCGGCCTCAACCGCCGGGGCGGCTTCTGCGACCTCGACCGGAACCTCAACAACCGGGGCCTCCGCGACCGGCGCCTCAGCGACCGGGGGTGCCTCGACCACCGGTGCGCTCCCCGGAACGTCGACCGGGGTGTTCTGCGCAACCTCGACGGAAGCCACCTTGGCGGTATCCGCCTCGACGACGACATCCGCGGCGGCCAGCGAGGCGGCCTCGGCCGGCGGGGTCGCCGGCGCTGCCAGACCACCCGGGAACGGCACCGCACCGGTGGCGATGTCGATCCAGTAGTTCAGCACACCGGACAGGCCGTATTGGTAGAGGCCCAGGCTCGGATTCTCCGGATCGAGGGGCAGGTCTCCCAGATAGGCGAAGATGCTGTTGCCGGCGAACGGGCCGAGCACCGGAACGACCTGCAGCGCCTGGGCGACCGTGGAGAGCACCAGGTTGTAGCCGACGGTGACGTTCAACTCGCCCCAGAACAGGGCGGCCAGCGGCACAGACAACTCCGGGATCGCCTGCCCCAGGGTGCCCTGCAGGATGTACCAGGTCGCGGCGCTGTAACCCAGGTTCTCGAACTGGAACTGCGGCGAGTTGCCGGGGCTGCCGATCGGGAAGAAGCCGTTGGGCTCGGCGAAGTAGTTGACGATCCCGATCGGCCAGTTTTCGACGTCATCGAACCCGTTGCCGTTGCCGTTGATCAGGGCATCCAGGAAGAGGTAGGTAACGCCGGCGATGCCTTTCCGGTCGCAGCCGAAGTCGCAGTAGCCGACCCACGGGTTGACGTAGAACGGCTGGCCGAACGCGGTTTGCGGTCGGGCCCATTCCGGGCCGAAACCCTGATCGGGCTCGTCGTCGTCATAGCCGAGGGTGCCGCCCCAGGTGGTGTTGCCGAAGAGCAGGTCGGTCCACACCTCCGGCGGAACGGAGAGCACGTCGGCGAAGGTGGTGAGCTCGTAGGCGGCCTTGGAGAGCGCGGCCGGGGTGGGCATGCCGAGGTTGGGGGCCACCGCGGGTGTCGCGACGGCGATTGCCGCGGCGCTCGCCAGCGCTGCTGCCGAGACAAGGGGCTTGGAACGAGACGCCATGAAGAGTGTCCTTAAGGTTGGCCCGCCCGCCCGGCGGGATCCGCTTTGCTGAGCACCATCGTGGGATGGACGCTTCGATCGTACGGGGATGTTTGCCGCAAGGCAAATCGAGGCCCCTTTAGTTGACACCTGTTCACACCGACACCGTCGGCGGGTTGACCAGCAAATGCGGGATTTTGTGGAATGCAACCGGGCGGGCAGCGAGCCCATCAGCGCCGATTGCGGTAATTCACAGGTTTCACTCAGGGTCGAGGTGGGTCCTCAATTGTTTGCCAGAGTTTTGGTTTCACTGTCAGCGGACAGAATTGGCCTGGACCCCGGCGATTAGCCGTCAGCAAACAGCTCTCAGTCCCGGCGGCGCGGGTGACCACGTCATAAAGAATTCATAACGACCCGTGAGCAATGGTGAGCTGCGGATATTCCGCCGGAGCTTCAGGTGCGTCGGCGTGACCGCAGGTAATCCCCGACCACCGCCGCGCCCAGACCGTCCAGATCGGGCATCACGACCCGGCCCGCCACCCGACGGGCCACCTGGTCGATGAATCGGGCCAGACCGGGGTCGTCGCCGAGCCGGAAGATGGTGACCTGTGCCCCGAGCCGGGCAACCTCGTCGAAGCCCCGCACGGTGTGGGCGATCGTGCGCGGATGCGGGGGGTAGTCGAAGAACACCGAGGAGCCGTACCCGGCCGGGCCGTAGGACTCGAGATGGGCGGTGGGTTCGCCGTCGGTGACGACCAGCACCACCGGCTGGGCGCTGGGGTGTCGACGCAGGTGCCGGCTGGCCAACGCCAGCGCGTGGTGCAGATTGGTGCCCTGTTCGTAGACGCCTTCCAGGCCGGTCAACTCCGCGGCGGTCACGGTGCGGGCATGGCGGCCGAAGGCGATGATCTGCAGGGCGTCCGACCGGAACCGGGTGCTGACCAGATGGTTGAGCGCCAGCGCGGTGCGCTTCATCGGCAGCCACCGGTTCTCCATCACCATCGAGAAGGAGGTGTCGACCAATAGCGCCACCGCCGCCTGGGTGCGGGTCTCGGTTTCGGAGATCTCGACGTCGTCCACCGCGATCTGCAGGGGCCCGTCGGGCAACCGCTCAGGGGCACTCGCGGCAGATCCCGCGCGGCGTAACACGGCGTTGGTGATCGTGCGGGTGACGTTCCATGGCTCGGTGTCGCCGAACTCCCAGGACCGGGTCGCCCCGGTCAGTTCGCCGGCCGCCCCGGCACGGCGGGTCTCCCGCTCGCCGTGCCGGCCGGAAAGTTGTTGGGCCACATCGCGAAGCGCCGCCCGGCCGAGTTGGCGCATCGCTTTGGGCGACAGCCGCCACTTGCCGTCCGATCCGCGGTCCAGGAACCCCTGGTTCATCAGGGCGCGCTCCAACTCCGCCAGCGTCCGGGCGTCGACGGCGGCCTGGTCGCCGAGTTGGCGGGCCAAGGCGTCGAGGTCGACGTCGTCCATGGTGGCCCCCGGGTAACTCTGGGAGAGCTGCTCGGCGAGTTGCTCGAGCTCGGCGATGTCGGCCATGGCTTGGGCACCGGCGCCCATCCCCAGCGGGTTCTCACCGGAGAACTCCGCTGAGCCGTCCCAGTCCTCCCCCGGCCGGGCCGCCCGCAGGTGCGAATCCAGTCGGCTCAGCGCCTGCATCAACTGCGGCGAGCCGAACGCCTGTTGGGCCAGTGCGTCCAGTTCGGCGCGCTGCTCGGCGGACAGGCTGTTGCGGAACCGCTGCGCGGCCGCAGCCCGCTTGGCCAGCGAATCCAGCAGTTCGGAGACGTTGCGGGGGTTCTCCGGGAAGTGCCGGCCGTGTTTGGCCATGAAGTCGTCGAAGTCGCCCTGGGTATCCTCGCCGCGGGCGTGCTTGTCGAGCAGATCGTTGAGGTCGTCGAGCATCTCGTTGACGGCCTGGCGGTCTTCGTCAGTGGCGTTCTCCAGCGCCTGCTTCATCCCGGCGAACCGCTGGTCGAGCATCTCCCGGCCGAGCAGGTCTTTGATCGCCTCGTACTTCTGCCGGGCCTCGGGGCTGCGCCAGGTGTAGTCGGAGAGTTCCTGCACCGCTTTGGCCGGCGACGGCGAGAGCGACTCGATCTGCATCTCGGCGAACCGGGCGTCGTCGTCGAGTGCGCGGGCCAACTCTTTGCGCTCGGCCAGCACCGCTTCGTCCAGGAGTCTCTTGATCTCCTGGAGGGTTCCGTCAAGGTTGTTGCGCTGCAGGATCTCCCGGCGGCGCCGGTTGACCTCAGCGGCGAGCCGGTCGGCCCCCTTGATGTTCTTGTTGCCGCGGCGAAGCAGTTCAGCCAGCGCGCGGCGCGGGGAGGCGCCCTCCATCACGTCCTGGCCGATCTGCTCGAGCGCCTCCCGCAGATCCACCGGCGGAGCCAGTGGATCGGGCCCGCCGGTGTAGGCGGAGTAGCGGGAGTCTTTCCCGTGCCGATTCGGGTTAGCCATAGACGGTTTCGCCGTCCCCGGTGTTCTTGTCGATCTTCTTGGCGAGGTAGAGCGCCTCCAGCGCCAACTCCAGGGCCGCGGCCCGCTCACCTTCGCTGCCGGCTCCAAGCCGATCGGCGATCTTCTCGATCACCGGCAGGTCGGGCAACGAGGCCAGCACGTTCTTGGCCGAGACCTGCTCACCGGTGGTCACCGTCGAGTTCTCCACCGCCGCCACCAACGGCCCGACGTCGATGCCGCCGAGGACTTTCTGGGCGGTGTCGGCGGTGGCCCGGCGCAGCAGGTGCTCCAGGACCGCCAGTTCGCGGCCCTCCTCACCGGACTCGAACTCCAATTTGCCGCGCAGTACGTCGATCACGGTGCCCAGGTCCACGACTCGGGCGACCGGTTCGTCCTCACCGAGAACCGCTCCGCGGTGTCGCGCCGAGGCCGCCACCGTCTCGGCGGCGGCGATGGCGAACCGGGCCGACACCCCGGAGCGCTGGTCCACCGAGTGCGATTCCCGCAGCAACCGGGTGAACCTGGCGATGATCTGCATCAGGTAGGTCGGCACCTTCGCCGTCAGCAGTGCCTCCTGCTCGATAACCCCCACCTCGGCGTCGAGTTCGCGGGGGTAGTGGGTGCGGATCTCGGCGCCGAACCGGTCTTTGAGCGGGGTGATGATCCGGCCGCGGTTGGTGTAGTCCTCGGGGTTGGCGCTGGCCACCACCAGCACGTCCAACGGCAGCCGAAGGGTGTAGCCGCGGACTTGGATGTCGCGTTCCTCCATCACGTTGAGCATGGCGACCTGGATGCGCTCGGCCAGGTCGGGCAACTCGTTGACCGCGACGATGCCGCGATGGGACCGCGGGATCAGCCCGTAGGCGATGGTTTCGGGGTCACCCAGGGTGCGGCCCTCGGCCACCTTGATCGGGTCGATATCGCCGACCAGGTCGGCCACGCTGGTGTCGGGGGTGGCCAGTTTCTCGGTGTAGCGCTGGCTGCGGTGCCGCCAGGCGATCGGCAGGTCGTCACCGAGTTCGGCGGCCCGCCGCAGGGACTGCGGGGTGATCGGCGAGTAGGGGTGCTCGGCCAGTTCGGCGTCGGCGATCACCGGGGTCCACTCGTCGAGCAGGTTGGCCAGTGAGCGCAGCAACCGGGTTTTGCCCTGGCCGCGCTCACCGAGCAGCACGAAGTCATGGCCGGCGATCAGGGCGCGCTCCAATTGCGGCAGCACGGTGTCGGAGAAGCCGAAGATCCCCGGCCATACCTGCTCGCCGGCGGCCAGGGCGGTCAGCAGGTTCTCCCGGATCTCCTGCTTGACGCTGCGCTCCCGATGCCCGGAGGCGCGCAGTGCGCCGAGCGTGGCGGGCAGGCCGGGGGGCTGATCATCTGTCTGCGCTGCGGTCACGGCCTCCACGCTACGGCCGCTGTCGAGTGGGTGCCCGGAAAGCCGGGGGTGATCGGGGGTTCTGACAGGATCTCGTCATGCATCGGGTCGCAGCGACGGGTGTCCGCCGGGTCCTCGCCGGACTGATCGCTGTCACCGACACCGCCGAAAGCGCATCGACTCAGCCCTTCGACGCCGGGTTTCCGATGGTGCCGCACGTCGCGGGTACGGGCGCCGGATCACGGAGGTACGGCTGGACGCACTACGGGGTGATGATTCCCGGTCTGCCCGAACCGCACCGCTTCTTCTCGATGATGTCGTTGATCGGTGCCACCGGATCGCTGGCCTTCGACACCGACCACGCCCTCGTCGACCAACCCCGCCGCAACGCCTCGGTGGTGGTGGGCACGGCGGCGTCCTACCCGGCGCACTTCGGCAACTACTCGACCGACCGCGACTTCGTCTCCCGCCGGGACGGGTCGCTGGTTCGGTTCGGTGACGACCTCACCCTTGCCGGGCGTTACCCGGACTACACCCTGGCCGGTCGGTTCGGCGGCGTCGAGGTGGATCTTCGGTTGACCAACACCGACAAGGTCACCTGGTTCGTCCACAACCCGGTCTACAAACACCTCAGTCTGCTCACCGAATACCGCGGCCGATTCGCAACGGACTCCGGCGGCATGGACGTCGAGGGCTTGTGCGCCTTCGAATACGGGGCCTGCCCGAGCCCGTACCAGGTGCGCACCACCCCCCTGCCGCCGGCGCTGAAGGCTCCGCTGGATCTGTTCGTCTACCAGATCATCAATCTCGGGCCCGACGATCAGGTGCTGCTCAGCCACCACCGCATCGGTGGGCGACCGTTCATCTCCACGGCACTGCACCGAAGCCGGACCAGTTACGGAATCAGCCTCGGCCGCACCGAGTTCCGCGTCGAGAAGTACCGGCCGGAACCGGAACCGACCCCATACGGGATTGCGATGCGACTGCCCGCCGTCACCCGATTCACCGTGCGCGACGACACCGGCACCGTCCTGGACGTGCGGGCCGAGATGGACACCCCGTTCACCTACGGCCTGGGCAGCGGTTTTGTCACCGGGTTCCGGCACGAGACCACCTGGCGCGGCGAGACGATCACCGGACGCGGTTATCAGGAGTACATCGACCGCCGCCGCTAGTCGGGCCGTCATCGGCGCTGCGTGCAGATCGTCATTCGCGTCGGAATCGCGATCTGGGCGCAGAGTCGATGGCGAATTCAGTGCGCGAAGTGCCGGGCGCCGGTGAGATACAGGGTGACCCCCGCCGCGGCGGCAGCAGCAGTCACCTCGTCGTCGCGCACCGAACCACCCGGATGCACGACGGCTTTCACCCCGGCGGCAGTGAGCACCTCCAGACCGTCCGGGAACGGAAAGAACGCATCTGAGGCGGCCACCGCGCCGCGCACCCTGTCCCCGCCGCGTTCCACGGCAAGGCGGGCGGCGTCGACCCGGTTCACCTGTCCCATGCCGACCCCCACGGTGGCGCCGTCGGCGGCGACGACGATCGCATTCGACTTCACCGCCCTGCAGGTGCGCCAGGCGAACATCAGATCGGCCATGGTGGCCGCGTCGGCGGGGTCGCCGGCGGCCAGTGTCCAGTTGGCCGGATCGTCGCCCGCGGCGTTCAGTTCGTCGCGCTCCTGCATCAGCAGGCCGCCGGCAATCTGGCGGATCTCCACTCCGCCGAGGGTCGGTTCGGCCGCCACCAGAACCCGAATGTTCTTCTTGCGAGCCAGGATCGGCACGGCACCCTCCGCGTAGGCGGGAGCGACGATGACCTCGGTGAAAATCTCCGACACCTGTTCGGCCATCTCGCAGGTGACCTCGGTGTTGGTTGCGATCACCCCGCCGAATGCGCTCAGCGGATCGCAGGCGTGGGCTTTGCGATGAGCGTCTGCTACCGACTCCGCGGAGATGGCGATACCGCACGGGTTGGCGTGTTTGATGATGGCAACGCAGATCTGCTGGTGGTCGAACGCCGCCCGCCAGGCCGCGTCGGCGTCGGTGAAGTTGTTGTAGCTCATCTCCTTTCCATGCAACTGCTCAGCCTGCGCAAGCCCGGGCCAGGAGACGTCGTCGCTGTACAACGCCGCCTGCTGATGCGGGTTCTCGCCGTACCGCAGAATCGAGGTGCGCCGCCAGTTGCGGCCGAGCCAGGCCGGTAGCGCGGCAGGCCCGTCCTGCTCCGGCGCCAGAGTGGACCCCATCCAGCCTGCCACCGCGATGTCGTATTCAGCAGTGTGCCGGAAGGCCAAGGCCGCCAGTTTTTTCCGCTCGGCCAGGGTGAATCCCCCGGCCCGCGCCGCGGCCAGCACCCCGTCGTAACCGAGTGGTTCGACCACGACGGCGACGCTGGCGTGATTCTTGGCGGCCGCGCGCACCATCGACGGTCCGCCGATGTCGATCTGCTCGACGCATTCGGCCAGCTCCGCGCCGGAGTCCACCGTTTCGCTGAACGGATAGAGGTTGACCACGACCAGATCGAACGGTTCGATCCTGAGCTTCTCCAGCGCGGCGAGGTGTTCGGGGTTGCGGGTGTCGGCCAGCAGGCCGGCATGAATGTGCGGGTGCAGCGTTTTGACCCGGCCGTCGAGCACCTCGGGGAAGCCGGTGACAAATTCGACCGGTGTGACCGGAATGCCCTTGCTGGCAATGGTTTTCGCGGTCGATCCGGTGGATACGATATCGACGCCGAGGTCGTGCAGGCCTTGCGCCAGCGGAATCAGGCCGCTCTTGTCGTACACGCTGATCAGGGCGCGCCGGATGGGCTTTCTACCGATCAGCGTCTGCGCCGTCATACGTCCACCATTCCCAGGGTCGCCTTTCTGCCGGTCCAGGTCACGCCGTACCGCGCCAGCGCGGCCAGCACATCCACCAATAATCGCCGCTCGACGACTTTGATCCGTTCGTGCAGTGTCGCCTCGGTGTCGTCGTCGCGCACCTCGACGGCCTCCTGGGCCAGGATCGGTCCGGTGTCCATCCCGGCGTCGACGAGATGCACTGTGCACCCACTGATCCGCACGCCGTAGTCGAGCGCGTCGGGCACGGCGTGGGCGCCCGGAAACGCCGGCAGCAGCGCTGGATGGGTGTTGAGGACCCGGCCCTGGTAGCGGGCCAGGAACTCCGGTCCGAGGATCTTCATGAACCCCGCCGAGACGATCAGATCCGGGTTGTGGCATTCGGTGGCCTCGGCCATGGCGGTGTCCCATGCGGGCCGATCCGGATAGTCGCCGAGTCGCACGGTGAAGGTCGGGATAGCGGCGTCAGCGGCGATTGCGGCGGCCCGGCAGTCCCGATCGACGCCGACAGCGACCACGCGGGCCGGATAGTCCCCGATCGCGGCCTGCAGCAGAGCCTGCAGCAGGGATCCGGTGCCGGAGGCCAGCACCACCAGGCGGGCCGGCGCGCTGGGCGGTACCCGGATCTGCTGCGGCGCTGACACGGCGATGAGCCTATCGGCGCGGTTCGGCGCTGGACGGACCGGGCACTCGGGGTCCGCTATCCCGTGCCGGCCGGCGGCGCGGTGGCGGAGGCCGGGTCGGACCCGTCGAAATCGGCGTCGACGAACATCAGGTCCTCGAGATCCTCAAGGTCCTCGGCGTCGGGGTCAACAGCTACCGAGGATGTGGGCGACGCCGTGGGCTGATGCTCCGCGCCCCGCTCCGCCACGACTTCAGTCGCCGCGATCTCAGGCTCGGGTGCCTCAGGCTCGGGCGCCTCAGGCTCGGCACGTTGCTCTACTGTGCGCTCAGTGCGGGAATCGGCGGGATTTTTCGCCACCACCGCACGCTCGACGGCGCCCGTAGGCTTCGCCGAGCCTGCCCTGGCCATCGCGGCGGGCGGTGCCGCGCCGACACCCCCCGCCATGACCACCGTGAGGCCTCCGACGACGACGAACCAGAAGAACACCGCCGGAGCGAACGTCGCCTGATCGACGCCGACGTGGCCGAAGTTGCCCAGCGGTCCGCTGGCGATGAACGCAAGGACGGCCAGCGTCAGCGCGGCCAGCGCCGAGGCCACCGCAAGCTTGGCCATCGCCCACGGCAGCGGCAGCGGCCGCAGCGCACACTGCTGGCCGATGGCCACACCGGCGGCCGCGCCGATGATCAACAGCGCCACCCAGACCGGACCAAGTGGGGGCGTAGGCACTGCGGCGAGGATGGGCAGCGCCGGGATGTCCCCGCCGAACACCGTGAACGCGCTGAACGTCGCGAACCCGATGTGGGCGCTCGAGCCGACCGCCACCGCCGCCGCACCCACCACCACATTGGGGAGATACAGCAGCGACAGGAGGGTGAGGCTGAGATATCCGAACACCGAGTCGGTGATGCCGTAGAGGTCGTGCATGGTTCCCCAGTGCACGACCAGCGACGCTGCCACCACAGCGCCGGACAGCGCCAGCAGCGCTGCGACACCGAACATGGCCGGGCGCACCGCATCGAGCACCCAGCGCGGCAGGTCAAGAGCGGCCATTACCGGCGGCCCGAGCACCGGCCAGAGACCGATGACCGCCCCCAGGCCGTGCACCACGGCCACCGACACGAAGGCCCGCAACGCATTCGGGGTCTGCAACTCGGTCAGCACCGAGGCGGCGTCATGCACGATTCCCAGCGAGATAGCGGCCACGAACAGTGGGCCGCCTACCGCCGCGGCGATGATCCACCGGATGACGAGCCAGGAAGCCCGGGGCGGAGTGACTGCGGCGGTGGTCCGCGCCACCGCCCAGACCATCAGCGCCATCGGCAGCAACGGCAGGGCGCCGAGTTGCTGCCCGCCGATCGAGATCGGAACTCCGTGCACGGCCAGCCACAGGCTCGCCACCGCACCGAAGGCCCCGGTCAGATCGCTGTTGGCCACCACCAACTGCACCAGCACGATCGCCGCGATGATGACGATGGCCAGCAGCGACGGTCCGAAGGCCACCCGGACCAAGTCGCGGGACTGGGCATCAGGTGCCGCCGGAACCCTGCTTTGGGTCCTCGTCACCGGGGATGCCGCATCTCTGGGAGGTGCCGCGCGCACTGGGGCGCAGCGTCAGGGTTGGGTGGAACCCGCCGCGGACCCCGACGGCGGCTCCGACGACGGACTCGCCCCGGCCGGCTGCTGCCCGGGTTGCTGAACCGACGGCGGGGTGTAGGCGGGAAACCCGTTAGGCGGGGTGTCGGTGTTGCTGGTGTCGGGCTGTCCGTAACCAACCGCGGGATAACCGTATTGGGCGGGATAGCCAGGCCGCTGGCCGGGGGCGCCAGGCTGGCCGTAGTAGCCGGGCGGGGGCCCGTACTGGCCGTACTGGTCGTATCGCGGGCGACGGGCCGGGGCGGTGAGGACGCCGGTCTCTAACAGCAACGCGGTCACCGCGGCGGCAGCCTGCAACAGGGTGAACAGCAACACCAGCCACAGCGCCCAGCCGACCGACACCGCCGATGGCCGGTTGATCACCTGACCGATGACCAGTAGCAGAGCCAGCACCGCGGTCACTGCGATCACCGCCGTGTAGGTCCGTGGCTGCCTCGGCAGCAGTCCCACGGCGGCCAGCAGTGCGGCGATCAGGGTGGCCACCGTCCAGTAGCTCAGCCCGCTGGCGGTGAACTGCGCGCCGCCGAACGGGCCCATCTCGGTGTTGATGCTCAGCAGCGGACCGAAACTGGCCAGATACGCCGCCAAGCCCAGCCCCACGACGGCGGCAGTGAGGTAAGTCGGCGACTTTCCGGTCCCAGCGGAGGGAGCCGGACCTGCAGGTCCGGAGTAGCCCCCGGGCTGCTGCGGGGCCGGATAGCCCGGTGCGGCGGGCGGGTACGTCATGGCCTCTCCTCACGGTGTTAGGACCTGCCGCCCACGCTAGCGCACGGCACTGCGGCCATGAGGTGACCAGAGCGCGTGTCCCGCACACCGCCCTCCCGCCCCACCGTCGACGGCGATACTGGCAGTGACGGAAGGGCAGAACAATGGCGTGGTGGCGGCGGTGGCGCAGCCCGGTGATCGCCGGTTGCGTGATCGCGGTGGTTGTGGCCGGCTGCAGCCAACCACCCTCGGCGCCGTCGTCGCCCACGGCCATCACCGGCCCCTACGCGTCGCTGCTCGAAGCATCAACCGACCTCGGGCCCTCCACCGATGACCA